>CAZTDV010000001.1:0-140227 GCA_964612195.1 uncultured Sediminibacterium sp.
TTTTTGTTTATTCAAAACTTCCTTCTTGCTCAGTCCGCTCCTCTTCTGTTAAGCCTTCATCGGCAATATCAGCTTCTCTGTTTTCATTCCACTCAACAATGAAATTATTCATGCCCTGCCCTACCAATAGTTTCATGTATTTCTGTTGAGACAATTCTAAGATAGATAAGAATAAAAAGATGGCATGTATGCGGTCTTCACAAATTTCAAAGACTTTTTCAAATGCAACCGTCTTTTCTCTACCCACAAAATCGAGCATATAATCTCGGCTACCTTCCATGGTATAGTTGTAGCGTACTACTGTGTGAACAGGTTTGTTTTGACGATCGTGAACCCGCTGCATTACTTTTTCAAATGCTTTCATCAGCTTGAATAAAGTAATATTCTGTATTTCGGTACCTTCTGATGCTTCTTCTCCAATGGAAGAAATTTCTCTTTGTAAATTTCCTCTCTTCACCATCAACATACGCATGGCTTCCATTTCGGCCATTTGTACTGCTGCTTCTTTGAACTTTTTGTATTCAAGAATTTTGTCGATCAATTCTTGGCGTGGATCTATTTCATTTCCAGAAGCGTCAATCTCTTTTCTTGGCAACAATAATCTTGCTTTGATGCGCATTAGTGTAGACACAAATAAAATGAACTCAGAACTCAATTCAATATTCAACTTTTCTGATCCATGTATAAAATCTAAAAAGTCGTTGATGATTTTAGTAATGGGAATATTATAGATATCTAGTTCATCTCTTTCAATAAAGAACAACAAAAGGTCAAAAGGACCTTCAAACTGATCTAGTTTAATTTGATAGTTTACAGTACTCACGTTCCGGTTTTTTACAAAGAAAAGAAAACAGGGCCTATTTCAGCCCTGTTTCAAGAATAGTTATCCACTAATATGGCTTAATTCACTTTTTTAAGAGAATCGCGAATTTCTGCGAGTAGTTTTTCTGCATCAGTTGGCCCTGGAGGTGGAGCTGGTTGAGCAGGTGCTTCTTCTTTTTTCAATTTATTCAAGGCTTTGATGACCATAAATACGGCAAAAGCCACTATTATAAAGTCTATTAGATTAGTCATAAACTCTCCATATTTAATGGAGACCTCTGTTACTGCCGGGGTAACAACCGTTCCAGTAGCATCTTTTACAGCATCAACTGCCTGTTGTAAAACCCATTTTTTATCATTAAAATCAACACCGCCCGTAAGCATCCCTACGAGTGGCATGATGATTCCATCTACAAAAGAAGTGACGATTTTCCCAAAAGATACCCCCATTACAAATGCTACTGCAGTATCTACTAAGTTGCCTCTTACAGCAAACTCTTTGAATTCTTTAATCATTCCCATAATAAAAGTTTTATACCTGAAATATAGTTATTTCTTCAAACCTGGAAAACGCATTTTCAAATTTTTTAATGTAGTAAGTATGGTATTGGCTACTAAATATTCTTTGTACCAGTTTTGATCGGAAGGAATGATATGCCAAGGCACTTTATTGCATTTATTAAAACAATCTTCATATACCCGCATATACTGTTCCCAGAGTTTAGCTTCTTCTAAATCTTGTTCATTGTATTTCCATTGCTTGGTTTTGTCTTCTAATCTTTCCAATAAACGTTCATTTTGCTCTTCGGGGCTTATATGCAAATAGAACTTAATAATATGGGTATGGTTATGCAGTTCCAGCATTTCTTCAAAATCATTAATGGCTTTCATTCTTTTAATGGCCAATGCATCGTCGCACCATTTATGAACTCTGGTAATTAATATATCTTCATAATGAGAGCGATTAAATACTTGAATCATGCCCTTAGAAGGTGCATGCATATGTATCCTCCATAAAAAATCGTGCGACAATTCTTTTGAAGTAGGTGCTTTAAAAGATTCTACCTGCACCCCTTGCGGGTTCATTACGCCAAAAACATCTCTGATCAATCCATCTTTACCACTGGCATCCATCCCTTGAATAACAATCAGTAAAGAATGCTTGGATTCAGCATACAATAAATTTTGCAACTCAGTCAGCTCTTTCAATATCAATAAAGTTTTTGCCTTTGTTTTTTCTTTGTTGAATTGCTTGGGTGCTTTGGTGCTAATTTTATTTAAGCGAACTGTTTGCATGATTCATTGTTTACTTAAATGTATTGATTTAGAACCGTAAAAACGGCATCTTTGATAAAATTTGACTGTGCAAAAACAATTATTTAATTGGCTCATTTTTAGTTTACTCTGCCTTATTTGGGGTAGTTCTTTTATTCTGATGAAAGGGGGAATGAATGTTTTAAGCCCTTATCAGGTGGCATCTATCCGAATTATTAGTGCAGGTTTAGTGCTATTGCCTTTTGCAGCCAAAGCCATGCGCAATATTGCTAAAGAGAAGCGAGGAGTAGTTGTTTTATCTGGTTTATTGGGCAGTTTTTTCCCAGCTTATTTGTTTTGCATTGCAGAAACAAAAATTGATAGTGCACTGGCTGGAATCATGAATGCGTTGACCCCACTTTTTGTAATTATAACAGGCATTTCTTTTTTTCAATTGCAAGTAAAAAAATTGCAATTAATCGGAATCATTGTTGGTTTTATTGGACTGTCTTTATTGGTAGCAGCAGGCACCAATATTAGTTTAGAATATTTTTCTTATTCCTTATTAGTGTTGTTGGCCACTTTGTTTTATGGCGTTAATGTAAATATGGTAGGTAAGCATATGCAAGGCATTGCCTCATTAGAAATTGCTTCCATGGCTTTTGTATTCTTGCTGATTCCATGTTCCATTATTTTATATTTCACAGGTTATTTTGAACTTCCCTTAACAGAAGATGCCTATTTACTTTCTACTGGTGCATCTGCAGTTTTAGGCATTTTTGGCACAGCGGTAGCATCCGTACTATTTTACATGTTGGTAAAAAGAGCCGGTGCACTATTCGCTTCTATGGTAACTTATGGAATCCCCTTTGTAGCAATTGGTTGGGGCATTTGGGGAGGCGAACAGGTAAACCTGATTCAGGTTACCTGTTGCGGAATTATTTTAATAGGCGTTTATTTAGCCAATAAAAAATAATTAAACGGTCATCATTTCTTTTTCTTTGGTAGCCAAATGTTTTTCTACCAAGGCAATATATTTGTCTGTTAATTCTTGAATCTCTTTTTCTGCATCTTTGGCCGCATCTTCACTTAATCCATCTTTCTGTAATTTCTTAACATCTTCAATGGCGTCTCTACGGATATTTCTGATAGCTACTTTTGCCTGCTCACCTTCCCCACCCGCTTTTTTCACCAATTCCTTTCTTCTTTCTTCGGTTAAAGGTGGCATAAACAACCTAATTTGAACACCATCATTCTGTGGTGTAATGCCAATATTTGCAGCCATAATAGAACGCTCTATTAGAGCCAACATATTCTTTTCCCATGGCTGTATACTGATGGTTCTTGCATCTAAAACGGTAATATTAGCAACCTGCGCAATAGGGGTTGGTGATCCATAATAGTCTACATTAATCCCATCTAACATATTGGGATTGGCTTTTCCTGCTCTAATTTTAACTAGCTCTGCTTCTAAGTGCACGATGGCTTTTTTCATGGTATCCGTAGCATCATCTATGATCATTCCTAATTCTTCAGACATAATTAAAATTTAAGTGGGGCAAATTTAATAAATGAATCCATACTTTATGCATTAAATGCTTTTATCTTCGCCGTAAATTACCGAATTTGTTATGGCAAGTATAGCTGATTTAAAAAGCACTGCAACCCAAGTTAGAAGAGATATCGTGCGAATGGTGCACGGGGTTCAAAGTGGTCACCCAGGTGGATCATTGGGTTGTACTGATGTAGTTACTGCTCTTTATTTCCATATTATGAAGCACGATGTTCATTTTAGTATGGATGGAAAACAAGAAGACCTATTCTTTTTGTCGAATGGTCATATTTCCCCTCTATTTTATTCTGTTCTAGCTCGTGCAGGCTATTTTGAAGTAAAAGAATTGGCCAGTTTTAGAAAAATCAACACTCGCTTGCAAGGGCACCCGACTACCCACGAACATTTACCGGGAGTTCGTATTGCTAGTGGTTCATTGGGTCAGGGGTTGAGCGTAGCTGTAGGCGCAGCGCTTACCAAGAAATTAAACCAAGACCCTCATTTGGTTTTTTCTTTACATGGAGATGGAGAATTACAAGAAGGACAAATTTGGGAAGCAATGATGTTTGCTTCTCATAATAAAGTAGACAACTTAATCAGTATAGTAGATTTAAATGGGCAACAAATTGACGGACCTACCAGCAAAGTATTGTCTTTGGGCAATTTGCGCAGTAAGTTTGAAGCATTTGATTGGACTGTACTAGACATGGAGGGAAATGATATGGATAGTGTGGTGGCTGTTTTAGACAAAGCCAAATCAATGACTGGAAATGGCAAGCCGATCTGTATTTTAATGAAAACAGAAATGGGTAAGGGAGTAGATTTTATGGAAGGCAGCCACGAATGGCATGGAATTGCTCCAAGTGATGAGCAATTGGCTAAAGCATTGGCCCAGTTACCTGAAACTTTAGGAGATTATTAAAATAGCTAAGTTTAAACTAGTTAGGTGCGCAGCTCAAAAGGTTGCGCACTTGTTTTTTGTGCCGTCACCCAAGCTGCAGTAAATGAAATAGCGGTAACTGTTAACAATACCAAGATAAAATCTAGTGGCATTATTTTTACTGGATAATAATCGATGATAAAAGTGGAGCCTCCTAATTTAATTAAATGAAATTGCTCTTGTATCCAGCAAATTCCTCCCCCTAAAAATATTCCGGCTCCTGCGCCTATTGCAGCCAGTAGTAATCCTTCTAATAAAAAAATATTTCGAATTCTATTACTAGATGCACCCAATGCACGTAATACGGCAATGTCTTTTTGCTTTTCTAAAACCAACATACTTAATGCCCCAATCATATTGAATGCAGCAACTACTAGAATTAATGAAAGTATGCCATATATCACCCATTTTTCTAGTTGCATTACCGAATACAAAGTAGCATTTTGTTGGTAACGGGTTTGTATCTGAACCTCATCACCCAATATATTTTGTAATTGCTTTACTAGGTTGTTGTTGTTCTCTTTTGCATTTATTTCTATTGCACTGTATTCATTCGATTTTAGCCCCAACATATACTGTACAAATGCCAGATTGGTAAATGCATATTTATTGTCAAATTCCTGTTGAACAATAAATGCACCCGACGGTATTACAGAGAATGAATTCAATCCATCTCCCGTTAATAAATTCCCATTACGATTGGGAAAATAAAGTGTTGCGGCTTCTAAAACTTGCTCGGTGTTTATTCCTGCGGCGTTTTCAATCCCGCCACCCATAACGATTCCAGGGATATTTGCGTTGCCCAATTCAAAACTTCCTCTTCTAATATATTGCTGAATTGGATTTACTTGGGTATAATTATTTTCTACCCCTTTAATGGTAACAATGGTTTGGTAGGCTCCCGTTAAAAGGGCTTTTTCTTCTGCTACAAAACTGTATGCCTTAATGCCTTTAACTGTTTTTAATTTTGTTGCTTTTGCTGGGCTAAGTTCAAATGTTTTTCCTTTTAAGGGTACCACTTTATACGCAGGATAAAAATCTCCATACAAACCTTTTACTAAGTCTTCAAATCCGTTGAATACACTTAGAATAATAATTAAGGAAGCTGTACCAACTGCAATAGCGGTAATGGCAATCCATGCAATAATATTGATTGCGTTAGTGGTTTTTTTTGAGCGAAAATAACGCCAGGCAAAGAGCAAGTTCATTCGCCTTTCTCATTTATTTTCTTGAATACTTCTTCCATTTTAAATACATAATCTAAAGTATCGTCGTTGTAAAAATGAATCACAGGTATTCTTCTAAGTTGGTGCTTCATTTTATCGGCCAACTCTTTTTTAATTTCCCAGGCTTTCGATTCAATTTTCTTCATTACCGCCACTTCGTCTTTTACTTGAAACAAACTCAAATAAACCCTTGCTTCCAACAAGTCTGGTGTTACTTTAACACTAGATATGGAGACCATTCCCCCATCTATCATAGATAGGTTTAATCTTCTGAATATATCATTGAATTGTTCTTGTAATGCCCCGGCTACCTGCCGCTGTCTTTTTCCTTCCTCCATAATATCAAGGTTTATGGGTGTAAAATTAGTTACTTTGCCTTGTTTCACCATTTATTCCTGTATGAAGCGTTTTGAGCGAATCTTATTTTACCTGCGTAGTCAACAAAAAAACATTGTATTATACGTTGTTTTCAACCTGCTTTCTATTGTTTTTTCATTGATTTCATTGGTAATGCTGGCCCCTTTCTTAGGCTTGTTATTTGCCAAAGAAAAATTAATCACCAGCAAGCCAACCCTAAGTTTTACCACAGATGGGGCAGATGCAATTCTTGCGCACTTAAAATACTATTTAAGTATGCTTATTCAAGAAAAGGGGGAAGTATATGCATTGGGGGCCATTTGTATCATCATCATCATTTCCATTTTTTTCAAAAATGCGTTCACTTATCTGTCTTTTAGGGTGTTGGCGCCCATGCGCAATTATGTTATGACCAAATTAAGGTCTGATTTATACGCTAAAATTTTGCAGTTACCCATTGGCTTTTTTACAGAGCAGAAAAAAGGCGATATCATTAGCAGAATGAGTAATGATGCCAACGAAGTAGAATGGAGTGTGATGAGTACCTTAGAAGGATTAATTCGAGATCCTTTAAATATTTTAATCATTCTGGGTGTATTGGTTTACATCAGCCCTGTACTTTCCGTATTCTTATTGGTACTACTTCCACTAACTGGGTTTTTAATTGGAAGGATAAGCCGATCACTTAAAAAACAATCTACTGCTTCTGCTGAAGAATTGGGAACATTGATGAGCATTTTAGATGAAACATTAGGAGGACTTAGGGTAATTAAAGCGTTTAATGCAGAGAAGATTTTACGCAATCGTTTTTTCAGCACTAATAATAACCTGAACCATATTCGCAATAAAATGAATTTTAGAAAAGACCTGGCTTCGCCCATGTCTGAATTCATGGGAGTGATGGTGTTAAGTTGTATTCTCTGGTTTGGCGGAAGATTGGTTTTAAACAACGAAGCGGGTTTAGAAGCCACTGGATTTATTAACTATATTGTCATTTTTACGCAAATCATCAATCCTGCCAAATCCTTGTCTACTGCGTTTTACAATGCACAAAGAGGTAGCGCAGCCATACAGCGTATTGAAGAAATTTTACAAGCCCCCATTACCGTTACAGACTTGCCAAATGCCAAAACCTTGACTCAATTTGAGCATTCCATTGAATTTAAACAAGTGAGTTTTTCTTATAACGATACGCCTATTTTAAAAAATATTAACCTCACTATTGAAAAAGGAAAGACCATTGCATTAGTGGGTTCATCAGGAGCAGGAAAAAGTAGTTTAGCCGATTTAATTCCAAGATTTCACGATGTTAGTAGCGGTGAAATTTTAATTGATGGAATTAATATAAAAGAATACACTTTACACAGCATCCGGTCTATGATGGGTATTGTAACACAAGAGCCCATTTTATTCAATGATACCATTGCGGGCAATATTGCATTGGGAATTGACAATGTAAATGATCAAGACATTGAACACGCAGCAAAAGTGGCCAATGCATCCGATTTTATTCATAAAAAAGACAATGGTTTTAATACCAATATTGGCGACCGTGGTGGCAAACTAAGTGGAGGAGAAAGACAAAGAGTAACTATTGCTAGAGCCGTATTAAAGAACCCACCCATACTTATTTTAGATGAAGCTACTTCGTCTTTAGATACAGAAAGTGAAAGATTGGTACAAGATGCTATTAATAATATGATGCAAAACAGAACATCTATTGTTATTGCGCATAGGCTTAGTACCATCAGACATGCAGATGAAATCATTGTATTACAAAAGGGTGAAATTGCAGAAAGAGGTACCCACGATGATTTATTAGCCCAAGGGGGAATCTACAGAAAGTTAGTAGACATGCAAGAAGTAAAATAAAAAGCCCCGAATAAATTCGGGGCAGTATCAGTTAGTTTGGTTGAACTATTAATCTTGGTTAGGCTTTACCAATCCTAGTTTAGCTTCTAAGCTTAATGTAGCATGTGGTACAGCACGTAATCTTGCTTTGTCAATTAAACGGCCGGTAACTCTACAGATACCATAGGTTTTGTTTTCAATACGCATGATCGCTTTTTCCAAATGATCAATATAAGTGATTTGACGACTAGCCATTTGACTTAACTGTTCTTTTTCCATGCTCATTGTTCCATCTTCCATGGTCATGTAACGAGCATCGTCGTTGTCTCCACCCATTTCGTCTTTACGGGTAATTAAGCCCTGTAAATAAGCTAATTCTTTTTTAGCAGCGTCTAATTTTTTATTAATTAGATCTCTAAATTCCGCTAAGTCTGTGTCATTGTATTTAACCAATGGACCTTGTGGTTTAGGTGCTTCTACTCTTTTTTCTAATGGGGTATAGCCTGGGCTATAGGTAACACTCGATTTGGTATTGATCTTAGGTACTTTCACGTCTTTAATAGGACCTGGCACTTTTTTTACTGGTTTTACAGGAGGTGCAGGTGGAGCTTTTACCACTGGTTTAGCAGGTGCAACTGGTTTAGCAGGAGCAGGTGCTGGGGTAGCAGGTTTAGCAGGTGCTGGAGCAGCTTTAACAGCAGGCTTTGTAGGTGCTGGGGCTGGTTTTACTGGTGCTTTGGCTACTGGTTTAGCAGCAGGCTTAGCAGGAGCCGGCTTTGCAACAGGTTTAACGGGTGCTTTAGCTGCTGGTTTAGCAGGTGCTTTCACTGGGGCTTTTGCAACAGGCTTAGCCGCTGGTTTTGCTGGTGCTTTTGCAGCTGGTTTAACGGGCGCTTTTGCAGCAGGCTTTGCTGCTGGTTTAGCAACAGGCTTTGCTGGTGCTTTAGCCGCAGGCTTAGCTGATGGTTTTGCTGGTGCTTTTGCAACAGGTTTAGCAGGCGCTTTAGCCACTGGTTTAGCAGCAGGCTTAGCTGGTGCCTTTGCAGCAGGTTTTGCTGCAGCTTTGGCTGGAGCCGCCTTTACCACTTTTTTTGGAGTTGCTTTGGGGGCTGGTTTCTTTGTAGCCATAGGTCTTATCCTTTTTTGTTTACAACCACGGTTAATGCAATGTCATTTACTTCTATTGGTGTGCCAGATGCAAGATCTAACACCCATTCAATGCCATCTGCCAATATTTCGCGGCAAATATAGTCGTTAAATTTAATAATAGAAGGCTTTAGGGGGGTGCCTTCGGGTAACTGTACGAATATACGGTCTGTTAGTTCAAAACCCGATTCTTTTCTAATATTTTGTACACGATTTACAAATTCTCTGGCGGCTCCTTCTTGTTTTAGGTCTTCAGAAAGGGTAATATCTAGGGCAACGGTTAATTTACCCTTAGATGCAACACTCCATCCAGGAATATCTTCAGCAGTAATTTCTACATCGGCCGTATCAATGGTGAATTCTCCCGCTGAAAGGGCAAGCTGAATTGAACCAGCGCTTTCTAATGAAGCAATTTGGTCTTGGGTAAACCCAGCAATAGCTGCTGCAGCTTCTTTCATAGAAGCCCCTAATTTGGCACCCAGTGTTTTAAAATTGGCTTTTATTTTTTTGCTGATGACTCCCTGTGTAGCAGTGATATATTCCAATTCTTTTACATTCACTTCCGCTTTAATTAAAGCTTCCATTTTTTCGAGTTGTTCCTTCATTTGAACATCAAGTACAGGAATCATCACTTTTTGTAATGGTTGTCTAACTTTAATATTTACTTTTTTACGGAGCGACAAAACCAATGAACAGGTTTCTTGAGCCAATTGCATCCGCTCTTCTAATAATGGATCAACCATTGCTTCATCGCAAACAGGATAATCTGCATGATGAACGGAAGCAACTTTGAATCGATTGGTTACCGCGTTCAAATTGGCAAATACCGCATCACTAAAGAAAGGTGAAATAGGCGCAATTAATCGCACCACTGTTTCTAAGCATTCATACAGCGTTTGATAAGCGCTAATCTTATCTGTTTCGTATTCCCCTTTCCAAAAACGTCTTCTACACAAACGCACATACCAATTGCTCAGTTGAGCATCCACAAATGACTCTACTGCACGACCAGCCAATGTTGGCTCAAAATCGTTCATGTAGTTGGTTACTTGTTTTATTAGCGTGTTTAAAGAAGATAAAATCCAACGATCAATTTCAGGTCTTTGTTCTAAAGGAATTGGAGCCTCCTTGTACGCAAAGCCGTCTACATTTGCATAGAGCGTAAAGAATTGATAAGTATTATAAAGCGTCCCAAAAAATTTACGTTGCACTTCTTGAATACCTGCCATATCAAACTTCAGGTTATCCCAAGGAGATGCATTGGTAATTAAGTACCACCTAGTTGCATCAGCACCATATTGCTCAATGGTTTCAAATGGATTCACCACGTTACCGAGGCGCTTACTCATTTTATTGCCATTCTTGTCTAAGACCAATCCATTGCTCACAACCGCTTTATACGCTACACTATCAAATAGCATAACCCCTAAAGCATGTAAAGTATAAAACCATCCGCGGGTTTGATCTACTCCTTCCGCAATAAAATCTGCGGGGAAAGCTTCCCCTTTATCTATTAATTCTTTATTCTCAAATGGATAATGCCATTGCGCATAAGGCATAGCACCACTATCAAACCAAACGTCAATTAAATCAGGCACACGGGTCATTGGCTTACCAGAAGGACTCACCAAAATAATATCGTCTACAAAAGGTTTATGTAAATCTAAAATACCTTCGTGCAAATAATTTTTATTGATATCTCCACCCAATATTTCATTCGCTTTGCGAATACCTTCATTTAATTCCGCAATTGAACCAATACATATTTCTTCAGTACCATCTTCCGTTCTCCACACTGGCAAAGGCGTTCCCCAATATCGGCTTCTACTCAAATTCCAGTCTACCATATTTTCTAACCAGTTTCCAAATCGGCCTTCTCCAGTAGATTTCGGTTTCCAGTTGATGGTTTTATTGAGTTCAACCATTCTGTCTTTTACAGCAGTGGTTTTAATAAACCATGCATCTAAAGGATAATATAAAATGGGTTTGTCGGTTCTCCAACAATGCGGATAACTGTGCTCGTATTTTTCTACTTTAAATGCCCGATTGTCTTTCTTCAATTGCACGCAGATATCTACGTTCACATCTACATAGGCAGGGTCGTCTTTGTAATTTTTTACGTATCGATTACTAAATGGCCCTAACCCATCTACGAATTTTCCTTCCCTGTCTACCATGGTAAGGATCCCAATATTAAATTTCTTACCTACTTTATAGTCGTCCGCACCAAATGCAGGAGCCGTATGTACAATACCTGTACCATCTTCAGTAGTTACAAAATCTCCACTAATGATTTTAAATGGTTTTGCATCTGGGGTGATGGCTAAAATGGCTTCCAAAGAATTGGCCTCATAAGGTAACAATTGTTCATAGTCCATTCCCTCTATATCAGCTCCTTTAAATGTGGCCAAAATAGTCCAAGGCAATAACTTGGTTTTTTCATTGAATTCTTCAAAAGACCCATTCTCTCCTTCAGGCTTAAAGTACTTACCCAATAAGGCTTTGGCCAAAATTACATTCACAGGTAAAAATGTATACGGGTTAAATGTTTTAACCAATACATAGTCAATATTCGGGCCTACTGTTAAGCCTAAATTAGAAGGCAGTGTCCACGGTGTGGTGGTCCAAGCCATGAAGAAAACCTCTTTGCTTTCCATTAAGCTTTGATCAACTTCTGCAAACCATTTGCTTTCATTTAATGATTCTGCTGTTGCTTTAAACATAGCAACCGCTGAAGTATCTTTAACGTCTTTATATGTTCCAGGTTGATTTAATTCGTGTGAACTTAATCCTGTTCCTGCAGCAGGTGAATAAGGCTGTATGCTTACACTTTCGTATAAATATCCCTTTTTATAAAGGGTACTCAATATCCACCAAAGTGTTTCAATATAATTGTTTTCAAAAGTTACATAAGGCTTTTCTAAATCAACCCAATAGCCCATTTTAGTAGTGATATCGTCCCACTCCTTCTTGTATCTTAAAACAGCTTCTCTACATTTTTGGTTATAATCTTCAATGGATATTTTTTTCCCAATATCTTCTTTAGTAATACCCAATTCTTTTTCTACCCCTAATTCTACTGGCAAGCCATGCGTATCCCATCCCCCTTTTCTTTTTACTTGAAAACCTTGCATGGTTTTGTAACGGCATACCATGTCTTTCAATGTTCTTGAAATCACATGGTGAATACCTGGCATTCCATTGGCACTTGGAGGTCCTTCAAAAAACACGAAAGGCTTTTTACCTTCTCTTAAATCGATGCTTTTTTCAAAAGCAGATTCGGCCTTCCACTTGGCCAATATTTCTTGCTCTATTGCTGGCAAGTTTAACCCCGAAAACTCTGCATACTTTGCACTCATGATATTCTGCGGATAGCTTGTTAAAAAAATTCGTGCAAAGGTACGGATACTACCACGAATAAAAATCCAAAGCCTAGGCTTTAGCAATGGCCTTCTATCGGTATATTTGGGTATGAAATTGGTATTTTTTAGTGCGCAGCCTTATGATAAGTCTTTTTTTACCCAATTTAACCAAAACAAACACGAATTAGTATTTATAGACATACCATTGAATGAACAAACAGCCGATTTAGCTGCCGGGGCAGATGCAGTTTGTGTTTTTGTAAACGATAAAGTAACGGCTGGCGTAATTCAAAAATTGGCAACAGGTAAAACCAAAATTATTGCACTGCGTTGCGCAGGATTTAATAATGTAGACATAGAAGCCGCAAAAGCAGCAGAAATAAGGGTTTGTAGAGTGCCAGCTTATTCTCCAGAAGCAGTAGCCGAACATGCAGTGGCCATGTTACTCACATTAAATAGAAAAACCCATAAAGCTTATAATAGGGTTCGAGAGCAAAATTTTTCCTTACAAGGATTACTGGGCTTTAATCTGCATGGGAAAACCATTGGTGTGATAGGAACAGGAAATATTGGAAAAGCATTTTGCAAAATCATGCTGGGTTTTGGTTGTAAAGTGGTGGCATTTGATTTAATTGCCAATAAGGAGATGGAATTGGATGGTGTTGTTTATCAGCCCTTGATGGATGTATTAAAGGCAGATATTATTTCATTGCATTGCCCATTGAATGAACAAACCAAACACTTGATTAATAAAGACACGATTGCTTTATTGAAACCAGGTGTGGTGTTAATTAATACAAGCAGAGGCGGGTTGATTAATACACATGATACCATTAAAGCGCTTAAGTCGGGGCAAATAAGCGCTTTAGGAATTGACGTGTATGAACAAGAGGAAAAATTATTTTTTAGAAACTTATCCGAAGACATTATTCAAGACGACGAAATTCAACGTTTAATGAGTTTTCCAAACGTATTGATTACCGCACACCAGGCATTTTTTACACAGGAAGCCATGGAACAAATTGCTACAACAACGTTAAATAATATTCAGCTCTTATCTGAAAATGCTAAATTGAATCCTCAGGCTGCATTATTAGCATAACTTATATCTTTATTAGAATGAAAAGGATTGTACATTTTTTATGCTTGTTCGTTTTAATGGCTTCATTATTGGCGGCATGTTCAAAAGAATTGAGTACCGAAGGACCCGGTTTTGGGGGCCTAGCCACCGGAAGTTTACTTGATAGTTCTAGTGTATGCAAATCAGCTACAATCAAGGGACAATACAAAGAATTAGAAACACTTACCGACAGCAATTATGTACTTGTATCGGTTAATTTTACCACTCAGGGCAAGTATACCATTTTTACTGACACAGTAAATGGCATGTGGTTTCGGGATTCTGGTTTTGCTTTTGTACAGGGTGCCAACACCATTAAACTAAAAGGAAAAGGCAGCCCCATCTTACCAGGCACATTTACATTTCAAGTTAATTTCGGAAACAGCACTTGCTTTTTTGATATAACTACCATTGGTTCTGTAAACAATGGATCCAGTAGCACCGATTATTTACCAATCACTGCCAATGGCTATATCAATTATGAATTGACTCCTGCTTTCCCTGCAGTCGGCGGTAGTTTAATACCTGAATTTAGGTCAACCATTTCTAGTGGATTATACCCGCAGATATATCAATCAGCTACCCGAAATTATACCCGCTATACCACTAATATTGGCGATCAGGTTTTTTTACGAAAAGATGGAGCAGGAAAGTATTTTCAATATGGAACCCCAGAGTTCGATTACCTCTACATTTACGATACCATCGTGAACAATCTAAAAATGGATTTTACTTATTTGGATGAAAGTAAAAACCCTGGACAGTTTTTTGATACAGACAGTTTGTATGTTGGCGCAAATATCAATGGCACACTCCAATATGGTTGGGCTAAATTGAGAATAACCACCTTATATAAAGGCAGACAAATGTCCTTATTGGGCACCCTCTATACCGATATCATCACCGTAAAAAGAGAGTTATTATTAAAACTAGATGGAGCTACTACTTATTCGCCTTTGAACCTTCAAGCAGAGTTATCGTATGCAAAAGGAATTGGCTTAGTAGATCAACGTGTATATGAATCTACTGCTTCAGGCACTACGGTACAATCCATTACCATCAAGGGTTGGAACGGATTGTAGTCTACAATTATTTAAGTAATTCGCAAGGCTTTAAACCTGTATGCTTTTTGAATGCAGCAGAAAAATGGGAGATGGAAGAGTATCCTAATAATGCGGAAACATCGGTAACACTTAAGCTTTTCTCGTACAACAAATACTTGGCATGTTCCATTCTTTGTTGTTGATAGAAATCGAAAATAGTGGTGCCAAATACTTCTTTAAAGCCTTTCTTCAAGTAACACTCATTCATGGCTACTTTTCTACTTAGCTCTTTAATGGTGATAGGGTCACCAATATGTTGCAACAAAATATCACGTGCTTGGTAAATTCTCTCTTTACCACTATCGTCTGCTAAAAATTTACAAGCAAATCCTTCTTCTTTTTCGTGCACCAAACAATCCATGCTGTACAATAACAATTCATGCACTTTGGCATTCACGTAAATATTTTCCATTGAACCTGCGTAACTATGGTTCAACAATGCGTCTAATACATTTCTGTTTCTAACACATAACGGAAATAACTTGGTAAAAGCATTAGGATGCTTAAAGGCCAACACTTCGTCCTTTCTATTGGCCAACTTTACATTGTGTACAAACTGCTTCAAAAAACTAGAAGTAAAATGGAAAGTGAACACATCTAAGGTTTGCGTTCTGCCACTACAATTCATGGTAGGCAATTCATTGCACATTCCACAACTGCGTTCGGCACAATATCTATTACCTGTAATACAAAAACGGAGTTCTAAATAATTTTCCTTGGGTTTCTTTTCATTGTAATGATACACCATCATTCCACTATCATCGGCCACCCATGGATGCTGGGCATAATAACGGCGTATGGTGTATTGAATTGATCCAGGAATATGCTGTTCTTTTTTGTACAACAAATCCATATTGGCATCAATTCCACCTTTTTGAGCCTGCTTTAATATGTCCATTACTGCATTCATGCACCTGCAAAATTAATGTATAAACATCTATTTGGCAAATAAGCCTTTGTTAATGGGGAAAACTAGGGTATTAAACCAGCTAAAATCCCCCCTAAATTAAGTACATTTGTCAGCTTGCAGAATTGAACTAAAACGCAAGATAGACAAGACTTTATGAGCGAAGAATTAGATAAACAACATGCTGCTGAAAACAAGAATTATGGAGCAGATAGTATTCAGGTACTCGAAGGATTAGAAGCGGTTAGAAAAAGACCCGCCATGTATATTGGTGATGTAGGCGTAAAAGGGTTGCATCACTTGGTTTATGAAGTGGTAGACAACTCCATAGATGAGGCTTTGGCTGGTTGGTGTAAAAACATTTTCGTTACCATTCACGAAGACAATTCCATTAGCGTTCAAGATGATGGTAGAGGTATTCCTACTGCCATGCATACGAAAGAAAAAAGAAGTGCGCTTGAAGTAGTAATGACGGTATTGCATGCAGGTGGTAAGTTCGATAAAAATACTTACAAGGTATCTGGAGGATTGCACGGAGTTGGGGTAAGTTGCGTAAACGCCTTAAGTACCAAACTATTGGTGACTGTTCAAAGAGAAGGAAAAATATTTGAACAAGAGTACGGTATTGGTATCCCTAAATATCCAGTAAGAGAAATTGGCACCAGCAGCGTCACTGGAACTAAAGTACATTTTTGGCCCGATCTTTCTATTTTTCAAGAATCTGTTTATCGTAGAGAAATCTTAGAAGGCAGGTTGAGAGAGTTGGCTTTCTTGAACCGTAAAATCAATATCACTCTTACCGATTTAAGAGAACTAGACGATGCTGGAAATGCATACAGCAGCCACTTCTATAGCGAAGGCGGTATTATTGAGTTTGTGCAAATGCTCGACAAGAACGCCAACAGAAACCCCATTTTGAATGCCCCATTATTTGTAGAAGGGCATGATGAAACCACCAATGTTGCGGTTGAAGTTGCACTCACTTATAATGACGATTTTAAGGAAAATATTTTCTCTTACGTTAACAATATCAATACCATTGAAGGTGGAACACACGTAACAGGTTTCCGTCAAGCACTTACTAGGGTATTCAAAAGTTATGGTGATAAAGAGGGGTTGTTTGAAAGAGCCAAAGTAACCGTTGAGGGAGACGATTTCAGAGAAGGCTTAAGCGCTATTATCTCTGTTAAAGTACCTGAGCCACAATTTGAAGGGCAAACCAAAACCAAATTGGGAAACAGTGAAGTAAGTGGAGTTGTTCAAACTACCGTTGCTCGTGCATTAGAAGCCTATTTAGAGGAGAACCCAAGAGAAAGCAAACAAGTTATTTCCAAAATCATATTAGCGGCCCAAGCCCGTGTTGCAGCAAAAAAAGCGCGCGACATGGTTCAACGCAAAACTGTTTTAACAGGAGGTGGACTTCCTGGTAAATTGGCTGATTGTAGTGAAAAAGATCCTGTTAAATGTGAGTTGTACTTGGTCGAGGGAGACTCGGCGGGTGGTACAGCCAAGCAAGGTAGAGATAGAAGCTATCAAGCCATTTTACCATTAAGAGGTAAAATTTTGAACGTAGAAAAAGCCATGGAGCACAAAATCTACGAAAACGAAGAAATTCGCAATATGTACACTGCACTAGGTGTAACAGTAGGTACTCCTGAAGATCCCAAAGCCTTGAATACAGCTAAACTTCGCTACCATAAGTTGATTATTATGACCGATGCCGACGTAGATGGCTCGCATATTGCTACTTTGATTCTTACTTTTATTTTCAGGTATATGAAGGAATTGGTAGAACAGGGCTGTGTTTACATTGCACAACCGCCTTTGTATTTGGTTAAAAGAGGCAAGGAACAAGAATATGCTTACAGCGAAGAGCAGCGCAAGGCCCTTATTGAAAGACTGGGTGCGGGTAAAGAAGACAGCGTAACCATACAACGTTATAAGGGATTGGGTGAAATGAACGCGGAGCAATTGTGGGAAACCACGATGGACCCTGCTCGTAGAACGCTCAAACGAGTTACCATTGAAAGTGCTGCTGAAGCCGACAGAATCTTTAGTATGTTGATGGGAGACGATGTTGCCCCCAGAAGGGAATTCATCGAAAGTCATGCTAAATACGCTAGAATAGACGTATAATAGAAAAAAACATTAACTTGTATTACTAACCTGGTACCCTATTACTAAAAATTAAATTCAACACACAATGGACACTTCAAAAATGATTAAAGCATACTGCCTTAAAACAAAGGAAAAAAATGTTCCTATGCAAGATGCAGTAGTAACAAGAACTGCAAAAGGCGGCTACATGGCTGGTGGTCATGACGGCAAAGGAAATAAAATGGCAGCTATCTTAAGTGAAGCAAAAGCTTTACAAGCAATTGCGGATGGCGTTGCTAAAAAAGGATTCTAGTTCAAACTGATTTTTATGAAAACCCCGACTGGTTCGGGGTTTTTTTATGCAACTCAGATAAGCTAATGGGGGTTTCTTATTTTACCTATCACCGTATTATGCATTTTCTGCAAGAAGCTATGCATTTCTTCCATCCCTTTGATAGGCTCTACAACCATTAGGAACATTTTACCTGTCTGTTTTAATCTTCCTTTATTGGTGCCTGTTTGCAAATACGCCAATACTTCTTTAAATAATTCAGATTCAAAATAAGGCGAATCAGGTCTATTGATAAAATAGCAACGGAGGGTGTCTTCCTTCAAAGTCATTTTTTCGAAACCTAAGTCTACAGCCAACTTACGACACCTAACAGTAGTAAATAAATCTTCTACTGATGCTGGCATTGGACCAAAACGATCCAGCATTTCTACATGAAATGATTGCAGCTCGGCTTCATTTTCACAACTGTCTAAACGAGTATACAAGGAAAGTCTTTCGGTAATACTTTCCACATAACTATCGGGGATTAAAATTTCTAAATCGGTATCAATGGTACAATCACTTACAAAATCATCCTGTTTACTGATCTCTTCTTTAAAAAGATCTTTAAAAGAAGTTCGCTTTAATTCGCGAATGGCTTCCTCTAAAATTTTCTGGTACATTTCAAAACCAATTTCGGCCATGAAACCACTTTGCTCTCCACCCAACATATTACCAGCCCCTCTGATATCCAGGTCTCTCATGGCTATCTGGAATCCACTTCCTAAGTCACTAAATTGTTCTAATGTTTGTAATCTTTTTCTTGAATCAACAGGTAAAGTGCTCATAGGCGGAGCAAGCAAATAACAGAATGCCTTTTTGTTGCTCCTTCCTACCCTACCCCTTAATTGGTGTAAATCACTTAATCCAAATTGATGTGCATTATTTACAATAATGGTATTTACATTAGGTATATCTACTCCACTCTCTACAATATTGGTACAAACCAATACATCGTACTTACGCTCTATGAAATCGAAAATTCTTTCTTCTAATTCATGTCCTTCTAATTGACCATGCGCAAACCCAATACTTAAATCGGGGCAGAGCCCTTGAATAAGGGCACACATTTCTGCCAACCCATGCACCCTATTATGAATAAAGAATACCTGACCCCCACGCTCTGTTTCAAAATAAATAGTGTCTCTAATATTATCTTGATTAAACACCTGTACCTCTGTTTGAATGGGTTGTCTATTGGGAGGTGGCGTATTAATAATACTCAAATCTCTGGCTCCCATTAAACTAAACTGCAAGGTTCTTGGAATGGGTGTAGCCGTTAATGTAAGGCAGTCTACATTTGTTTTTAAAGTCTTTAATTTTTCTTTGTGCCCTACGCCAAACTTTTGTTCTTCGTCAATAATCATGATGCCCAAGTCTTTAAAAGCTACTTCTTTTCCAAGCAACCCATGGGTACCTACAATGATATCTACTTTGCCTTCTTTTACTCTTTGTAAAGTTTCTTTTTTTTCCTTTGCAGATTTAAATCGGTTGATATAATCAACGGTAACTGGAAAATCTTTTAATCGATCCTTGAATGTTTTATAATGTTGAAAAGCCAATATGGTCGTAGGCACTAATACAGCAGCCTGCTTTCCATCTACCACCGATTTGAATGCAGCCCTGATGGCAATTTCTGTTTTTCCAAACCCCACATCTCCACAAACCAATCGATCCATGGGGGCTTCTTGCTCCATATCTTTTTTTACATCTGCAGTGGCTTTACTTTGATCCGGCGTGTCTTCATATATAAATGAAGCTTCCAGCTCGGTTTGCATATAATTATCCGGAGCATGCGCAAACCCTTTCTGGGCCTTTCTTTGAGCGTATAACTTAATTAAATCAAAAGCAATTTCTTTTACTTTGGCTTTTGTTTTTTCTTTTAATCTATTCCAAACATCACTTCCCAATTTATTTACTTTTGGAACTGTTCCTTCTTTGCCCGTGTATTTAGAAATTTTATGTAGCGAATTAATATTGACATATAAAATATCGCTGTCTTTATAAATGATCCTTACCGCTTCTTGAATTTTTCCATTCACTTCCAGTTTTTGTAATCCACTATATGTGCCAACACCATGATCAATATGGGTCACATAGTCGCCTGGTTGAAGATCGCGCAAGGTTTTTAAAGTAAGTGCTTTGTTTTTGTTATAGGCTTGTTTTACTTTGTATTTGTGGTACCGTTGAAATATTTGGTGATCGGTATAACAAACCAATTTTAATTGATGATCTATAAATCCTTCATGAATACTGGTTCCGATTGGTGTAAACTGAATTTCAGTATTTAAATCGGTAAAAATGGTATTGAGCCTTTCCAGTTGTTTTACCTGTTCAGCAAAAATGTAAATACTGTATTGCGCTCCTTCTAATGCTTTTAGATCTTTAATAAGTAAATCAAACTGCCGATTAAAAGCAGGCTGCGGCTTCACTAAAAACTCCAACTCAAATGCTGAAAAATGAGGTTTATACCCAAATTCGATGAGTGGCTTAGTTTCTAAAATGGTTTTTAATTCAGCTCCCTTGATGAAATCGGTCCAATGTACTTCTTTAAGTATATGGTGTTCATCTTCTTCTTGCTGCTTGGCAAAATAACCCTGCTCTTGCAATAATAAATACCCCTCAAAATCTTCTTCTTGTACCCGTATTTTTTCTTCAATTACGTCCCAGTCTCTTAACCAAACGATGGTATTTTCAGGAACAAATTCTAACAAGGAAATTTTTTGTACTGAACCTGCACCAAACGCTTCTGGAAGGGTATCAACATTAGGGATTATATTGACCTGTAATAATTTTCTTTCACTTAATTGCGTTTCAGGATCAAAAATTCGAATACTGTCCACTTCGTTGCCAAACAATTCTACTCGGTAGGGCTTCTCATTTCCAAAAGAATAAATATCCAATATTCCACCTCGCAAAGCAAACTGACCTGGTTCGTAAACAAAATCTGTTCGCTCAAAACCATACATGACAAACAAATCCATCAAACTCTCTGGATTAATTGTATCATTTGTTTTGATGGTAATAATATTGCTGCTAATGGTTTCTGGCAATATTACTTTTTCAAAAATGGCTTCAGGGTAGGTTACAATAATTTTTTTATTCCCGCCTCTAGATAATTTAGTAAGCGCTTCGGTTCTCAACATTACATGAGAACTATTCAGTAACCTAAAATTCTTCCTATTCTTAAAACTGGCAGGAAAATAAAATAAGTCTAATGCACTGGTTAAATTTTCAATGGTATTATGAAAATAGGCTGCTTCTTCTGCATCATTTAAGACGACCAAATGATTCATTCCCTGCGCATCGGGGTGCATAAAAACGGTGCTTACAATAAATTCTGCACTGCTTCCTTGTAAATTTCGGAGATAGGTTTTTTGTGTATCGGCATAGGTTTGCCTGTTCACCAGCTCTTGTACCAGGGGTGATTGCAGGTATTGATCCATTAAGTGCTGCAAATTCATATACACATACCTTAAAAAAGGGATGCAAAGATAAGGGAAGCCTAATTGGTACTCGTATAATTTACTACGATATTCATTTCAATCATTTTGTCCTTTTCAACGGTAACCAAATTGATATTGTTTCTGATATCGAAACTATTTGCATAAAACTGTTGGCCAGCTTGAACAAATACAGAATAAGTGCCAACTGGTAGTTTTGCAACAAAAGCACCTGTGCTATCTGTATCTACTGTTGCAATGAGCTTGGTATAAATATTCGTAAACAAAGGGCCCTGGTTCCATTGCAGGGTTCTGGAAACATCGGTAGGCTCATAAAAAAATACAGTAGTTGGATAAGGCTGTGGAACAGCAGGAGGCGCGCCAATTCTTGGCATCTGATTTCCCGAAAGGGCTGTTACCAAACCTTTTACCCCTTGAATAATTGGGTTAACTTTCTTTTTTTGTGGAGGTTTACATCCCAAAAAAGGCAAAAATATTGCAACGAATAAAAAAAGAAAAAAACGCATACTACAATTTGAACCTTGAAAGTATCTAATTTAGAGCATAATAAAATAAGAACAGCCTTACAAAGCTGAAAAAACATCATTTATGATTAAACGACTGGGGATATTTATTTTACTATCGGCAACCATTGCAACCAGTTCATTGGCGCAAACGGTTACCAATGAAAAAGTACTCAAACTCTCTTCTCAAAAATTGAAGTTAGAGCAAGAGTTGAATTATGCAAAAGCGTTGTCGTTGGCTAAAACCAATAAATGGGACTTAAGCATCAATTTTGCGGGTGGTATTGCAAAGCTAACGGGGGTAGATGATTTTGGATTTCCTGTGTATACCAAATCATTCAACAATACCATTTCAGCTGCAACCACTAAAGCCAGTCAATTATGGCCTGGAGGCGCGAGTGGATTAAACTTAACCGGAAGTACAGCTGCTATGCGCAATAAATTGGGCGTATGGGAATTTGATGGTGCTCCCTTGGCTAGCCACGTAGAATTTAGCGGAAGACTTACCCAAAAAGACGTTCCAACAGGTAGTAGCGGAAACGACCATGCCACCCACGTTGCAGGAACCATGGTAGCGGCAGGGATCAATCCAATTGCAAAAGGAATGGCTTATGGAATTCCTAATTTAATATCTTATGACCAAAACAGTGATATAACTGAAATGACCAATGAAGCTGCTGCTGGTTTACTTATTTCCAATCACTCTTATGGATTTATTGCTGGTTGGAATTACAATACTGCCCAAAGCAGATGGGAGTTCTATGGTCGTCCAGATGAAAATGAAGATTACCGTTACGGTTATTACGGAACAGATGCACAAAGAATTGACTCGATCACATTTAATGCGCCTTTTTATTTAAAAGTATCTGTTGCTGGAAACGACAGAAACAATAATGGACCAGAAATTGGTCAGCCTTTTTTTAGAAGAAATGCACAAGGCACCATGGTGGCTGCAGGTAATAGACCAGCTGGCATGAGTAGCAATGATGGGTTCGATATTATTTTAGGTTACGGTATTGCAAAAAACAATTTAACTATTGGCGCTGTCAATGGTATTCCTGGCGGATACAATAAACCTGCGGATGTGGTGATGAGTGGGTTTAGCGGATGGGGACCTTCAGATGATGGACGCATTAAACCAGACCTTGTTGCAAACGGAGTAAATGTAACTTCTGCCAGTACCAATGGAAATACCAGCTATAGTACAAAGAGCGGAACATCCATGGCAGGTCCAAATGCTGCGGGTTCATTACTGTTATTACAGGAACATTATACTAAATTGAAACCAGGGTTTTTTATGCGTTCTGCCACATTAAAAGGCTTGGCCATTCATACCGCAGAAGAAGCAGGAAATACGCCTGGACCAGATTATACTTTTGGATGGGGTTTGATGAATGTGCAAAGGGCTGCTGCCGTATTATCTAGTGCCATACCGAGTAACAACTCTAATACCAGTGAACATCTAGTGTATGAAAACATTTTAAATTCTGGGGAAACTTTTACTAAAACTGTGGTAGCCACGGGTAAAGTTCCTTTGTCTGCAACCATTACTTGGACCGATCCTCCAGCAACAGTGAACAACGATGCTGCATCTAACTTAAATGATAGAACAAAAAAATTGGTTCACGATTTAGACCTTAAAATTACTCGAGCTACTGCTCAAACATTTTTACCCTGGGCATTGGATGTTTCAAGCCCATCTTCCGCTGCAAGTAAAAGAGATAATTCTGTTGATAACGTAGAGAGAGTGGATGTTGACAGCACCATTCCTGGTGAAACTTATACCATCACTATTACCAACAAAGGTAGTTTAGCTAGGGGTTCACAAGCTTACTCACTAATTGTAAGTGGTACCGGCGGTGTTAGTTATACCAACTCTGCTTCTTTAACTGGTGGAGCAAAAGTAGATAGCTTGTCTTTCACGAATATTAGATTTAAGAATTCAACAGGTTGCAAAACTTTTACAGACAATACACGCTTAACGGGTAATATTCAGGCAAGACAAGTATTACCTATTTTTATTAGAACAGCCGCATGTGATGCTACAGTTAACCCAAGAATTATCAAGGTTTATATTGATTATAACAACGATGGAGACTTTGTAGACGCGAATGAGCAGGCTTTAGTTAGTACAGTACAAAGTGGTGCTAGTAGCGACTTTTCGGGCAATATCACCATCCCTGATAATGTTACCATTGGTACCATTCATAAAATGCGTGTAATAACACAAGAAACTTCTACTGCTTCAGATATTGTTCCAACTGGAAATTACCCAAGAGGGGAAACCCAAGATTATTTGTTGAAAATACAAACACCTTCCAATGATGTTTCAGTAAGTAATATTATTTCTCCTGCAGCAGGCAGTTGCGATAACAGCAAACAATATGTAACCTTAGCGATTGCCAATAATGGTGCAAATCCGCAATCCAATGTACCAGTTACGGTAACAATCAAAGTGGGTACAAATACGGTTGCCACATTGAATGCCACTTATACAGGCACAATTGCTTCTCTATCTGAAGTTGAATACACTATCCAAACTCCTTTTGATGCACAAGCAGGAATTAATTACACCATAAGTGCAGAAAGCAAATTGGCTTCCGATCAAAATAGCACCAACAACATCATTGAAGTTTCAGTACCCATTGCAGCAAGACCAGATGTACCTGTTGCCCAAGGGGTGATTTGTGATAACACTGCAATCTTAAAAGTAACCAACCCTGGTACGGCTAATTATTTTTGGTATGCCGATGCTACTACTACTACTCCATTTGCAACTGGAAGCTCCGTTACAACAAATAGTCTTCCAGCAAATAGAACCTATTATGTTGCTAGAGAAGCAAGAGGTACAGTGGGTGCAGCATCTAAACTTACTTTTGCCAGTGGTGGATACAACGCTTTTGCAGGCAACTATATGAAGTTTAATCATACCACTCCATTTAAGTTAGAATCTGTAAGAATGTACACGGCCAATCCTGGAAAAATAAAAATAACGGTGGGCGACAACCTAACTGCAGGTACAACTGCTGGTAGCTATTCTTATAGACCACTTTTAAGTAAAACTTTTACCGTTTTCAATTCTAGACCTACAGCAGCTGCTGGATCTATCTCCGAAAATAATCCGAACGATTCTGGTTTTGTTTACAATTTAGATATGGAGATACCTGGAAATGGAGACAAAATCATGATTGTAGAAAGTACCGAAGACGCCAATGTATTTAGAAACAATGGAATCACTGGAACCATCTATCCTTTTGGCATCAGTGGTGTAATGAGTTATACTGGAAACAGTGTTTCATTGGCTCCACAAGCCGGACAAGATGAAAACCAATTCTGGTATTTCTTTTATGATACCAAAATATCAACCGGATGTGCAAGCAATCGTGTACCCATTGTAGCTGCTCCCAATTCTACTTTAGCCCTTTCACAGGTAGGAGATTCATTGGTTTCCAATATTAAGAGTGGTATTTTCCAATGGGTTTACAACGATACTGCCTCGGTTGCAGGAGCCATTGGTTCATCTATAAAACCTACCCGTTCTGGAAATTATAAAGTAATTGTAATTGATGCATTGGGTTGCACCAAAACCTCTGCCAATGTAAACTATACGGTTACTGCCATTAATACGGTTGATCCACAAGAAATTAAATTGTCGGTTTCACCTAATCCCAACAATGGTGTATTCCAATTGAGTTTTGAAGTAACCAAGCGAAGTGATTTATCCATCGAAATATTGAATGCAGTTGGCCAGCGGGTATTCTTAAATACGCAATCTGGATTCCTAGGCAAATACAATAAGCAATTGAATTTAAAACAGTTCAGTAGTGAATTTTATTTACTCAAAATTCAACACGATAAAAAAACATACTTGCAAAAGATTCTCATTCAACGATAAATTGCAACTAATTCATCACAATGCCTCTGTTTTAAACAGGGGCATTGTTATTTATGGGTAATTCGGTACTTTGTGTAAAACAATGCTATGCTTCAACCTTGGTTAAAATGCGTGGTAATTAAAACCGAAGACATTACCCATAGCACCCGTAGATTTTGGATTCAAATTCCAGAATTAACCCAATTCGATTTTGAGCCGGGTCAATTTGTAACATTTGACTTGCCCATACATGAACAACGAAACAAAAGATGGCGTTCTTATTCCATTGCTTCTGCCCCAGATGGGACCAATATTTTTGAATTGGTAATTGTATTAATGGAAGATGGATTAGGCACCCCGCATTTATTCAATGATGTTAAAGTGGGTTCCGAATTAATTGTTCGTGGACCACAGGGTAAATTTACTATGCCCGATACTTTAGACAAAGACTTATACTTGATTTGTACTGGTACTGGTATTGCACCATTTAGATCAATGGCGCATTTTATTCACCAGAAACAAATACCCCATAAGAATATTCACCTCATTTTTGGTTGCAGAGAATTCAAGGACAGCTTGTATGAGGAGGAATTAAAACAATTAGAAAAAATGCTGCCTGGCTTTTACCACCACCCCTGTTTTTCAAGAGAATTGGTTGTTGGGCTTGGTCAATATACAGGTTATGTTCATGCCTGCTACACAGACTTAATAGAAAAACACAAGGGCATGACTGGAGCCATACCCGATGCTAGTTTTTTCCTATGCGGATGGAAGAATATGGTAGACGATGCCAAACAAAAACTAATGGAATTGGGGTATGATAAACATGCCATTCATTTAGAATTGTATGGCTAATTCATCATACCCCTATTGATCTAACTGATTTGTGACAATACCAATTCCTTCACTTTATTGATCGGAATTCGCTCTTGTAACATACTGTCTCTGTAACGGATGGTAACCATCTGGTCTTCTTTGGTTTGATGATCAATGGTTACGCAGAATGGAGTACCAATTGCATCTTGACGGCGATATCGTTTACCAATGGCATCTTTTTCCTCGTAGAAACATTTAAATGACCCTTTGCAATCATCCATTAACTCACGTGCAATTTCAGGCAATCCATCTTTTTTAACCAATGGTAATATTGCTAATTTATTCGGTGCAATTTTAGCTGGAATTTTTAAAACCACCCTACTATCCGTGGTTCCATCTTCTTTGTTGATGGTTTCTTCGGTATAGGCATGGCTTAATATTAGTAAGAACATTCTATCTAAACCAATAGATGTTTCTACTACATAAGGTATATAATTTCCAAATGGCTTACCGGTGGTTTCATCAATATCATTGTCAAAATACTGCTGCTTTTTCTTGCTGTATTCTTGGTGACTTTTTAAATCGAAATCGGTTCTGCTATGAATCCCTTCTACTTCTTTAAAACCAAATGGAAATTCATACTCAATATCTAAAGCCGCATCTGCATAGTGTGCCAGTTTTACGTGATTATGATAACGGTATTTTTCAGCAGGCAAGCCTAAACTCAAGTGCCAGTTTAGTCGTTCTTCTTTCCAATAATTGTACCATTCCATTTGTGTGCCAGGTCTTACAAAAAACTGCATTTCCATTTGCTCAAATTCACGCATTCGGAATATGAATTGTCTGGCTACTATCTCATTTCTAAATGCTTTTCCGGTTTGTGCAATTCCAAATGGAATTTTCATGCGAGCCGTTTTCTGCACATTCAAAAAATTCACAAAAATACCTTGTGCAGTTTCCGGTCTTAAATAAATGGTATCGGAGTCTTCTGCAACTGAACCCAACTGTGTAGAGAACATCAAATTAAACTGACGGATTTCTGTCCAATTACTTGTACCGCTAACCGAACAAACAATTTGGTGATCGGTAAGTAGTTGTTTTAATCCAACAAAATCCTCGGCTGCTAATAACTGTTCCATTGATTCAATCAATGCTTTGGCTTCCGCTTCTTTTCCTGCCTCTGTTAATTGATCGGCTTTTACTTCAATTAAATGATCAACTCGGTATCTTTTTTGACTGTCTTTATTATCAATCATAGGGTCACTAAAATTATCAACGTGACCGCTGGCTTTCCAAGTAGTAGGGTGCATAAATATGGCAGCATCAATGCCCACAATATTCTGGTGCATTTGCGTCATGCTTTTCCACCAAAAATCTTTGATATTCTTTTTTAGTTCACTGCCATAAGGGCCATAATCGTAAACGGCACTTAAGCCATCATAAATTTCACTACTCTGAAAAACAAAGCCATATTCTTTGGCATGCGAAATAATTGCTTGAAAGGTGTTTTCTGTTGCTGTGCTCATACGGCGGCAAAAATAGGTGATTACCCGTTTATCCAGTAAAATGGGGAATGTTGATTAAAAAAATTAGCTTAGATACTCAAAAATCAACCGAATAGCATGAAAAAATTATGGCTTTTATTGCTGTTGTTGCCGAATTTGGCCCCTGCGCAGCAAACCAATATTCAAACCACCGAATACCCCAACGACTACCTGAGTCCTGAATTCCATGCAGGAAGAAGAGCCGCATTTATAGAAAAAATGCCTGCTAAATCGGTGGGAATTTTCTTTGCCAGCCAAGTTAGACTAAGAAACGACGATGTAGATTACCAATACGCACAGAGCAAAAACTTTTATTATTTCACGGGATTAGAAGAACCCAATTCGCTCTTATTGTTGTTTAAAGAGCCCACTACCATTTTAGGTAAAACAGGAACTGAATTTATTTTTGTTCAAAACAGAGATCCGCAACGCGAAATGTGGAATGGCAAAATTCTAGGTGTTGAAGGAGTTACCAATCGATATAAATTCAACAATGTTTTTTTGAATAGCAAATTTACCGCTACAACTTTTAATTTAAATGACTACGACTCGGTTTTAACCGCATTCAGGTCTGAAGATATTTTTCAAACCTATCCTAGAACCAGAGACGAATTGAGTAGAATGGCTGGTGTAGTAGACAGTTTAATCAAACAATATAAAAAACCCATTGCTTCTAGAACCACAGCTCAAATTTTAACTGCATTAAGAGGAATAAAACAGCCTGAAGAAATTGCCATTTTAGAAAAAGCGGCTGCTATTAGCGTAGAAGGACACAACGAAGTTATGAAAGCCGTTAAACCCGGCATGACCGAATACCAAGCACAAGCCATTATGGAATATTCATTCAAGAAAAATGGCTCGGAATATCCTGGTTATCCAAGTATTAATGGAGCTGCAGAAAACGCTTGCGTTTTGCATTATGTGACGAATTTAAAGCTCATGAAAAATGGAGATTTATTATTGAGTGATTGTGCAGCAGAATACCATGGCTATACTGCTGATGTTACCAGAACAGTACCCGTTAATGGAAAATTTTCTCCAGAACAAAAAATCATTTATGAATTGGTTTTAGCTGCACAAGATTCTGCCATTGCTGTTTGTAAACCCGGTATGCCTTATAGTGGTTCAGATGCAACTGCTAGAAGGGTAATTAATAGAGGATTAATTGCATTAGGCATTGCAGCCAATGATATGGAAGCAAGAAGGTATTTCCCTCATGGAACTTCACATCACTTGGGTTTGGATGTACACGATTTAGGCATTAGAGGCAATATGCCTTTTGAACCTGGCATGTACTTGACAGTTGAGCCTGGTATTTATATTCCGCCTGGCAGCAAATGCGATCCAAAATGGTGGAGTATTGGCGTAAGAATTGAAGACGATATTTTAATCACCAAAGAAGGCAATCGTAATTTATCTGCTGGAGCGCCAAGAACGGTTGCAGAAATAGAAAAATTAGCCAAAGCCAAAACGATTTTCAACTAAATAATCAACTGCTATAACTTGGGGTTATTCTTATGTCTGTCTTTGTCTCTTAGGGTTTTCTTCTCTATATTTTTTTGCAAAGCTTCCGTAAGATTAACCCCAGTTTGGTTAGCTAAACAGATTAATACCCAAAGTACATCGGCCATTTCATCGGCTAAAGCTTGTTCATTTTCTTGTCCTTTAAAGGATTGCTCTCCATATTTACGCACCATGATTCTACTGAGCTCTCCTACTTCTTCCATTAAAATTCCTAGGTTGGTTAATTCGTTAAAATAACGAACACCAATGGTATTGATCCACTGATCTACTTGTGTTTGTGCATCTTGAATGGTCATTATTCTTTGTTTTTAGAATCAATTAAAATGGTAACAGGCCCATCGTTTATCAGCGCTACTTTCATATCTGCTCCAAAAACCCCTGTTTGTATGGGCTTCCCCAACTCTTGTGCTATTGTTTTTTTTAAATGCTCATATAGAGGAATCGCAATATCAGGCTTAGATGCTTTGATATAAGATGGGCGATTCCCTTTTTTAGTACTGGCATGTAAAGTAAATTGACTAACCAGCAATAAGTCTCCATTCACGTCTTTTACAGAGCAATTCATCACACCATTGGCATCATTAAAAATGCGCAGATTAATTATTTTATTACTCAACCATTGAATATCTTCAATCATGTCGGCATCTTCTATGCCCACTAAAACCATTAATCCAACACCAATTTGTCCATGAACATGTTGGTCAATGGTAACAGAAGCTTCCGAAACTCTTTGAATTACTACTCGCATGCAATGATATTTAACCGAAATTTGAGCCAACTAAGATAAACATTCATCAAACAAATTAACTCATGCAGCAAAAAAGGAAAATAGCGTTTCTTATAACCATGCTGATGGGTCTGTTCAATACTTTGTTTAGCCAAACTATGGTTCAATTTAAAATGATGTTTAACAACCAAGACTTTCATAAAGACAGCAGTTACATAAATAGCGCTGGTGAAATGGTACAGATACATCGTTTTATGTTTTACACGACTAAATGGAAAGTAATTAATGCTAGCAACGATACCATCAACTTGAGTAATGACCATTTTTTAATTAACGCCGATAAAGAACAGTCGATGGTTATGCCATTTCCCCAATTAGCCAATGCTAAAAAAATTCTATTCAATATTGGGGTAGATAGCATACGCAATACATCTGGTATACAAACTGGAATTCTAGACCCTGCAGTAGGTATGTTTTGGACTTGGCGAACAGGATATATTATGGCCAAAATGCATGGCATTTCTTCGCAAGCAAAAACTGCGGGTAACCGTTTTAGTTATGAAGTGGGGGGATTTCAGTCGCCGTATAATTCGGTCAGAACCATTGTACTTGAACTACCTACCAATCAAGAAAAAAATAAATCAATCACTATCAAAACCAACTTAGCCAATTGGTTTAGTGGAAAACATTTTATTCAAATCGGAACCACCCCTAATTGCCATAATGCGGGCAAATTGGCTATGCAATTAGCAGACAATTATGCAACCCTATTTAGCATTCATTCAAATCATTAATGCAAATAAAAAGAACCATATTATTCATTGTAGTGCTGGTAATACTATCTGCAGGATTTATTGGTATTAATAAAAACCAATCTATTGCTAAAAGAGTGCCCTTTATTGTTCCTAAAGGATGGCCTCAACCAGTTTATGATTTCAGTAAAAATCCACTTTCCGAAGAGGGGATTGCTTTAGGAAAACAATTGTTTTATGATACACAATTAAGTAAAGACGGAACCATATCCTGTGGCAGTTGCCATCAGCAATTTGGGGCGTTCAATAGCTATGATCATCCATTAAGTCATGGGCTAGAGAATGCCTTAACCACCCGAAATGCACCCGCATTATTTAACCTTGCCTGGCAAAAGGAATTCATGTGGGACGGCGGCATTAATCACTTAGACCTACAACCATTGGCACCCATTACCGCACACAATGAAATGGGAGAAGACATTGCAAATGTGTTGGCGAAACTTAAAAAAACCAAGCAATATCCCAAGCTATTTAAAGCAGCATTTGGAGACGAAACCATTAATACACAAAGATTGGGGAAAGCACTGAGTCAGTTTTTATTAACGATGGTAAGTAGCAATAGTAAATATGATCAAGTTATGCGTGGGGAAGACAGTTTTTTACTGCCCGAAAAATTAGGGCATGCAATTTTTAACACAAAATGTGCCCAATGCCATGCAGCGCCTTTATTTACCGACTACAGTTATCGAAATACAGGAATGCCACAAGAACCTTATTTAAAAGATTTAGGGAGAATGACCATCACCAATGATCCGGCTGATTCCCTAAAATTTAGAGTACCTAGTTTAAGAAATGTTTCAGTGAGTTTTCCTTATGGACACGATGGTAGATTTTTTTCGTTGATCAATGTTTTTGAACATTATAGAAATAATATGCAAATTGGGCCTACTACAGATGCTTTATTTAAAAACAAACTTCCTTTAAGTAATTATGAAATTGGACAACTAAGGGCCTTTCTACAAACCCTTACAGATTCTGTGTTTTTAAAAGACCCCCAATTTTCAGAGCCAGGAATTGGGGTACGTAGCAATCCTCCTTTAGACCAACACAACTGATTACAATACCTTATTTTTGAAAACTAGATTATTAATTTGAGCGAGATAAAAAAACTGGCAGGACAAACTTTATGGTATGGTGTACCCACTATTGCCAGCAGATTCTTGGGCTATCTAATGAATCTGTCGTTGCCATTGTTTTTTGCTCAACCAGCTACAACAGCAGACCTAACGCAGATTTATGCTATCATACCCTTTTTAAACGTCTTATTTACTTATGGTTTAGAAACAGCTTATTTCAGGTTTAGTAAAGAGGAAGACCCTAACAAATTATACAGTACATTATCGATTGCATTATTAGGAACTACTTTTTTATTTACCGGCTTACTATGGTTTTTTAGTGGCAATATTTTGCAATGGGCCAATTTGCAATCACATCCTGAATTCATGAATTGGATGATTGGCATTTTGTTTTTTGACACGTTAAGCTCGTTGGCATTCGCAAAATTGAGACAAGAAAACAGGCCAAAAAAATATGCAGCAGTAAGATTGTCGAGCGTATTGGTCAATTTAGTGACAGTACTATTATTTATTGGATGGATTCCATATCAAGTGCAACAAAATCCGAATACTTGGTTAACCATTTTCACCAACAATAATATTGGAATTGGCTATTATTTAATAGGCAATTTAGCAGGTAGTATGTTAACTTTTCTACTCCTTTTTAATGAGTTTAGAAAAATCAGTATTCAGTTTAGTGTTCCGTTATTTAAAAAAGTAATGGAATATAGTTACCCATTAATTGTTGTAGGAATGGGTGGCATGGTGAATGATATGCTGAGTAGATTAATTTACCAACATGCTGTTCAATTACCCGTTGATGAAGCCAAACACGAATTGGGAATTTTTGGAAATATTTATAGGCTAGCAGTGTTAATTACTATTTTAATACAAGCATTTAGAATGGCTTCAGAACCTTTTTTCTTTAAACAAAAAGGAGAAGAAAATGCACAAAAAGTTTATGCTCGTGTAATGAAGTTCTTTGTGATTGCTTGTTGTTTTATGTTTTTATTCATCAGCTTATTTATAGAAGTTTTTGGATGGTTCTTTATGGCCATCAATAAACCACTATGGGTTCAAGGATTACAAGTGGTGCCCTTATTAGCATTGGGTAATATTTTCTTAGGGGTATATTACAATTTAAGTATATGGTATAAGTTGACCGATAAAAATAATTATGGTGCAATAATCACCGTGGCGGGCGCATTAATTACGATTGGTTTAAATATTTTACTGATTCCCTCCTTGCATTATTTAGGTGCAGCATTGGCCACTTTTCTATGCTATTTATTCATGATGGTGGTAAGCTATTATATGGGACAGCAACATTACCCGGTTCCTTATGCCACCAAAAAACTCAGCACCTATTTAGCCATTGTTTTAGTAATGTATGGAATGCAAAAAGCAATTTTGTATTTTTTCCCTCACTTATGGTTAGGAATATTAATTGGATTTATTTTTATTGCTTTATTTACCTGGCTGATAGTATGGGCAGAAGAAAAAGAATTTGCCAAACTTTTCCGGAAAGCTAAATAAACCCTAAGGATTATCTTTGCAGTATGGCAGAAGATTTAAACATCATTCAAGGTTCAAAATCAGAACAGTATCAAGCTCTTATTCCGCAAATCAAAGGCTTATTAACTGGAGAAAATAATTTAATAGCCAACTTAGCCAATACGGCTGCTGCTTTAAAAGAACAGTTTGGTTGGTTTTGGGTAGGCTTTTATTTAGTTGATCAAAATGAATTGGTTTTAGGGCCATTTCAAGGTCCTGTTGCATGTACCAGAATACAAAAAGGAAGAGGTGTTTGTGGAAGCTGTTGGACTGAAGGAAGAACCTTAATTGTGCCAGATGTTGAAAAATTTCCAGGTCATATTGCGTGCAGTAGTTTATCTAAATCTGAAATAGTAGTACCCCTCATAAATGATGGACTAATATGGGGAGTATTAGATGTAGATAGTAGCGAATATGATCAATTTGATGAAACTGATCAGCTTTATTTGGAGCAGATAATTGCTATGTTAAACCAGTAATCATCAGTTTAAATTGCACTATAACAGCCCTTGTTTGGGCTTTTGGCCAAAATTGTTTAGCTTTGCATCATTCATATACTCTCTCGGTTAGACTGGAATCTACTTCAGTGACAAGGTAATCCCATCAATAGTTAGGCTATATAGCACTTGATATTTCAGGTGTTCACTTAAATCACATAATGTGTTATTCAAAGAATTAGAACTCATTGAGCCCATCTTGAATGCGCTCGAAACAGAAGGGTACGTAAATCCTACCCCCATTCAGCAACAAGCCATACCATTGGCATTGGCTGGAAGAGATTTATTGGGTTGCGCCCAAACTGGTACAGGTAAAACAGCCGCTTTTGCAATTCCTATTTTACAGTTGGTTTGCAAAACGCAAATAGGCGGAAATTATAGCAAAGGAATTAAAGCCCTAGTATTAACACCAACTAGGGAATTAGCTATTCAGATTGATGAAAGTTTTGCTGCATACGGCAAAAACTTGAGAATGAAACACCAAGTAATTTTTGGTGGAGTATCGCAGGTTCATCAAGTAAATGCTTTACGCAATGGAGTAGATATCTTGGTGGCTACTCCAGGTCGATTATTAGATTTAATGCAACAAGGTCATGTTCGTTTACACGATATACAATTTTTTGTATTAGACGAGGCAGATCGTATGTTAGATATGGGATTCATCAACGATGTAAAAAAGATTGTTGCCAAATTACCTTCAAAAAAACAGACGCTATTTTTCTCTGCAACTATGCCACCTGAAATTGAAAAATTGTCTGCAACTCTTTTACATAATCCTGCAAAAGTAGAAGTAACACCTGTTTCTTCAACAGTTGAGAAAATTGAACAAGCAGTTTATTATGTAGAGAAGGAAAACAAAAAACATTTGTTGAATGAGTTATTAAAAGACCAACAAATTCAAACTGCACTAGTATTTACAAGAACTAAGCATGGCGCTGATAAAGTAGTAAAAGATCTTACCAAACAAGGCATTACAGCGGAAGCCATTCACGGAAATAAATCACAGAATGCAAGACAACGTGCACTAACCAATTTCAAAGCTGGTTCAACGCGTATCTTGGTTGCAACAGATATAGCTGCCAGAGGAATTGATATTGATTTATTATCACACGTATTTAATTACGAACTTCCAAATGTTCCTGAAACTTATGTACATCGTATTGGCAGAACAGGTAGAGCTGGTGCTAGTGGAATGGCTGTATCTTTTTGCGATGGAGAAGAAAGGGCTTATTTAAAAGATATTCAAAAGCTCATCAAGATTCAGTTACCTGTTGTAACCGATCATGCTTATCATTCAGAAGCCCCTGTGGTAGGCAGTTTCAAGCTTCCTGAGCGCAATAGAAGACCTCAGCAACAAAATAGAACAAGAAAATTTAGTTACCATAAGTCTGCTCAAAACCGCGGGTAAACTTCTTTACATAAACGATAATGCTTAATTTGGATTTCATGATTAAGCATTATCGTTTTTTATTTTTTGCCCTCCTTCTATCTGTTGGTGGCTTTGGTCAATCTAAAAAATCAAGCAACAACACGCTTTATTATCCCGCTATAAATTCTTGGGAAAAAAGAAGTCCAGAAAGTGTAGGACTTTCTCCATTGGCCATTCAAAAAGCCATCAAAATAGCGCAAGAATCGGAGTCTTCCAATCCACGCAGTATGGAAGAAAACCATTATAAAACATTTGGGAAAGAACCTTTTGGAGATGGGATTGGACCGTTTGAAGATAGAGGTGATCAAACTGGAATAATTATTTACAAAGGATATAAAATTGCCGAATGGGGTACGCCACTAAAATGTGATATGACCCATAGTGTGGCAAAAAGTTTTTTATCGTCGGTTGTAGGATTGGCTGTAGATCAACAATTGATTCATTCTGTAAATGATTTTGTGGCACCTTACGTTCCACCAATTGAATTGTTTACAACAACCCCTGTTACAAAACCCGCTGAACAATTTAAACAATCAGAACTCTTACAACCCTTTAATACTCCCCATAATAAATCCATCACATGGGAATCAATGCTTAGGCAAACCAGTGATTGGGAAGGTACATTATGGGGTAAACCCGATTGGGCAGATCGTCCGGATCCAGACCCCAAAAAATGGCTCAATAGAACTAGAAATACTCCTGGAACTGTTTATGAATACAATGATGTTAGGGTAAATGCTTTGGCCTTAGCTGCAACCAGTGTTTTTAGAAAACCCTTACCACAAGTATTGAAGCAGTATATTATGGATCCGATTGGGGCGTCTACTACCTGGAGATGGACTGGATATAGAAACTCATGGATTGTTTTAGACGGTCAACCCGTTCAAGCTGTTAGTGGAGGTGGTCATTGGGGGGGAGGCATGTTTATTCATGCAGAAGATATGGCTAGGTTTGGATTATTAACTTTAAGAAATGGCAAATGGAACAATCAGCCAATTTTATCGGAGGCTTGGCTTAAACAAGCAAGAACACCAGGACCTGCCAACCCCGAATATGGATACATGAATTTTTTCTTGAACACCCATCAAAAATTTTTACCAGCAGCACCTGAATCTGCTTTTGTGCATGTTGGAAATGGAACCAATATCATATATATAGATCAAGAACATGATTTAGTAGTGGTATTGCGATGGATTAACCAAAAAGGGATGAATGAGACCATTGAAGCCATTCTTTCTGCATTCAAAAAATAGCAATTTTTCGTCATTTGACGAATAGTTAACAATAAGCAAAACCATATAAAGAAATACCTATTTTTAGGTAACGGTATACCCCCTAGCCGACTATCTGCCATGAATAATCCAACCCTAGAAGCAATAGAAAGCTTAGAAGAGCAAAATAAAAAGTTGCTCAAAATTCAACATGCACTTGAAAAAAAAGTGAGCCAGTTAAAAGATTTTGCTGGAATTATTACCCATGATGTTAGAGGCCCAGCGCACAATATTTCTAAGATGCTAGAAATGTATGAAAATACAGATGATCCTGAGCTTAAAAAAGCCTCCATGGATTATTTAAAGAAAATCAGCAATGATTTAACCAATAACCTCAATGAATTAATTCAAATTCTGCAGATTCACTTAGAAAAAGATATTCCTGCCTCTGACTGTGTTTTTGAAGATGTAATTAAAAGTGCAGCATTACAACTACAAGATATTATACAGCAGAAAAATGCGGTTATTACCATGGACCTTGCTGCTACCAATATTCTTTATCCAAAAGTATATTTACAAAGCATATTATACAATTTACTGAGCAATAGCTTGAAATACACCAAACCCAATATTCCACCAGCTATTCATATTAGCACTTACGAAAATGAAGGAAATTACTATTTAAGTGTAAGTGACAATGGTTTGGGCATAGATTTAAACAAATTTGGTCACCTTCTATTTAAGTTTCAAAAAAGCTTTCATAGCGGATATGACAGTAAAGGAATTGGACTTTACTTAATCAAAAACCAAATTGAAGAACAAGGTGGAAGCATTAATTGCACCAGTGAACCACAAATTGGAACCAAGTTTACTGTTCGTTTTTAAAAAAATCCCCTTATTTTTGCCGTCCAAAATGCGGATGTGGCGAAATTGGCAGACGCACTAGACTTAGGATCTAGCGCCGCGAGGCATGTAGGTTCGACCCCTATCATCCGCACTTAACCACCTTTTTAAGGTGGTTTTTTTGTGCGAAACCCCTACCTTTGCAGCCCGATTTTAAGATTATAAAATACCTATATGGCTACAATTACCAGAGAAAACATTGGCTTATTAAATGATAAGCTTACCGTTACCCTTACTAAGGATGATTATTTAAAAGGCTTTGAAGCTAGCCTGAAGAAATATGCCAAAACAGCCAATATCCCAGGTTTTAGAAAAGGAATGGTTCCAACTGGCTTGGTTAAAAAAATGTATGGTCAGGGTGTGTTTTCTGACGAAGTACTTCGTAAGGTAGAACAAGAAATGAATGCTTACATGGCCAAAGAGCAAATTGACATTTTTGCTCAACCATTGCCATTAGAAAATGATGCGCGTGTTTTAGATATGAATAATCCAATTGATTATGTTTTCTCTTTTGAAATTGGATTAAAGCCAAATTTTGATGTAGACTTATCAAAATTTACTGCAACTAAATATGTGGTTACAGTAACTGATGAAATGATTAATGATGAAGTAGCAAGACTACAAACTCGTTTTGGAAAAATGACCGAGCCTGAAACTGTTACTACCGAAGACAATGTATTGAATGTGACTTTCACTGAAACAGATGCGAAAGGAAACCCAATCGAAAACGGCATCACCAAAGACAATTCTGTATTGGTTAAATATTTTGCAGAAAAATTCCGCAAGAATTTAATGGATAAGAAAAAAGACGATGTTGTTTTGTTGCAAATCAAGAAAGCCTTTGAAGACAAAGAAGCAGAAACAATTTTGGCAGACCTTGGATTAACAAAAGACGATACAGAAAAATATTTCAATTTATTAATTACCAAAGTTGGATTAGTAGAGAAGGCAGAATTGAATGAAGAATTATTTGTTCAAATTTACCCAGGCAACGACCAAATCAAAACTGAGGCTGATCTTAGAAATGAAATTAAAGCTGAAATAGAAAAGTACTACTCACAGTCTGCTCGCAACCAAATACAAGACCAGATTTATCACTATTTGGTAGACCATATTACTATGGAATTTCCTGAAAGTTTCTTAAAGCGTTGGTTACAAAATGGAGGCGAAAAACCTAAAACTGCAGAAGAAGCAGAAGCAGAATTCCCTTCATTTGTTAAACAATTAAAGTGGACTTTAATCAGTAGCAAACTAACGCAAGACAATAATATTGAAGTGTTACCTGAAGACATTCGCAATTTTGCTAAAATGCAACTATTTAGCTATATGGGCAATCAGTTAGGTGCATTGGGCGACAACCAACAATGGGTAGACGATTATGCCAACCGCATGATGCAAGACAAGAAGTTTGTAGAAGATAGCTATCATAGAATTAATGCAGAGAAACTATTTGACGCATTAGAATCTCAAGTTAAAGCAAAGGACGAAACCATTAGCGCAGATGATTTCGCTAAGAAGTTAGAGCATCATCACCACTAATTTAGTTTTTTGAATGATTTTAAAACCAACCCTCGGGTTGGTTTTTTTATTTGATTAATTCATGTTCTTTCAATTGTTTCAACATGAATTGATATGTTTTTTGAGCCAGCATTCGATTCAAAAAAAGTTGCCCACTTATGTAAAATAAGTTCTTACCAATTCCTTTTAATGGTATGCTATTGGAAAGAGCAGCAATTCTTTTGCGTATTGCTCGTTTTTTAGAAAGAATTGGATCTTGATTGAGCATAGGCCAAATTGTTGGTTTTATTTGTGCATCAAAAACAGGAATAATTTGAACCGACGATGAACTAGTAGACCTATATGGAGTAATATCAATTCCTTGATAACCTTTTGAAAAAATGGGATGTGTTGATAAATGTTCAATAGGTATGGTGAAATGATTACGAAGAAATTGCTGACAATTGTATTGCCCCAATGCATAGTCGTGTTCCCTAAAATTTTGACTAATAAAGCCACTAAACCCATTGATGGCGCCACAGGCAATGGCTTTAGCCCCTTCTATTCTAGTGTTCTCTTTATTGTTGTTGTATCTAACTGGTGCTATTAGAAACTGGCCTGCTTTATTCTTACTCAATACATCTGCAATTGGCGCTGGTTTGGCTTTCATCTGCTGCATCATGGCATATAAAGTATGTTTGGCAACTGCAAGTACCGATTGGTACTGTGGTAAGGGCTCTATTAAATTTCCTGGAAATGGATCTACCATTAAAACCGTACTCTTAAACTGTCTAAAATCATTAAACTCGTTAGCTTGCTTTGTTTCGTTAAATACCAATTCATTTAATAACTCTCTTACTTTTTCAAATGGTTCATTATTCATTAATCCACCATCTACATGTAAAGATTCGTAACAAGACTGATGTAGATTTAGTGATAATCTTGCCTGGTTTATCCATTTGTTTTCTACAATAGCATTCAAAGGTCGTTTTAAACTTCTTGCGGGTAATCCAAGTGGAAATGCACCTGTTGCTAATGCGGCATCTCTAAATGTAATTGCATTCAACCCAGTTCTTAAATTCAGGGGAATCCAACCTAGACTATTTCTATTTTGATTAGACACTTGAAAACAAGCATAATCATAATGCACAGACATGGTATGGTCTTGCTTTTTTAAATCGGTATTAAATGAAACAGGATAAGCAAACCCTTCTAAATTGGTAAGTGTTGCAAAAACTTTTAGTTGGGGATGAATATAAGCTGGCGTATCATTCCAATGTTCAAAAGCAAGTGAAAATGCTTCGGATGCCAACTCATTGGCAAAATTTCCATTTAAAAAGGACTTAAATAATCCAGGTTCATTTAAATCGGAACAATCTAATAGTGGGTCTAACATATTGTCTCCTTTCATAGTTACCCAGCTTTTATAAAACAAATTGTTGGCCCGCTGATTAATTGCAGCAGCTGTTAGAAATCCGGTCATTCCCCCTGCTGATGCCCCTCCAATAATAGACAATTGAACCCGATGTGTTGGCACACCTGATTGTCCGCGGCATTGCTCCCACTGGTCCAATGCATTTAATAAATAGTCTACTACCCCAGCAGTATATGCCCCTGCTGAAACAGCCCCCGCCATACAAAGCCCTATATGAAATGTGTTTTCGGCCATATATTAACAAATAGTCGCTTTGAACTTATCTAAAATGAACGACCTTTGCAACCGTTTTTTAACGGTATTGACGGCTATTATGTCAAATTGCCATAAACAGAGCTTTGCACAGTATTTGAACAGTCTATATACCTATTTAACAAAACACTTAACTTCAAAGCGAAAAATAATTCTATGAATATTGGAAAAGAGTTTGAACAGTATGCAGTTAAGCACCATGGCATTAGCAGCGGTGTATTACACAACTACAAAAATTATGGTCAGGTAACTAACCTTACTCCTTATATTATTGAAGAACGACCACTCAATGTTGCGAGCATGGACGTATTTAGCCGTTTGATGATGGATCGCATCATTTTTTTAGGGGAAGGCATTAATGATTATGTTGCCAACATTGTAACTGCTCAATTATTGTTTTTAGAAAGCACCGATCGTTCTAGAGATATCCAAATGTATATTAACAGTCCAGGTGGCAGCGTTTATGCAGGTTTGGGCATCTATGATACCATGCAGTTTATTGGTCCTGATGTGGCTACTATTTGCACTGGAATTGCTGCTAGTATGGGACAGATTTTACTTTGTGCAGGTGTACAGGGCAAAAGAACTGCACTTAAACATAGCAGAGTAATGATGCATCAGCCTAGCGGTGGAATTGGAGGTCAGGCAACAGATATTGAAATCACTGCTCGTGAAATCAAAAAATTAAAGCAAGAATTATACGCTATTACTGCAAGCCATACTGGGAAATCTATTGAAACTGTAGCCAAAGACAGTGATCGTGATTTTTGGATGACTGCAGCAGAAGCAAAAGAATATGGTTTGGTAGACGAAGTGTTGTTGACCAACCCTCGTAAAGAAAAGAAAGGATAATTGAATAAAACTCAAATTGATTAAAAATGATACAGTCTAAATATATAGTGAATCCTTTTCTAAATAATGATCAGGAAGAACCAGAAGAAAATAAGGAAGAGAAGCAAGATGCCATGGGTAGTTTCATGACTAAAAAAATGGAAAGACTGTTTTTTGAAAAAAGAGCAGTGTACTTATGGGGTGTAGTAGATGATAAATCTGCAAAAGAAGTAGTAACAAAAATGCTTTTATTAGATGCAGACAAGCCTGGTGCAGAAATCAAATTATACATCAATAGCCCAGGTGGTGTAGTAACTAGTGGCATGGTAATGTACGATACCATTAAAATGATTGAAAGCCCTGTAAGTACCATTTGTATGGGCTTAGCTGCTAGTATGGGTTCTATACTATTAAGTGCAGGAGCCAAAGGGCATCGTTATATATATCCGCATGGCGAAGTAATGATTCACCAGCCAAGTTTAGGGGGTTATTACCAAGCTACAAGTGCCGATATAGAAATTCAAGCAAATCAAATTTTAAAGACCAAACAATTAGGAGCTAAAATTTTAGCAGAAAATTGTGGCAAAACAGTGGAACAAATTTTAGCAGATTTCGACCGCGATTACTGGATGGATGCTACAGAAGCTGTTGCTTATGGCATTGCAGACAGTATCTTAAATAAGATATAAGGTTATGGCAAAACAAAACAATTTACATTGCTCTTTCTGTGGAAGAAGCCGTGATGAGGTAAAGATTCTGATAGCCGGACAAGAGGGCCATATCTGTGAAAATTGTGTAGAACATGCAGAAGAAATTATTGCTCAAGAATTAACTGCAAAAAATAATCCCGCAGGTGTTGGATTATCTGGAGCCGTTCAAGTAAGAAAGCCTAAAGAAATTAAGCAGTTCTTAGACGAATATGTAATTGGACAAGACGAAGCAAAAAAAATACTTTGTGTAGCTGTTTACAATCATTACAAGCGAGTAAATAACAAACAAATTGTGGATGATGTTGAAATTGAAAAAAGCAATATCATTATGGTGGGCGAAACTGGTACAGGTAAGACCTTACTGGCTAAATCAATTGCTCGTTTACTCAATGTTCCTTTTGCTATTGTAGACGCAACAGTTTTTACAGAAGCTGGTTATGTAGGAGAAGATGTAGAAAGTATGCTTACTCGTTTATTACAAAACTGTAACTACGATGTAACTGCAGCTGAAAAAGGCATTGTTTATGTAGACGAGATAGATAAAATTGCTCGCAAGGGTGATAATCCATCAATTACTAGAGACGTAAGTGGAGAAGGTGTTCAACAAGGATTATTGAAGATGCTAGAAGGTACAGAAGTATTGGTTCCACCTCAAGGTGGCAGAAAGCACCCAGAGCAAAAAATGATTAAAGTAGACACTAAAAATATCTTATTCATTTGTGGTGGTGCATTTGATGGCATTGATAAAGTAATTGCTAGAAGAATTAATACCAATGCAATTGGGTTTAGTGTAAACAAAGACGAACAAGAACACCAAAGAAGCAATCTATTAGAGTTCATAAATGCTCAAGACTTAAAAAGTTTTGGATTGATTCCTGAATTACTTGGTCGTTTACCAGTTGTAACGCATTTAAATCCATTAGATGCCGAAACATTAAGAAGTATTCTAACAGAACCTAAGAACTCTTTAATAAAGCAGTTCACCCGCTTGTTTGAAATGGAAGGAATTTCATTAACCATTGAGCCAGCAGTATTAGACTTTATGGTAGCCAAAGCAATGGAATACAAACTTGGCGCAAGAGGTTTAAGAAGTATTTGTGAGAGTATTTTAACAGAAGCGATGTTTGAACTACCTGGTACCAATACAACTACCTTGAAAGTTACTTTAGATTATGCTGAAAAAATGTTTAGCAAGAGCAAATTGAGTGCATTGAAAGTTGCTTAACCCTTTAATTAATATTTACCCATGAACGAGTTAATTGAAAAATTAGTAAAAGAAGCTGGTCTTTCAGAACAGCAAGCACAACAAGCCATTACTACCATTGCAGGTTTTGTGAAAGATAAATTTCCCATGTTAGGTGGAGCAGTAGACCAAATATTTGCTGCTGGAAATAAGAACGAAGAATAATATTAAGATTTGGTTATGGGCAGTTTGATGATAAATCTACTGCCCGTGCCAGGTATACTTTCTATTGTTAAACTACCATCGTGTCTACTAATTAAATCACTACACAGCATTAATCCAAATCCACTTCCTTTTTCCATTGAAGTGCCTGCTGTTGTATAATATTGTTTTGCATTTACTCTATCAATTGTTTCCTTAGACATCCCTATTCCGGTATCTTCTACATAAATTAATGACTCGTTATCTGTTTGTTCAGCTCTAATATCTATACTGCCATTTTCAGGAGTAAATTTGATGGCATTACTAATGAGGTTTCTCAAAACAATTCTAATCATCTCTTTGTCTGCAAGTACAAACATTTGAGGGTGCAATGCATTATTGAATGCAATATTTTTTCTAACAAGCAACATTTTATGTTCGTCTTCCAAACCTTTTACCAATTGAAAAATCACCACATTAGATCGGTCTAGATTTTTACCAGCCATCTGCCCCTTCAACCAAAACAACAAATTATCTAACAATGAAGTAGTACCCATATATTGGGTTTCTAATTGAAGCAATAATTGTTTTGCCTGGTCTTCAGGAACCATACCCTGATTAACTAAATTCAAAATTCCCTTCGTATTCACCAATGGATTGCGTAAATCATGTGATATTATGGAGAGCAATTTATCTTTGGTTTTATTATCTGCTTCAAGCATTCTATTTTGAAAAGAAATTTCTTTGTTGAGGGCGCCCATCTCTTCAATTTGAGCCTCAATTAAAATATTCTTTGCCCTCAGCTCTCTGCTAAAATGTTTTTGTTTTTGGTAATTGATAAAAACCATAATTACCAATACCGCAAGTATGATTAAAATAAAAGTTCCTACGGTTAAAATGAAAACCTGTTCATCGGATGCGCGTTGGGCCCGAATGATTGCATTTTCTCTATCTAATCTTAAGTTCTGCTGGTTCTTTATTATATCAATAAAATTTGTAGCTAATTCATTCTCTTTTATGCGATGTTGGTTAACAACGAGCAAAGCTGTGTCTTGCCAAGCAATAGCTTTCTCCAAATTATTTGTTCTTCTATAATAATTGATGATTTGCTGGGTACTTTGATCTAATATATCATATGCGTTTACTGATTTAGCAAATTCATAGGCTGTTTTTGACATCATAAAAGCATCTTCCAATTGACCTCTTTTATATCCAATATTGGCCAACTCTAAATTATTTAATGCTAGTCCGTATCGATCATTTATTCTTTGATCAATTGCAATAGATTCATTAAAAAAAGAAGCTGCCAATTCTAAATTTTTTCCTTCGAGTGCTAGTTTTCCTAAATGATAGAGTGCTTTCTTTTCACCATAAACATATTTTATTTGTCTACTTGTTACCAATGCTTGGTTGAATAAGATAACTGCTGAATCAGGCTTATTGCGATACAACTGAATTAATCCTAAACTGTTTTTTACATTTACAACTTCTTCCTGCTTTTTAAAACGGTTATATACTTGTAAGGATTCATTAAAAACAGTTACAGCGGTATCATACTTGCCTTCTAGCAATAAAGAGCCAGCAATTTGTTGGCTTACCTTAGCAATATTAAAAGTGTCTTTTATTCTTTTGAAAATATCTAAGGATAAATAAAAATCGGTTAAGGCACGTTTGGTAAAACCCTGTTGATGGTAAATTCCCCCTTCGTATAAATAAGCAATTGCGAGACCTTTTTTATAATCAATCTGAGTAGCAGTATTTTGAGCAATGATTAAAAGATTCATTGCTTTGGAAATATCCGATCTCTTAGAACTAAATGCCTCTTTATTTAATGAATCAACAATGAAAGCTGACCCGGTATTTTTTTGCGCAAATAACGGTGATAGAAAACATGATAGAAAAAACAAAAACAGTATCCGCATGATGCTAAATGTAGATATGGATTTTAATGGGTCTTACAATATTCAAGATACAAAGTTTTGTGTTATACTTTCAACATAAAAAAAGGACCCCAATGGGGTCCCGTATTATGAGCAAGCAATCGAAAAACAATTAATGAAGTACTTCTCTTGCAATCACCAGTTTCTGAATTTCTGAAGTTCCTTCCCCAATAGTACATAATTTTGCGTCACGATAGTACTTTTCTACAGGAAAATCTTTTGTATAACCATATCCCCCAAAAATTTGGACTGCTTCTGTAGCTGCTTTAACGGCCACTTCACTGGCATAATACTTAGCCATTGCCCCCTCCTTAGTTACTTTTTCTCCCCTGTTCTTTAGGTCGCAAGCCTGCCAAATTAATAGATCGGAAGCCATAATTTCTGTAGCCATATCCGCTAATTTGAAGCTGATTCCCTGAAAAGAAGCAATTGGTTGATCAAATTGATGCCTCTCTTGTGCATATTGTAAAGCAGCTTCATAAGCACCTTTAGCAATACCCGCTGATAAAGCTGCAATTGATATTCTACCTCCATCTAATATTTTCATGGCTTGTCTAAAACCATCTCCCACAGCACCTAACCGATTGCTGTCTGGTATAATGCAATTATCAAAAATCATTTCAGCAGTTTCGCTAGCCCTCATTCCCAACTTATTTTCCTTTTTGCCAGCACTAAACCCTGCTGTACCTCTTTCTACTACAAATGCAGTAGAATTTCCACTGGTTCTAGGTTCACCAGTTCTACAAATAACCACCGCAATTTCCCCAGTTTTGCCATGGGTAATCCAGCTTTTAGTACCATTCAATACCCAATGATCTCCCTGCTTTATTGCTGTGGTTTTCATATTGCCTGCATCACTGCCCGTATTAGGCTCAGTTAATCCCCAAGCACCAATCCACTCTGCAGTAGCCAACTTCGGCAACCATCGTTTTTTTTGTTCATCGTTACCGAACGAGAGAATATGGTTAGTACAAAGCGAATTATGGGCAGCAACGCTCAATCCAATACTACCGCAAACCTTAGCAATTTCTTGAATAATTGCATTGTATTCAAAATAGCCCAAACCTGCTCCGCCATATTCAGCTGGAACCAATACTCCCATTAAGCCCAGTTTTCCCATTTCTCTAAAAAGCGCTTCTGGAAAAATTTGCGCTTCATCCCATTCCATCACATGTGGTCGAATGTATTGTTCTGCAAAATTTTTAGCCGTTGCAGCTACCTGTTGTGTTAATTCTGTCTCCTGAAAATGCATTTGGTTTTTTTTAAAATAGACGGGGGTCGGAGCAGAGCAAGCACGTTCTTTCCGACCCCCTAAAACAAACAACCGTTAGTTAGTTTGTGAAGCAAATCTAGGGGATTTTACTGGTAAATTCATTTAAAAAAAAGTGTAAAAAATATTCAAAGTTTTACCAACTGTAGTAATTCTTGAAACTGTGCCGGCTGAATAAAGACTATTTTCTTTAAATCGTCCAAAGAAGTAAATAATCCATATTGTTTTCTATATGTTACAATAGCATTTGCAATAGCTGGTGAAACCCCTGCTTTTTGCAGCAAAGCAGCACTAGCTGTGTTTATAGAAGGCTTATCGGCAGTATTCAATTGTAGGAAAGGCTTTATTAGCACAAATACAGAATCGGAGATGCCATAGGTTTTTTTAACTTCTTCTATTTCAGCAAAGCCACCCAATTTTTCTCTGTATTTAACAATTCTTGCAGCTAGAACAGGCCCTATACCTGGTAGCGATTCCCATGCTACAATTGATGCTTCATTAATATCAATGTTAGGTATTTTTCTAGGGCTAAAAGTGAGATCATTGCCGCCGTTTCGTTTAATCCCTGGGTATTGGCTTGGATTTCTCTGTTCCGGAATGCGGATAAATGGAATCAAGGCTTTCGCAACAGCGGGATCGATCCCCCATATCTTTAAAAAATCTTCAGGCAACCTAAATTGTCCACCCTTATTCCTATAACGAACAATTGTCTGCACATTTTTAAGCGTCAAACCCAATGAAACTAGTTGATTTTCTGATGCACTGTTTGGATTAAAATAAAAATAAGTTGGCTTAACTAAAGCCTCTTTAGTATAAGACTTGGTAGCTTTTTCTGTATTGGTATTTTCTACATATTTGATGTCTTTAAGCCAAGCTGTATCTGATGGTTGTAGGGCTTGAATCCTTGGCTTTAGCCATTTTGGTAAATAAAGTAATAACCCCAATAACAACAACAGAATTACCAAGCCAATTCTTTCTTTTTTAGAAAACTGTAAATAGTCTTTAATAATTTTTTTCACTACCGCAATAAATTGCGGGATTACAAACTAATACTAAGCCCATCGTAAGCTAGTTGTGCATGATTGGGTAATTCTGCATTAATTGCTTCATGCATTCCTAACTGGTGACTAATATGGGTAAAATATACTTGAGGAACGCCTGTTAATTGAGCAATATCTAGTGCTTCTTGTAAAGTAAAATGCGACAAATGCTTTTCTTTTCTTAGTGCATTCAATACTAAAACTTTGGAGCCTTTAATTTTATCCAATTCAGATTGTTCAATAAAATTAGCGTCTGTGATATAAGTAAAATCTCCTAATCTATACCCAAGTACAGGCATTCGATGATGCATTACATGTATAGGTTGAATAGGGATATCACCTATTAAAAAAGGGGCTTCACCAATAGTATGCATTTGCAGTTCGGGAGTGCCAGGATACCTATTATCTGAAAAAGCATAATAAAAATCTCGACGAATGGCTTCTTCGGTGGAAGCATTGGCATAAATATCCATGGCTTTTCCTGAAAAGAAATTGAAAGCCCTAATATCATCTAAGCCTGCAATATGGTCTTTATGCTGATGGGTAAATAAAACAGCATCTAAATGAGTGGTTTTACTCCTTAACATTTGATACCTAAAATCGGGGGTTGTATCAATAACGATACTAGTATGTTTAGTTTGAACAAGTACACTTGTTCTTAACCGTTGATCTTTGGAATTAGTAGACAAACATACATCACAACCACACCCAATCATGGGAATACCAGTGCTGGTACCTGTTCCTAGAAACTGAATATTAAATTGGGGTTGTTTCACCTATTAAAACTAAGGTAATTTTGATTGGACAATACCGTAAAAGACGCAATTATTCGGTTACTGTAACGGATTTTTTTACTACTTCCTCGTAAAGTTTTTGCGATTCTAGCGTTAACTTATCAAATTGAATATTGAGCTGGGGAATAATTTCCATTAATGTGTTAATTCTACCCTCGGTATTTAGAAATTTATTTAAGACTACCACTCTTCTGGCTTCTAATAAACACCATCCGCTTTGAAAAGTGCCTCTTTCATATCTGACAACATATTCAGATTCACCCAAAATATCTTCCAACTTGTCTAATGTTGATTGCGTGTATTTCATAGCACTACAAATTTAAACTTAGTGCTACTTAATTGGCAATGGTTTTATCCACAAATTGGGTAGAAATACCGAATAACTATGCTTTTGAGTCCATTTTAATAAGTGGAACAATCATTTCTTCTAAGCTGATACCCCCGTGCTGAAAACTATTCTTGTAATAGTTCACATAATGATTATAGTTATTGGGATAGCATAAAAAACCATCTTCTTTGGCAAAAATGAAAGAAGAATTAATACTTGGTACAGGCAAACCTGCTTTTAAAGGATCCCGAAATGCCAACACTTCTTTATCATCATAATTCAAATTTCTACCATGTTTGTACCTCAAATTGGTAGTGGTTTGCTTATCGCCAATTACTTTATGAGGCGTTTTTACCCGAACACTTCCATGATCGGTTGCCAATATAATTCTGATTTTTTTGTCGGAAACTTTTTTAAGTGCTTGATGCAAGGGACTATGTTCAAACCAACTTTTAGTTAAACTTCTGTAACTGGCTTCATCACTTGCCAATTCTTTCAATACTTCCATTTCAGTTCTTGCATGACTGAGCATATCTACGAAATTGTATACAATTACATTCAACTGATTCCCCAATAAATTATGCATATTATTCACCAGCTGTTGGCCATCTTGGTGATTCAAAATTTTGTGGTAACTAAATTTAATTTGATCTTTTTTTAATCTTTTTAATTGTGCAGCTAAAAATTCTTGTTCATGCAAATTTTTACCCCCTTCTTCTTCATCGTTTTTCCATAATTGCGGAAACTTCTTTTCTATTTCTGCAGGCATCATACCTGCAAAAATTGCGTTGCGACAATACTGTGTAGCAGTTGGAAGTATAGAATAAAAACTGTCTTCTTCTGTTACCCTAAAGCTTTCAGCAAATATGGGTTCAATGGCTTTCCATTGATCGTATCGCAAATTATCTATTAAAATAAAAAAGAGCGGAACATCCTGTTCTATATGTGGAATTACTTTAAACTGCAATAATTGATGGCTCATTATTGGAGCATCCGCTGCTGCTGATGCAACCCATTTTTCGTAATTTTTAGAAATAAATTTTCCAAAAGCAGCATTGGCTTCTTTTTTCTGATTGTAAAAAATCTCCCTCATTTCTGGGCTATCACTTTTCTCCATTTCTAATTCCCAGTACACTAATTTTTTATATAAATCCATCCACTCCTGGTAATCAGGATTACCCGAAAGTGCCATAAACAATTCACTAAACTGTTGCTGATATGATACGGTAGTTTTTTCTGCAACCAGCCGCTTGTTATCGATGATTTTTTTTAAACTAAGTAAAACCTGATTTGGATTCACTGGCTTAATTAAATAATCGGCAATTTGACTTCCGATGGCTTCATCCATCAAATTCTCTGTTTCATTTTTAGTAATTAACACAATGGGCAATCTTTGTTGCAATTGCTTCATTCGGGTAAGTGTTTCTAACCCAGTAATTCCTGGCATACTTTCATCCATCAATACTACATCAACAGAATGCTGTTGAATATATTCAATAGCATCATAGCCATTGGTTAAAGTATGCACTGCATACCCCTTTGCTTCTAAAAAGATTTTTTGCGACTGAAGACTTTCAATTTCGTCGTCTACCCATAATATCTGTGCAATTGCCATATTGCTAAGCTATTTATAATTTTGTTTGTAGTTCTAAATACTACCTTTATTAACAATTCAGCAACAGCATGGCCAATCCAAAAAGAAAGATTATTAACGATCCTGTATACGGTTTCATCACTATTAGCCACCCGCTCATTTTTTCAATTATAGGCCACCCTTTTTATCAGCGCTTAAGAAGGATACAACAAATGGCCATGGCGCAACTGGTTTATCCTGGGGCTGTTCATACTCGTTTACACCATTCTTTAGGGGCATACCATCTAATGTGCAATGTTGTTACAGAGCTCAGGAGCAAGGAAATTGAAATTACTAAAGAAGAGGAAATTGCTGTTAAATCGGCCATTTTATTACACGATATAGGGCATGGGCCATTCTCTCATGCATTAGAGCATGAACTAGTTTTGGGTGTTCATCATGAAGACCTTTCACTGCAGATTATGCAACTCATGAACAACGAGTTGAATGGTCAATTAAGTTTAGCCATAGCTATTTTCACCAATCAATACCATAAACCTTTTCTGCACCAACTCATCAGCGGCCAATTAGATGTAGACAGAATGGACTATTTAAGCAGAGACAGTTTTTTTTCTGGTGTTAGCGAAGGAGTCATTGGATACGATCGAATTTTGAAAATGCTCACTGTTCATCATGGCCAACTCATGATTGAAGAAAAAGGCATTTATAGTGTAGAAAAATTTTTAGTTGCTAGACGTCAAATGTATTGGCAGGTTTACTTGCATAAAACGGTTTTGTCTGCCGAGAAAATGCTGGTTAAAATTATTCAAAGAGTAAGGTCTATTTATAACCAACATCGAGAAAGTTTAGCCACAGGATCACAAATAGACTTCTTTTTAGGAGAATTTAAAGAACCTATGAATATAGAAACCATTAAACGTTTTTGTTTAATGGACGACTTTGATGTTATTAGTGCAATTAAAAAATGGAGCACCCATTCAGACAAAGTACTCTCATTGCTTTGCACAAGATTGCTTAACAGAAATATTTATAAAACCAGTATACAAGCAACCCCATTTGAACCTTTATTTGTGGAAACAAAAAAGCAACAGGTTATGCAACAGTTTGGGGTAAATGCAGAAGAAGCTAATTTTCTATGTTTCACCGGCATTGCAACCAATACAACTTACCAGAGCAAAGAAGAAAAAATCAATATTCTGTATAAAGATGGAACGGTAAAAGATATTACAGAAGTAGACAATTCTATGATTCAGCAAAATCTTTCGTCTCAGATAAAAAAATTCTACATTTGTCTGTTAACCTAACCCACCTATATGCATTTTAGCGCAGCCCAGATTGGATTAATGATCAATGGAACTATTGAAGGAGATGCCAATGCAATAGTTGATTCATTTGGTAAAATTGAAGAAGCAAAACCTTCTCAAATATCTTTTCTAGCCAACCCTAAATACGAGGACTATTTATATTCTACCCAAGCATCTGTGGTAATTGTGAACCAATCATTGCAATTAAAAGCACCTGTAAAAGCAACCCTAATAAGGGTTCCAGATGCGTATAGTGCTTTTGCGGTATTAATGACCAAATACCAAGAAATGGCTGCCAATCAACTAATAGGCATCCAAAGTCCTAGTCATATTGCTGATTCTGCAAGTGTTGGCTCATCTGTTTATATTGGTGCTTTTGCATTTATTAGTGATCAAGTAAAAATTGGAAATAATAGCAAAATTTATCCAGGGGTCTATTTAGGCGAAAGGGTGATTGTTGGAGATAACACCACTATTTATCCTGGAGTTAAAATTTATAAAGATTGTGTAATTGGGAACAATGTAATTATACATGCTGGTGTTGTGATTGGGAGTGATGGATTTGGATTTGCACCTCAAGCAGATGGCAGTTTTACCAAAGTGCCACAGTTGGGTAATGTGGTAGTAGAAGATTATGTTGAAATAGGCGCGAATAGCACTATTGATAGAGCTACTATGGGGTCTACGCTAATTTGTAAGGGAGTTAAGATTGATAATCTTGTACAAATAGCACATAATGTAGAAATTGGAAGTAATACCGTTATTGCAGCACAAACAGGTATTAGCGGCAGCTCCAAAGTAGGCAAGTATGTAATGATGGGCGGTCAAACAGGTGTTGCTGGTCATTTAAGTATAGCAGATGGCACTAAAATTGGCGGAAGAAGTGGCATTACCAAAACCATTAAAGAACCCAATAAATCTGTTAATGGTTACCCAGCTTTTGATTATACCAGTTCTTTAAGGGTTCAAGCAGCAACCCGTAATTTACCAGAAACAGAAAAAAGGATTCAAGCCTTAGAGAAATTAGTAGCAGAACTGCTTTCTGAAAGGGTTAAATCGTAATATGAGGTTAAACCATTGGGATAACTTATTTTCGCAATCTTAAAGAGCGGAACTATGGATATGAATTTTAATCCCGAGAAACAACATACTTTATCTCAACCAATTCAAATTAGTGGAACTGGATTGCATACTGGTGTATTGGTAGACATGATCTTAAAGCCTGCTAATCCTGGATTTGGCATTCAATTTCAACGTACCGATTTACCCAATAAGCCCATCATAAAAGCAGATTGTGACTTAGTAACAGATACTAGTAGAGGTACTACCCTACAGGTGGGTGATGCTAAAGTAAGCACCGTTGAACATATTCTAGCTGCCTTAGTAGGAATGGGCGTAGACAATGTATTGATAGAAGTGAATGGACCTGAAATTCCTATTATGGACGGGAGCTCAGCCCCTTTTATTTCTTTAATTGAAGAAATAGGTGTTTTAGAGCAAGAAGCTGCCAAGATCTGGTACAGTTTAGATGAGAATATTTATCATTACGACGAAGGTAAAAGAGTTGAAATGGTGGCTTTGCCAGCGATGGACTATCAAATAACTACATTGATAGATTTTAATAGTCCTGTATTAGGTACCCAACATGCTGGTTTAAAAACCATCAAAGACTTTAAAACAGAAATTGCTCCATGTAGAACATTTTGCTTTTTACATGAGTTAGAAATGTTGTTAGACAATGATTTAATAAAAGGTGGAGATATTAACAATGCAATTGTAGTGGTAGACAAACCCATTACAGATGCTGAAATGACTCGTTTAGCAAAAATTTTTAAGAAAGAAGAAATAGCGGTTAAAAGTGAAGGTTATTTAAACAACCTTGAATTAAGATTCCCCAATGAACCAGCTAGACACAAATTATTAGATGTTGTAGGAGACCTTGCCTTAATTGGATACCCAATTAAAGCAAGAATTATTGCTAATAGACCCGGACATAGTTCTAATGTAGAGTTTGCAAAAAAAATTAAACAGTACATCAAAAAAAATAAACACGTAAAAGGAGTTCCAACTTATGACCCTACTGTACCCCCTGTTTATACATTAGAACAAATAGAAAAAACTTTACCACATAGACACCCTTTCTTATTGGTCGATAAAATCATTGAATTAACCGACACTTATATTGTGGGTATCAAGAATGTAAGTTTTAATGAATGGTTTTTCCCAGGACATTTCCCTGGAAATCCGGTAATGCCAGGTGTGCTTCAAATTGAGGCATTGGCTCAAACAGGTGGTATTCTTTGCATCAACTCTATGCCTGAAGGAAAATACGATACCTATTTCTTAAAAATTGACAATTGCAAATTCAAACAAATGGTAAGGCCAGGTGATACCATGGTATTAAAGTTAGAATTCTTAGGCCCCATCAGAAGAGGTATTTGTGAAATGAGAGGTACGGTTTATGTTGGAGGCAAAGTTGCCACAGAAGCAGATTTAGTGGCACAAGTTGTAAGAAGAGCAGACAACTAAAGAAATCAAAATCGTATCTTACCATTGAAACAAAAAATATGACCCATCCTTATACTTATATTGATCCCAATGCCCGCATTGCCCCCAATGTAAAAATTGATCCATTTACCGTAATTCACGGAGATGTTCAAGTGGGAGAAGGCACTTGGATTGGTAGTAATGTTACCATTATGGATGGCACCAGAATTGGAAAAAATTGTCGCATATTTCCTGGTGCGGTATTAGGTGCTATTCCTCAAGACTTAAAATTCGTTGGAGAAAAAACAACCGTTGAAATAGGTGACCATACTACTATTAGAGAATTTGTAACCATCAATAGAGGAACTGAAGACAGAGGAAAAACAGTCATTGGGAATCATTGTTTAATTATGGCTTATAGTCATATTGCGCACGATTGTATTATTGGCAGCCATGTTATCATGAGTAATAGTGTACAGGTGGCGGGCCACGTAACAATTGGAGATTGGGCAGTAGTAGGTGGCGTAAGTGCAGTACACCAGTTTGTAAATATTGGGCAACACACATTTATAGCTGGTGGAAGCTTGGTTAGCAAAGATGTGCCTCCTTATATAAAAGCGGTGCGCAACCCATTAAGCTATGGTGGAGTAAATAGCGTTGGGTTAAAAAGAAGGGGATTCCCATTAGAACAAATCAACCATATTTTAGACGTATACAGAACCATTTACAATAAAGGGCTGAACACTTCTCAGGCATTAGAATACATAGAAGAAGAATTGCCTGCAACTGATGAACGAGACGAAATCGTTACTTTCATTAGAGAAAGTGGTCGCGGTATTATCAAGCGATTTATTAAGGGAGCTAGTGAAGAAGACTAGTACTCTCCAGTTAAATAGTTCACATTAAATTTAAGATAGCGATATATTTCTCTAGTGATTGTAACCAATGGAAAATTATTTTCTCTCCAGAAATTTCTTTTCATAGTACTTGGTTCCATTGAACTATTTTCTTGTGAAAGTAATCCTTTGTAGTCATGATAAAACATGGCTTTCCCTTTCTTTTGAAGAAAAGACATCATCATATGATACTCCGTTTGATCACCACTTATTCCTTCTTTGTATCGACCAAATTTTTCTAAAAAATTAGATCTTCTTAAATGAGGATGATCGCTATAGTAATAATATTTCTTGTAATTCAAAGTCCAGAATTTAAATACCATTTCAGAGAAACCGTATTTATAATTTTTAAGATGAGGATACTTCAGGTAAGCATAAAAGCGCACCATGTCCATGTCTGCTCTTTCTTCCATGATATGTAATGCATGAGTTAATTGCTTTGCAAAATCTGGTGCGGGTATAAAATCTTCTTGAATATAAAGTGTTAGTGGGGTTTCTACGGCTTCTTGTCCCTTATTAAGATTATGCCCTAAACCTTTATTAATAGGACCGCTTATAACCCTAAATTGATATTGCTCTTGTAGCCCTTGAATATAGAGTTGATGAGATGGTTTACTACAATCGTCGCTAACGATAATTTCTCCAAATGTTATTTTTCTCTCCTTTAATGCTTCAAGTAATCGTTCCAATGAACGACTTCTATTATAATGTGTAATTAATAATGTGATGTCACTAAAGAATATTGGCTCCATAAAATATATAAACTATTAAATAAATAACAAATACAAAGCTAATTTGAAGCTAACAGCTTAAAAACTTATACGACCTTTATTCAAATGAGTTTTTCATCAATTCTTTGCGTATTTTGCTCAACATGTTCAAAGTTTTAGAGAATACTAGCAATATTTCAATGTCTTTAACCAAGATTGCTTTATTAAATGCTGGCAAGCGGTTTAATAAAGAATGGATTTTTAAGGGAATCAATCAGAACTTTGTTTCAGGGGAGAAATATGCCATCACAGGGTCAAATGGATCTGGCAAAAGCACCCTTTTACAAACAATTGCAGGCAATATGCCTTTATCGGCTGGTCAGATTGAATGGCATCAAGATATTTTGATCAATCCTGAATTGGTCTACAAATATTTTTCTATTGCTACCCCCTATCTTGAATTGATTGAAGAGATGAGCGGGATTGAACTATTGGAGTTTCATAACAATTTCAAGCCATTAAGCAACAAAAAAACAATACCGGAAATATTAGCACTAATTGGACTAGGAAAAACTGCCAACAAACAAATTAGTAAGTTCAGTAGTGGAATGAAGCAAAGGCTTAAGCTGGCACAAGCTGTTTTTTCAGACACCCCTGTTCTTTTATTGGATGAGCCCTGTACTAATTTAGACAAAGAGGGCTACGCACTTTATCAAACGCTAATTCAATCTTATTGCAACGATAAAATTGTAATCATCTGCAGCAATGAAGAGGCTGAAATTCATTTTTGTACTCAGCGCATTCATATTAATGATTACAAATAATTTACCTTCTACTTGCAATTAATAAATTAAGATCGGTATACTTTAAATCAAATTTCTGACTGATATAAATATCAGTTACCGAACCTTTAAACAGGTAAACGCCTTCCCGAACATTAAACTTATGCCAAATCATTTCTTCTAAGCCCCCTTCATCACTTATTTCTAATAACAAGGGCATTAATACATTGCTAATTGCTTGAGATGCAGTTCTAGCAAACCCACTAGGGATATTGGGTACACAATAATGTATAACCCCATGCTTTAAAAAAGTAGGTTCTTCATAACTAGTGAGCTCACTTGTTTCAAAACATCCGCCTCTATCTATGGCAACATCAATAATGATGCTATTAGGACGCATTGCAGCAACCATTTCTTCGGTTACTACTACTGGAGCCCTACCATATTCATTGCTTAAAGCTCCTACAGCAACTTCACAGGTCTTTAACTGTTTAGCTAAAATACGAGGCTCTAAAACACTGGTCCAAACGCGTTGTCCCAAATTATTTTGCATTTGTTTAAGTCGATAGATATTATTGTCGAATACTTTTACTGAAGCCCCCATTGCCAATGCATTCCTAGTAGCACATTCCCCTACAATTCCTGCTCCAATAATAACCACTTTGGTAGGTGGAATACCACTGATTCCCCCTAATAATACCCCCTTACCCTCATTAAAACTGCTCAAATATTGTCCTGCAATCAACATTACTGCACTACCAGCAATTTCACTCATGCTTCTAACAATGGGATAAGTTCCACTATCATCTTTAAAATTTTCGAAGCTTAGCGCCGTAATTCGCTTAGCCATCATTTTTTCAATAATGTCTTTTTTTAATGCTGAATGGTGTATAGGCGAAATAATGATTTGATTCATTTGTAACAATGGAATATCATCTTCAACAGGTGGTGCACTTTTTACCAATATGGGGCATTGATAAACAGCAGCACGATCATATACAATTTGCGCACCTGCTTCTGAATAATCCCTATCAGAATAATGACTACGCTCACCAGCATTGTGTTCTATAGTAACCATATTTCCATTGGCTACTAAAACACCCACTGCATCGGGAGTAAGTGCAATTCTATTTTCCTGAAAGGCAATTTCTTTGGGGATGCCAATATGTAATTTTGCCCCTGGAGTTTTAATATCTAAAGTTTCCTCCATTGCTTCATATAAAAGCGAAGGACTAATACTTGGTTTGCTGGTTGCCATGTGTAAGGTTAAAGAATGAAGTTAACAAATTAAGCTTGTTCTTCTGGAATATACAAACGCCTGGTTTGGGCATCTAATACTTCTAGGAATAAGTGAAGTGTTTCTGCCCCCAATAAATCGGGGGCATTTTCTGGCCATTCTACAAAGCAATAAGATCCACTATTCAATAAATCTTCTACGCCTGCATCAATTGCTTCCCCTTCGCTTTTGAGGCGATACCAATCCATATGATATAAAGTGCCTGCGCTTGTACTTGAATACTCATTTACTATAGCAAAAGTTGGACTACTCAACGCATCTTTTGCCCCTAAATGAGTGCAAAGTGCACTAATAAAAGTGGTTTTACCTGCCCCCATTGGCGCATGAAATGCCCAAACCTTATACTTTTGGCACTTTTTAAAAAATGCCGCAGCTACTCGATCTATTTGGTCAATGGTAAAAATTGCATCCATGATACAAAGATAGTTGGCTAAAAGGGAATATTATTCCAAACTCGCAAATGAAGGAGCAAAGCCTTTTGTAAATTTGAGTATGGAAAAAGTAAATTGGAAAGTAACGGGCATGAGCTGCACCAACTGTGCACTATCCATCGATCAATTCCTGAAAGAAAAAGGAATGGAAGAAGTGAAAGTAAATTTTATTGGAGGAGATGTGAGTTTCAACTTACCAGAAGGTGCAAATAAAACAACTATACAAAAAGGCATACACGATTTAGGGTACCAAGTAAAAGGTGGTGAAGTTTTAGGCAAAGCACAAAAAAACATTTTTCAAACGCATTTACAAAGATTTGCATTTTGCGCGGTCTTTACTTTTCCATTGATGCTGCATATGATTCCAGGTATTCATATTCACTGGTTAATGAATCCTTATGTGCAATTGGCATTAACTATTCCTGTATTTGTTTTGGGTATGGACTTTTTTGGGAGGAGTGGTTTAAAGAGTTTGCTCAAGGGCGTTCCGAATATGAATGTATTGGTAGCCATGGGCGCATTGGCTGCATTTGTGTACAGTTTATATGGCACACTAACCAATCAAGCCGATCAATACTTATTTTATGAAACTGCAGCTACCATAATCACCCTAGTATTTTTAGGGAATTGGATGGAAGACAAATCGGTAGAACAAACTCAAGTTGCTTTAAACAAATTGGCTAAGTCTCAAAAGACCATGGCTAATATGATTGCTTACGACAATGAACAAACCGAACATATTTTCCCCGTAGAAAGTACTTCACTTAAAACAGGTGATTTATTATTGATTAGAAGTGGGGAAGCGGTTCCAATGGATTGTAAGATTTTATCAGGAGAAGTTTCAGTTGACGAATCAATTATTACCGGAGAATCTATACCAGTTGAGAAAAAGGTAAAAGATATTTTAATTGGTGGATCAACCATCGTGAATGGCACCGTAAAAGCCTATGTTACTGCGGTTGGCGAAGATTCTGTTTTAGGAAATATTCTAAAAATGGTTAAAGACGCCCAAACTGAAAAACCACCTGTTCAATTATTAGCTGATAAAATTAGTGCGATTTTTGTTCCAGTTGTAGTGGGTATTTCTTTATTAACTTTTGTTCTTAATTATACAATAGGTTCACAAGATTTTACAGCAAGCTTAATGCGCAGTATTGCTGTATTGGTTATCTCTTGTCCATGCGCCATGGGGCTTGCAACACCTGCAGCAATAGCAGTTGGATTAGGAAGAGCTGCTCGCAATGGCGTATTATTCAAAAACACCAAAACCCTCGAATTATTTAAAGATATTCAGCAAGTGGTATTTGACAAAACAGGAACACTTACCACAGGACGGTTTGTAATTGCCCAATTTGAACTTTCACCTGCAGGAAAAATATTAGGCGAATCTGAATGCAAGCGTTTAGCATATTCATTAGAGAAATATTCTACCCATCCATTGGCAAAAGCGATTGCTTCAGAATGGAAAACCAAGGACGAAATACGGTTTAGTAAAATAACGGAAGAAAAAGGATTGGGAATGACGGCTGTAGACAAAGAAGGAAATACGTATTCTGCATCTTCCTATAAAATGGTTGCACATTTAACCGCAGACACCAATCATAATATTTACTTGGTAAAGAATAATGAACTTTTGTGTTCAATTAATTTGAAAGACCAAATAAGACCAGAAGCTGCTTCAATGATAAAAGCTTTGCAACAAAAAGGAATTAAAACCATTTTACTAAGTGGAGACATGCAAGCAAAGTGTGATGATGTTGCCAATCAATTAGGCATAGATGAAGTATTTGCAGAACAAAGTCCTACCCAAAAATTAGCTAAAATTGAAGCATTAACAGCTTTTAAACCAACAGCAATGGTAGGTGACGGAATAAATGATGCACCTGCTTTGGCAAAAGCCACTGTTGGGGTATCATTAAGCGATGCAGCTCATATTGCGGTACAAAGCGCAGAAGTAGTTTTAATGAATCATGGAGTTAAAAATTTAACACTTGCACTAGGTCTAGGAAAACATACTTACCTAACCATACAGCAAAATTTATTTTGGGCACTTATTTATAACGTGGTAGCCATACCTGTTGCAGCATTTGGCTTTTTAAGCCCAACAATTGGTGCTTTAGTGATGGGATTAAGCGATGTAGTATTGGCCATCAACTCTGTTAGATTGAACTTTAAAAAAGTCTTTTAATTCAATTGATTTCGCCTTTACAGATATTACAACAATATTGGAAGCACACTGCTTTTAGACCATTACAAGATGAAATTATTCAGTCTGTATTGCAAGGTCAAGACTGTATTGCATTATTGCCAACTGGAGGAGGAAAATCAGTTTGTTATCAAATTCCTGGAATCATTCTTCCAGGAGTGAGTTTAGTAATTAGTCCTTTGATTGCATTAATGAAAGACCAAGTAGATGGTTTAAATCAAAAAGGGATTGCTGCGGTAGCAATACATAGCGGAATGCAAAAAGAAGAAGTAAGACAAGTTTTAATTGATGCAACTGAATCGGTTTATCAATTTATTTACTGTTCCCCAGAAAGACTAGAAAGCCCTCTTTTTAATGAATATCTTCCTCATATTCCATTTAGTCTTTTAGTGGTAGATGAAGCACATTGTATTTCTCAATGGGGATATGATTTTAGACCATCGTATTGCAGAATTGCTGAAACGAAAAGAAAGCTTAAGTATATCCCAACTATAGCAGTTACAGCTTCCGCAACACCACTTGTACTATCTGATATACAATTACAATTAGGTCTAGAACAGCCAAGTGTTTTCAAACAATCATTTATTAGACCCAATATTTCTTACAGCTGTTTTAAATCGGAAAGTAAAATCAATAAAATACTTGAAATATTACAAAAAGTTCCAGGCAGTAGCATAGTGTATTGCAATAGTAGAAAGCAAAGCAAAAAAATAGCGGAAGCCATTTTATTACAAGGAATTAGCGCAGACTATTATCATGCAGGTCTGAATCAATTACTTAGAGAACAAAAACAATTGAGTTGGATTCAAAATAAAACAAGGGTGATGGTTTGCACCAATGCCTTTGGAATGGGAATAGATAAGCCAGATGTAAGAACCGTCATTCATCATGATATTCCAGATTGTTTAGAAAACTACTACCAAGAAGCTGGAAGGGCTGGTAGAGATGAAAAAAGGGCTTACGCCATTTTACTATGGCAACAAAAAGACTTAACAGAATTGGAACAAAATGGCGAAAAAAAGTTTCCCTCTATTCCTATCATCAAAGAAGTTTATCAGGCAATTGCAGATTTTTTACAAATTGCAGTTGGCAATGGGGAGGGTATTTATTATGATTTTGATTTCAATAATTTTATTACTCATTTTAAATTAGAGCCATTATTGGTAGTGAATGTACTTCGCATTTTAGAACAAGAAGGGCATATCCAATTTAACGAACAGATTTTTTTACCAACTCAAGTAAATTTTTGCACAGATACAGAAACTTTAGATCAGTTTGAAATTATGTATCCTTCTTTGGAGCCGTTAATTAAAGCATTACTCAGAACCTATGCTGGAATATTTTACAACCGAATTTCTATTTATGAACAATCGCTTGCAAGAATTTGCAGAACTGATATTGACGCTATAACCATGCAACTAAAACAATTACATACGCATGGAATTATTGAATATTTGCCTAAAAAAGAAACTCCACAAATTCACTTTTTATTAAATAGAGCCCCCGCTCAGTTTTTACGTATTAACCAAGACCATTATTTAGAAAGGAAAAAATTACACACGCAAAGAATTGGTACTATAATTCAGTACGCCACCCTAAGTAAAACTTGCAGAAGTAATTTTATTGGGCAATATTTTGGAGACAATAGTACCCTTGTTTGTGGGGTTTGTGATAATTGTTTAAACAATAAGAGAACAACTATTTCTGCAGCGGATTTTAATCAAATAGAATTACTATTAAAAGCCAACGCTACTGATGGAATAAAAACTGAACTATTAATCAGCGAATCAAAAAATATTTCACCAAAAAAAATCTGGGAAATGCTCCATTTTTTACAAGCAGAAAATAAGATAACCATCAACGAAGAAAATAATATTTACTGGCTATTGAAAAATCAATAGCGTTTTCTAGTACTAGTTCGTGAACTTGATCTTCCCCCTAAGCCCAAAGCACCCAACAAGCTTCTAGTGATTATACTTGCAGCGGTTCTTCCCACTTGCTTCACAATAGGATTATCAAAAAAGCTATCTTCTTTTTGTTTACTATACCTATTATCTTCTTGTAAATCCTGCGTTTCTTTAGCAGCTGCTAGTTCTGCAGTTCTTTCCTGTGCCGCCGCTAATTTTGCAGATAATATTTCATGTGCACTTTCACTATCCATTATTTGGTTGTACTTAGGTACCAATTTGCTTTTAGCATTAATTGCATTTATTTCAGCTTCAGTTAATACATCCATTCTACTTTTAGGAGGATTCAACATAGTATGTATCAATGGAGTTGGAATTCCTTTTTCATTTAAAAGTGTTACAAATGCTTCTCCAATACCCAATTGTGTCAACAATTCATCTACATCATAAAAGTCAGACTCTGGAAAATTTTCCGCAGCTTGTTTAATTGTTTTTCTATCTGCAGCAGTAAATGCACGCAATGCATGCTGCACTTTTAAACCTAATTGACTTAAGATAGAAGCAGGCACATCTTGTGGATTCTGCGTACAGAAAAATATTCCTACCCCTTTGGATCGAATTAATTTAATGACAGTTTCTAACTGTTGTAACAATGCATCAGATGCTTCCTGAAAAATTAAATGTGCTTCATCAATAAACAGTACCAGCTTTGGTTTATCTAGGTCTCCTTCTTCTGGACAGCTGGCATATAATTCAGCCAACAATTGCAACATAAATGTTGAAAATAATTTAGGCTTGTCTTGCATATCGGTTACCCGCAAAATATTGATCATACCTCTTCCATCATCGCTGATGCGCATTAAGTCGTCTATTTCAAAACTTTTTTCTCCAAAAAAAATATCAGCACCTTGTTGTTGCAGTTCAATTACTTTTCGCAAAATTGTGCCAGTAGAAGTGGTAGATATTTTACCATAAGACTTTTCCATTTCTGCCTTACCCTCCGACCCAATGTATTGCAACACTTTTATGAAATCTTTTAAGTCTAACAAAGGCATTGCCTGATCATCACAATACTTAAAAATCATGGAAACCAATCCACCCTGGGTATCATTCAACCCTAAAATTTTACTCAATAATACAGGGCCAAATTCGGATACGGTGGCGCGCAACTTAACCCCATTCCCACCAGTCAATGTCAATAATTCAACAGGATAAGCAGTTGGCTTCCATTGAATTCCCAGTTTAGCAGCCCTTTCAATTATTTTTTCGTTGGAAACACCTTCAGCCGCAATTCCACTCAAATCACCCTTAATATCCATCAATAAAACAGGAATACTATTATCACTTAAACATTCGCTAATTAATTGAAGGGTTTTGGTTTTACCTGTACCCGTTGCACCTGCAATTAATCCATGTCTATTCATCGTTTTTAATGGAATAAAAACACTTGCATCTTTATTCACTTCTCCATTTAACATTCCGCAGCCAATTTTCACATGCTCTCCTTTGAATTGATATCCTTTTTGAACAGCTTCGATAAATGCTTCTGAATTACTCATACTATTGATTTAATGCAAAATAGTAAATCTCAAATTAAGTACCTTTGCACTATGAAAAAATGGTGGGTTATTGGAGGATTAACACTGGCTGTTGCCTTTAGCTGCAGCTTCAATTTACCAAGCCCAATAAAAACCAAAGCTCAATTAGGAAAGAAACTTTTCTTCGATCCTATTCTCTCTAAAGACAATAGTATTAGCTGTGCCAGCTGTCATATTCCTGCTTATGGTTTTGCCGATACATTGGCCATTAGTTTAGGCGTAGATGGAACACCTGGAAGTAGAAATGCACCTACAGTAATGAATCTCCGTGGTCACGACCCTTTCTTTTGGGATGGAAGAGCCGCTAGTTTAGAAGAACAAGCGTTAATGCCTATTGCTAATCCTGTAGAAATGAATTTGTCCATTAAAGAAGCCATTAAAAGGCTGAATAATAGTAAGGCCTATAAATTATTATTCCTCTCCATTTTCAAACAGCTCCCATCCCCCAAAAACCTAGGCCAAGCATTGGCTGCTTACCAAAATACCCTAGAAACAGACGAATCTGCTTTTGACTTAGATGAAATGTCTGCTTCTGCAGAAAGAGGAAGGCAATTATTTGTGAGTGATAAAACCAAGTGCTTTGATTGTCATAACGGACCAGATTTTACCAATGATGATTTTAAAAATATTGGTCTATTCGATGGAGTTAATTTAATGGATGAAGGACGTTCTGTAATTACAAAAAACAAGGAAGATTTAGGTAAATTTAAAACACCTGGATTACGCAATGTGGCTGTTACCGCACCTTATATGCACAATGGAATGTTTAAGACTTTAGAAGAAGTAGTTGATTATTACGATAATATTTATGCGTTTGTTCCCAAGCCCATTAATTTAGATTCTACTTTGAAAGAACCGCTAAAATTAACTGCAGAGCAGAAAAAAGATTTAGTCAATTTTCTGAAAGCACTTACCGATAAGCAATACCTAAAAAAAGCCCAATAGGATATTTAACAAAAGATTGCACCCCAATGCTCGGGAATTAATAGTAAATTATTGTTATTTCACTCAAAATTCTACAAATGGAAGACAAGAAACAATACCAAATATTACTTTGCGAAGACGATACCAACTTGGGTATGGTACTTAAAAACTACTTAGAGTTAAATGAATACGAAGTAACATTAGAAAGAGATGGAAGACTAGGTTTAGCCGCTTTTCAACGGGAAAAATTTGATATCTGTTTATTAGATGTAATGATGCCGAATATGGATGGATTTACGCTAGCAGAAGAAATCAGGGATATTGATCCAGATGTTCCTTTGTTTTTCTTGAGTGCTAAAACCATGAAAGACGATATTATTCAAGGTTATAAATTAGGAGCAGACGATTATATCACTAAACCATTTGACAGCGAAGTTTTGTTGATGAAAATCAAAGCCATTCTTAAAAGAAATGAGGAAGAAAATAAAATCAATGATAATATTGAATTTGATTTAGGGGGTTACCATTTTAATCCAAAATTGAGAGAATTAAAAATAGGCACTACCATGCAAACCCTTTCTCCAAAAGAGAATGAATTGTTGAAAATGTTAGCAGAACATAAAAACGATTTGTTACCACGCGAAAGGGCATTGAAAAAAATATGGGGTAGCGACACTTATTTCAATGGCCGTAGCATGGATGTTTATATTGCCAAATTACGCAAGTACTTAAAAGAAGATACCAATATTGAAATTGTAAATATTCATGGAAATGGATTCAGACTGGTTGCTCCTTAGGCCTAAAACCCTTTAGGAAAATAACTCTCCAGCTTCACCCCTTTTCATTACAACCCCTAGATGATTGTAGGCTTTCAACGTAGCTTCTCTTCCTCTAGGGGTTCTTTGTAAGAAACCCTCTTGAATTAAGAAAGGCTCGTATACCTCTTCAATAGTTCCTGGCTCTTCACCCACTGCTGTTGCAATAGTGGTAATACCAACTGGACCACCTTTGAATTTATTAATGATTGCAGCTAAAATTCGATTGTCCATTTCATCTAATCCATGGGCATCTACATTTAATGCTTTAAGTGCATGTTGGGTAATACCCAAATCAATTTTTCCATCATTCAATACCTGTGCAAAATCTCTAACCCTTCTTAATAAACCATTGGCTATTCTAGGCGTCCCGCGGCTTCTGCCTGCAATTTCTGCAGCTGCATCAATAGTAATTTTTGTTCCAAGAATACCCGCACTTCGTTCAATAATCTTTTGTAGTACAGCTGCCCCATAATATTCTAAACGAGATTTAATTCCAAAACGAGATAATAAAGGGGCAGTTAATAACCCACTGCGAGTTGTAGCACCAACCAATGTAAACGGATTTAAATTGATTTGAATACTCCTTGCATTAGGACCGGTATCAATCATGATATCAATCTTAAAATCTTCCATTGCAGAATAGAGGTATTCTTCTACAACAGTACTCAAACGATGAATTTCATCGATGAACAGCACATCATTGGGTTGCAAATTGGTCAATAAACCAGCTAAATCTCCTGGCTTTTCAATTACAGGTCCTGAAGTTTCTTTAATACTTACGCCTAATTCATTGGCAACAATTCTACTCAAAGTTGTTTTACCCAAACCTGGAGGACCATGAAACAATATATGGTCTAATGCTTCCCCCCTAAGTTTAGCTGCTTTAATGAATATGACTAAATTCTCAATCAATTGAGGTTGTCCGGAGAAATCATCAATCTCTTGAGGTCGAATGGTATTTTCAAACTCTTTCTCTGCGGGGTTTAACGCATTTAAATCGTTGTTCAGATTATTATTTGACATAACAATTCAAAAGTACAAATAAAGCAGTCCTTATCTTTGGTAAAATTATAGGAAGGTGGAAAGAAAAGCTTTGGTACTCGGTGCAAGTGGATTAACAGGATCATATCTGCTTGAAATTCTGTTAGAATCCAATTTCTACAGCCAAGTAACCATTTATGTTCGCAAGCCCCTAGGTAGATCTCATCCTAAATTGGTAGAACAGTTGGTCAATTTTGCTACCATTGAATCTTGGACCAATGCAGATGATGTGTTTTGCTGCTTGGGAGCAACTATTAAGACTGTAAAAACCAGGGAGGCCTTTACTTTGGTAGACTTGTATGCCCCCCTACATATTGCCAAACTTCAATTATCTGCGGGTAGTAAAAGATTTTTAGTAGTGAGTGCTGCAGGTGCTAATCCAAAGTCTAGTGTATTTTATAATAAAACCAAGGGAAGACTAGAAGAAGCATTAAAACAACTCAATTATAGTTCCATTTATATATTCCAACCATCTTTTATACTAGGCCCGAGAAAAGAATCTAGATGGCTTGAAGAAATAGGTATCTTTTTTGCCCTCAAAGCAATCCCAATCATGAAGGGTCGCTTCAAGAAATATATACCTGTACACGCAAAAGCAATCGCCAGAAGCATGGCTTATTTTGCTACCCATTCAAAAACAGGTATCCATACCATCCCCTCGCATATAATTAAACAATGGGAGCAACCCAATTTTGTGCCAACTACTTAACCCATTGATTTAGGTTCAATAAAGTATCTGGGTCAGGACAATTGTTGAGGTATTTTTGGCGATCCAATAAACTACACACTCCGGGATAATCTCCTTTTTTGGTTTCCATATCTAGCATCAATTGAAAGTGCAAGTGTGGAGGCCACTGTCCATTTTCTGCGGGTGAACCAAAATGCGCAAATACTTCTCCAGCATGAATGAACTTTCCTTCAGTTAAATTTTCTAAATCAATTAAAGCTAAATGACCATACAAACTATAAAAGAGTGCCCCAGCAATTTGGTGTGATAAAATAATGGTTGCCCCATAATCTCCATATGCTTCATTAAAAGCGAAACTATGAACCATGCCATCCAATGGTGCAGAAACATTGGTGCCAGCTTTACCCCAAATATCTACTCCTAAATGTATACATCTGGCAGCTGATTCAGCTGCCCCATCAAATACCTTACTTCTTGCATACACCGTTCTGTGTTCATTATAACCACCAATACCATATAACGCATTCTCTTCACTCAACAGTTGACTAATGTAATCGGAAAAAAGATTGACGTCTTCAATTACTGCTGTGGTTAAGGCCTTATTTTGTTCTGTAAAATCCAATGCCAATAATTTTTCCCTTTGGGGATTAAAAGCCACTACAGGTTGAATTGCTAACCCTTGCTGTTGACTTAACCAGAAATAAAAACTGTTTGAATCCATGCTTCTTTTTAAATTTTATTTCAACTGCTTTAAAACTTCTTCTATGGCTTTGTCTAACTGTGGATCCCTTTTATTGATTTTATCATTAAAATTTAATGGCACTTGTATATCTGGAGATACACCTGTTATCTCCAAATCATTGCCATCTAAACTATAACACCCCCAACTGGGTAAACGCACAAATGAACCATCTACCAATCCTGCCCCGCTGGTAAAAATAATCCAGCGATAAGTAGGCATCCCAATAATTTTACCCAGTTTCAACGCTTTAAATCCAGCTGCAGTCATTTCTGCATCACTTAGAGATTGTTCATTAATCAACAATACAATGGGTTTATCGGATGGGCCAAAATTAGATTGAGGAGTTAGTTTACCCTCACGATATTTCCAACGCAAGTAAGTCTTCTGACTCAAAAACTTTAATACTTCATCGTGTACATTTCCGCCAGTATTATATCGTAGGTCTAAAATCAATGCATCTTTTTGATAAAGGTCTTGGGTCATATCAATAAAAAATTTCTCCAATTCTCCTAAGCCCATATCTTTCATTGTATGATAAGCTACTTTTTTATTGGTTTTAGCATCTACAATTGCTTGATTATTCCTGATCCACTCATCGTATAAATTAGCTGCTACGGTTCTTTGAGGATGAATGTTTACAGTTATTTGTTTTCCGTTTCGATTAAATACTAATTGCAATTCTCTATCGAAACTAGGCTTACTAAAATAGCTGTTTCGGTCTTTAGTAATATCTACTGTTTCATTATTTACTTTTATCAAAATATCACCAGGTAAAACATCAATTGATTTTTTATCGGCTGCAGTATTGCCTATAACATCTTTAACTGTGTAAGGTTGATCATTATCAAAACGGATTCCCGTTTCCATAGTTCGGTTAACCAATCGAATCGTTTCTTCATCACCAAAAGAAGAAAAACCTTGGTGTGATGAATTTAATTCCCCTAATAAATCATTCAATAATACCCGCAAGTCTGCCCTGGTATTGAGTGCTGGCAAGTAAGCTTCGTATTTCTTTTTCATTGCTCGCCAGTCTACCCCATGAAATTTTTCATCATAGAAATTTTGTTCCACTTGCGCCCATGTTTCCTGAAATATCTGTTTAAACTCTGCAGCTAAACTTCTTTGAAATGTTTGAGTAATAGAAACCATTTCTGCTTTATTGGCTTCTAAATTGAATTTATAAATACTCCCGTTTCCTAATAAAAAGCTTTTTTCTCCAGCTTCAGCATAATCAATACTATTGGCGTCTATTCCATTTATTCTCTCTGTTTTACTAGGTTCAAAAGGATCTATTACTGTTTTCCAAAGAGACATTTTACCTTCTACATGATTACTAATGTATAGTAATGTTGTTTTATCGCCTTTCTTAAGCACACTTAATAAATACTGTGAACCAAAATTGGGCCCTACCTGTTCCAATCTTTCCATTAATCCATTAAAATCAATATTGATTACTATAGCAGGTTTAGTAGTGTCTTTCTTTTCAACTTTAAATAAATTATTGAATTTGTCTGACCGAAATGGCTCATCCAATTTTTCTAAAGCCATTCTATAAATTCTTGGATTAGCCATACCAAACGGATAAGAGGGCTTGGTTCTATTACTCACGAAATAAATATACTTCCCATCAGGAGACCAAATAGGGTCTGCCTCGGTTACACCTGAGTTGGTTAAATTAAGCGTTTTATTTTGTTTGATATGGTGAATCAAAATGTCTTGCTCAAAATTTTTAACCACCGTAAATACTAAATAGTCATCATTAGGAGAGAATCCAGGGCTTGAGTTTTGCATTGCCCATATTTCATCTTTAACAACTGTATTGGTTTCAAATGTTTTAGTATCCATTAAGACTACTTCATCTCTTCCACTTAAATAAACCATTTTGGTTTTTGATTTATTCAACACCAAAGAACGGTTGTCCTTTGACAGGTTAGTGATTTTTTTAGGCATAGTAGATCCATCAGCAGTTACAGAAAAAATATTTAAATAGCCGTCTACTGTTTCATTAAATAATAAAGTGTTATTGTCTGCCAACCACTTTACTTCTTTTGCTCTCTCGGTATTTCCTTTATTGATTTGCTTTACAAACTTCCCTTCTACATCACTTACAAATAATTCACCTCTTGAAATAAATGCCAATTTTTTTCCATCGGGTGAAAGATCCATAGCACCTATCTTTCCACGTACATCGTATTCTTTTTGTGCGGGTAAAATTTGGTTTCGATACAACTGAATATTCAATGGATTAGCTTTTTTATTAGCCACATTATACCACCACAATTGATAATCTTTTTCAAAAACTACATAACCCCCATTTGCACTTACAATAGGTGTTTTAATAGAACTATTGAAATTAGTTAGCGCAGTTTTTTTACCATTGCTAAACGTGTATAAGTTATACTCACCATTGGCTTCATCAGAAATAAAATAAATAGCCCCCTTCTGATCTATGGTTGTTGCAAAATCTTTACCCACCCAATCAGTATGTTTTTGATATGCTTTGGTTTTTAGATTGTACGATTGAATATCTGGATTGAATGGCCCTTTGTATCTTTTTCTTGCCACTTGATTATTACTTTCCCAAGTATCATTAAAATAAATATCTCCAGTGCTAGGATGTTCAGCAATTAAATGATCCATCAAAAAATAATGATCAGCAAACAATCGCTTAGGCGTACCTCCATTAATACCCACTGTATAAGCAGATGCAGGACCATACCTACTTGAGGTAAAATAAATGGTTTTGCTATCCCAACTAAAATTAGCTACAAGGTCTGCTGCACTATGAAAAGTAAGCTGTTTCACTTCACCTCCATTCAAAGGCATGATATAGACATCGGTATTACCCATTTGTTCCCCTGTAAACGCCAACCATTTTCCATCTGGGGAAATGCGTGGGGTTGTTTCATATCCTTGCATAGCAGTTAATCGAGTAGCTTGCAAGTCTGTAGTAGAAGCTTTCCAAAGATCCCCCTCAAAACTAAATACCACCGTTTGTGCATCAGGAGATAAAACGGGATGAGATAAAAAACGAGGAGCAATGGTTTGCGCGGAAAGGGTCTGAACAGTTAAGCCCAATAAAACCCAAATTTTTTTGGTAATCATAAATGCAATTTGAATACTGAAAGTAAGTGTAATTGTATAACAAAAAAAGCCACCCATATAAATGAGTGGCCTTTAAAATAAGAATTATGCATGTTTAGCGCAACATTCCTTTTGGAACTTCCTTGCCTAATAAGTGCTTATAAATAAACTTAGTTTTTAAATTATTAAAGTGATTGCCTTTAGCACCCCCCCAACCATGTCTTCCACCTGGATATAACATAAATTCAAAATCTTTTCCTTTGTCTTGTAAAGCACTAACCAATTGAATACTGTTTTGCATATGTACATTGTCGTCCATTGTACCATGAACCAATTGCAAAACGCCATTGAATTTATCAATATGGGTTAGTACGTTACCGCTTTTATAACCTTCCGGATTTTCTGCTGGAGTATCCATGAATTTTTCGGTGTAATGGCTATCGTATAATTTCCAATCAATTACAGAACCACCTGCCATAGCATGGGTAAATACAGATGAACCATAAGTTAATGCATAAGTGCTCATATAACCACCATAACTAAAGCCAGTGATGGCAATCTTTGTAGGATCTGCATGCCCATTTTGAATGAACCACTTTGCCATATGCATATAATCTTGCATTTCCCAAAATCCTAAATTACGGTGCATATAATTTACACCAGCCTTTCCAAAATGACCGCTCGCACGGTGATCAAATTTAACATGGATTAACCCTTCTTGAGAATAGATTTCACGAATAGGATTCCAACTCCAACTATCCCAAGTATTCCCCGCATTAGGTCCGCCATAAATATCTACCAACATAGGGTATTTTTTATTAGGATCCATATTGGCAGGCCAGGTTACTTGTGCAGGCAATTCAAATAAACCATCTGCACTCTTGATTCTGATAAATTCGGTCTTAGCAATTTGGTAATCGCCCATAGCTGCTCCTCTTGCATCACCCAATTCACGTACTACTTTTCCCTTACTATCTAACAATGTCATTTTGGTAGGAGTAGTTGTATTACTGTAAGCCGTTACAAAATATTTTCCATTAGGAGATAATCTTATTTGTGTATGATTATAGTCGCCAAAAGTTAATCGCTTCATTTCTGAGCCATTCATTTTAACGCAGTATAAATCTGTACGAGCAGTATTTTCCTTACCCCTTGCAGTGAAATAAACCAATCCATTTTTTTCATCAATTAATACTGTGCTCAACACAGTGAATTCTCCTGATGTTATTGGATTAATTAAACTACCATCGTTATTGTGTAAATACAAATGATTCCATCCTGTTTTATCACTCTCTAAAATAAAAGCTGGTTTATTTTTTAAGAAAGTAAAACGTTGCCCAGCTCTGTCTTCTAAATCTACCCATGTTTTTTGTTGTTCTTCATACATGATTTTTTTAGCACCATTTCCTGGATTTACATCAAATATTTTCAAATGATCTTGGCCACGATTAATCCATTGAACCAATAAACTGCTGCCATCATTTCTCCAAACAGGCCAACCAAAATACTGGTCGTCTTTGGCATTAAAATCGGCCCAAGTAGTTGCACCCCCATCTACCCCAACAAATCCAACTTTTACCTCAGGGTTTTTATCACCTGGCTTTGGATAGCGGGTTTCTTCAATAAAACCATGTTGGCCTTCACTGCTGTAAATAGGGAACATAGGTACCATGCTTTCATCAAAATGCATGTACGCTAATTGTTTGCTATTGGGGTTCCACCAAAATGCGCGATAACGAGTTCCTCTTCCAAAAATTTCCTCCCAATACACCCAGCTTGCATAACCATTTAACGAAGTACTAGATCCACTGAAAGTAAGTCTGGTTTCTTTATTTGTTAGTAAATTATAGGTATACAAATCATTGGATTTTGTAAAGGCGATATAAGTACTGTCTGGAGAAAAAGTAGGATTCTTTTCTTCTGCAGCATCAAAAGTGATTTGCTTTTCGCTGTCTCCGTTTTTATAAAACAAGTCGGCTTTTTTTACAGCTACCGTTTTGGTAGGAGGGGCTGCACCTTTCATTTGATCGGGTGTTGCAACAACTAACTTTCCCGTTTTCACTTCCATTACATAATTCTTTGCAGCAGAATCTGGATGAATTTTTTGGTTTAAAATCACTCGATCATCATCCAACCATTTCATGAATTGGGGTAATGGATTGCGAAAGTTTTCAGGTAATTTATTGGCCATCAAATCAGCTTTGCTGATCATTTTGTTTTGCGCCAAAGTAGGGTATGCAAGTAATAGCAACCCAAATGATAAAATATACTTATTCATGGTTCAGAATTTGGACCATGAATATAGTAAAATATGCAGGAAGCTTTAAAAGATCACTTAAAATGCTTCGTTTAAGCGAATATAATAAGCTCCGCCAGCAGTGCTGTTTCGAGCATAATCTAGACGGAGAAACATTCTGTTTTTCTTGTTTACGAGAAAACGAAGACCCAACCCGCCCGCTTTTAAAAGATTTGCAGTGGAATAGCTGCTTGGGGCGTCGTCAATCAACCCAGCCGAACCAAATGCTGCACCATATACCCAACGCCATATATGAAAACGATATTCTGCTTGTAGGGCTGTAAAAGAGCGATCTCTAAATCTTCCTGTAAAATAACCTCTCATTAAAACGGATCCTCCCACTTTGGGTAATTCCCTTAAAGGAACATTTCCTGATGTATGAATACTACTCAATTGAAACGCCAAGGTACTGGTAGGTGTTAAAGGATAAAATTTTCTTAAGTCTATAAACCAAGTATTAAAATCGTAAGGATTGTTTTTGAAAGATATATTTCTTGCATAATAAAACTCAGCGAATGCACCTTTATGTGCACTGAAAGGAAAGTCTCTCCCTTCATATAAAATTGCCGGCCCCATTCCCAATGATTTACTGCCATTAATACCCGAAACTTGTTGCTCAGTAAAACTTAATGGGCGCTTATTAACTACATTGTACACATCGTTGTAATCTAGCTTTAACCCTATATACCATTGATTTCTCAATAAACGATAGGTTCTAGATTCTAAAAAAATTCTACTATAATCTTGTGCTAAATAATTATTTTCTGTGGCCGTATTATTTCCAATACCCCAGAATCGATCGTTGTACGTGCTGTATCCAGCAGATCCTCTAAAAACAAATTTTTCCCCTTTTGTAAAAACTTGCCAAGTTGCTTTTGCCTCAAATTGACCTAGTGTGCTATAAGTTAGTTGACCATGTATATAAGAACCTCTAGCTTCGGAATCTTTTTCTTTTGCATTAAAAAAATATTCCAAAGCTCCGCCAAATCGAACGCCAGTTTCTGGTGTAGAAGTAAGGATAGGTATGGGTACAATCCTTAAATTCATCAAAGGCAATGAATCTGGATTAATAAAATTTCGAATCGTTTTTTTGGGCGCAGGTACCACAGTATCCTGAGCAATTGCCCCAAAGGTTGTACTAAGGGCAATGCCCAATAAACACTTATATAACAACATTGATCATTCTCCCTTTTACAAAAATAAATTTCTTCACTGGTTTACCTTCTAACCATTTCTGCACCAACTCATTAGCTAGTACAATATTTTGCGCTTCTTCAGATTCTGTATCAATAGGTAAATTAATATTGGCTCTAACTCTACCATTGATGCTTACTGGGTAATCTTTGGAAGACTCTTGAACATAAGATGCTTCAAACAATGGAAACGTTGCATTTAATATTGAACCCTCATTACCTAATTGATGCCAAAGCTCTTCACTGATATGTGGAGCATAAGGTGTTAGTAAAATTAAAACTTGCTCTAAGATTGCTTTCTTATTGCATTTTAAATCGGCCAATTCATTTACACAAATCATGAAGGTGCTTACCGCAGTATTAAAACTAAATCGCTCTGTGTCTTCTTGAATTTTAAGAATGGTTTTGTGCAATACTTTCAGCTCTGCTGGATTAGGGCTGTCGTTGTTCCAAACCTTTCCTTTTAATTCGTCATAAAACAACCGCCAAAGTTTTTTCAAGAAACGATGCACTCCTTCAATACCCTTGGTATCCCAAGGTTTGCTCTGGTCTACCGGACCTAAAAACATTTCGTACATTCTAAAAGTATCGGCGCCATATTTTTCTACCAATACATCTGGATTAACGGTATTGAATTTGCTCTTAGACATTTTCTCTACTTCCGCTCCACAGATGTATTTGCCGTTTTCTAAAACAAATGTTGCATTAGCATATTCACCATTTCGCCATTGTTTAAACGCCGTAATATCCAATTCGTATCCGTCTACAAAATTGACGTCAACATGAATTGGATTGGTATCATACGCTTTAATTAATCCTGCAGAAATGAATTCATTAGGGTTTTGTTTGTTCCGATACACAAACCTAGAACTACCCTGAATCATTCCCTGGTTCAATAATTTTCTGAATGGTTCATCAAAGCTAATATGACCTAAGTCAAATAAAACTTTGGTCCACATTCTACTATAGAGTAAATGACCCACCGCATGTTCAGTTCCGCCAATATATAAATCTACTTGGTTCCAATAATCACTTACTTTTTTATCACAAAAGGCTTCGCTATTATGCGGATCCATATAACGTAAAAAATACCAACTACTACCAGCATACCCAGGCATGGTATTGGTTTCCAGCGCACCTCCTGGAATGATTGAATCATATTGATGAATCCAAGCTGGAATATTGGCCAGCGGTCCTTCTCCATCCGGACCAGGGGCATAACTATCCACTTGAGGTAATTCAAGTGGCAATTGCGATTCGTTTAAAGGATACGCAATTCCGTCCTTCCAAATAATCGGGAATGGTTCACCCCAATAGCGCTGTCTACTAAACGCTGCATCCCGCATTTTGTAGTTCACTTTTTGTTTACCAATGCCCATTTCAACCAGTTTTTCAATAACAATTGAAATGGCATCTTTTAAAATAACCCCGTTTAAAAATTCGCTATTACACAATGCCACTTCCTTGGTTGAATTGGCTTCCTCCCCATTAAAATATTCCCCAATAATATTGGTGATGGTAATATTAAAATGCTTCGCAAATTTGAAATCTCTTTCGTCTCCACAAGGCACTGCCATAATTGCTCCTGTACCATATCCTGCCAACACATATTCAGATATCCAAATAGGAATAGGTCGTTGATTAAATGGATTCAATGCGTAAGCACCTGTAAAGCAACCAGTGATTTTTTTCTCCGCTTGGCGCTCTCTGTCACTGCGGCTTTTCACGTAAGCAATGTATTCGTCAACAGCTTGCTTTTGATCGGCCGTTGTAATTTGTTCAATTAATTCATGTTCAGGAGCCACCACCATAAAATCAACCCCAAAAATGGTATCAGGTCTGGTAGTATACACAGTTAGTTTTGCCCCATTTGCACTATCGGCAATGGCAAAATCAATTTCAGCGCCATAAGATTTTCCAATCCAGTTGGTTTGCATTTCGCGCATGGCTTCGCTGAATTCAATTTGATCTAAGCCACTGATTAAACGGTCAGCATATTCTGTAATTCGCAAGTACCATTGTCTTAATTTTTTCTTTACCACAGGGTGACCACCTCTTTCACTTAATCCATTCACCACTTCATCATTGGCCAACACAGTACCTAGAGCTTCACACCAGTTTACTTCTCCATAGCCACAAAAAGCCAACCGATATTGCATCAAAATATCTTGCTGTTCTTTCTCAGAAAAAGCTTTCCACTCAGCCGCAGTAAATTGAAGTTGATCATTAGAAGGGCATTGATGCACACTGTTCCCTTCCTTTTCAAATGATGCAATCAACGCAGCAATAGGTGTTGCTTTTTGGGTTTCTCGGTTAAAAAAAGAATTGAATAACTGCAAGAAAATCCATTGGGTCCATTTATGATAGGCAGGCTCACAGGTTCTTACTTCTCTACTCCAATCGTAAGAAAAACCAATATTGTCTAATTGTTGTCTAAAATTATTGATGTTTTGAACAGTACTGGTAGCAGGGTGTACACCATGTTCAATGGCATATTGTTCGGCAGGCAAACCAAAAGCATCATAGCCCATGGGATGCAAAACGTTAAAGCCTTTCAGTCTTTTGTACCTACTGAAAATATCAGAAGCAATATATCCTAAAGGATGGCCTACATGCAAACCCGCACCACTCGGATAAGGAAACATATCTAACACATAATACTTGGGTTTTTCACTGATATTGGGAACGGTATAAACCCCAGAATTTTTCCAATGCTCCTGCCATTTTTGTTCAATTGCTCTAAATTGATAGTCCATCTTGCCTGCCCTTTTTATTTATTTGCGTTTCTTTAACGCCTGCCCAAAAATATTCGCTTATTTTCAACACAGGTTTAGGGGTGCAAATGTAAGTCTTTAGCCGTCAAAACCCTACATTTGTAGCGTTCTTACAGCATAGCACTCGTTAATTGAAGCGGTATAAAAAGGAATACAAATTATGGCTCAAGCAGGAAAAGCATCATTGAAGAGGGGAAAACCCAATTATATCTACACTGTGGTAGGGGTAGCATTGGTTTTATTAATCATGGGAATCATGGGTTGGTTTTTCTTAAACCTTAACTCTGTTGGCAATACATTTAAAGAGGATATCCGATTAAGCGCCTATATGCGGACCCTGAATAAAGACACCATAGCTCAAATTCAACAGTTTATTGCAGCAAAACCCTATGCCAAAAACGTGGTATATGTAGACAAAAACACCGCTAAGGAAATCTGGAACAAAGAAAACAACGAAGACTGGGCTAAAATTTTAGATGTTAACCCATTGCCGGAAAGCATTGATTTTTATGCCAAAGCAGAATATGTAAATAAAGATAGCTTGGCAGTAATCAGTGCCGATTTAATGGCCAATTATGGTAATCAAATTACCGATTTACAATACCCACAAAGTTTGGTAACCAGTTTAAACGAAAGGGCTTCTAAAATTGGATTAATTTTTTTAGTAGTGGCTGTTACCCTTTGTGTGATAGTAATATTTAGCATCGACAATACCATCCGCTTAGCCATGTTTAGCAATCGATTCTTGATTAAGACCATGCAAATGGTGGGAGCAACGCAGTCTTTTATTGCACGCCCCCTCAATATCCGCGCAGTGGTGAATGGACTAATCAGTTCAGGCATTGCGATTATTTTATTATTCTCTTTAATTGGCTGGGCCGAATCTCAGTTCCCTCAATTAAAAGGAATCAGAAACACCAATCATACGCTACTTTTATTTGGAGGATTGATTATTTTAGGCGTAGGTATTTCGGTATTAAGCACCCATAGAAGTGTGTTGAAATACTTAAAAATGAAACTAGACGATTTATATTAACGATATACTTTTTAAAATAAGCATAAAACATTTATATGAGCACGACCAATAAAACCACTCCTTTGTTTTCTAAAGAAAATTTTATCTTGATGTTAGTGGGTGGGCTTGTAATTGCACTAGGCATGTTCTTAATGAGCGGAGGCAAGAGCGAAGACCCAACTGTTTTTTCTAATAATGAAGTATACAGCAGCACCCGCATTACTGTAGCACCTATTTTAATTGTAGTAGGCTTGCTAATTGAAGTGTACGCCATCTTTAAGAAGCCTAAAACTGCTGCTTAGACCATCATTGAATTCAACCTTATGACTTATTTAGAAGCTGTTATCATAGCCATTATTGAAGGGGTAACCGAATTCCTTCCTATTTCTTCTACAGGCCATATGATTATTGCCAGTTCCTTTATGGGAATTGCAAAAGATGATTTTACCAAATTATTTGAAGTAGCCATTCAGCTAGGTGCTATCTGTTCGGTAGTGATATTATTTAGGGGGAAATTTTTTCCATTGAATCGCTGGCATTTTTATTTAAAACTCATTATAGCCGTATTACCCGCTTTGATTTTAGGGGCTTTATTCTCTGATACGATTGACCATTTATTAGAGAGTCCGATGGTGGTTTCTATTACCATGGTATTGGGAGGTGTAGCATTGATTTTTATTGATTCCTTTTTCAAAAATCCTACGATTTCAACAGACGAGCAGGTGACCAACAAAAAAGCTTTTGTTATTGGTTTTTGGCAATGTGTGGCTATGATTCCAGGAGTAAGTAGAAGTGCTGCCAGTATTATTGGTGGAATGCAACAAGGATTAACTAGAAAACTAGCTGCTGAATTTTCTTTCTTTTTGGCAGTCCCTACAATGGCTGCTGCAACAGGATATAAATTATTAAAAGCGTATACAGAAACCCCTGAACTAATATTCACCCGGAACAATATGATTTTATTGGGCCTTGGTAATGTAGTTGCATTTCTAGTAGCATTATTAGCCATCAAATTTTTCATAACCTATTTACAGAAATATGGTTTTAAACTATTTGGTTGGTACCGAGTAATTGTGGGGATGATCTTAATTATTCTTATCTTAACCGGACACTTGAAATAAAAATCATGTCCACACAAACTGCCTCCAAAAAAGTAATCAATGGTTGGGCAATGTACGATTGGGGCAATAGTGCTTACAATCTAGTCATTACTTCTACCATTTTTCCCGCATACTACGAAGCCGTAACAGGAGACGGTAACGATAAAACCCTCAACGATACAGTAGTGTTGTTTGGAAGAGAATTTGTAAATACTTCTTTGTACAATTATTCGCTTTCAGTTGCATTTATTATTGTTGCTTTAATATCGCCCATTTTGAGTTCTATTGCAGATTACAAAGGGAATAAAAAACAGTTCCTGTTTTTCTTTTGTACGCTGGGCAGCATTGCATGTTCTTCTATGTATTTTTACGATAAGACTAATTTAGCATTTGGATTGACATGTTTAATTATCGCTTGCATAGGTTTTTGGAGCAGCTTGGTTTTTTACAATTCTTTCTTGCCAGAAATAGCTGCGCCAGAAGACAGAGATAAAGTTAGTGCTAAAGGTTTTGCCATGGGTTATACTGGCAGTATGATTTTACAAGTCATTTGTTTTGTATTTGTATTATCACCTGATAGTTTTGGCATTACAGTAGGTAAAGCTTCTCAGATTTCTTTTTTGTTGGTAGGGTTTTGGTGGTGGGGATTTGGACAGTTTGCTTTAAAGCGTCTCCCGAAATCTGTACCCGCTGGGGGCAGCAAATCTTCTAAGCAAATTTTGGCTGGGGGATACAAAGAATTGAATAAAGTTTGGCAACAATTAAAATCGCTTCCAGTATTAAGAAGATTCTTGTTCTCTTTCTTCTTTTATAATATGGGGGTTCAAACAGTCATGTTGGTGGCAACATTATATGGTAAGAGCGAATTGAATATTCCTACCATGAATTTAATCATTGCCATTTTAATCATTCAATTGATTGCAATACCTGGCGCATTTACCATTGCTTGGTTGTCTAAAAAGACCAGTAATTTTACAGCTTTGATGATTACTATTGTATTGTGGATTATACTTTGCGTAATCGGCTATTTATTACCAAGAGATGGCATTAATGAATTTTATGGCTTAGCTATTTTGGTAGGTTTTATTATGGGCGGAATTCAAGCCTTAAGTAGAAGCACATATGCTAAATTAATGCCTGAAACAAAAGACACTACATCCTATTTTAGCTTCTATGATGTAACAGAAAAAGTATCAATAGTAGTGGGTATGTTTAGTTTTGGCTACATCAATGAAATCTCTGGATCACAACGAAATTCTGTGTTGGTTTTAGAGATATTTTTTATCATCGGTTTATTCATTTTAATTTCTGCAAATCAATTGCAATCCAAAAAAAAGTCCAATGAAATTATACCCCATTAACCATAGTTTTTTTAAACTAGACGGAGGTGCCATGTATGGCGTAGTCCCCAAATCTTTGTGGAATAAATTAAACCCAGCAGATGAAAATAATTTATGTAATTGGGCTTTAAGAAGTATGTTAATTCAAGATGAAAACAAACTTATATTGATTGACACAGGTATGGGCTTTAAGCAGGATGAAAAATTCTTTGGGCATTATGCAATGAGCGGGACCATTGAGCTAGACGCAGAATTAGCTAAGCTAGGATTTAACAGAAACGATATCACAGATGTGTTCCATACGCATTTGCATTTTGATCATTGCGGAGGCAGTATTGAACGAGTAAACAACCAATTAGTTTCTTATTTTCCTAATGCTACCTACTGGAGTAACCCAATACATTGGGACTGGGCCGTTAATCCGAACGATCGAGAAAAAGCTTCTTTTTTAAAAGACAATATTTTACCCATTCAAGAAAGTGGTCAGTTGAAAATGATTGATGCCCCTGCCAATGAGTTTACTAATGAAGGGCTTTTAGAAAAAGTTGAATTCACCAATAATATCAGCATTCGTTTTGTAAACGGCCATACCAAGAGTATGATGTTGCCGCAAATCAATTATAATGGTAAGACCATTGTATATATGGCCGACCTATTACCTTCCGCTTCACATATTCCTCTACCTTATATCATGGGCTATGATATGTTTCCATTAACCACATTAAAAGAGAAAAAATCATTTCTACAGGAAGCGGCCGAGCAAGATTATATTTTATTTTTTGAGCACGACCCTTCCATTGAGTGCTGTACGGTTCACCAAACAGAAAAGGGAATTCGAATGCACCAAGCAATTCGTTTATCTGAATTATGATTATTTAATTGAACGTTCGTTATTAGGCCGATTAATTATATTGAACTCAATTATCTTTTTGAAATCATTGAACTAAAAGGATAACGAAGGTTCTTGTATCCCATCATATCCACTTTTACACTACCTACTACAATGGGGCTTTCAATTCTTAGTGGCACATGATTGGCATCATCGCTTACCCAAACAGTCATTTTTTCTCCCCCTTCAAATAAAGTTCCTTTAACTAGTAGGGGCTTGAATTTAATGGCATTGAATTTTCCAAACCTTGTTTTAATTGTTTCTCTACCCAAGTACTTGATATATAAATTGTATACCTCATTGTCTAAAAACATGGTAAAAGGAATCCGGTCTTCTGGTTTGTATTTTTCAAAATCAATATTTCGTGCATAGTAGATAGCGCTAAGCACATCTTGCACACAATTAGGAACTTTAACTGTACCCTTTTCGCTAGTAGCAGTATTAGCCGTTCTATTGAAAGTTACATTCTCGTTAATCTTATAGCCACCCTCATTTACGTTGCGAATAAATTTGATGGGCTGTAAATTTGCTGTATCAATATAACTTTCGTATTTATCCCTTACTTTAAATATCCAATCATAACTGCTGTTAGAATTACCGGCACCTACTAAATGGTAAACAGGTGTATTATTTAATTTTTCTGCATTCGCCGTAAAAGTTGCGTTGCCTGCATTCACGTATAATCCTATCACATTATAAAAAACGGTAAATGAAATTTGCTCACCACTTTGAAAAGCATAATTTCTTATCCCACAAAAATCATCTCCTGCAGAAAGCGGCTTTACTAAAACCACTAATAAAAATGCAATCAATATTTTTTTAAAAGCCATTATTTATTTATTTCTGAATAATCTTACACCTAATATAACCAATGTACCGGCAATAGCTGGTAAGATTAAGTTAATTAACCAAATTCCAGCTACGGTTGAAATAATTCCAATGGTATTTGTGGTTACCAAGCCAAACAACAACAAACTAACTTTACCTCTGAACCCCAACTCTGCAAATGCAATTGAAGGTATGATTCCCAAAACTAGAAGCATAACACCTGTTATTGCATAAGAATCTAACCAAAATAGAGATATATCAAATACTTGCAAAAGCAAAAAATACTGAGAGAGGATGACAAAATACCTAATGATTGATAAGCATAAAATATGCAACAATGTTTTCCAATGAAAGTCTTCTAATTTTTCAATAAAAAATTTATACTTACGCAAGAAGGCAATTTTCTCTACTAATTGAATTAGTGCTGAAATTTTAAAGTATGCCATTGCAAATAAGCTAATGCCCATTGTAATTACATAGATCAATCCATCTAACCAAAATAATGATAGTCCTTCAATTTGCTTTCCCTCATGAAGAATATAGAACCGCATGTAAACCAACCATAGAATACCTATCCCAAAAGTGGCTATCATTCTTGCCATTCCGCCAACTACAGAGAGCATGACCCCCCTTATTTTATTCCCATCTTGTAAAAATGCTGCTTTTGCAGCAGGCTCCCCTATTCTATTAATGGTGTTTAAACCAATTGCATACCCAGCTAAAACCGCTCTATAAGAACGAAAAAAATTGAGCTGCTCTATTCCACTAACTTGTAATTGCCAATTTTTTGCTTCTAACCCTAAATTTATCAGCATCAATATCCCTACGATTGCAATTTTATAACTATTCGATCCGTTTAGTGCATTTGAAATGAAGTTCCAAGATTGTTTAAGACCAGCTTGATCTTGAACTTGCAGATAAATAGACCAAGCTAACCATATAAATAACAATGGTCCTACTATATAATTTAAAATAATTTTAGTGCGTTTGGTCAACTCCTATTTTTTGTAAAGGTAAGGTTGTAGCTGATTTATCAATAATGACTATTTTCACTAAATAATGAAATACGATTCGGTTATTTTAGGGATTGATCCTGGTACGCAACTATTGGGGTATGCATTGTTGGGAATTCGAAAAGGAAAACCTGAACTCATTGTGATGGATACATTAAAGCTTACCAAGGAGAAAGATATTTATGCAAGGTTAGAAATTATTTATAGAACCATCACTGGACTAATTCATCAATACAAGCCAAATAGTTTTGCCATTGAAGCACCCTTTTTTGGTAAGAATGTGCAGAGTATGCTTAAACTTGGTAGAGCACAAGGAGTAGCAATTGCAGCTTCCATGCAATCTCATATTCCCGTTACTGAGTATGCCCCTAAAAAAGTAAAACAATCCATCACTGGTAATGGTAATGCAGACAAAGACCAGGTATGGAAAATGTTACAGCTTACCTTAAATATTGAAAAAAAACCAGTCTATTTTGATGCTACCGACGCATTGGCTGTAGCCCTTTGTCATTTTTACCAAAGCAATAGTCCTTTGGCTATTAAAGGAAAAGCTTTGAAAGGATGGGGCGATTTTATTGCAAAGAATGAAGGAAGGGTTCGGAAGTAAACTAGTGGTTCAATTCTGCCAAAATACTTTTTTGCACCAATTGCAATTCTTCTTGGCTTAAAGATAATTTACCTCTAGTGAAATTTAAATCATCGGCGCTGTTAATGGGAACAAGGTGCATATGCGCATGCGGCACTTCTAATCCCACCACACTAATACCACATCGATTACAAGGAAATACTTTTTCAATGGCTTTAGCAATGGGTTGTGCAAAAATCAACATACCCGATAATACATCAGGAGACAAATCAAAAAAATGATCTGTTTCAACTTTGGGTATTACGAGTACATGCCCTTTTACTAATGGAAAAATGTCTAAGAATGCAAAGAATTGTTCGTTCTCTGCAATCTTATAACAAGGTATTTCACCAGCAATGATTTTTGAAAAAATGGTCATGACAATTAATTAAACAGTAATTTCTTCCACCCTGAATTTGATAATGCCATTAGGTGCTTGCACTTCAGCTACTTCGCCTCTCACTTTGCCCAATAAGCCCTTACCTATAGGTGAAGACGCAGAAATTTTACCCAACTTTAGATCCGCTTCTTTTTCACCCACTATTTGATAGGTAACCACTTTCTTAGTGGCCATATTAGTAATAGTCACTTTGGTTAAAATAGTTACTTTACTTGTATCAATGGTACTTGTATCTACAATTTTAGCATTCGCAATAGCTCCTTCTAATTGCTTAATTTTTGCCTCTAACATCCCCTGTGCCTCTTTTGCGGCATCGTATTCGGCATTCTCTTTTAAATCACCTTTCTCTCTAGCTTCAGCAATAGCTTTAGAAGCGGCAGGACGGTCAACAGATTTCATTTTCTGCAATTCCTCGCGCATCTTATCGAAAGTCTCTTTCGTAACATACATATTGGTTTCACTCATGGTACCCGACTTTAAGATTGGTAAAAAAAAATACAACGCCACATTTGACTGCGGCGTTGCATAAATACAAAAGTAGGGAATTAATCATTCCATGGTTCAAAATTGGATTTATAAAAAATTTGGTGATTAATAAGAAAGCTTTACTTTTACTGTGTACTATTACACTAATACACTAAGAATGATCCAATTTAACAATGTCAGTTTTGGGTACTCCAAACAAAAACTACTTTACGCCAATATTAATCTGGAATTGAGAGCGGGTAGTGTTTATGGGCTATTGGGTAAAAATGGAGCCGGAAAATCTACTTTATTAAAACTAATGGCTGGATTAGTATATCCACAGCAAGGAAAATTATCCGTTTTTGATGCAGACCCTACCAAAAGAGAACCCTCGTTTATGCACGAGGTATTTTTTATCCCTGAAGAAATTGATACTCCCAGTATTCATGTACTTGATTTTGGCGCTGAGTATATGCCCTTTTATCCAAAATTCAACAACGACCAATTCTTAGATTACTTGAAGGAGTTCGATATACCTATGACCAACCTAAACAATATGAGTTTTGGTCAAAAAAAGAAGGTATGGATTGCATTGGGTATGGCATCCAATGCCTCACTAATTATTCTAGATGAACCTACCAATGGATTGGATATACCATCAAAAAGAAAGCTTAGAAAACTAATTGCAAGCATTTTAAATGAAGATACTTGTATCATCATCAGTACACATCAAGTGAAAGACTTAGATAGTTTGATTGATAAAATTATACTAGTTGACGAGGGTGAAATAATTGTAAACACAGACACAGAATCAATCACCCAAAAATTAGTGTTCAAGCTGTCACCAAATATTTCAACAACAGATCAATATCTATACTACGAAACTAGTTTGGCTGGTCATTTAATTGTAAAAGAAAGATCATTGGAAGATGAAGCTACAAAACTAGATCTTGAACTGTTTTTTAATGCAGGAATCAACAACAAAAATGGTATAAAACAACTTTTCAATTAATTGCTATGAATAACCAGTTTAGTTTTAGTAGGGTATTATTATTGTTGAGAAAAAATTTAAAAGAAAATGGCAATAGCTATCTGCTCATATTTACAGCTGGCTTTGGCATCATCTTATTGATATACGCATTATTAATTGTTGCTGGTTTACATAATATGTTTCCGTCTGGGGATAGAAAAATGCTTTTCACTATAGGACTCTTTTTAGGAGGAACTTTGTTTTCTGCTAGTTTCTATAGCTTTTTTAAATCGCAACCAAAAACCATTCAATTTCTTTTATTACCTGCAACTACTGGTGAAAAGCTATTGATAGGTTTTATTTTAACCCAAATCGTATACATTATTGTGTTTTTGATAAGCTTTACTAGCATTGACTGGTTCATGTGTACCATTTATAATGAATTTGTATCGGTACCAAAATGGATTATTGAACAAGATAAGCATTACTATAAAGCAGTCTACCTATTTAATTCAGATACAGTCCTAATAAAACAAATATTAGTCATGTACTTTATTACTACTTCCATAGCCCATTTAGGATCATTGAGTTTTATCAATAATGCATATGTCAAAACCGTAATCCTATTTATCCTAACAGTTGTTACATTGATATTTTTTAACAATAAAATCTTAGGGTTAATGATTCCTGAACCTATTATGCCGTACGGAAAATATTTCACAGAAACTTTTAGAATTGGCTCCATTCAACAGCCAACAGGAATTGTAACCTTACCCAAACTCTGGTACTCAACAATAGCATGGTTTTTACCAATATTTATATACTTAAGTTGCTGGACAATGAGCTACTTGAAAATTAAAGAGAAGCAGATTTAAACTAAGAAGAGCCAATGAATTTTCATTCAAATAAAGCCATATATATACAAATTGCCGATCTGATTTGTGAAAAAATTCTTTCTAAAACATTCAAAGAAGAAGAAAGAATTCCATCTGTAAGAGAATTAGCAATTGATTTAGAAGTGAATCCTAATACGGTTATGAGAACCTATGAATACTTACAAGATTTACATATAATAACCAATAAAAGAGGCGTGGGTTTTTTTGTGAATACCGATAGTATTGAAAAAGTAACAGCCTATTTAAGAAAAGTGTTTATGGAGCAGGAATTACCAACCTTATTTAAGAATATGAAAATACTAGCAGTCAATATCAATGAGTTAGAAAAACTGTATCACCAATATCTGCAGAACAACATAAAAAATAGCAATGAAAAAAAGTAATATTCTATTGATCATCACCCTCACAATTGTTTGTATCTGCTTAATTACAGTAAATATAAAATTGAGTATGGAATATAAAAAAGGGGCAATTCAATCAGTTATTCAAAAGGAAATGCTACCCATTTTCCATCATATAAAAGAATTAAACAGTTTAAAAAACGTGGACTATTCCTCCAAGCCCTTTATTAATATTTATGAAAGAAAAGACACAAGTGCTATTGCATTTAATTTTTATAACCCGATAGGCTTTCATTATTTCGTAAAAAATGATACACTATACCTCAAGGCTGATTCTTCATTTGATGGGGGTATTCCTGCGATTAGTATTTATTGTAAAAACTTGAAGTCATTAATTACTAGTAATTCTATTGTGACGCTATATAATTATAAGACCGATAATATATACCTTGAATCCAATAAATACTCCAGCATCAATGCAATAGAACTCAACAGCAAGTCTTTAAAACTGAAAGCGCAAGACAATTCAACATTGACCGTTTCAGCAGCAGATACCATCGATAAAGGAGAAATCAGAGCCCTGAATAATGCAACTATAAAAATGGATAATCTTTACTTTAAAGAACGATTGCTAAGTGTTGATTCATCCGCATCACTAACTGTCACTGGAAAAACGTTGAAGGCTTTGAATAAAGATCAGTTTTAAATACTAGATAGATGGAGTTTTTCCAAGACCACTTCAGACATTTTTAAATAGGCTTCATGGCTATAGCCAGCTATATGCGGAGTAATTACCACATTGGGCATAGCAATCAAGCTAAGCAATTCGGATTGTTCTAATTCATTGTAATTGCGCAGTTGTTCATTTTCTAGTACATCTAAACCTGCAGCCCTTATTTTTTTTGTTTCTAATGCGGCAATTAGGGCGGTTGTATTGGTTACTTTACCTCTACAGGTAGTTATAAAATAAGGTTGACACTGTAGGCTATTAAAAAAGGATTCCCCTGCATAATGAAATGTTTCAGTGGTTAGGGGAAGATGAAGGCTAATCACTTCGGCTTCTGCCACTATTGATTCAAGAGATGATTCTTCTACGTAACCATGGCCAAATCCAGTTTTATATTTATCAACTGCTAACACCCTTACATCAAATGGTTGCAACAACCGAGCAAAAGCAGATCCTGTATTTCCGTAGCCAATAATTCCGACCGTTTTGCCCGACAACTCATCGGCGCGGTTTTCATCCCTTAGCCAAAGTCCTTTTTTTATTTCTGCATAACTACTATTAATTCGATTCATTAAGTTAAGTAATAATCCCAAGGTATGTTCGGCCACCGCATTGCGATTGCCCTCAGGACTACTTTCGCATTGAATCCCCTTGCTTTCCGCATAAGCAACATCAATTAATTCCATTCCACTTCCCAATCTACCAATCCATTTTAACTTGGGAGCTGCATCCATCATTTCGCGATCTATTTTTAATCGAGTGGTTACAATCAACCCAACCGCATCTGTAATTAAATATTTTAATTCCTCGTAAGTAATTGCAGGTTGATAAATAACAAAAAACTGTTTTGCTTTTAATGTATCAATTAAATATGGATGAACTTTTGCAGTAACAATTACTTTCATATTAATTCCTTTATCCCATTTTAAATGTAAGGGCGGCAAACTCTTCTACTGTAAGCTGTTCAGCCCGTTTTGTAAATATTTCTTCTTGCAAAACAGCAGCATCAAAAAATGGTTTCATTGGATTACGCAACATTTTTCTTCGTTGCCCAAATGCTGCTTTTACTAAAGTAAAAAATGCCTTTTCCGACCTAACAGCTACTGGTTCTGCTTTTCTTTTTAATCGAATAACCCCACTCATCACTTTAGGTGGTGGATTAAAACTTTCCGGGGGCACATCAAATAAATATTCTACTTCATAAAATGCTTGAACTAAAACACTTAATATACCATACACTTTGGTATGGGGCTTTGATACAATTCTTTCCGCTACTTCTTTTTGAAACATCCCTATCATCATGGGTATCTGTTCTTTCCATTCAAGTACCCTAAAAACAATTTGAGTAGAAATATTATAAGGAAAGTTTCCTACTAAAGTAAACTGGTTTTGAAAGGGTGCTGGTATATCTAAAATACTTCCTTCAATAATAGCTGTTGCCAATACGGGATATTGCACTTTCAAATATTCTACTTTTTCTCTATCCAGCTCTACAGCTTTAAAATGTTGAATGGGTAATTTCAACAAATGCTTGGTTAAAGCACCTGCTCCAGGACCTACTTCTAGCACTTGCTCCATACTACCTTCTTGAAGAGCAGCTACAATTTGCTTGCAAATGGCTTCATTGGTTAGGAAATGCTGACCCAGCGACTTTTTGAGCGTATATTGCATGACTGCAAAAGTAGTATTTTAGCACCCTAAAAAATGGCTCATGAGTAATGAATTACAAAAACCAGTGATTGGCTTTACCTGCGGAGATTTAAATGGTATAGGGCTTGAATTAATTATAAAAACTTTAATGGATCAAAGAATACTCGATTTCTGCACTCCCATTGTGTTTGCGAGTAATAAAAGCTTGAATTTTTATAGAAAAGCAATACCAGATTCCAATTTCAATTGTACCAATATCAATAATTTTACCCGCATCAACCCAAAACAGGTAAATATTTTCAATGTATGGGAGGAAGAAGTGGTGATTACCCCAGGTGAATTGAATAATACGAGTGGACAATATGCTTTAAAGTCTTTAGAAGAAGCTACCAAAGCACTTAAAGAAGGCCATATTCATGGATTAGTAACCGCACCTATACATAAGAAAAACATTCAATCAGAAAGTTTTCAGTATAGTGGGCATACCCCTTATTTAAAAGCTTATTTCGGGGTAAATGATGTAGTTATGTTAATGGTGGCAGAAAATATGCGAGTAGGATTGGTAACAGAACATGTAACTGTTGAAGAAGTGGCTAAGCATATTACTAAAGAAAATATTATCAGCAAATTGCAAATCATTCACCAGTCTCTTCAAAAAGATTTTGGGATTGATAAACCAAAAATTGCTGTGTTGGCGTTAAACCCTCATGCAGGCGACGAAGGATTGATTGGAAAAGAAGAAATTGACATCATAAAGCCAGCTATAATAGAAGCCAAAAATAAAATGTTGATTTTTGGGCCTTATCCAGCTGATGCTTTTTTTGCAAGAGGCACCCATGAAAAGTTTGATGCAGTACTAGCGATGTACCACGATCAAGGCTTAATTCCATTTAAATCATTGGCTTTTGGTGAAGGGGTAAATTATACCGCCGGACTTCCTGCTGTAAGAACCAGCCCTGACCACGGAACCGCTTTTGATATTGCTGGTAAAGGGAAAGCAGATCATGCATCTTTTTTAGCTGCCACTTTTGAGTGCATCGATATTATTAACAGACGCATGGGCTATGCAGATAGAAATCGTAACCCACTCCGTAAAATTAGTGCAAGAATGTTGGCCAATGCAATTGATGAAAGAATTGAAGAAAACGAAGGATAATACCATGATTTATTTAGAAAACACCGAACTCAAAATTGCCATTTCAGAAAAGGGTGCTGAACTTCAAAACATTTTCAATAAAGACACCCAATTAGATTATTTATGGGAAGCTGACCCTAAATTTTGGGGAAAGAAAAGTCCGGTATTGTTTCCTATAGTAGGCACTTTAAAAAACAACCAATTTTCACATAATGGAGAAAGTTATCAATTGAGTAGACATGGATTTGCAAGAGACAAAGTATTCAAGGTTACAGCGTCTAGTAATTCCCAGGTTATTTTAACTTTAGACGCAGACGCTGAAACTTTAACTCAATATCCATTTCTATTTAGATTTAATATTGTTTATGAAATACACAAAAATAAATTGAGCTGCACTTATCAAATTACCAATATTGATGTTAAGCCATTTTATTTTTCAGTAGGTGCACACCCTGCATTTAAAGTTCCATTAGAAGAAGCTTACCAATTCAATGATTATTATCTTGAATTCAGTCAATCAGAATCTGCAGGCAAATGGCCCATTACAGCAGAAGGATTGATTGATGAAAATCCAATTCCATTCTTTCACAGTAACAGTAGAATTAATTTAAGTAAAGAATTATTTTATGGAGATGCTTTAGTATTTAAGCATTTAAACTCTTCATCTATTCGCCTTTGTAACGACCAATCAAAACATGGTTTCATATTCTCTTGGTCTGAATTTCCTTTTATGGGTATATGGAGCGCAAAAGATGCTCCATTTGTATGCATTGAGCCTTGGTGTGGCATAGCCGATTCTGTAAATGCAACCGGAGAACTAAGAGATAAAGAGGGAATGATACTATTAACTCCTGGGCAAAATACCAATAGAACCTGGTCTGTTGAATTATACTAACTATTTAAAAATTGCATCGCTTAAACCAGTATTAATGGTGTAAGCGGTATAATTTATTTCAACTCGTCCTTTTTTACCTTTCATTTTGTCTTTTATGGCTTTGTCGGTATCATCAAATTCTAAAGTTATTCCTTTAGGGAGCTTGTAGTCTTTAGCATTAAAACTAAATAATACTTTGTCGGGCAAACCATAAGAAACATATTTTCCATACTGCAATTCCATTTCGTAAGTACCATTTTCACGAGTAGTTGTAACCGATTTACGAATTAATAAATTAGCTTCATCAATATATAAAGTTGATAAAATAATCTCTCCTGCATCGGCATCAGGCAACAGTTTTACTACTCTCACAGCCGTGCCCCCAACAGTGCTCATTCCTGCATCAATGGCCACAAATCCAGTTTGCATGATCATACTACCAATATTAATGCTGACTCCTCCTTTAGGCAACACAGAGATTCCTCCATCACGTTGTAGTTTAAATTTGTCGGGGCTTTTGAAAAATACCTTTACTCTACCAATAGGCGCTTTAATGAATGCAACATCTGTTTTCATTCTACCATCCGCAGTGTAATCTTTTACTTTTTCTAATTTAGCTTTTACTTTCATCACTAATGCATTCATGTCTTGTGCATTCAGCTTAGCTGAAAGAGACAAAGCAGTAAAAAGAATGAATAGTTTTTTATTCAATATCATCTTCATAAACGGGTGATTAACTGAGAATATCTTTTTTTCTAAATAACCAAACAGCACTGCCCACAAACAAAACAATATGAACGGCCAAAACAGTAGCAGAACGAATAATTTTATCTGGATACTGAATACTTCCTATAATTGCTTCGTTTGCATCATTCACTTTAAAGTCAAAAAACTCTTTCCAGGTAATCATATGTGTAGTGAACAAGTAGGGCTTAATCAAATTAAATAAGGGAATATTCATTGTACTCAATATGGTACATACAATAATTACACTCATGGTTGCAACAATAGGACCAATTGAGTTTTCTGCAAAAAAAGATAAAAAGAAACCCAATGCAGCAACAGTAACCATAGCTAATGCAGCAAAGCAAAATGCCCCAGCATATCGCCAAAATACATCTGACTCTTTTACAATTACTACATAACTGCTTTTCATTAAAAACAAATCATCTGTTCCAAAAATCAACATGCTTAAAAACAAGCCCATGATGGCAATCCATATCAATAACAGCAAAGTATAAATAACAGAAGCAATAAACTTTGCCATTACAATTGCAGTTCTCGATTGTGGCTTAGTCAATAAAATCCTAAGCGTTCCCATATTGGCTTCACCTGAAATCATATCAGCAGCAATTAATGCAATCAATAAAGGAACATGCACCAATAAAAGCTGAAGAATAACATAGCAAATAAAATAGCCGTTTAAAATTTTGCCATCTACGCTAAATGAATTGGCAAAGTCGGCCATAACAAAGTCGGCATATTCTTTACCATCTACCAATAAACCCAATTGTATTACGCCAATCAGGGCAGTAATAGCAGCAAAAGACAAATAAGTTCTCGGTCTTTTAAATACTTTGTATAACTCAATTTGTAAATGTTCCCACATGTTGTTTTCCTGCTGTTACTTGTAAAAAATAATCTTCCAGACTATGTCTTGCCTGTAAGGAATAAATATCAACGCCAGATGCTGCTAACATCCTATTGAAATTGGGTATGTCTTCTTTATTTAAACCAACCATAATTTGTCCTTCTCTTTCTGGCAATAAATTGTTTGCCCAAGTAGAAGATTGTATAGCTTGAATGGCTATATCATTATTGGTCACACTTATTTGCAAAATGGTTTGCTGATCATTAAATAGTTCATCCGAAGAACCTTCTACCAATTTCTTGCCTTTATCAATAATTAAAATACGGGTAGCAATTTGTTCAATCTCATTTAACAAATGAGAGGAAACAATTACTGTTTTTTTCATTTCTCTTGATAATATCAAAATTAAATTTCTAATATCGGCAATACCTTGTGGGTCTAAACCATTGGTTGGTTCATCTAAAATAATTAATTGAGGATTGTGCACTAAAGCAATGCCTATTCCCAATCGCTGTTTCATTCCTTGAGAAAAAGTTTTAACGGTATCATGGGCCCTTGACGCAAGACCCACCATTTCCAATTGATCCATCAACATTTTATTAGTTGGCTTTACCCCACTCAACTTGGCAAACAACTTAAGGTTTTCGTAGGCAGATAAGTACTTGTACACGTCTGGCTTTTCAATAACTGCACCTATTTGTTGAAGAATTTCTTTGCGGTGCTTGTATAAATCATACCCAAAAATAGATATCTCGCCACTGGTTGGAGTAATTAGTGTCAATAACATTCGAATAGTGGTACTTTTTCCTGCGCCATTTTGACCCAGGAATCCATATACATCCCCTGATTCAACCGAAAAGGAGAGTTGATTGACTGCGGTGAGGTTATTGAACTGCTTGGTGAGCTGTGAAACTTTTACTATTTGTTGCATTGATTTCTATAACAACAAAACTAGTTAAGATGTTTAAACTTTTAGGTATTGCTGAAGGGCTTTTACATAATCTTCAAATGCTTTAATACCCACCGGGGTAACTTTACAGGAAGTTTGAGGGTAGTTATCTTTGAATTGTTTAATTACTTCAATATAACCAGCATCTTTTAATTTTTGAACCTGCACACTCAAATTACCCGCAGTAGCATTCGTTTTCTCCCTTATAAAGGTGAATTCAGCTTCTTTAACGCTAATAAGTAAACTCATTATTGCTAATCTTAACTGCGAATGTAATATGGGATCTAGTTCTTTAAACATTTGATCTAGTCTGAGCCAAGTATTTTCTTCTTAAAATGATACCAGGTATGAACCAACATACCAATGCAGCAATAGACCCTAATAACATATCGAATCTACTTTCAGTAAATAGACTTAATAAAAACAACCCATAAGTAATGATTGCTCCATACTTCATAGGATTAAACTTTTTTACTAAGCCTGTAACCATTGTTGGGAAAGCATAAAATAATATATAAACAGAATAAAGGGAGGGAGTAAAGGGCCTAATTACTTCATCAGGACGACCATCTGAAAAATGCTTCATTAAGGTCCAACCTTCTTCAGCAATTAATTTTTCGGTTTGAAAAGGGACGATATTTTGATAAAATCCCATTGCGAAAAGACTGATGCCAAAAACCAGCCAAACCGAATTCACCAAATCGTCATCGTACTGCTTGGCTTTTTGAATTTTTTTCTCTTTGATAGAAATATATACCTGAGGTATAATGGCAGCTAAAACCAACCACCAGATATCAAACCATAATTTGAAATCATATGTTCGTTGTAAAAAATTCACAAAGGAAGCAATTGAAACAACTGCTCCCCACAACAAAGACCCAATACCCGTATCGTGATAACTCCCTTTTGCTTTTTTGATCATTTCAGCAATTAGCTGTAAACTCTCTTGTTCTGAAAATTTGGTCTCATTTGCCATTGAAAGAATTTTTAAACTTTGCGCGTAAAATATAACCAGGAATAATCCAAGCACTAATAACTGCTGGAATTAATAACAAGATAATTTCTTTAGAAGAAATATAAACAGCCAATGCAGACAACCCCCAACAAATCACCCCTCCTATTTTAAGTGGGGTAAAACGCATGATAGCACCAGTTAAAAAGGTAGGCATTCCGTATAATAATAAAATTAGCGCATACATTAATTGCCAGCTTCCGAGTTTTGCCGATATAAAGGAAACCACTCCCATACTGATTCCAAAAACCATCCACACATATCCTATCATTTCATCTGTGTAGGTTTTAACAGTTTCTTTTTTCCCTTTTAAGTTTAAATAATACAATTGATAAGCTAATGCTACAATGGTCAACATCCAAATGAATCCGGCCTCAGCACCAAATGATGTATATGTAAGCAATGCATAATGAACTAAAGAGCAAATGAAAATAATCCATCCCCACAAAAGATAAAGTGTACCATTTTCAGAGTACCTATTTTGCGCTTTATTAATCATGCTTTCGATTAATGCAAGGCTAGAGTGGGCAGAGAATTGCTCTTGATTACTCATACAATCAGTTTAGAAATATAAAGATACCCCTGCCAATAGTAGCAGGGGTAAAATAGATACACAAGTTACTGACAAGCAGCTAATAATTGTTCAGCTTGCTCCTTACCCCAACTTGGATGAAAAGCTGATGCAGGCTTAAAATTGCCATACAATTCCACTGACTTTTCAAATAATTTTTTAGCAACCGATTTGCCACCCCCAAAAGCTTCGGGTACATTCATTAAATATTGTCCTTCTAATAAATAAGGCCTAGGATTATTGGGATCAATGGCTTTAGCTTTTGCAATAGCTTCAGCTGCAACGGCACCATATGATTGCCATCTACTCATTGGGTCAACTACTAATTGCATAACCGCTACTTGTTGCTTTAAGCAAAAAATTTCTGCATTTTCTTTTTCGATAGCTTCTGCCTTTGCAATCAAATCTTTCACTTTTTCAGCAGCTTTATCTTTATCCGCTGCAGTGTTCATGAACGCAGCAATTGTATAATTTCTTGCAGCATAATAATAAGGTAGCCACTGGGTTTTCTCTGCATCCCCTACTCTTTCAAAAAAAGAAGCAACTGCCGTCATATCATCTGCTGTTTTACTTTCTTTCATTTTGCTAAACCCATTCTGCATTGCAGATTCATATTTAGTTTGAGCATTTAATCCAATAGTTGCGAAAAGTGCAACAGCCATTATTAATTTTTTCATGGTTTTATATTTTAAGTTTTATGTAGACTTATTTGTTTTTTAATTTTTGGTATTCGTTTTCAATAGAATTAACTCGATTGCCTTGATATGCTTTTAGGTATTGAAATACCAATCCGATTCCCCAACCAAGTATGGGCCAAATTGGCCAGAAATGATCTAGATTTCTCTTAGACCCAAAATACCAGATACCAATTAAGAAAAGGTTTACAAAAATATAGCTTAACAAGCTCCATTTAAAGCCCACCCTTTCTTTAGCAATTTGCCAAAGCACTTCATCTTTTGGTTCGTTCATGTTTGAGTTGTTCATGTTGTTTAGTTTAAGTTTTATTAAAGATTGTTATTGATATTTTGTTGAGAACGATCTACTCCCCAGCTAAGAAAAATGCCCAAGAAAAAACTTCTGTCAGCAGGAGGATTCACTTCAGATCTAATTAGTTCTCCGTTGGTATCTCTTAAACGGTTACTGTAATTATATCCAAAAATTTGCCTTTCGTTAAATACATTGTTTATACCAAGTACTACTACTGCATTGGCTTTACCAATTTTTGGCAACCAGTTCAAGCTAAAATTATTTGAACTGTATCCAATTGTTTTATCAGATAAGAACTCTTTAGAAGATCTGTTGGGATTAAAATATGGTCTACCTGTACTCCAATTATAACTCCAGTTTACACCAAACATATTCTTTACCCAGAACTTCTTTAAAACCACACTACCGCTATGTGTTGCTGCAAATGTGGGTTGTACTAAAGCAGTGTAATTATTGTAATCTCTTTTGGTATCTAAGTAAGAATAACTAATCCAGTAATCAAAATTTTTGAATGTTTTTTTATCCCTCCAAAAAAGCTCTACTCCTTTAGCATAACCTAATCCGGTATTACTAACTGTAGTTGGGAAACTATTGGAAGTCTTTAAAAGACTAATATAGTCTTTGTAAAATGCTTGAACTCGGAAAGTATAACTACTAGAAATATGTTGATAGGTTAAGATATAGTGATCGGCTCTTAAAAAATTAACAGGAGGTTGATTGATTAAATACCTTCTTTCAGGGGTTTGATAAAAGATGCCATAATCTACCGTTACTTGACTATTTTTTCCCAGCTTATAAGATAGCGCTGCTCTTGGCGCTATATTCATTTTATTCAGTAAGCTACTATGCTCAATCCTTACCCCTGGTCTGAAAGCCAATTCATTGGTAATATATAAATCTGCTTCAGCAAATCCTGCTTTATAAAAATCATTTACCCTTGATGGAAATAATCCATTGCTATTTTGGAAGCGACTACTGTCGGAATTGTTCCAAACTTCTGCACCAAAACGGATGGTGTTAATTGCACCAAATCTTTTATCAACCACTATTCTACCTTGCAACATCCATTGATGGGCATTTAGTGAAAAGCCGGTTTGGTCTATAGCTGCAATAGCAGTTGCAGTAACTGGTTGATATTGTTGATTTTGAACTTGGGTTACTATTTCATCTTTATTATAGCTCACACTTGCAGCTATATTCATTTTCCAACCATTACCTAAAAACTGTCTATAGCTCAGGTTGGTAAATAAATTATGATTCTTTAAGCTGAACGCATTCCACAAACCAATGCTGTCTAAAGAAGGATTTCTTACCCCCAAAGAACCAGCGTTATAATAAGCATAGAGTTTAAATACCCCATTCTTTTTTGTTTTAAACCGATAATTAAGATCGGCAGTATGAAAATCGGGCACTTTAAAAAAGTCTGGGGCTTGAGGAACCAATTTTTGGTAGACTGCAAGGTTGGTCCAATTATAACTAAACCCGAAACTTGATTTTTTGTTGTTGGCTACTTGTTGCAAACCAACTGAGGCAAACAAAGGAGAAAGCCCCACTTGCAATTCAGATTTTTCAGGAATATCTATACTTTCTAAACTAAGTACACTGCTTAAAGCTTGTCCATATAAAGCGGAATATCCGCCACTACTAAATACAGTTCCACTAAACAAGAAAGGAGAGAATCTGCCTCTTTGAGAAATGCCTGGAACACTGCTGTAAAAGAAATTATTAACCACTGTTCCATCAATGATGATCTTTGCTTCTTCAGCAGAACCACCCCTTATAAACAAGCCTTCTTGCTCACCTACTTTTTGCGCACCAGGCAATGTTTGAATGGTGGCAGAAATATCTGCATTTGCTCCTGCTGTGGTTGCAATATCCAAAGCTTTTAAAACTGTTCCTTTCTTTTTATCACTAGCTTCATAAGATCCCGCTGTGATGATTACTGCTTTTAGTTCGTTAATTTCTTCTTTTAAAATAAAGCTGATTACCACTGAATCAGTTCCTAAAACAACTGGAAGCTCCATGGTCTTATACCCAATATTACTAGCCACCAATAGGGCATTTCCTTTTTCGGTTGTTTTAAACGAGAAAGATCCAGTGGAATCAGACATCGTTCCATCATAGCTGTCTTTAATGGCAATATTGGCCCCAGCTAAAATTCGCCCTTTATTATCTTTTACAGTTCCTTTTACAAGTACTTGGGCTTTTAATAAGCTTGCTAGCATTATACCAGCTATAAAGATTAAAACTGTTTTCATTTTCTTTGATTGACCACACAAACGTAGACTAGTTTATTTTATAAACCAAATTATTTTATAAATATTTTTTTCATAAGTCAACTATTAAATGAACTATATTGTTATAGCATTGATAATGAACAATTTATGAAAAGAAAAGCTGTTTTTCTTACTGCAGAATGGGAATACCTAGTGATGTTGAATTACCAAATTCCTCCAGAAATTTTGACTCCTTACCTCCCTAAGGGTACCCAATTAGACCTCTATAATGGCAAAGCTTTAGCTAGTGTAGTAGGATTCTTATTTAATGAAACAAAAGTATTTGGCTTACAATGGCCATTCCACACCAATTTTGAAGAAGTAAATCTCCGCTTTTATGTAAAACGATACGATGGCAACAAATGGAAAAGAGGCGTAGCATTCATTAGTGAAATTGTTCCAAAACATATAATAGCTTGGATGGCCAATGCATTGTACAACGAACATTACAGCAGAATGCCTATGAAGCACCAAGCACATATTGAAAATGATTTTTTACAATTGAATTACGAATGGCAAAACAATCAACAATGGAATAGTTTAAAAGTGAAAGCCCTGAATCGTCCAATTCCAATAGCTCCAGACTCAGAAGAGGAATTTATTTTTGAACATTATTGGGGGTATAACCAACTCAATAAAAACACTTTGATTGAATATGGAGTAGAACATCCGAGTTGGGAAATATATCCAGTAACTTATTACGAACTAAATGCAGATATCGCAGGCTTGTACGGAACTGAATTTGTTCCCTACTTAACTAAAGCACCAAATAGCATCATGCTTGCCAAAGGATCTGCAGTCACCATTCGCAAACCGAGCTTTTTAAAAGTTTGATGTCAATAGTAAACCAAGAAGATCAATTAACCTATGCTACAACAGCAACTAAATTCAATAGTTGTTCAGCAATTGCTTTATTCCCTTCCAATGTAACCATTGGCATAATCTCCTTGGGGGAAACCCCTTTTGTAAAAAGCTTCCAGGCAATATCTGCGGGTATTATTGTTTTTGCATATAATTGATTCAATGGAGTATCTCGCTTTAAATTCCAATGACCCTGCTTAAATATTACATTACAAATAGTGCCCATTTTACCGGATACTTCTAAAGCAACAACTGCATCATCGGGCGCCTGATGATCTTTTAATAAATAAGGAAGTCCTAAAAAAAACGTTTGCATAAATGGTGCATATAATGCTGCTGTCATCAATTCTTCAGTTTTTCCTACCGCTTCTCTAATTTGTAATTGATGATGAAATTTCTCTGTGTATTCCCTTGCAATATGGAACCAATTCATAGAGGTTGTTTCTCCAGCCCATGCAACTGAGAATACTGCTTTTTCAAAAGGGGCTAACTCACTTAACAATTGTGTATGAACTGGACCAGTTACTTCTAAGAATTCAATTAATTGTGCAGGACTGAACCTTTTAGCAGCAATAATAAAGCTGGCATTTAATTGGTTGATATACTCAACCAAGGATTGATAATCTTGCTGAGAGGGACCACTGTCTGCAAAATATTCGTCTCTTAAAACTGCAATCCCTCTTACGGTTGTATCGAGTAAATGTGCTACAATATCTTTTACACTCCAATCTTTTGCTAATGTTGGCTTATGCCAATCATCAGGTTCCAACCCTTTTAACAACTGAATCAATGATTCATGCAGAGGCTTGAATAAATGAGTAGTTTCTAAAAAAGTAGCTTGTTGCATGTATTAAAAATAAAGAAAAAAAAAGAGGCTGTCTTAAAAAGACAACCTCTCTATGATAATTTAACCTTAATCCTTATTTATACTGTTCGCCAATTCCTTTAGCCAACTCGGTCATTTTCTTAAGACCATCTTCAGGTAGGTTTCCTTTCTTAAATTCTGCTAATACATCTGGTAATTTGTTCTCCATTTCCATTAAGAAATGTGCTTCAAATTCTTTTACTTTTTTAACCGCTACTTCGCGTAAAAGACCCAATGTACCTAAGTAGATAATGGCAACTTGCTTTTCTACAGACATTGGAGAATATTGCAATTGCTTTAAAATTTCTACGTTTCTAGCACCTTTGTCAATTACAGATTTAGTTGCAGCATCTAAGTCTCCACCAAATTTAGAGAATGCTTCTAACTCACGGTAAAGTGCTTGGTCTAATTTAAGTGTACCAGCCACTTTTTTCATAGACTTAATTTGCGCGTTACCACCCACACGGCTTACAGAAATACCTACGTTAATAGCCGGACGAATACCAGCGTTAAACAAGTTACCTTCTAAGAAGATTTGTCCGTCGGTAATAGAAATTACGTTGGTAGGAATATAAGCAGATACGTCACCTGCTTGTGTTTCAATAATTGGCAAAGCAGTTAAAGAACCACCACCCTTTACTAAATGTTTAATTGACTCAGGAAGGTCATTCATGTTTTTAGCAACATCATCATTGGCAATTACTTTAGCAGCTCTTTCCAATAAACGACTATGCAAATAGAATACGTCACCAGGATATGCTTCACGGCCTGGAGGTCTTCTTAATAACAAAGACACTTCACGGTATGCAACCGCTTGTTTTGATAAGTCATCAAAAACAATCAATGCTGGTCTACCAGTATCTCTAAAGAATTCACCAATTGCTGCACCCGCAAATGGAGCGTAGAATTGTAATGGAGCAGGATCAGATGCAGAAGCTGCAACGATGGTTGTGTAAGCCATTGCACCATTGTCTTCTAAGGTTTTCATAACCCCAGCTACCGTTGATGCTTTTTGACCAATCGCAACATATATACAGTAAACAGGCTTGCCTGCGTCAAAAAATTCTTTTTGGTTAATAATGGTATCAACACAAATGGCGGTTTTACCAGTTTGACGGTCACCAATAACCAACTCACGTTGACCACGACCTACTGGAATCATTGCATCAATTGCTTTAATACCAGTTTGTAATGGTTCTTTTACTGGCTCACGATAAATAACCCCTGGCGCTTTACGCTCCAATGGCATTTCATACAACTCGCCTTTGATAGGACCTTTACCATCAATTGGTTCCCCTAAAGTATTGATAACACGACCAACTACTCCTTCACCTACTTTGATAGATGCAATTTGTCCAGTTCTTTTTACTTTAGCACCTTCTTTAATGCTTCCACTTTCTCCCATTAAAACCACACCCACATTGTCTTCTTCAAGGTTAAGGGCAATAGCTTTAACACCGTTTTCGAATACTACCAGTTCCCCGCTTCGTACACCATTAAGGCCGTACACACGGGCAATACCATCACCCACCTGCAATACGGTTCCTACTTCTTCTAGTTCGGCAGAAGCATTGAAATTGCTGAGTTGCTGTCTCAGTATCGCTGATATTTCATCTGGTTTAATATCTACCATTTTGTATGATTTAAAAGTTGATCTTAATGTATTTGGTTATCGAATATTTGGAACAAATTGATTTTGAAGGAACTGCTTTTTAATCTCTCGCAAATCAAATGCAATACTCGCATCTACTTGCTTGTTATTAAATTCCAATACAAAACCCCCAATTAATTTTTCATTAACAGCAGTCTCCAATTCAACTGAAGTAAAATTATTTGCCTTCTGAACATTTGCTTCAATAGACTTTTTCAATTCCTCAGAAACAGGTACAGCGGTAGTAAGCTTTACTTGATGTATGCCTTTAATTGCATTGTATTGATGAATAAACGCCGAAGCAATCTCAGGCAAATCACGCTCTCTACCTTTTTTTACCAATAAATTGCAAAATAGTCCAGTCAGTTCTGAAACTTTATCGTTGATTACAGCTACCAACATTTTTTCTTTTTGATCTGCCTTAATAATAGGACTACGCAGCATGTTCAAAAAGTCGCGACTTACTTTGCAAATAGCTTGTATATACTGCATATCAGTTCGCACAATGTCTAATTGATTTCTTTCTGTTGAAAGATCAACTAGGCTTTTGGCATAACGGTCTGCTAATCTTGGATTCGACATGTATTAGTTCAGTTTAACGCCTTCAGCTAATTGTTTAATATAATTTTCTTGATCGCCTTTGTTAGACAATTCTCTGCTCAACACTTTTTCTGCTACTTCAATTACCAATGCACCAACCTGATTTTTAACATCAGTTAATGCAGCATTTTTTTGTTGCATGATTGCAGATTGTGCTTCAGCTACAATACGATCGTACTCAGACTTTGCTTTGTCTTTCGCATCTGAAACCATTTTATCTGCCGTTTCTTTTGCTTCCTTAATCATCACTGCTCTTTCTTCACGAGCTTTAGCCATCATTGCTTCGTTCTCATTCTTCAATGCAGCCATTTCAGCCTTCACTTTATCTGCAGAAGCAATTGCATCAGCAATACCGGTTTCTCTTTCTTTCAATGAAGCTAAAATGGGCTTCCATGCAAAGCTTTTCAACAAGAAGAATACAACAAGGAATGCCAGTAAAGTCCATACCAACAATCCTAATCCGGGTAATAACAGTTCCATAATATATTTTTAAAACTTCAATGTTTAGTTAAAGATTACTGCATCGATTGCCCTGTGCGCACGATGCAGTAAAAAGTTTGTGCAACTAGGCTTTTAATACAGCCAAGATACCAGCGATTACCGCGAAAAGGGCAACACCCTCTACGAAAGCGGCAGTCAAGATCATGTTTGCACGGATGTCGTTAGAAGCTTCTGGCTGACGAGCAATGCTTTCTACAGCACCTTTACCAATTTGACCGATACCAATACCGGCACCAATTGCAGCTAATCCTGCACCAATAGCACCACCTAAATGGCTCATGCTAACATCCAACAAAGTGTTAATAACTGACATACTGTTTGTTTTAATGATAAAAAAAATTAATGATGCGCTTCAACGTGGTGTGCACCTTCCATAGACTGACCAATAAATACGGCAGTCAAATTAGTGAAGATGAACGCTTGAATAAAGGCAACCAATATCTCTATAAAATAAATGAAAATGGTAAATGCCATTGATACAGGAGCAAAACCCCATCCTGCAACTTTACTCATGGCTCCGAAAATAAAAATCAACATCACAAAACAGGTAATTACGATATGGCCCGCAACCATATTTGCAAACAAACGGACAATCAATGCAAATGGCTTGGTGAAAATTCCTAAAAACTCTACAGGCACTAAAATTGGCTTTACAAAACCAGGTACCGGAGGATTAAAAATATGCGCCCAGAAATGTCTGTTGGTGCTGAATAAAATAACAAAGAAACTAATCACACCTAGTACAATAGTGAATGCAATATTTCCAGTCACGTTGGCTGAACCAGGAATTAATCCCATCAAGTTATTGATCAAGATGAAGAAAAACACAGTTAGCAAATAAGGCATGAACTTTTCGTAAGCATGACCTAAATTAGGTTTACCTACTTCGTCTCTAACGAAAGTGATCACAGGTTCTACAGCATTCTGGAATCCGCTTGGAGCCACTTTAGCACCATTCTTCTTATATTTATTTGCAACCCCAATCATTAATACACATAACAAAGTAAGTGCAATAAACATTTGTACTACGTTACGAGTTAAACTCATATCGTAAACGGTTACCGTTGTATCGTGTTCCCCTGCTTCATTTACAGCAATGATATGTCCTTCTTCAGATTTATACCCTTGGTACACATCATGTCCATGGTTAAATTTGGAATAATTAAACATGGTCAATCCTCTCTCTGGAGAATATAAAATTACAGGCAAAGGAATGCTGATATGTTTTTCTCCAATGGTAGCAAAATGGAACTCATGGGCGTCCATAATATGCTCCATAATAAGCTTGGCCGGATCAAATGAACTTGCTTCATGCTTTTCGGCGCCACCAGCAGGTGCGTCGCTTGCAAATGAATTCGCAGAAAAAAGCAATAAGAATATGCTGAAAACAGCTACCAGTAATGTTTTTATGCTTTTTGAGGCCATACCCATCTCTAAATTTGCGGCAAAGATAAGGGTAGATGGGGGAAATTTACTGCAAAACAGCTTTCTTTTTCTCAAACTGCATTTCGTGTAATCGGGCATAGAATCCTCCGGCTGCCAATAAATGGGAATGGCTCCCTTTTTCCTTTAATTCACCCTTATCTAACACAATAATTTGATTGGCTTTTCTAATGGTACTCAGCCGATGGGCAATTACAATAGAAGTTCGGCCTGAAATAAGGGTATCAATTGCTTTTTCAATCAGTAATTCGCTTTCTGTATCAATAGATGAAGTGGCTTCATCTAATATTAGAATGGCAGGATTATATAGTAAAGCCCTTATAAATGAAATCAATTGGCGTTGGCCAAGGCTAAGTGTGCTTCCCCTTTCCATCACATTGTATTGGTAGCCCCCTGGTAATTGCATGATAAAATCGTGCACCCCAATCATTTTCGCCGCTTCTTCAACCTGAGCCTGGCTGATTTCAGGATTTCGGAGTGTAATATTGTCCATTACCGTTCCTGAAAACAGAAAAACGTCTTGCAATACCACCCCAATCCCTTTGCGCAGGCAGTCCGTATCCCAGCGATTTATATCCACCCCATCAATCGCTATTTCACCCTCTTGAATTTGATACAAACGATTGAGCAAACTAATGATGGAGGTTTTTCCACTTCCCGTATGACCAACTAAGGCAACTGTTTCACCTGCTTTGACTTCAAAATTGATATGGTGCAACACGTTCTGGGTACCGGTATAAGAAAAACTCACTTCTTTAAATGAAATATCGCCTTTGATATGTTTTGGAGCAAAATCATTGGGTGTAGACGGGGGCAATTCATCGGTATTGTCTAGTACCTTCAACACCCTTTCCGCTGCAATCATGCCCATTTGCAATACATTAAACTTGTCTGCAATCACTCTTAATGGTCTGAATATTTGGTTGAGATACAAAATAAACGCAACCAATAGACCAGCATCTAAAGTTCGGTCGGCAATCCACCAAACCAATATCCCCATACTCACTGCCAACACTACTTCTACTACTGGGAAAAAAACAGAGTAAGCAAAAATGGCATTGATATTGGCGTCTCTATGTTTTTCATTTATCTTTTTGAATGCCCCAGCCTCTTTGTCTTCAGCCGCAAAAGCCTGTACCACTTGCATCCCGGTGATATGTTCTTGCACAAATGCGTTGAGCGCAGCCACCGCGTTGCGAACCTGCATAAAACTTTTGTTCACACTCTCTTTAAAGTAATAGGTAGCAATGATCATGATTGGAAATGGCGTTAAACTAACAAGGGTCAATTTCCAATCCATATAAAACATGGTTGCCAGGGTAATAATAATGGTAAGCAAATCGGCAACAATAGGGATTAAACCATCCGAAAAAATTTCATTGATGCTTTCAATATCATTGATGGTTCGAGTGGTAAGAGTTCCAATAGGGGTTTGATCAAACTGCCTCAAATTCAAGCCCAATACTTTTTTATATATGGTTACTCTTAAATCTTTCACCACATTTTGACCCATCCAAGCAGTGATATAAGAAAATAAAAAACGAATAGCCGTTTCAACAAATAAAAAACTGATTTGGAAAATAGTCACTGCAATGATAAACCTACTCACATCGGACAAATCATTTCCAAACAATACCCATTTTACCCAATCGGGCACCTGTGTTGCTTTTCCAGTTGCACCGTTTACCGTTAGTTGAATTAAATATGGTCTAACAGGAGCAGCAATTGCCATGAAAATGGCTAGGGCTAAACTTAAATAGAAATACGACTTATAAGGCCTTACAAAAAAGAAGATGCGTCTTAATAAACTGAAATCGAATATTTTCTTTTTAGTGGTAGCGGTCATTGCAGCGCAAATGTAAATAGAAATTATTGTTGCGTAGCTTTCCAGATTAACCAACTATTTAACGCAACATAAATAACCAAAAACACCTGGGCAGTAATCATATCAAATCGATTTCCTTGGGCTAGTTTACCTTGTTTTTGCAACTTCAAAGAGTAAATAGACAAGCTTACGCCTGCAATGATGAATAATAATGTTATGCCATGTAATAAATCTACCAAAGTAAAAGTAGTAGACTCTGGCAAAGAAGCTTCCACAACATATTTATTACCAATCACTGCAAATAGTGCTCCCACGCTTAATCCAAAACGAGAATCAATACTATCGGCATGAATATAAAAGCAGATATAAGTAATCAAAAAAGAAATGTACATCCCCAAAAACATTTTCCAGAATAAGTCTCCTGCATCTCGGCTTAAACTAATTCTTGCTCTGTAAGAACCATACTCTGTATGTGCCGTATCAATGGAGGGGTCCCCAAAAGCTGATTCATACATTTTAACAGAAGTACTGGTTACAAAACTGTCAATAACCCATCCTCTTAGAGTAAAACGTGGATCAAAATTTTTTCCCAATGTATCTCTAGAAAACACCAATTCACTGGCATCAAATTGGGAGTTTTCAATAGAGAACCAAAGCCTTTGCCGATCGAATGGAAAGTTCTGAATACTCCAATTGTCTTTCATGATGCATTGCAGTTTCATCTGCATAAAATAATCACCTGCCGAAGAATCAATGGTAGAATAGAGCTTGGTGACCGATTTGGCATTGGGTACTTCTAAATATTTATCAAATTCGAAATCTCGATTTTTATATCGCATCCAAAGCCATAAGTTGATGGTATATTCCTTTTGTTTAAAATCGATATCGTGAATGCTGGTAACGTAAATACCTGTTTTTACTGTATCGGGTACAGTAGGTTGGGCCTTTGTTTGTTGAATAATGATAAACAAAAGCGCGAAAGCAGTTATACAAAATTTTAAATGGCTGTACTTCAAGAAAATTTTTATTTAAGATACGCCATTCTGTAGCAGCCGCATAAAACAAATTCAAATGAAGCCTTTTCCTATCTTTGTATAGTATGGATTCAGCCCCAATTCAGTCAATAGAACCTAGTTTAGCCAAATACACGCTGAACGAAGAACAGGAGAAAAAAGAAATCATTCGCCATTACCGTGCTTTATTAAAAGCTTTGCGCCCCAAATTAAAGAAAGGGGATAAAGAATTATTAAGAACCGCTTTTGAAATGGCTGCCAATGCGCATAAAACCATGCGTAGAAAAAGCGGGGAGCCTTATATACTACACCCTATAGCAGTTGCTATGATTTGCGTAGAAGAAATTGGGTTGGGGGTACGTAGTACCATCTGTGCATTAATGCACGATACGGTAGAAGACACGGATATTTCTTTGGAAGATGTTGAAATGGAATTTGGTACGGAGATAGCTAAAATTGTAGACGGTTTGACCAAAATTTCTGGGGTCATAGATACCAATACCAGTCAGCAAGCAGAGAATTTTAAAAAGATATTGTTAACCCTCACAGATGACCCTAGGGTTATTTTAATCAAGTTGGCCGATCGTTTGCACAATATGCGAACCTTAGACCATATGAAAAGAGAGAAGCAATTAAAAATTGCTTCTGAAACAGTTTGGGTATATGCACCGCTTGCTCATAGGATGGGATTGTACAGCATTAAAACCGAGCTGGAAGATCTTTCCATGAAATACATGGAGCCAGAAGCTTATAAAGACATTGCTAAAAAATTATCGGAAACCAAACGCGAAAGAACGCGATATATCAATGAATTTATTCGCCCAATCAAGGAAAAATTAGTAACTGCCGAATTTGATTTTGAAATATATGGTAGACCCAAAAGCATTCACTCTATCTGGAATAAAATCAAGAAAAAATCAGTGGCATTTGAAGAAGTATATGATCTATTTGCCATTCGAGTTATCTTAAATGCACCCCCAGAGAAAGAGAAAGAGCAATGCTGGAAAGTGTACTCTATGATAACCGACGAGTACAATCCCTCCCCAGAAAGATTAAGAGATTGGTTAAGTAATCCCAAGAGTAATGGTTACGAAGCCTTACATACAACCGTAATGGGGCCTCAAGGTAAATGGGTTGAAGTTCAAATAAGGACCAAGCGGATGAATGAAATTGCTGAAAAAGGTTTGGCAGCACACTTCAAGTACAAAGAAGGAAAAGACGGCAATGATGAAGATCGTTTTGACAAATGGTTTGGTCAAATTAGAGAAGTATTGGGTGCTCCCGATACGGATGGAGTAGACTTTTTACAAGACTTCAAAACTTCGTTTTTAGCGGAAGAAATTTATGTTTATACCCCCAAGGGGGAAGTGAAAATGTTGCCTACCGGTAGCACCGCACTTGATTTTGCTTTTGCTATTCACTCTGCAATTGGAACCAAATGTATTGGTGCAAAAGTGCATCACAAACTGGTGTCTATTGGCCATAAATTGAGAAGTGGTGATCAAATTGAAATCATTACCAGCAATAAGCAAAAGCCCTCAGAGGATTGGCTGAATATGGTGGTTACCGCCAAAGCCAAAAATAAAATCAAAGACAGTTTACGGGAAGAGAAAAGAAAAATTGCAGAAGATGGTAAATATGTTTTACAAAGAAGATTAGAATCTATAGGGGCAGCATACAGTCAATTTAATATTGACGAACTAATGCAGTTTTATAAAGTAAATTCTTCTCTTGATTTAAATTACAAAATTGCTACCAAAGCAATAGACTTAAGAGAGCTGAAAGATTTTCAGGTTTTAGGAGACAAAATTGAAATTCCTAAACCCAAACCTGTTATTCCCGAAATAATTTCAGACCCCAACAAATCAATTCCTAAAAAAGATTCTGAATTAATCATTTTTGGGGAAAGTAGCGATAAAATCATGTACTCTTTGGCCAAATGCTGTAACCCTATTCCTGGGGATGATGTATTTGGTTTTGTGAGCACTGGAAAAGGATTAATTATACATAGAACCAGTTGCCCCAATGCTACACAATTATTGGCCAATTATGGCCATAGGGTTGTTAAGACCAAATGGGCAAAAAATAAAGAAATTTCATTCTTAACAGGATTAAAGATTGTAGGCCTAGACGATGTAGGTGTTATTAATAAAATAACCAATGTAATCAGTGGAGATTTGCGTATTAATATCTCAGGACTAAGTATTGATTCAAGGGAAGGGTTATTTGAGGGTACTATTAAGGTATTCGTACATGATAAAGAGGAATTAGAAGAGCTGGTAAATCGATTAAAATCGCTAAATGGAATTCAAACGGTTGATCGATTTGATACAGAGAAAGAAGGATAAATATTTAACCCCAAACTGTTACGCTTATCCCTTATTTTTGCGGCTTAGACAATAAACTATGGTTGACGTAATATTAGGCTTACAATGGGGCGATGAAGGAAAGGGTAAAATAGTAGATTATTTTGCACCCAATTATGATATCGTAGCCCGTTTTCAAGGTGGTCCAAATGCAGGGCATACACTATATGTGGAAGGAAAGAAAATGGTATTACACCAAATTCCTTCCGGTATATTTCATCAGGATAAAGTAAATATTATTGGTGGTGGAGTTGTATTAGATCCAGTTACATTAAAGAGAGAATGTGATGCGGTTGCAGCACACGGAATTGATGTAAGAAAGAATTTATTTATTTCGGAGCGTACCAATATTATTATTCCAACGCATAGAGCATTAGACAAAGCATCTGAATTGTCTAAAGGAGAAAGCAAAATTGGTTCTACATTGAAAGGGATTGGACCTGCTTATATGGACAAGACCGGTAGAAATGCATTAAGAGTAGGTGATTTATTAGACAAAAATTTTACCAGTCAGTACATTAAACTGCGTTTAAAGCACCAGAAATTACTGGATAATTTTCATTTTATTGAAGACATTTCAACTTGGGAAGAAGAGTTTTTTGAAGCGTTGGAGTTTTTGAAAACATTGAATGTAATCAATTGCGAATATTTCATTAACAACCAGCTGACCAAAGGGAAAAAAGTGTTAGCAGAAGGTGCTCAAGGGAGTATGCTTGACATTGATTTCGGTACTTTCCCATTTGTTACTTCATCCAATACCATTTCTGCTGGAGTATGCACAGGTCTTGGCGTTTCTCCTAAGAAAATAAATGATGTAATGGGGGTTTCAAAAGCTTATTGCACCAGAGTTGGTGGCGGTCCGTTCCCTACAGAACTAGAAGATGCTACTGGCGAAGAATTGAGAAGAATTGGTAGCGAATTTGGTGCTACTACTGGCAGACCAAGACGTTGTGGTTGGATTGACCTAGTTGCATTAAAATATACATGTATGATTAATGGTGTTACCAAAATCATCATGACCAAAGCAGATGTACTAGACAGTTTTAAAGAATTGGAAGTATGTACTGCTTATGATGTAAATGGAACAATTACCGAAGAAGTGCCTTATCAAATTTCCAGAGCTAAGATCAGCCCCGTGCTACAATCTTTTAAAGGCTGGAATACAGATACTTCTACCATTAAATCAGCAGCTGCTTTACCAGCAGAAATGAATACTTATATTGATTTCATCAACAATTATGTTGGTGCGCCTGTTAAGTATGTTTCTAATGGACCAGGCAGAGAGCAAATAGTGAGCTTGTAGTTTTGGCATTTGATTTGATATTGAAAAATTTATTTGGTTAATACAATTTTGCGTACAAATTTTACGCTCTAAATCTTATTAGAAATATGGCAGCGAAGTCTGATAAGGATAAGAAATCCTCTACCCCAAAAGTACCGGCCAAAGTAGCCGCAAGTAAGCCGTCTCCTAAAGCAAAGAAAAAGGAAGACGATGACGATGATGATGATTTAGAAGACGACGAACCCGTTGTGAAGTCTTCTGCTAAAAAAGCAGGTACTAAATCATCCGCTAAAAAAAGTGCAGATGACGATGACGATATAGATGATGAAGCGGATGAAACCGAAGACGATTGGGAAGCTTCTGAAGAAGACGACAGTTGGGATCCTGATTTTGATGAATTTGACCTGCCAAAGAGCAAGGGTAAAAAAGCGACTGGAGGCAAGAAAAAAGAAGAAGAAGAGGAAGACTTTAAAGTAGATGAAGACTTTAAAGAGTTTGACCTTTTTAATGACAAAAGCGGTGGCTTTGATGATGATGAGGACGACGATTTTTAAAAGTTCATACCATTTTGAAAAGAACTAAAAAGGTATTTTCTGTAAAGAACTTACCGAATATAAAAGAGCAAATACTGCATTGGATTAACCAGTTCAGTGTTTGCTCTTTTTTAGATAACCATCAATATGATTCAGCACATCATTCGGTAGAATGTATTGCTGCAGCTGGGGAAATAGGCATAATACAAGGAGCTAATACGGCTCAAGCAATTGATGAATTTTATCAATCCAATCAAGACTGGTTATTCGGACATTTTACATACGAATACAATGCAAAGCATATAAATAGCAAGCAACAAAAGACACCGATTAATTTTAGCGATGCTTTCTTTTTTAGGCCAGACCATATTATAACCCTAAATGAAGAAAGTTTAATTATTGAAACCTATTCTTTATTACCTGAGTTAGTATTTGAACAAATTATTGCAATAAAAATACTAATGGGTAGCATTGTTCCAATCAGCATTTCGGCTGGAATGAGCAAGGAAAAGTATATTGGCACTATTCAACAATTGCAAACATATATTCAACAAGGCGATTGTTATGAAATTAATTTTTGTCAAGAATTTTACTCAGCCAATGCAGTGGTTGATCCTATTACATTATACCAGCAATTAACTGCACTCTCTCCCACTCCATTTGCTTGTTATTACAAAGAAAATAATGCCCACTTAATTTGTGCAAGCCCAGAACGTTGGTTAAAAAAACAAGGAAATCAGATTATTTCCCAACCAATTAAAGGAACTGTAAAAAGAGCCCTTTCCGATCCAACAAAAGATGCAGCACTTAAAAAAGAGCTATTGGAAAGTAGTAAAGACAGAAGTGAAAATGTAATGGTGGTAGATTTAGTTAGAAATGACTTTAGTAGAGTTTGCGAAGCAGGTACGGTAATAGTAGATGAATTATTTGGCATTTACAGTTTCCCACAAGTGCACCAAATGATTTCTACTATCAGCGGACATTTAATGGAAGGAGTGGGTATAAAAGAATTAATAGAAACCGGATTCCCAATGGGTAGTATGACTGGAGCACCCAAGAAAAGAGTAATGGAACTAATTCACCAATATGAACCTATTGAAAGAGGAATTTTTTCAGGAGCAGTAGGGTATATTAATCCAAATAAAGATTTCGATTTTAATGTTGTTATCAGGAGCTTATTGTATAATTCTCAGAACCAATATTTAAGTTACTTAGTAGGTAGCGGAATTACCATTTATAGTAATCCAGAATTAGAATATGAAGAATGCTTACTCAAAGCAAGAGCCATGGAAACCGTTCTAGGCAACTGATTCATTTTTCATTTGAATAAAAGCTAAAACCTCTTCTCTTCCTTGATGTTTTTCAGCACTGGTAATAAAGTGTTGTGGCAAGAATTGCCAAGTGCTTCTTAGTGTATCAAAAAAAGCTTGAATATTATTCGCAACCACAGTAGGCTTTTCTTTATCGGTTTTAGTAAATACCAAACTAAATGGAATTTGCCATTTGTCTAATTGGCTAATAAATTCTAAATCGATATTTTGTGGTTTATGCCTGCTATCAATTAATACAAATACATTAACCAGATTTTCTCTTTTGCGCAAATAGTTTTCAATCATTTGCTCCCATCGTCTTCTGCTACTTTGGGCTACTTTGGCAAAACCATAACCTGGCAAGTCTACTAAATACCATTTCTTAAATCCCTGATTTGATTTATTACTACTCTCTATTTCAAAATGATTAATTAACTGTGTTTTTCCGGGAGCAGAAGAGGTTTTGGCAAGCTTATTATTCTTGCACAACATATTGATTAATGAAGATTTACCCACGTTACTTCTGCCAATAAATGCAAACTCAGGTCTGTCTGGTGCAGGACAGGCCTTATAATCGGCGTTAGAGATGACGTATGCGGCTTTCTTAATTTCCATCCTGCAAATTAAACAAAAGCCCCCACCTTTATTGATTTGGCGGGGGCTAAGGCATAAATTTTTAATTCTTACTTAAAAAGACGCTTTTAATGAAAGGGATAAATTTCTTCCTGAAGCAGAAATTCCACTGGCAAAATACCTATAGTTAAGGTCTAAGATATTTTCAACGGCAACTTGCAATTGAATTTGGCTGTTCACCATAATAGACGACCTAAAGTTAAGCGTGTACCAAGCAGGCATACCATCTGGAGTAGCATATTGTAAGTTATCTTCCCCATTTAAATTATAATCTGCCAACCTTTTCCACCCATTAAACAATACCGAAAAATCTGCATTCCATTTTGGGCCCTGGCGTTTTATAGCCAGCCTGCCATAAGTTGGAGGAACGTGATCTAAAGGTGTTTTTCCATTTATTGCATCCCTGAATTGTCCTTTAGTAAAATTAATGACTCCTTCTATAGAAAAAGATTGCACTAACTGTAAAGATGCATTTAGACTAATACCATATAATCTTGCCTTTGCTTTGTTTTGTAAAGCAAAAACAGCACTTTTTACACCACTGTAAAAAATACTGTCTTGACCATTAAATAAGTATCGATCTAGTACTAAAGCATTATTAAAAGCAGTATAAAATACAGCGGCACCATAACTAAATGAGCTTCCGTATTTATTTAGATTAAATTCTACATTATAGGTATACTCGGGCTTTATATTCGTGTTAGGAACTACAACTAATCCAGATCTTGAATCGAAAACTTTTGCTAAATCATCCACATTAGGAGAGCGAAAACCTGTACTAAATACCCATGCAGCTCTTAGATTGTTCTTTGTTGAATATACGATTCCAATGTTACCTGTAATTGATTGGTTGCTTTGTTTAACTTTTGAAAACGGGAATCGAGTTAAAGATGTGTCTACAAATTGTGCATTTAATTGAACAAGATTAAATCGTAGGCCATCATTGATGGTTAATTGATCTGAAATCTTATAGGTATGCTGTGCAAATATTGCATGCGTAGACATTGAAGTTGGACCATCCGAATACCTAGTTGAAATTCGGCTTTTTAACCCTGAAGCAATATTAACTCTTTCAGCAGTTGACTTAATAAAGTTACTATAGGTTTCAGCTCCAATATGCAATTCATGTTTTCTAAAATAATGTTTGGCATCTATATTCAAGCCGAAAACACTTACCCTTTCCCATCTAAAATCTTTGTTATTGTTTTGGAATCTGCGAGCTATTCTACTTTCTTCAATGTCTTGAAAACTGGCAGTTATTTTGATATCCTTAAAAAACCCAACTTGGTCTTTTACATTTAAATGATAAGCAGCCATATTTCTGATTTGTGGACCATAATACCATTCTGCAAATACAGGAACAACTCCATTCATTTCAGATAGTCTATCATAGCGAGGAATATCGTTGGTATTAGAAAACTGAAGATTCAAAATATGCTGTACTTTTTCATTAGCCTGATACAGAAATTTTTGGGTTATATCTACTTGTTTATAACCAGAACCAATTTGTTTGTTTGGGTTGGGATTGGGAATAATCATGTCTACATTCCCTACTCTTTCAACATAGATATTTCTTTTACCAAAGTCAGGATAATCGGCTCTTCTTTTACTTCCCTGGATTAAATCACCAAAACTTCCATAACTCACCGAAGTAAATGAAGCCCATTTTTGACCACCAATATTCATTTGAATATTGCCTCTATTTTCTTGCATTGCACTTGAATAACGGAGTGTGGCTGAACCCGAAATGTTGGTTTTATTGGTGGATGAAAGTATGGGGTCTTTAGTATTTAAACTAATTACCCCCCCTAAGGCATCGCTACCAAAAAGCGTAGAAGATGGACCATACAATATCTCCATACGTTCTAAAACCATATTATCGATAGTGATAATATTTTGTAAATGACCTGCACGATAGATGGCATTATTCATTCTAACACCATCTACCACCATTAAAATTCTACTAGCTTCAAAGCCTCTAATTACAGGACTACCGCCCCCTTGCTGACTTTTTTGTACAAATAGTTTGCCCGAATTAATTAGGGCATCTGCTGTATTAAGTTGAAAATTAAGTTGCTCTTTTGTTTTTAAAACATCAATTGTTTGTGCAACCCGCTTAAATTTTTCTGCAAATCGGCTGGAATACACAACAACATCATCCAAAAGCGCAGTATTTGCTTTGGTAGTATCATTCAGTTTTTGTGCTTTAATACCCAATACACTTAACAGCATTACAATGCTTGAAATCATTTTTTTTCTACACATGCAATCAACAACCTTTAAAATAACAACTACTAGGGTTATTTTTTCTTCTTCATTATTAAACTATCAGCCGGAAAACGTGCTTTCATAGTATCTCTTACAGCAACCGACCAATCCATCAATACATTTCTTTCTTCAACAGAAAGTTTGGCGTCTCTGTGTATTACTGTATAAGATTCTAATGGCATTTCGCCGCCCTTTACCTCATCAAAAACTTCTTCTAATTTATGGAATTGCTTTGCCAATCTATATGAAGCGAATTCGTTAAAATTTAGGTGATTCTTACCTTCAATTACATGGTCGTCTAACCACCATGCAATTGGCTGAACTTCAGCATACCATGGATAAATCGTACTATTACTATGGCAATCGTTACAAGCTTTTACTAAAATTTGTTCTACATTTTCTGGCACAGGATACAAGGAACTAATGTCATTTTCTTTATTCCCTGAATTGTTTTTTTCGGGTCTAAATGCCTGTAGAACCAACAAGACAACAAATAGTGCTAAGAGCAATTTTTTAAACATGGTTTGATTTTTAATTGGTTAAAATATTTCCAGTCATCTGGGCTGGTATTGGTACTTCCATAAAAGTTAAAATGGTTGGTGCTATATCAGCCAATTTTCCTGGAATAAGCTTTCCCTTCCATGTTTTGTCTATAACAAATAAGGGCACCGGATTTAACGTATGTGCAGTGTTAGGAGAGCCATCTTCATTAATTAAATAATCTGCATTACCATGATCTGCGGTTAAAAATATGGTATACCCATGTTCAATAGCTAGTGTAACAATTTTTGCAACACATGCATCCACCGTTTCAACCGCTTTTACTACTGCGCTAAAAACACCTGTATGTCCTACCATATCTGCATTTGCAAAATTTAAACAAATAAAATCGGCTGATTCAGCTTCAATTTCAGGTAGAATTTTTTCCGTAAGCTCAGCCGCACTCATTTCTGGTTGTAAATCGTAGGTAGCAACTTTAGGAGAAGGTGCCATGATTCTAGACTCCCCTTTAAAAGGGTCTTCCCTACCTCCACTAAAGAAAAATGTTACGTGCGGATATTTTTCTGTTTCTGCAATTCTAATTTGTTTTTTGCCGTGATCTGCCAACACTTCACCAATAGTATTAGTTAAATTATCATTTTCGAAAATTACATTCACTCCTTTAAATTTCTGATCATACATGGTCATAGTTGTATAATGCAAATTCAATGGATGCATATTTTGTTCAGGAAATGCCTGCTGGGTAAGCACTTCGGTGATTTCTCTGCAACGGTCTGTTCTGAAGTTAAAAGCAATAACTATATCCCCTTCTTCAATTTTTGCTACAGGAGTTGCATCGTCCTTAGTTAGAACAGTGGGTAAAATAAATTCATCAGTAACCCCTGCATCATAACTAGATTGAATAGCTGCTTCGGCAGAAAGAGCAGTATTCCCTTTTGCATTAACCATGCAATGATAAGCCAATGCTACTCTTTCCCATCTTTTGTCTCTGTCCATTGCATAGTACCTCCCACTAACAGTTGCAATGGTTCCAGTTGTCCTCTTTAGGTGTGATTCTACATCTTGTATATAACCCAATCCACTTTTAGGATCAGTATCTCTACCATCTGTAAATGCATGAACAAAAACCTTGCTTAGTTCATGCTCATGACAAATAGAACAAATGGCTTTTAAATGACTGGTATGAGAATGGACGCCACCATCACTTACTAACCCCAATAAATGGAGATTTTTGCCGCTCTGCTTAGCCTGCTCAATAGCATTTAATAAAGCTTGATTTTTAGCAAGAGAACCATCTTTAACTGCAACATTTATTCGTTGTAGTTCCTGATATACAATTCTTCCAGCTCCTAAGTTTAAATGTCCTACCTCACTATTCCCCATTTGTCCGTCGGGTAAACCTACTTGTTCACCGCAAGTGATTAATGTAGTATTTGGGTATTGAGAATATAAAGAACTAACAAATGGCACATTGGCATTTTGAATGGCATCGGCAGACTTCACTTGTCCTAAACCCCAACCATCCATTATGATTAAAATTACTTTTTTGCTCATGCGTTAAAGTTAACTTATTTCTCATTCAGCTTTTGGCTGTACATTTATCAAATCGGTAAAATTGCCCAATTTTGGCATGATTATAGCACATTTTAAGCTTAAATGGATTTTATGAAGAATTTGATTTTAGTAATTGGTTTTATTTTGGGCGGTTTATTGAATGTCCAAGCCCAATCTGAAACAGATATGGTTGTTAGGGCGCTAAAATCGGCTAACCCAGATATGATAACCACTTATTTGGATGATTATGTAGACTTGAAATTATTGGATAAGGATGAAGTGAAGAATATGAGCAAAAACCAAGCTGCTTTAGCTTTAAAATCGTTTTATGCCGATAATGGAATAAAAGGATTTGAAAAAGTTTCTGATGGCGGAAAAGGAACACTAGTATATATTTTGGGGAAATTAACCACATCAGGCAAAAGCTATAGCATAACTGTGCAGTTAAAGCAAAAAAATGGAACATTGTATATAATAACCATGAGAATTAGTTAAAGACGGTACATGAATTCATTTGATATTGCATTGGCTACTTTAATAGAAGCTGCACTAAAAGAAGATATTGGGAGTGGAGATCATTCTACTCTAAGCTGTATCCCTTCTACTAAGCAAGGCAAAGCCGTACTTAAAATAAAAGAGAATGGTATACTTGCGGGCGTAGATATTGCTAAAAAAATATTCAACTACTTAGAAACTGGTATCGAATTTAAAGCTTTTAAAAAGGATGGAGATAAAATGCAGATTGGAGAAATTGCATTTGAAATTACCGCATCCGTACATACTATATTAAAGGGGGAAAGATTGGCTTTGAATTGTATGCAAAGAATGAGTGGCATTGCAACTCTTACCAATCGTTATACGCAAATATTAATTGGGTACCATACTCGTTTATTAGACACTAGAAAAACAACGCCCAATTTCAGATTACTGGAAAAAGAAGCAGTAAAAATTGGCGGGGGCATTAATCATCGGTTTGGTTTATACGATATGATTATGCTAAAAGACAATCATATTGACTATTGCGGTGGAATAATTGAAGCAATTAATCAAGCTTTTACTTATTCTAAACAGTTAACAGAACCACTAAAAATTGAAGTAGAAACCAGAAATCTAGCAGATGTTGAATTGGTATGCAACCGTGCTTTGAATAAAGTTGATCGCATCATGTTAGACAATTTTTCTCCAGAAGAAGTTTCAGAAGCATTAGCCATTATTAAAGGCAGGGTTGAAACAGAAGCAAGTGGTGGAATAAACTTAACTACCATTGAGTCATATGCAAAAACAGGGGTAGATTTTGTTAGTGTGGGAGGATTAATACACCAAGCCCAAAGCCTTGATTTGAGTTTAAAAGCTAGTTTCGTGAAATAATTGACCAGATTGGTAAAGTTTTTTACCCCAAGCATGTTGTTTTTTGTAATTTTCCAGCATATATTTTATTCATGAGAGATGAATATAAAAAGTCAGCAATCTTTTTTTGCTTTGCTTTCTTTTTTCTAGGAAAATCCATTTTATTCGCACAAACTTTTGCAAAAGATAGTATTGATCAATTGCTCACTGCAAAGGGTTCGGGAATTGAACGTATACGATTTCTAAATAATATCGCAGAAACATTATCCGATAAAAATACCGAGCTAGCAATAAATTATGCCAATCTAGCTTTAACAGAAGCTGTAACAAATAATCAACCCAAAGAAAAAGGAATTGCGCTTAATAATTTAGCATGGATTAAATATAGAAAAGGAGATTTCACTAGTGCATTTGACTACAGTACAAAAGCCCTAAAATGGAATGATTCTATTCAAAACTTACCAGCCCTAGCGGCTTCGTACAGGTGTATGGCTTCTGTATATAATTCTCAGGGCAATGCAAATAAATCTATTGAGTTCTTTTTAAAAGACCTTACTCTCCATACTCAATTAAATGACCAAAAAAGTATTGGCAGGGCTTTAAATAACCTTTCTTTTACTTTTTTGAGAGGACAAATGATTGATAGCGCTATGCTTTATTCTAATAAAGCCCTAACATTTAATCTTAAATTAAAAGACGATTACTTATTAGCATTTGCCTATAGAAATGCGGGTGACCTATCAGAAGCAAGAAAGTTACAGGATAGTGCTAAATATTATTTTAACTTATCCGTACAATATGCTATAAAAATTAATAGCCTACAGCTTCAACTTACCGCATTATACAGAACTGGTAGAATATTAAATCACGAAGAGAATTATAATCAATCCATACCTATTTTAGAAAAAGCACTCAATCTTGGTATTTCAATGGGTGCAAAATCTGAAACAGCATTAATTTATAGTTTATTAGCAATCGCCTATGAGGGTATTGGCAATTATAAAGAAGCATATCAAATTCAAAAAAAGTCTAGCCAATTAAATGACTCCCTTTATCAAGAAAAAAGCCGATCTAGGTTAGCAGAAATGCAAGCTAAATTTGAAGCCGAGAAAAAACAATCAGAAATAAATCAACTCAGAATTGAAAAAGAATTAGAAATCGAGAATAACCAAAGAAAGACAATTCTGAATTTCTCATTAATAATTACTATGATAGTAGTAACTGTATTACTCATTAATATTTGGAGAAAAAATAAATACAAAACAGCAACCAACCTTTTATTACAAATACAAAAAAAAGAATTAGAAGAAACTTTATTATTAAAAGACAGGGTTTTCTCCATTGTTTCACATGATTTACGCTCTCCCATTGCTTCTTTGAACGCAGTGCTTCCTATGCTTGATCCTGATTCATTGGACCATGAAACTTATCATCAGTTAAAATTAAATTTAACGAAACAGGTTCAAAACTTAAATTATGTACTTGATAATCTATTGATATGGTCAAGATCTAGAATGAAAGGAGTAGATACTCCAGATTTAAAAGATATTAGCTTACATAAACAGGCAGCCATCTCTGTTGGTTTACTAAAAGGGCTTGCCGACCAAAAGAGCATTAGGGTAGATAACAAGATTAATTCAAGTTTAAGCATTAAAGCTGACCCTCAACATTTTGACATCATTATTCGTAATTTTTTATTGAATGCTATAAAATTCACCAACGAGCAAGGCCAAATTGAATTGTACAGCAAGATTGAAAACGATCAGATAGCTATTTGTATTGAAGATAATGGTGTTGGTATGAATCCGGAACAAATCAACCGATTATTCCAATTGAAAACGCATTTTACCACCCCAGGAACTCAAAAGGAAAAAGGTACTGGCTTAGGCTTATTAATTTGTGCTGAGTATGCGGCAGCTAATAATTGGGAAATAAAAGTAGACAGCCAAATTGGGAAGGGGACTATTTTTACGATTATTTTAGCAAAAACAAACAAATGAGTAAGAAAAATATAGCTGATCAGGCAGGATTTGTTTACAGTACAGATCCTAACTTCCAATTTAATAGAACCCAGAACGAAACATTAGAAACCCTTGAACCGGCTAAACAAAATCTAATAATTCAATTAGACAAGAAACAAAGAGGGGGTAAAACGGTAACCCTAGTAACTGGATTTGTTGGAAAGGAAAATGACCTTGAAACATTGTCAAAGCAATTGAAAAATTTTTGCGGAACAGGAGGAAGTGCCAAAGATGGGGAAGCCATTGTGCAAGGCGATCAGCGTGATAAAGTGTTGCTTTGGTTACAAAAAAATGGGTATAGCAAAAGCAAAAAAAAATAGGCAAGAATGAATTTAAATTATATTGAAAAAAATATTCTAACTTACTGTCTTTCTAAAACTTTTCATTCAAACTAATACCATCATGGCAAAAGCAAGTAAAAAGAAAGCCGCTAAAAAAGCAGCTCCTAAAAAAGCAGCCAAAAAAGTCGCCCCTAAAAAAGCGGTAAAGAAAGCTGCACCCGCAAAAAAAGCAGCACCAAAAAAAGCAGTTAAAAAAGCCGCTCCTAAAAAAGTAGCAAAGAAAGCAGCTCCTGCTAAAAAAGTAGCACCTAAAAAGGCCGCAAAGAAAGCAGCTCCAAAAAAAGCAGCTCCTAAAAAAGCGGTAAAGAAAGCTGCACCCGCAAAAAAAGCAGCGCCTGCTAAAAAAGTAGCGCCTAAAAAGGCAGCGAAAAAGGTAGCACCTAAAAAAGCTGCTCCTGCTAAAAAAGCAGCACCTAAAAAGGCAGCGAAAAAAGTAACTCCTAAAAAAGTAACTCCTAAAAAAGTTGCTCCTAAAAAAGTTGCTCCAGTTAAAAAAGCTGCACCAGCAAAAAAACCAGCTGCTAAAAAACCAGTTAAGAAAGTAGCACCTCCAGCTCCTGTAGCTCCAGTTGTGCCTGCTGCTGAACCAGCAGTGGTAGAAGCTCCAACGCTTTTTACCCCTGAAACACCTAGTTCAGAAAACAACGGTTAAGTTTTAACAGTTTAAATATTATGACCCTGTTTTTATTTTATAAGAGCAGGGTCTTTTATTTTGCAATTACCTCAATGATTTTAAAATTGTTCTTATGAAAAAATGGACCCTCATTGTTATTTGCTTTTTTGTTGTTTCCCTTCAAGCTCAGAATAGTGCAAGTATTGCAGAAAAAACAAAATCCATGAAAAAAATGGATGGTTTTTTCCCTTTTTGGTACGACACTAATAATGGCAAAATTTGGTTACTGGTTAACCAATTAAATACAGAATTCTTATACGTCAATAGTTTGCCTGCTGGCCTAGGCTCAAATGATATAGGGCTAGACAGAGGTCAGATAGGGAATACTCGAATTGTCTATTTTCATAAAATAGGCAAAAAGTTATTACTCATTCAACCCAATTACGATTATAGAGCAAGCTCAAAAGACGTACAGGAACAAAAAGCTGTGGCAGAATCATTTGCATCATCAGCCATTGCTTCATTTAATATTGAAGCAGAAGAAAATGGTACTTACTTAATTGATTTAAATGCCTTTTTAATAAGAGATGCACATGGAGTTGCAGATAAAATCAGAAGCATGCGGCAAGGCAGCTATTCCTTCAACGAAGCAAGGTCTGCCATCTACATTAATAATACCAGAAACTTCCCATTAAATTCAGAGTTTGAAGCAATGATTAGTTTTGTTGGTGGAGCAGATGCAGGCCGATTAGTGAGAGCAGTGAGCCCATCAACAGAAGCAATTACATTAAGGATGCACCACTCTTTTGTGCAATTACCCGACAATCAATTTAAACCGCGCAAATACGATATCAGAAGTGGTTATTTTGGAAAAACTTATTTCGATTACAGCAGCGATTTTACTGAGCCCATTCAACAAATGGTAATTGCTAAACACCGCTTGTTTAAAAAAGATCCTACAGCAGCAATTAGCGAACCTGTAAAGCCCATTGTATATTATTTAGACAATGGAACGCCCGAACCCATACGTTCTGCCTTACTAGATGGAGCTAAATGGTGGAACCAAGCATATGAAGCTGCCGGATTTAAAAATGCATTTATTGTAAAAGTATTACCCGATTCTGCAGACCCTATGGACATTCGCTACAACATGATTAATTGGGTGCACCGATCTACTAGAGGTTGGAGTTATGGCGCTTCAGTTACCGATCCCCGAACGGGAGAAATTATTAAAGGGCAAGTAACTTTAGGTTCATTACGAGTAAGACAAGACTATTTAATTTTTACTGGATTGCTCTCCCCTTACGAAACAGGAAAGCCTGTTCCAACAACTATGAGAGAAGCAGCATTGCAAAGACTCAGACAATTATCTGCACACGAAATAGGCCATACACTTGGGTTACAGCACAATTACGCATCTAGTGTACACAATCGTGCATCAGTAATGGATTATCCGCATCCTGCTGTTTTTATTAATGAAAAAGGCAACATTGATTTTAGTAAAGTGTACACCAATGAAATTGGAGAATGGGATAAACGTGCAATCATGTATGGGTATAGTCAATTTCCAAATGGTACCGACGAAACCGCCGCACTCAATAAATTATTAGAAGAGAATCAACAAAAAGGTTTGCTCTTTATTGCAGATGCAGATGCGAGAGCAGTGAGTGGATTTCATCCAGATGCCCATTTATGGGACAACGACAAAGACCCAGTAACAGAACTAAATAATGTATTAGCAGTAAGACAAAAAGCATTGGATCAATTTTCAGAATCTGCTATTCGCCCTAATACACCAATGAGTACTTTAGAAGATGCTTTGGTACCAATTTACAATTATCACCGCTATCAAGCAGAAGCAGTAAGTAAATTAATTGGAGGTATGTATTATAGTTACAATGTAAGAGGCGACAAACAAGTTCGGCCTACCATACTTCCAGCTGCAACACAAGTTAAAGCACTGAATGCGATGCTAAAATCACTTTCGCCAAGTGTATTAACATTATCAAATAGAATTGTACAAATGATACCTCCGCGTCCACCTATGTTCAATGGTGTTGGAGAAGTATTTGCAAAAAGAACTGGAATGAGCTTTGATCCTTTGGCTGCTGCTGAAGCGCTTACTCATTTTCAATTATCGTTCTTATTTAATGCAGAGCGCGCCAATCGTTTGGTTCAATTAAAAGCTATGGCAGGTACGCTAGGCTGGGATGATGTATTAGATGCTACCATTAATAGTGTTTGGAAAGCTGCTCCAGAAAAAGGATTGGCAAGAGAAGTTCAAAAGCAAACACAACAAATGGTTTTAACCTGGTTATTAGCTTTAAGCAAAAATGATCAAGCCAATTATGCAGTTCAGTCCATCTGTTTTAACCGTTTAAACTCACTGAAAAAATATGCAGAGAGTATGGTAAAAGCTGGAACTGATACCCCACATTTTGGATACGCCATTGAAAGAATTAATAATCCCAAAGAAATTAGTTTACCACAACATAAAGAAATACCGCCTGGCGCACCCATTGGTTGTGAGTGGGATCTCTAACATAAATGCTTCTTTTCCAAATAAAAAACCTCACATTTAGTGAGGTTTTTTATTTATTTCAAATGCCTAGCCAAATTATTGCTAAGCATAAATACCATCTAAAAAATTAAACGAGCATTCTAACTGGCTCTTCTAATAATTGTTTCAAGGTTTGTAAGAATGCAGCACCTGTTGCACCATCCACTACGCGGTGATCGCAACTCAACGTCAACTTCATGATATTTCCTGGAACCACTTGGCCATTCTTCACAACAGGTTCTTGCGAAATACCCCCTACTGCCAATATACAAGCGTCTGGTGGATTGATAATGGCAGTAAACTGATCTATACCAAACATTCCTAAATTAGAAATAGTAAAAGTACTTCCTTCCCAATCGGATGGTTGCAATTTTTTATCTTTTGCCCTTTGTGCAAAGTCTTTTACTTCAGCACCAATTTGACTCAATGATTTACTATCTGCAAAACGAACAACAGGTACTAGTAAACCCTCATCAACCGCTACTGCAACTCCAATATTAATATGGTCGTTATATCTAATAAAATCACCCATCCAACTGCTATTAATTTTAGGATGCTTTTTCAATGCCATTGCAGTTGCTTTAACTACTAAGTCGTTGAAGCTCACTTTAACTGAAGCCACTTCATTGATTTTGGTTCTAGCAGCAATTGCAGCATCCATATCAATTTGCATGGTCAAATAAAAATGAGGCGCCGTAAACAAGCTTTCGCTTAAACGCTTCGCAATTACTTTTCTCATTTGAGAAACAGGAACATCTGTAAAACTAACCTGACCTGCTACTGCATTACTTACAACTGGGGTTGCAGACTTGGCTGTAGGTGCAGCGGCGGCAATAGTTGTTGATGGAACATATTGGTCAATATCAATCTTGGTAATTCTACCGTTATCGCCTGAACCTTTTACATATTTTAAATCAATGCCTTTTTCTGCAGCAATTCTTTTAGCTAAAGGAGATGCAAATATTCTACCGCTATTCACCACTGTTTGTTCAACAGCTGGTGCAGCAGTAACTATAGGAGCTGATGCTGCAACAACCGATGGAGCAGCAGGCACTTCTTCAGATGGCGCTTTTGCAACTGTTCCTGCTTTTACGGCTGCTACAATTGCAGCAACATCTAATCCCTCCTTACCTATTACACATAGTAAGTCGTTAACCAATATTTTTTCACCCGCCTGAGCTCCTTGATACAATAACACACCATCCTTGTAGCTTTCCAATTCCATGGTAGCTTTATCGGTTTCTATATCTGCCAAAACCTCTCCTTTCTTCACAATATCACCCACATTTTTTTGCCAAGAAGCAATCACTCCTTCGGTCATGGTATCACTCAACCTTGGCATTAAAACCACTTCATCCATAGAAGAAATATCAATTGAAGCAGTTGTTTCCGTTGAGATTGGAGCTGTTGTAGGAGCTGCTGTCTCAACAGGGAGAGCTGCCTCAACAGGGGCAGCCGTTGGTATTGGCGGTAGTGCACCACCGCTATGAATTTTTACTAATTCAGTAATATCTTCTCCTGGCTTTCCGAATATGGCCAATAAATCGTTCACTTGTAATTTTCCTCCGTCGGGGGTTCCTATATGAAGAAGAACGCCATCCTGGTAACTTTCTAGTTCCATTGTGGCTTTATCTGTCTCAATTTCAGCCAGTAAGTCGCCTTTCTGTACTGTATCTCCTACCCTTTTATGCCAAGCGGCAATTACCCCTTCGGTCATGGTATCACTTAATCGGGGCATTAAAATCACTTCAGCCATTGTACTATATGCTTTAAATGAGCCGTGAAATTACGGTAAAAATCAACTCAATTACTGCCCCTGCGCAAGACTATAGGCTTTTTTGTCTCCCCACATGTTTAATATCTCTGTAGAGCAAACTTTAAAATCAGCCGTAAGTCTTTTATAGAGCTCAATAATATCAATTTGTGTTAGCGGTATATCGCCCACACTTTCAAATCTGCAACGGTATTGATTTACCAAATTGGTATAAACAGATCCAGTTGGCCATACCTGAGTACCTCTATTACTGATGGTGACTAACTTAAATAGATCCAATGTATGTTTCAAACATTTTTCCGCAACCGCATTTGGTTGCTCATTGCTTTCAATAAACATATCAACCCCCACAATAAATTCATTATTGGTATCGGCTGTTTCTAACATGGGGTTATTTTCTAAAGCAAATATGGTAGGTGTTACTGAAACATCTGGCATATCAGGCTTTGGATTATGTGCAGGCTTTTGGCCAAAATTAGCAATGATGGCATTGGCAAACTCGGTTGTATTCAAATTAGTAGTTCCCTTTTCACCAAAGTCGCCGGTATGCTTTCCGCTTTCGAGTGTGTACAACAAAGCATTTTCAATGGTGCCAGCAGACTGCATTAATCCTAAATGCCTTAACATTCCAATTCCACTTAATAATAAAGCGGTAGGGTTAGCAATATTTTTACCAGCAATATCTGGAGCAGTTCCGTGTACAGCTTCGAAAATAGAGATATGATCACCAATATTGGCAGAAGGAGCAAAGCCCAATCCACCCACAAGTCCAGCGCATAAATCACTCACAATATCTCCTTGCAAATTGGTTAACACTACCACATCAAATAGGTCGGGCTTGCTCACCAATTTCATACATAAATCGTCTACAATAACATCGTCTGCTTTTAGTTCTGGGTATTCTTTGGCAATTTCATAAAACACTTCCAAAAACAACCCATCGGTTAATTTCATGATATTGGCTTTATGGCCACAAGTGATTCTTTTGCATCCTTTTTTCTTGGCCATTTCAAATGCATATTTGATCACTTGCATACTTCCAGGACGAGTGATAAATCTTCTACTTAATGCCACATCATTGGTAAGCATATGCTCAATACCACCGTAAGTATCTTCAATATTTTCTCTAACAATAGTAATATCAATAGGAATTCCAGCTTTACTAAATACCGTATCTACACCATGCAAGGTTTGAAAGGTTCTTTTGTTGGCATAGGTATTCCAAGTTTTACGTGCTGTAACGTTCACGCTTTTTACCCCTTTCCCTTTGGGGGTTTCCATTGGTCCTTTAAAAAGAATACCAAGTGTTTCAATGGTCTGCTTTGCTTCTGGGGTCATGCCATTGCTGTATCCTTTATCGAATACCCATTTACCCATGTCTACCACCTCATAAGTCAATGGCACTTTAGCAGCATCAAATATGGACAATACCGCATCCATAATTTCTGGTCCAATTCCATCCCCTTTAGCAACAGCAATTTTAGTCATAAACGTCTTTTTTTGTGGTGCAAAAGTACAGCCGATTCAACTATTTTAAGCAATTATTCACATGATTATTTACCCAAATACCCCTTATAGAATGTTAATTTACCTACATTTACAATGACCAATCCGTATAAATATGGTTTCTAAAATTTCAGCAGGAATCGAAATCACGGTAGAAGTATTCTACCAGTCCGATTACAGCAACCCGCTGAAAGGTGAATTCATGTTTGCCTACCGCATCACAATAGAGAATCACAATAAGTTTGCTGTTCAATTATTAAGAAGACATTGGTTTATTTTTGATAGCAATGCAGAACACAGAGAAGTAGAAGGAGAAGGGGTAGTAGGCGTTCAGCCAGTGCTTGCTCCAGGAGAACAATATACTTATGTGAGCGGTTGTAATTTAAAAACAGAAATGGGCAAAATGCAAGGTTCTTACACCATGCAAAATCAACATTCCAAACAAAGTTTTACCGTGCCCATCCCTTCATTCGATTTGGTAGCGCCATCTAAGATGAATTAGCTGGGCTTGTATTTTGCTTCTTCAAACAATTGCACAGGATCTTTTTTCATTAATGCATCAAAGCTCAATTGATTATTTTTTTTCATCCACTTTTTTACAATTTGCCAACCCAAAAATTGGCCAATATTACCAGGAGATTCCTTCCCAAAAGCTTGCGTAAAAGGCCCATCAGTAACGTACTCTCTAACCAATTGCGGATCAGATTTATACAGAAGGTCATTTTGAATGAAAAAGCTCCAGATATTTTTTTCGTTGTTCAAGCAAGCATCAAGCTGCAATGAAGAATAGCCAGTTATTAAAGTGTCGGAAAGCTGAGGAAGTAAGTGGTCTACTACATACATTCGTTTTCCCAATTCAACCATTTGTGCAATTAAGGGCTTACCCGACATTTGTTCTGGGTAGATATCTAAAACAATATTGTTCATTGCACTCACAGGAATATAACTTGGTTCAAATTTTCTGGAGACATAAGATGGATATAGCGCCTGCCCTTCTTCACTTGTATAAAGTGGATGGTCTTTGCCCATGAACAGCTGTAATCCAATAGCAATGGCATCTTCCGTTAATATAGACCCAAAACTATTTATTGGACCAATAAAACTAATCAGTTTCAACGGCAAAGGATAAGTAGGAAAATAATATTTTACATATTTCAATCCCTGCTCAATTTTTTGGATTTGTTTTTCTTGTTCTTTAATTATATTAGTTGATTGCTTATAAAGTGGTAGATAGGCTCTGTAAAAACTTTTTAAATCGGCCGTTTCTGTTTGTGGCATCAAAGCCAAAATATTAGATAAAAAAACCGTAGTAAACCCAGGATATTTTTTATCTAAAGCCACTATTGACTGTTCTAATTGGTTGGTATCAATGGCAAAAAAGTCCTGCTCAAAATGCTGTTGAGTCAATTGTATTTTAATTCCAGAAACATTGGGTGCATCCTCATTTGAATTACAAGCCCCCAAGCTCAAGAGCAAAAACAAAGCAATAATCCTTGTATTCATAGGCGAATTAACGGAAAGGATTGCAATCATGTTGTTAAATTGATGAAATTTGTTTCATGAAAATATTCATAGCCCAGCAAAACTATCATATTGGCAATTTTGAGTTGAATACCCAAAAAATAATTGAAGCCATCAAAACAGCTAAAGCTGCAGGTGGCGATTTGATTCTATTTAGTGAAATGACGGTATCGGGATACCCTGCCAGAGATTTTGTTGAGTTTGAAGATTTTATTGAAAAATGTACCGCTGCAGTAAATTTAATAAAAGAACATGCAGATACTATTGGTGTTTTGATAGGTAGCCCTGTAAAAAATAAACACTTAAAAGGAAAAGACCTTTTTAATGCAGCTTATTTTTTGTACGAAAAAGAAGTGAAAGCCATCGTGCATAAAACCCTGCTACCTACTTACGATGTGTTTGACGAGTACCGCTATTTTGAACCAGCATATGAATGGAATATTATTGAATTTAAAGGGAAAAAACTAGCAGTTACCATATGTGAAGACATTTGGAATTTAGGTGATAACCCCTTGTATCGCATATGCCCAATGGATGAATTGATGAAATTCAATCCAGACATCATGCTTAATTTAAGCGCTTCTCCCTTTGATTATACCCATGATGAAGATAGGAAAGCAGTCATTAAATCGAATGTTTTAAAATACAAGATTCCGCTGTTTTATTGCAATGCAGTAGGAAGTCAAACAGAAATAGTTTTTGACGGAGCCTCTTTGGTTTTTGATAAGCATGCCAATTTAATGAAGGCCTTCCCACTATTTGAAGAAGCATTAGACTGTGTTGAATTAAATGAAGATGGATCAATGAATGGCCCCATTTTAGAGCCAGCTAGTAGAATACCAGAAAAAGAATTAAATCCGGCAACGCTTGAACCGCAATTAAATATTGAACAAGTTTACCAAGCATTGGTATCTGGAATCAGAGATTATTTTGGAAAAATGGGTTTTACAAAAGCTATTCTTGGATCTTCCGGTGGGATTGATTCCGCTGTAACACTAGCCATTGCTTGTGAGGCACTAGGTGCAGACAATGTAAGAGCCATTTTAATGCCTTCTCCTTACTCTACAGAACATTCAGTAAATGATGCAGTGGCACTTAGCAAGAACTTAAATAACCCATACGATATTGTTCAAATAGACCAGGTTTACAATAGCTTTTTAAAAACCTTAGATCCACTTTTCAACGGCCTCCCCTTTTCATTAGCTGAAGAAAATATTCAAAGCAGAAGCAGGGGAAATATTTTAATGGCCATTGCAAATAAATTTGGATACGTACTATTAAATACTTCCAATAAAAGTGAATTGGCTACTGGTTATGGAACCCTTTATGGAGATATGGCTGGAGGGCTTGGTGTACTAGGTGATTGTTATAAATTACAAGTGTATGAATTGGCCAAATACATCAATAGAACAAGCGAAATTATCCCCCAACATATTATAAACAAACCTCCAAGTGCTGAGTTAAGACCCAATCAAAAAGACAGTGATAGTTTGCCCGACTATGAGGTCCTAGATAAATTATTGTATCAATATATTGAGAAAAGACAAAGCCCCGCCAATATTAAGGAACAAGGCTTTGATGCTGCATTAGTAGACCGAACCATTAAAATGGTCAACAACAACGAATACAAACGCAATCAATTTTGTCCCATCATTCGAATTTCTCCAAAAGCATTTGGAGTAGGAAGAAGAATGCCAATAGTAGGTAAATATTTGAGTTAATTGTTTTTGCTTAAAACCAAAATAGGAACATGGCTATGAAATGCCAATTTCTTTGTATGGCTTGAAGAAAATAATTGAGCAAAGAAATGGTGCTCTTTAGGAACAGTAATTACCAAATCAACTTGTTGTTCGTCTACAAAATGATTAACCCCCTCAATAAAATTTTCATCGTGAGAAAAATGATAACTGGGGTTTAGTTTTTCTAGAACAGTATGTACTGCAAAGCTTTCGCCCATCACGGTCCCAGGAAATGTTTCTTCAAATTCATCAGGGGCAGATTCAATATTAAATACCATTAATGCAGCTCCGGTTAACTGTTGTATATTTCCTATTTGCTCAACAGGTATGTACTTTTCAGCATCATTAAAGTCGCAAGCAAATAATAATTTTTGAATAGGCTTAAAGCTAGATTTGGCAGGAACAATAATCAAAGGAATATGGCTATGCTCTGCAATATGAACGGTATTACTTCCAATTAAAGTTTCTTCTAAAGCACCACCGCCTGTTATTCCCATTACAACCAATTCTATAGGGTTGTTCTCCCCAAAATCTTCTAAGGCTGAAAGTATAGAACCATATACTGCATGTATATCAAAAACAAGACCCGTGTTGGAATACTTTAGTAATAAGTCGGCCCTAAATTGATACAACCTTTTTTCGGCTGATTCTCTAAAACCATCAATTTCAGGAATCTGAATTCCTGGCATCATAGGATCAATAGCTACCGGTATTTCGTAAGCATGCAATAAAACAATTCGCTCTGCTTTTACTTGTTGCGCAAAATGAACTGCATAATCAGCAGCATTACTTGCAGTAGTTGAAAAATCGGTTGGAACAATGATGGTTTTCATAATCCTTTTATTTAGTATGAAGTTCAGTTAAAAGAGCTACACAAAAAATGAAAAAAATCATATTTTAGAGATTTTCTATAATCCCTGCAATTCCTTGCCCACCACCCACACAGGCAGTTACCATTCCGTATTTTTTATTCAAGCGCTTCATATCATTTAAAAGCTGAACGGTTAATTTGCAACCAGTGCATCCCAATGGATGGCCTAACGCAATAGCACCACCATTAATATTTACTTTGGTGGTGTCTAACCCTAATTCTCTAATGACCGCTAAAGATTGAGAAGCAAAAGCCTCGTTCAATTCAAATAAATCAATATCGCCTAAATTCATTCCTGCTTGCTTTAATACTTTAGGTATAGCAGCAACAGGACCAATGCCCATGATTCTTGGATGAACCCCTGCAGATGCGCAATTGACCAATCTTCCAATTGGCGTTAAACCCAACGACAACATCATTCTTTCACTCATCACCAAAGCAAATGCAGCACCATCACTGGTTTGAGAAGAATTTCCGGCAGTTACCGATCCTCCAACTGCAAAAGCAGCTTTTAATTTAGATAAACCTTCTACCGTTGTATCGGCCCTTAATCCTTCATCGGTATCTACCGTATAAGACCTCACTGCTTTTTTACCTTTTTCATTTACATAGGTTTCTTCTACAGCAATAGGTAAAATGCCCGATTTAAAATAACCATTTTCAATGGCCGTTTTGGCTTTCATATGAGACGCGTAAGCAAAAGCATCTTGGTCTTCTCTTGAAATATTAAACTCTTTGGCCACTGCTTCTGCAGTTAACCCCATACTCAAATAATAATCCGGTTCTTCTTTGGCAATTGCGTAAGATGGAACAGTCTTCCATCCTGCAGTAGGTACCAAGCTCATGCTTTCTGTACCACCTGCAATAATACATTCCGCCATGCCCGATCTAATTTTAGCGGTTGCGGTTGCTATGCTCTCTAATCCACTTGCACAATATCTGTTAATCGTAATACCCGCCACTTCAATTCCCAAGGCTTTTGCAGCAATAATTCTTCCAAATTGCAAGCCTTGCTCCGCTTCAGGTACCGCATTCCCAACAATCACATCATCTACTAATTTCGAATCTAGCTGCGGCACAGATGCCATTAATCCTTTGATTACTTCAACAGCCAAATCATCGGGTCTAAAAAATCGGAATCCACCTTTTTTACTTTTAGTAACTGCGGTTCTAAATCCCGCTACTATATAGGCTTCTTGCATAAACTTGATTTAATCATCCAAATGTAGTAAAAATGATTAAAAGTTGTTTATGCAACTAAATTTTAAATGAGGCTTTCGGGGTATTTTCGCAAAAAATAACACATTGTACACTTTACTCAGAAACCTATTATTCAAAGCACCCCCAGAAAAAGTGCATTACTTTTCTATGAATTGCCTAAAAATGGCTACTAGTTTGGGGATTGGAGACACTGTTATTAAAAATTTATTTCAATACAAGCCCACCAATCTTGCAAAAGAAGTGATGGGTTTGCATTTCCCCAACCCAGTGGGGCTGGGTGCAGGTTTCGACAAAAATGCGGCTTATTTACATGAGTTAGAATCGCTGGGTTTTGGATTTATTGAAATAGGCACTGTTACGCCAAAAGGTCAGCCTGGTAACGAATTACCAAGACTATTCAGACTGCCTGCAGATAAAGCCTTGATTAATAGAATGGGCTTTAACAATGAAGGAGTAGCGGCTGTAAAAGAAAGATTAATTAATTGGAATAGCAGAGGGAAGTCAGTGGGCGATTTAATCATTGGGGGCAATATTGGTAAAAATAAAATAACCCCCAACGAAGATGCCTGGAAAGACTATAGCATTTGCTTTAAAGAATTACACGATCAGGTTGATTATTTTGTAATAAACGTTAGTTCACCTAACACACCTGGCTTAAGGGCATTGCAAGAAAAAGATGCGCTTACAAAAATTTTTAGCGAATTGCAACACCATAATGCTGGGAAGAAAAAACCTAAACCGCTTTTATTAAAAATTGCACCTGATCTAACTAAAGAACAATTAGATGATATTGTTGACCTCTCTTTATCAATGAAATTAAGTGGTTTAGTTGCTACCAATACCACTTTAGATAGATCTAATTTAAGTGCTTCTTCTACATTATTAAGTGAATCTATTGGCATGGGAGGGTTAAGTGGCAAACCGGTTCAAAAAAGATCCACCGAAATAGTACAATATATTTCAGGTCAAACTGAGGGTAAAGTTCCTATCATTGCAAGTGGTGGAATCTTTACTGGTGAAGATGCAGAAGAGAAATTAAAAGCCGGAGCATCCTTAGTTCAAGTTTGGACTGGTTTTGTATATGAAGGCCCATCGATTGTAAAAAATATTTGTAAATACTTAGCTGAAAAAAAATAATTAATGGAACATTTATTCACTACCGAAAGCTTAATCAGTTTTTTAATCCTAACCATTTTAGAAGTGGTATTAGGGATAGACAATGTCATATTCGTGAGCATCATCATGAATAGAATGCCCAAAGCATTTCAAAAAAATGCCAGATTAATTTGGATGTTTACTGGCATTATTACTAGAACCATTTTGTTATTCGGCTTGAGTTGGTTGTTAACACAAAAAGGAAAGCCGGTCTTTAGTTTGTTTAGCAAAGATTTTGACTTAGCTAGTTTGGTCATGTTGGGCGGAGGACTGTTCTTGATTTATAAAACGGTAAAAGAAATCCACCACAAACTAGAAGGAGAAGAAGACGCATTAGCAGGTAGAAAAACTAAGGAATTAGGCATTGCCAGCGGAATTGCTCAAATTATCATGATAGACATGGTCTTTAGTTTCGACAGCATCATTACTGCCGGAGGAACTGCCAAGCATTTAGAAGTAATGATTGCAGCAGTAGTAATTGCAATGATTATTATGTTTTTATTTAGTGCAAATATTTCCTCTTTTATTCACAAGCATCCAACTTTAAAAATGTTGGCTTTGTCTTTTTTAGTGATGATTGGAATGGTCTTATTAGTAGAAGGTTGGAATGCAGAAAAAGCACATGAACTTCACTTAAAGCATTACGTATATTTTGCAATGGCTTTTTCTTTTTCTGTAGAACTACTCAATATGAAAGTGAGAAGAAAATCTGTACCAGTAGAATTGAGAGAGCCACATATCGAAGTACCCAGTGAAGGGTACTCCGATCAGGCAAAATAATATTAGAAATCAAATCCTAAAGCAAAATAGTAAACAGGAGCGCCTTTGAAGATTCCCTTCATTGGCCAACCTGCGTCGAACTTCATGAAGTACCCCAATAAAGTACTTCTTACCCCAAAGCCGTATCCACCAGCAAATGGACCTAAACCTCCAGCATCTATTTTAACCACTACTGGTGTTTGGTTATTGGTAATGACTTCGCCTGGACGCTTTATACCGTTGTACTTGCCGTTCCAAGCAGTGCCCAAGTCTAGAAATTGCACCAATTGGAAGTTTCGTAAGAATGCATTGTTGATGGGTCTATCAAAAATGGTTGCAAAGAGTGGTAATCTGAATTCGCTATTGATTACAAAAGCATTGTTACCATTGGCTATATTTTGTCTATACCCACGCATATTTACTGCCAAAGATTGGAATGCATAATTTTGATCTGCTGCAGGTTGATTGCCATTATTGAACTTAGGTCCAATCCATCCATCCACACCACCTAAATAATAAATCAACTTTTGGTTACCCCAAGAGAAATCAGCTGCAACCCTTCCAGCCCAAATAAAATTGCGATAAATTTTATGGTAATACCTGCCATCAAATCCAAAATTCATGGTTGGCTTCCCATTATTAACCGCTGTTTTTAAAGTAGGCATATTTACATCTAGATAAACTTTGTATCGCAAGCCATTCCAGATATTTTGTGTTGGGTTAATGGTATTATCATGCACATATTCAATTCTTGAAAGCACAAACTTTGAAACAGTATCTTGATAAGCCAAAGCATTAGGATTGGGTTGACCAGCAATATTATCATACGATTTCAAGACGCCTCTATCAGAACGCAAACCAATGGTTGCTCTGATGCTTTTAACCTCATTAATTGGATAAGTAGCATTTACTTGATACAAATTGGTATAAAGCATATTATTAAACTGGGTATTAAAGAAGTTGGTAACATTACTTCTATAATAGGTGACACCCCAATCTAGTTTTTTACGCATATTTTGAAAAGAGAACATCAAATCTTTGTCTGCTAAATTGGTTCCAAAACGCATTCCAGCAACAAACTTTACATCTTCCATCAAATCACTTACCCCCACTCTAAATGTGAAATTAAAATCATTCCCATTATTTAATTGAATAGGACCAGATCCACCAGCATAAGGCTGATAACGATTAATTAAAACATTATTGGTAAATCCACCCAACAAATAATCAGAACTAAACTTTAATCGATAGTCGAATAATTTTGATTTTGCCAAGCTACTTTGTCTTTGTTGATTAGACGCAATTAACAAAGGCGTATTATTGGAACTAGTATCTGGAAGTTCATCCGCAAATTCATTTTGAAAAACAACTACTTTTTTTGCAGTGTCATTTGCTGGTTTATTATTATTGTATTGAATGGCTTTGCCTCCTGCAATTTTTTGATCGTCTAAAACTTTTTTAACGTATTCGGTATTGCGGGCAGTCACATTTCTTCTTGCCAATGCCAATTCATCCACTTTTAATTTATATACAAACTTGAAATCACCTTCCCTTCTTACTTCGCTAACTTGTCCATTGTTCCCAGCAATTCTGGTTTCTAGCAAAGAACTTTGATAATTAGTAATTGGGAATGTATAAGTAGAGTCTTTATAAACTTGAAAGTAGCTCACACTATCAGGTTCCTGTTTCTGCCATGCGGTTAAAGTAGAATCAAACTCTTTAGGAGCAGGATTACGGAGTACTTCATCTCCAATATAATACAATGTATCTAAACCATTTCTTTGCGTAGAAAAGAATCCAGCCCATCTATTTCCAATCCCATTTTCATCAGAAACAAACGTAAAGTGATTGGTATTGTATTGCATTGGGAAACGCGCATTTCCCATTTTAACATTGGTTAATTGTGCAACTTGTTTTTCTTTACTGTCATTCAAAATATCCACCATGTAAATATTGAATGGATATCTGCTCGGCAATACCGTGTCTTTATTGGGTGCATTATTACCCGGTCTATTAGAAGAAAATATGATTCCTACTCGATTAGGAAAAGACACTAAAGTTGGATCTAGGTCATCATAAATATCATTGGTAATTTGTGTAGCTTTTTGCTCTTCAATCTTATAGGTATAAATATCAGAGTGACCATTTTTAACCGCACTTAACACAAGCGTATTTGCGTCGAGCATAAAACTTGCATCCAGAATTTGATCAAAGCCTTCAATGGTTTGTTTGAATCGCTTATAACGAGCAATCAAATCGTATACAAACATATTTATCTTGCCTTTCTCCCAATAAACAACTAATAATCTAGAGCCTTTCCCATCCCAAGCCATGATTGGATAGTTTGGATTCACATCGTGCATATTGGTAAGTACTCCACTCTTTAACAGTACTTTCTCATCATAAAAGTTTTCCATCAGCTTTACTGTATAAATTCCCTTTTTAAATTCTAAAACGGAATAAGTATTGCTGCGCAGATTAGGGTTGGCTTGAAATCTGAAATAATCTCTTTTTCCAATTTCCTCTGTTACAGTTAACTGGCCTTTTAATTGGTTTCTTCTTTGGCGAATATCTTTGATGTAACGGTCTTGTTGAAACTGCATGAAATCGGCCAAAACATCTTTGAATTTTTTCTTGCAAATTCTTAAACAAGCATTATTGATGTTTTTATACATTCTTGCCAAATACAATAAGTAGGTAATATTTTCCTTTCGGTATTTTTCTCCGATATAGTTCCAAAATGCATGACCAGCCAACAAAGGTTTTTCAAATGCGAACTGATAAAAAGAATTATACCTTCCACTTAAAATGGCACTTTTTAGTTCATCGTCTTTCTCTGTGCTCCAGGATTGGCCAGCATAAGCCACATAACCGTCTACCATCCATTTGGGCAAATCCAATAAAGCTTGGTTACTTGCAAACTCACCAATATCATCACCAAAAAGTAAATTGTCTGTTAACACTTTGGCAATCCCTTCTCTTACTTGATTTTTTAATTTGGTATGATTACCATTAAAGTAAACAATGATTTTATTGTTTACCAATTTGGTAACACCACCTGAATTCTGCCAATCTGAACCCAGACCAATATTGCTGCTTTTATAATCGTTGTAATTATTGTATACCACAATATTTGCACGTCGTTGCAAAGAGTACTCGATGAAATTTTCAATCGATTTTAATTCTTCTTCGGCAACCTGACTTACGAACTTGCCCAATTCTACTCCGCCTTGGGTTACATAGGTATTGAAATTGGGAGATTGGTAAAACTTCCAATTAAATTTCTGGTGTTGAATTCTGTTTTTACCAAATTCCACACTATTAACCTGCGCATTTACAGCTGCAGAACTTAATAAACCAAGAAAAAAAATTACTTTACTAATACTATTCAATTGCATATCCGAACTTTGGTATTTAAAATTAGTCATTTACCGTTAAAAGCTGGTAAAATACGTATATGATAAAGGTTAAGGTTTTCACATTCAGTCCAATTCAGGAAAATACCTATGTGTTATACAATGAAGATAAAAAAGCCATTGTTATAGACCCTGGTTGTTATTTCCCTGCAGAACAAGAACAATTGCTTCAGTTTATTGAATCAACTGGGCTTGAAGTAGTTCAATTGTTAAACACACATTGCCATTTGGACCATGTTTTTGGTAACAAATGGGTGTATGATACTTTCAAGACTCCACTTTGTATTCA
>CAZTDV010000002.1:0-127029 GCA_964612195.1 uncultured Sediminibacterium sp.
TGTATCATTGTCTTCTAATCCTAACTTGAAGCAAAACTTCGGATACTAATATCCTTGGTTAATGAATATGAATCCCTCCGAGATCAATGGATTTCGGGGGGATTTTTGTTTTTAATCTCTCTTTATTTAGGTTTAATTTAAATAGTTGAATCGGCTTTTCTCAAGTTCACATTGTGTAATTTAGCGTATGGGTATGAATAAATACTTTACATTCTTGATACTGATAGGTTTAGTAGGGGCATGTAAAAATCAATCAAAGCAAACCTTATTTGAAGAGGTAAAAACCAATATTCAGTTTACGAACACCTTAACTGAATCTGATGCATTTAATGTGTTTAAGTATCGCAATTTTTACAATGGTGGCGGTGTTGCCACAGGAGATTTAAACAACGATGGTTTCCCCGAAGTTTTCTTAACAGCTAATCAAGGAAGTAATAAACTGTATTTAAATAAAGGCAATTTTGAGTTTGAAGACATTACCAATAAAGCAGGAATTACTTACAACGGAGAATGGAGTACAGGGGTGGTGTTTGTAGATATTAACGCAGACGGATGGTTAGATATATATGTTTGCAATGCAGGAAATATGTTGCAAAAAGAAAAGAGAAGGAACAAATTGTACATCAATAACAAAAACAATACGTTTACTGAAAATGCAGCTGCTTATGGCTTAGACAATGATGGTTACTCTACACAAGCCAGTTTTTTTGATTATGATTTAGATGGTGACCTTGATTGCTTTTTGGTAAACAATAGTCCCATTCCAGTGAATACCTTGAATTACGCCAATATGCGTAATATACCCGATGCTGAAGCACCTTTTGCAGAATTCTTAAAAGGCGGAGGCGATCATTTGTACAAAAATGAAAATGGACAATTTATTGATGTAACAAAGGAAGCCGGAATTTATGGTAGCATTATTAGCTTCGGGTTAGGAGTTACAGTGGGAGATATTAATTTAGATGGTTACCCTGATGTATATGTATCCAATGATTTTTTTGAGAAAGATTATTTGTACATCAATCAACGCAATGGAACTTTTAAAGATGAATTGTCTAGTAGAACTCAACATATTAGTTTCTCTTCAATGGGAGTCGATTTGCAAGATATTAATAACGACGGCAAGCCAGATATTTTTACAACCGATATGCTGCCAGGCAATGATTATAGATTAAAGACAAATACTTCTTTTGAGAGTTATGATGTTTTCATGCTCAAAAAAAATCAAGATTTTTTTAATCAATACACACAAAATTCTTTGCAAGTAAACAATGGCGAGGGAAAATTTTTAGAAACTGCATTTTACAGTGGTGTTGCCGCTAGTGATTGGAGTTGGGGTGCACTTATGTTTGATGCAGACAATGATGGATTAGCAGATATACTAGTTTGCAATGGTATTTATAGAGATGTAACAGATCAGGATTTTATTGATTTTTTTGCCAATGATGTGGTGAATCAAATGGTTTTGAAAGGAAAAAGAGAGCAAGTAAATAATGTTATAGATAAAATGCCTTCGGTACCTATTCCAAATAGCATGTTTAAGAACCAAGGCAATCTTAGGTTTACCAATGAAAGTACCAGTTGGGGTTTAGATAAGCCTAGTTTTTCAAATGGTGCAGCTTATGCAGATTTAGACAATGATGGCGACTTAGATTTAATAGTAAACAATGTTAACCAATTAGCAACTGTATACAAGAATAATAGTCGAGATCAAAATAAAGATGGCTTTTTATCGGTAGAATTAAAATACCAGGGCGGAAACCCATTTGCAATTGGAAGTACTATAAAACTTTTTCAAAACAATCAAATTATTACTAGAGAACTCATACCGAGTAAGGGCTTCCAAAGTTCAGTAGAATATAAGCAAACGATAGGGGTAGGAAAATCAACGCCAGACTCTATGCAAGTTATATGGCCTAATAGAGCCATTACTACTATACAAAAACCAGCAATTAATCAGTTGCATAAAATTGTATATGATATTTCTACTGCAAAGCCTTTTGTACCCAATACTGAAAAAACCGCAACGGCATTATTCCAAGAAATAGCATTACCATTAAACAAGCACACCGAAGACGATCAGGTAGATTTCTATATTGAAAGAAATATTCCATTTATGCTCAGTAAGTTGGGACCCAAGGGAGCAACTTCAGATGTTAATAAAGATGGATTAGAAGACCTATTTATTGGAGGCGCCAATGGACAGGCCAGTCAACTTTATATTCAAGGAAGCAATGGATTTAAGTTGCAGCAGATACCTGATTTTGAGAAATATAAATTTACCGATGTTACTGCAGCATTTTTCTTTGACGCAGACCAAGATGGTGATCAAGATTTATTTGTAGGAGGAGGAGGTAATACAGCGCCTGCAGCGTCAGATATTTATCAGAATCAATTGTATTTGAACGATGGGAAAGGTGGGTTTACATTAAAGTCGGGCAGTTTCTTAATCAGTCATACCAATTGTGGAATTGCCATTCCATTAGACTATGATAAAGATGGGAAGTTGGATATTTTTATTGGCAGTAGGAGTGAGCCACAACAATACGGCATTGCACCTAAAAGTTTTTTGTATCACAACGAAGGGAATGGAATTTTTAAAGAAGTTAGTGCTACCGTTGCTCCTTTTTTAATGAATTTGGGAATGATTACAGGTGCAGTATATGCCAATATGATGGGTTCCACAGAACCTGAGTTAGTTATTACTGGTGAGTGGATGTATCCACATATTTATAGTTTCAACGGCAAGCAATTCATTGAAAAAAAATCAGGTTTAGAAAATCAACTGGGATGGTGGCAAACAGTTGTTGCTGCTGATATAGATAATGATGGAGATACTGATTTAGTATTGGGAAATTTGGGAGAGAATTTTTATTTGCGCGCAGGTAAAGATGCGCCAGTAAAAGTTTTCTTAAAAGATTTTGATAAAAATGGCAGCATTGAAAAAATATTCAGTCACACTATTAATGGAGAAGATATGCCGGTCTTTTTAAAGAAAGATATTACCGAACAGCTTCCGGCATTAAAAAAAGAAAATTTAAAGCACCAAGATTTTGCACCCAAAACAATTCAAGCCCTATTCCCCAATAATCTTTCTGATGCAACAGTATTAACAGTAAATACGGCAGCTTCTATCATTGCCATCAATAATAGTAATAAAGGGTTTACTGTTCAACCTTTGCCTTATCAACTACAATTGTCTAGCATTCAGGCATTGGTTGTAGATGATATCAATAATGATGGAAATAAAGATATTGTAGCAGCAGGTAACTTCTTCGATTTATTACCACAGTTCTGTAGCATTGATGCATCTTATGGAAATGTTTTATTAGGGAATGGTAAAGGGGGTTTTGTTGTTGCTACCCCACAACAATCAGGAATTAGTATTAATGGACAAATAAAACAGGTATTGTCATTGCAAGTAAAAAACCAACCAGGTTATTTGTTTCTACAGAACAACCAGTATCCAGTGTATTTACGCAAAACAAGTGTTGGAAAAAAATAGTGAACATGAGGAAATTTGGTTTGATATTATTGATGGTTGGGTGTATATGCTTCGGTTTTATAGCATGTAAGAATCAAAATGCCGAAAGTGTTTTTACACCAATTACATCTACTAAAACAGGATTGGATTTCACCAATACGCTAACGCCAACACCAGCATTCAATCTGTTTTCTTATATGTATTACTATAATGGGGCTGGAGTAGGGGCAGGAGATTTTAACAATGATGGAAAGATTGATTTGTTTTTTGCGGCCAATCAGCAGGCCAATCGCTTATACTTGAACAAGGGGCAATTGAAGTTTGAAGATATTACAATTGCAGCAGAGGTGCCAAATGATGCGGCATGGAGTACAGGTGTTTCGGTTGTTGATATTAATAATGACGGACTTTTAGATTTCTATATATGCAGAGTAGGTAATTACAAGGTATTGAAAGGAAAAAATCAATTATTGGTTTGTACTGGAATTGATGAAAAAGGAATACCCCATTACCAAGATCAAGCAACACAATATGGATTGGATTTTTCAGGATTTAGTACACAGGCTGCATTTTTAGATTATGATGGAGACGGAGACCTAGATTTATTTTTACTGAATCACTCGGTTAATCATGATGGAAATTACGCGCCAAGAAAAAACTTTGAAAACACATTTGATTCTTTGGCAGGACAAAAATTTTATAGAAACGATACCCAAATAAATACAAAGGGAATAGCCACTGGAAGGTTTACTGATATAACAAGAACAGTAGGTATCAATGGATCTAAAATTGGTTATGGCTTAGGGGTTGCTGTAGCAGATATTAATTTAGATGGATGGCCTGATATATATGTAGGGAATGATTTTCATGAGAACGATTATTTATACATCAATAATCAAAAAGGACAGTTTGAAGAAAAGGGACGTAAGCAATTGATGCATACTAGTCAATTCACTATGGGCGTAGATATTGCGGATGCTAATAATGATGGACTTCCTGAAATTGTTTCGATGGATATGCTACCTTATGAGTCGTATATGCTCAGAAGGTCGTTGTCGGAAGATGATTACAATATTTTTCAAAATAAATTGGCATTTGGTTATGCCCATCAGTATGCTAGAAATAATTTACAATACAATCGCGGTAATGGACAGTTTAGTGAAGTAGGTCAATTTGCAGGTATTCATGCAACCGATTGGAGCTGGGCATCATTATGGATGGATTTTAATAATGATGGGAATAAAGATTTATTTGTATCAAATGGAATTCCTAAGCGAATGAATGATATTGATTATATCAATTTTGTTTCTGGAGAAGCATTGCAAGAAAAATTAAAAAATAATAGTTTAGAAAGTAAAGACCTAACCTTAATTAATCAGTTTCCTGAAATAAAAATTCCCAATCAATTTTTCTTGAATAAAGGGTCGTTGAAGTTTAATAATATCAGTAGTGATATTATTAACAATCCAAATAGTTTTTCTAATGGTGCAGTATATGCAGATTTAGACAATGATGGCGATTTGGATATTGTAGTCAATAATATTAATGACCCTGTACTAGTATATCAAAACAATACCAATAAAGATACTACCGCTAATAATTATGCAAAAATTGAATTAGTGGGTTCAACGCAAAATCGTTTTGCAGTAGGAGCAAAGCTGTTGGTATATGCAAAAGACCAAGTGTATTCACAAGAGCAGTTTCCGGTTCACGGTTTTTTATCTAGTATGCAAACCCCATTAGTGGTAGGTCTTCATGAAATGAAACCTGATTCTGTTATACTGATTTGGCCCGATCAAAGTTTTCAACGAATTCAATTACAAGCTGGGAAAAAACAGAAAATAATTTATCAAACTGGTTTACCTAAATATAATTTTGAAATAAATACGCACTATCAGCAAAAGGAAGCGCCTTCTTATTTTGAAGATATAACAGCAGCTACACAGCTAAATTACCAGCACCAAGAAAATCCCTTTAATGAGTTTGATCGTGAACCACTGATACCATCTATGACTTCAGCGGAGGGACCCGCTTTGGCTATTGCAGATATAAATGAGGATGGGTTAGAAGATATTTTTGTGGGTGCTGCCAAAACATTTCACAATGCAGTGTTTCTACAACAGGCAAATGGAAAATTTAAGCAAATGCCACAGCCAGCATTATTGTTAGATTCTATGTGGGAAAATACCGATGCCATTTGGGCCGATGTAAATAAAGATGGGTCAACAGATTTAATTATTGCAAGTGGCGGTAACGAATATTATGGGGAAGATGCACATTTATTGCCCCTCTTATATTTAAATGATGGTAAAGGAAATTTATCTAGAAAAACAGATGCATTCACAGCCATCTATACTACCCAAAGTAAAATACTAGCAGATGATATTAATGGAGATGGAAATATTGATTTATTCATAGCAGGTAGAGTAGAGCCCTGGAAATACGGAGTTGTACCTAGGAGTTATTTATTACAGAATGATGGAACTGGAAAGTTTATAGATGTAACCAGTAGTTATTCGTCGGCATTACTGAATCCTGGTATGGTTACAGATGCCCAGTTTGTAGACTTAAATAAAGATGGAAATAAAGATTTGTTGTTGAGTAGTGCATGGGGAACCATTGACGCCTATATTAAAAAAGGAAATAAGTACGAGAAGCAAACCCTATTGAATCAAGCCGGATGGTGGCAATCACTAACAGTAACAGATATTAATGAAGATGGAAATCTAGATATTATAGCTGGAAATTTTGGTTTAAACAGCCGACTAAAAGCGAGTGAACAGGAGCCTGTAACAATGTATGTTAATGATTTTGATAATAACGGAAGAGCAGAACAAGTAATCACTTATTATTTGAATGGGAAAGAAATGCCCTTTGCTAGTAAAATTCAATTAGAAAAATCATTGCCAGTATTAAAGAAGAAATTTCTTTATGCGGAAGATTTTGCAAAAGCTTCATTAGATCAATTATTTGATACAGAAAAATTGAACAAATCCCTTCAATTAAAAGCAACACAATTTGCCAATATTATTTTAATGAATAGAGGCAAAGGAAAATTTGAGCCAATTGAAATGCCGAGCAATGCACAGTTGAGTAATTATAGGGCAGTCATCCCTTTTAAAAGTCAAGTAAAGGGTCAATCTTATTCACAAAGACAAAATCAGTCCCCCAAAATAAATAGTTATTTGCTCTTAGGAAATTTCGGTTACAACAATATTGAGATAGGCAGACAAGATGCAGATTTTGGAACTGTGTTAGAATGGAATCAACAAGGCAAGCCAACGGCTTCAACATTAAAAAATATACAGGTAAATGGGGAAGTCAGAAAAGCAGAATCCATCAAAATTGGCAATACCCAATGTTGGATTTTGGCTAAAAACAATGGTGCCATTCAAGTGCTTAAGCTAAGATCAATCAATTAAAAATCCCCTTTTTTTATTGAAATACAGGATAATTAATAGTGGTTCTCCACTTAGTACTGTCTCTAAAGGTTCTTCTATTCGTAATTAATCTTTCAAATGAAATAGCTGGACTTGTTTTTCGATGGTCTTGAACATAATTTTTTACGGCTTCATTGCATTTTTCAATAACTGTTTTATCTCCGGTTACTTCACAAACCACAATATTACCCAGCATCATATTCTTGAGCATGAATTTTCCATTAGAAGGAATATCTCTTTCAGTAGCCACAGCAACCATTAACGTGTAGTTAGTGGAATCTTCTTTAAAAATATTCATGATGGGAAAGTTCACAATCTTAACTTCAACACCATCTATAAACTCGTTCACTTCATCAATTAGGGCATAAATTTCATCGGTAGTAGGTTCGTGGTCATATGTTTGCTTAGTAGATACATAGGAAGAGTTAGGTACTTTTTGCATTCCAATAGGGTACCCATAAACTTTTAAAACATCGGAAAAATAATCCTGTATTTGGTAAAGCAATCTTTTGCTATCATCTTCTGCAGCATTTAATGAAAGAAATTGTTTAAATCGTAAAATAGGGTTGTAGGATAGCTTCATTACGGTACTTAACGTAAAATCTGTCCGGGCATTTTTTCCAGCTATGAAAGAAAAATCCAGGCTTATATCCATATCCTTATTAATCATACTAGCTTTAAAACCATTCATTAACACTTTATGTATGGTTATTGGGGCTTCGTAATAGAGATAGGTGGAATCATTCTTTTTAGATCCAGGGAACCATTTTGACCATTCTTGGGGGTTGGTCATTACCCGAGTTACCGCATCTACGGGCATGGTTACTGAAACAGTTTCCGTAGTAGCTTTTTCATTGGGCAATAGATAAGATATAATTGTAAAAAACAAAACTGGAACAAGTATATACAATCCTTTTTTCATTGGGCTAATTGAATAATTATCAAAAGTGATGTTACAAAAATAAATTATTTCAAATGTAAAAATTTAAAGTATTTTTAGGGAGTTGAAAAGGACTTTTACCATATTATCCCTGTGTTTGCTGCTATTTAGTTGGGGCGGCTATAACCTTCTACTAAGCTATCTAGAAACTAAGTCAGACCAAGACTTTCAATCTAGCTTATACCAGGATCAGTATGATGAAGCCAGTTTAATTCATATTAAAATAGCTGCAAGCACCCCATATGGTTCTAATTCGGAGCTATATGAAAGCACAACAGGGGATGTAGACATAAACGGTATCACTTATCATTTTGTAAAGCGGCGATTTTTTAAGGATTCACTAGAATTACTTTGTGTTCCCAATATTGATAAAATTAGCATTCGCAACGCTAGAGACCAGTTCTTAAACTTAGCAGCTAATTTTAATAGTAATACTAATAACGAACAATCAACCAATCAGCATGCAATAGTTAAGTTCTCTTTGTCTGACTTTACAGGTGACCATTGCTTTACCTGGCAGTTTCGTAATGGAGACATTCCTAAAGCCTTTCAATTGACTAACCCAATGATTGCTTTAGCTGATTATACCTCATTCTTAGAGCGCCCGCCACAAGCCTAATGCTGGCATATTAAGCATTCATTTTATTTACTTTTTAATTTCTATTTATGTTAAAGCGCTTGGCGGTGCTTGGCTTATTTATTATAGCCTTGATATCTTGCAACAACAATACTGAGTATAAAACTTTTTTACACGACCCTATCTTATTTAGCAAAACCGTACATGAATTAAATACGGTGGTAATGGGAAATAATTTTCCACCCATGGTTGCATCGAGAAATTATGCCTATGCAGCAATTGCAGCTTATGAAGTCATGGCTGCAAGTAATGCAAAACAATACCAATCTTTAGGGGGCCAATTAAATGGGTTACCCGAATTAAAACTACCTGCTTCTACAGAAGATACCGATTGGAAATTGGCAGCATTATTGGCGTATACTAAAGTGGGTGAATCGGTTACTTTTCCGGAAGGGAGTATGCAAGTTTATACAGACAGTATTATAGAATTAGCAAGAAAGAAAGGCCTTCCAGCTAATGTAGAGAAAGCTTCAAAAGAATTGGCAGATAGTGTAAGTGCTGCTATTATTAGATGGAGTAAAAAAGACAATTATTTAGAAACTAGAGGAGCAGAAAAATACACAGTTACCAATGAACCAGGAAGATGGGTTCCAACCCCACCCATGTATGCATCAGCTGCAGAACCACATTGGATGGAAATTAGAACCATGGTAATAGACAGTGCAAGTATTTATGATCCTGTACCGCCACCAAACTTTAATGTTAAAGACAAAAACAGTAAATATTATCAAGAAGTAATGGCTATTAAAAATGCAATAGATAGTTTAACCCCCGATCAGAAACATATTGCCGAGTTCTGGGACGATAATCCGTTTAAGATGAATGTTACAGGTCATGTAATGTTCGGCAGTAAAAAGTTTTCTCCTCCGGGGCATTGGATGAGTGTAGTGGGAATTGCGGCAAAGCAAGCAAAGAGTGATTACGCAGAAACCATTTACGCAACAACAAAAACGGCTATTGCTTTATTTGATGCATTTATTCAATGCTGGTATGTTAAATACAAATACAATACAGTACGTCCGGAAACAGTCATTAATCAATACATCGATATTAACTGGAGACCCTATTTGCAAACCCCTGCATTTCCTGAATACACTTGTGGGCACTCTACCATTTCTTCTGCAGCAGCAGAAGCATTAACCAGTGTATATGGAGATAATTTTGCTTATACTGATTCAACAGAATTAGAGTTTGGTATTGCCAATAGAAGTTTCAAATCTTTCCGGCACGCTGCTGACGAAAACAATTGGGCCAGATTTTACGGTGGTTTACATTTTCACAATTCCTGTATCATTAGTACCGATATAGGTCAAAAAGTAGGCAAGCATATTGCTACCAAACTTAAAATGAAAAAGTAGTCATCATTTATTTATTTCTTAACAGAAATCATTTATGAAAAATATATTTGGGTTTATCCTGAGAGGGATAGCCATGTCTATTGCATTAGCAATAATGACCATCAATAGCTACGCGCAAACTGATATGGATGCACTGATGATGTCAAAAAATAATTTTTGTTCCGGCTTAATGTTTGGGAACAGTTCTTGGAAAAATTATTGGGAAGGAACATTAAAACGAGACAACCAGAATTTAGGAACTGTCAGTTCTAATATGATTGGCATTATGGGGAACTACGGAATTAGAGATAATTTAAATCTTCTATTTTCTGTGCCCTACTTCAGTAACAACGCTTCAGCAGGTACTTTAATTGGTAGAAAAGGATTTCAAGATCTTACACTTACGCTTAAGTGGATGCCGATTGAAACAACAATTGGCAAAGCAGATTTTGCTTTATATGCATTGGGATCTTACTCAACGCCATTATCCAATTATGTAAAAGATTATCTACCATTATCTATAGGACTTGGATCAAATACGGCCATGGGTCGTATAATGGCCGATTATCAATTAGGCAATTTTTTTACCACAGTATCAGCCGCTTTTTTTTCTCGAAGTAATGTTATCATTGATCGAAATGCTTATTATACTACACAAATGCATTATACTAATCAAGTAGAAATGCCCAATGTGAGCAATTTCAATATTAGAGCTGGATATAGAAGTGGAAAGGGTTATGCAGAAGCCATTGTAGACATCATGCAAACCAATGGGGGCTTTGATATTACTAGAAACAATATGCCTTTTTTAAGTAATCAAATGAATGCTTCAAGAATAGGTTTTGGATTCAAATACAATTTTGGAAAAGTGGAAGGATTGTCAGCAGTAGGCAATGCCATGTATACCATTGCAGGGCGCAATATGGGCCAAGCAACAGCTATCAGTGCTGGAATTTTCTATATTCTAGATTTTTCTAAATCTTCTAACAATCAAAACAAATCAGATGAAACCAAATAAGTTTAATCTAGCTATACTTTTCGTAATTATTATATTAAATGCATGCGATAGATCAATTGAAGAGCGTAATCTAACATATGAGCCACTAAACCCAGCCAACATTGATGCTAATGCAGGAGATTGGAAGCCAGTGGTTTTAGCCACAGCAAATGAGTTTCCATTAACTGCACCAACAACTACCAATGTTGCAGTTTATAACAGAGAGCTAACAGAGATAAAGGGATTTCAAGCAACACTAACAGCAGAACAAAGGGCTAGTATTCAATATTGGAGTGCTGGAGGTGTTTTAAGGTGGAATGAGATTATGCGTGATTTAGTGGCAAAAAGAAATTTGCCACCAGCTTCAAATTCTGATGGCACTTATCCAACTCCTTCTGTAGCTAATCCATTTGGCTATCCGCAATTCCCGTTTGCTAATCCACCTTATGCTGCAAGAGCATACGCATACGTTAGTGTGGCACAATATGATGCCTTAGTAGCAGCGTATTATTATAAGCGATTGTATAATAGAGCTGCACCACATACAGTAGATGCCAATATTAAGCCATTAGTACCAGCCACTAATTTGCCATCTTACCCAAGTGAAGATGCTGTAATAGCAGCAGTAAGTGTTGAAATGTTGAAATTATTATTTCCAGCAGACATTGCATATATACAACAGAAAGCAGATGAACATATGCTTTCCAGAATTATGGCAGGAATGAATACAAGATCTGATATTGAAGCGGGGGTACAATTAGCTAGGCAAGTAGCTGCTAAAGTGATTGCAAGAGCAGCAGGAGATAATATGTCTAGGGCAATTGGTACACCAGCACAGTGGGCAGATTTAGAAACTCAAACAGCATCAACAGGCGAAACCCCTTGGGTAAGTTTAGATATTCCTAAAAGGCCTCCAATGCTTCCCTTTTTTGGAAGAGTTAAACCATTTTTATTTGATTCTCTTACCACTATTGCAATTAGACCTGGCCCACCCCCATCAACTAAATCAACCAAACTATTAACAGAATTAGAAGAAGTGAAAAGGTACACGAAAAATGCAACAAGAAAGGAAATTGCCATAGTGCATGATTGGGCAGATGGAGTAGGAACTTATACCCCTCCAGGGCATTGGAATGCAATAGCAGCAGACGATTTTGTAAATCAGCGATTTAGTGAAGTAAGATGGGCAAGAAATTTTGCCCTATTAAATATGGCAGAAATGGATGCTGCAATTACATGTTGGGACACTAAGTATTATTATTATAACCCAAGACCTACCCAAATGGACCCATCGCTTAAAACAAATACTGGGATTCCCAATTTTCCTGCATACATATCAGGGCATTCAACTTTTAGTGGAGCAGCCGCAACTATATTAGGTCATATTATACCATCAAAGGCTGAAACGTACAAGGCAATGGCAAAAGAAGCATCTGAATCTAGAATCTATGGGTCTATTCATTATAGATCAGATTGCGAAATTGGATTAATTCAAGGAGCTAAAGTTGGAGGTTTTGCAATATTACGTGCACAAAATGATGGAGCAAATTAATTAAACATAAAGTCAACTTTTCAATGAAAACTAATTTCCTCCTTTTTATTATGCTAACTATTGCTGTTTATGCAAATGCCCATTTTTTTACAGATACAATTATTGCACAAAAATTGGATAGCGTTACAGTTCATGGTATCATTTACAAAAAGTATGATTTGCCTGAAATGAATAATTTATTCATTAATACAGGAAAAAAAACAAACTTGATTCATCTTGGTGTTTTAAATGCAGATTTATCATCTAAAATTGGCCGTCAGGTATTTGCAAAAGTACCTGGCGTTTTTGTTTACGACATGGACGGTACAGGAAACCAAGTCAATATAGCGTCTAGGGGATTAGATCCACATAGGGGTTGGGAATTCAATAATCGTAAGGATGGAATCATGACAAATTCAGATTTATATGGATATCCAGCTAGTCATTATAGTATGCCTTTAGAAAGTATTGAACAAATTGAATTAATAAAAGGTACTGGCTCAATTCAATATGGTGCTCAATTTGGTGGAATGATTAATTATGTCAGTAAAAAAGCAGATAGTTCTAAGCCTTTTGCATTTGAGTCAATTCAAACTGTAGGTTCTTATGGTTTAGTGAGTTCATACCATGCAATTTCTGGTTCAATTAAAAAATTCAAGTATTATGCATATACCTATTTTAAAATGCGAAACGGTTACAGAGAAATTGAACAGACCAAGTCAAATGCTCAAAAGGTTTCACTCAGTTACCAATTTAATTCAAAATTTTCAATTGATTTTGAATGGTCTAGGTCTGCTTATACTTATAAAATTCCTGGGGCATTGAATGACCATATGTTTAGAGAAAATCCGCAACAAGCAACAAGAAACAGGAATTATTTTAATCCAGATATTCACCTGCCATTTGTTAAGATTCAATGGATTAGGAATGCAAATACAAAATTACAATTAACTAGTTCTGCAGTATTGGGAACAAGAAACAGTGTAATGTTTGATAAACCTGTACAAATTAAAGATACCATCAACCATTCAACGGGTCAATATAATAATAGGCAAGTAGATATAGATCAATTTAATAGTTACACGACCGAATTAAGATTATTTCATCAATTTCGAATACATAACCAACTCCATTCAATTGCAGCTGGTATTCAATACCTCAATAACGATTTACATAGAACACAATTGGGGAAAGGAACAACAGGTGAAAACTTTGACCTTAGTTTGGTAGACCCTTTATGGGGGAGAGACTTGCATTTTAAAACAATAAATTATGCTTTGTTCTCCGAACAACAATGGCAGTTGAACAAACAATTAACTGTTACGACAGGTATTAGATTAGAAACGGGCGAAACAAATATGTTTGGAATAATTCAGAATTATCCTAGCACCCAAATACCTGTCAAGATATCTAGACAATTTCCTTTGCTTGCTGCAGGGTTTCAATATAAAATTGGTAAACAAATATTTGCCTATGGCGGAATTGCTCAATCTTACAGACCAATGATTTTTAAAGACTTAATTCCAGGATCTGTATACGAGACAGTTGATCCCGCAATTCAAGACGCATATGGATATAATGCTGAATTTGGTATAAAGGGGAATTGGAAAATATTTAAATGGGATATCACTGCATTTGTTTTAAGGATGAATAATCGTTTTGGCATATTGGCAATAACAGATGCAATGAATAATTTACTGACCTATAGAACCAATATTGGTAATTCTATAAGTAAGGGGATTGAACTATTTGTTCAAGCAGATTGGCCAATTAATCAATCAACATTGTTGTCGGTGTTTACTTCAACATCTTTGATGGATGCCAGGTACAAAAATGCATTTGTTAAGGTTGGGAACACTAATCAATCTGTAGATAATAATAAGGTTGAATCGGCCCCAGATTTGACTAGCAGAAATGGGGTATCAATGCAAAGTGGCAAGTTGAATATTTCTTTTCAATACAGTTATGTTTCAGCCACATTTGCAGATGCACTCAATACTATTGTTTCGCCGTTTAATTCAGGTGCAGTTGGAATAGTGCCATCTTATGGCATTGTTGATTTAAGTGCAAGCTTTCAAATTAATCGGTTTATTTCTCTAAAATTTAATGGAAACAATATTACTAATCAGTCCTACTTTACCAAACGACCGCTGTTTTATCCAGGACCTGGTATTTGGCCGTCCGATGGTCGTAATTTCTCTAGTACTATTTCATTTACTTTATAATTAATTTAGATAATTTCAAACAAAGCAAACTGGTAGGGTTCCATTACGAGGTATTCGTGATCGGACCCTACTTTGTGTTTTTTACCAGACCAATGATCCACTAATTTAGATGGGTCTAAACCATGTTCTTTAAATAAGAACCAAGTAATATATGCAGCTTTGTTGTTGAAATTAAATAGGCAATAAATTTTTTTCTCTTCATTAGTTCTAATAAATCCAGCAACATGAATATTATGCGGACTTAACCAAGTAATATTTTTAGTGTCTGAAAAAGCTGCCAATGATTTTCTTAATTGTATTAATTGTTGTGTTGCGCTAAAGATTCGATTTTCAATCGTTCCTTTTTGTTTGGCTAATGCATTTTTTTCCCAATTAATCATTGGTCGATGCATCCAACGGTTGTCATAACTTTTGCCAGGGTCTCCTAAATAACTGTAGTCATTGGTATAGCCTACTTCATCTCCATAAAACAGCATCGGAATACCCCCCAAAAACATCGACTGTGCTTGCATCAAAATAATTTTGGCGATGGCTGTATCAATTGCGGAATTATTTTGAATAGCATGGTTAGCAATTTTATCAGATTGATTCTTGTTGTTCAGTTCTCCTGAAATAGCTTTCTCTAGTCCGCAAAGGGAAGCCAAACTTCCGCTAATACGCGCATCCTGTGTTTTAGGATTCACCGAAAACAATGCACCAATAGCAGGTGAGTTATGGAAAGAACCCGAATAATACTCTTTTAAAAATTTGCGATGTTCATACGCATTGAATCCAGCAGCAGCAATCATAGAATCATCATATCCTAAACCGATATCGTCATGACAACGGGTATAAGTAATCCAAGTTGTCCCAAAAGGTTTTTGTAATAGTTCGTGCTGTGCAGCCAACATTACACGGGTATCTCCAGTGGCCAATGCATCCCATTGTAAAGCCATTTGAGTGGCATTGTAAGCAACATCACATTCTTTTGCAGTGAATGACTCAGTGCCAAAATATTTCATGATTTCTTTAGGCGCAACAATGGCTTCACCTAGTATAGCCATACCAGGAGTGGCTATATGCACACACTGTTTTATTAATCGCAATAAAGTATGCGCTTCTGGTAAGTTTTGACATGTAGTACCCAATTGTTTCCAAATAAATGCTGGTGCGTCAATGCGTAAAATATCTACCCCCAAATTTGCGTAGAAAAAAATATTGGAGAGCATTGAATTGAAAACAACGGGGTTGGTATAATTTAAATCCCATTGATAATTATGGAATACCGTCATTGCCCATTTGTTGCATTCAGGTACATAAGTGAAACTGCCCGGAGATGATTCAGGGAAAATTTCTGGCATAGTTGCATCAAACTGATTGGGTATTTCACGACTATCGTACATATAGTAATAGTCTTGAAATGTTTTATCTCCTGCTTTTGCTTTAAGGGCCCATTCATGATGATGAGAAGTATGATTCAATACAATATCAATCATCAGGTACATGCCAGCGGCTTGCATTTTTTCTTGCAATATTTTAAACTCGTTCAGGGTGCCAAAACGGGCATCAATTTTTCTAAAATCGGATACTGCATAACCACCATCACTCTCTCCTTCAGGGCTTTCGAACAATGGCATTAAGTGTAAAAAATTCACCCCTAATTCTTGTAAATAAGAAAGCTGATTAGGCATATTTTTTAAGCTGCCTGCAAATCGATCCACATACAAGCTCATGCCGGCAATTTGATTACTAGTAAACCAAGCCGCTTGTTGTTCTTTTACTTGATCTTTTTTTCTAAATACCGGTTTACGCTGTTTGTACGATTCAATTATTAAAACCAAGAGTGCATCAAAATGCTGGATTGCATTTTTTTGATTACCATAAATTGCGTTGAATAAATCTTGTAAAGTATTGGCATTGGCAATGAATCTAATATAGAATGGATGGTCTACTCCAGCAATGTCTAATAACTGTTCGTTGCAAATTTTTTTAATCTTTTGATGAAGCAAATATTGATACACGTATAAAATGATTTACTGAAAAATTTGATTATTTAAATATTTAAAAGCTTCCATAGCGCCCATGTATTCACAAGTTCTTGCACCTGCTTTATTAGCGTTCGAAATTATTTTATTCCATTCATCCAATGAAAGAGCTTGAATGGCTGTTTCATCTAAATGGCTTAGCTGATATAAAACAGCACCCACAAAAGCATCTCCTGCACCAGTAGTGTCTACAGGTTTTACAGGGATTGATTCAATGATGTATTGCTTTCCGTGTAATCCTAATAAAGTGCCATCTTTCCCCAGTGTTATAGTAAATACCCCTGATGTTTCTTTTAATAAAACTGCAGTGGCTTCTTCTAATGAATCTGTATTGGTTAATAGCATGGCTTCCTCATCACTTACTTTAAAGAAATTACAATTGCGTAAGAAATGCCAGCTTTGGCTAACAAAAGAGTCGGTATTGTTAGGGAATAATAGATGTCTATAGTTGGGATCAAAACTGATATAAATTTTATGGTGCAGCGCTTTTTGCAACAAGTGTAAATAAGCAGCTTGTAATGGCCCAGGTAAAAAACCCGTGGCCGATCCAAAATGAATAATCCCTACATTATTTAAATTGATGGCGTCTACATCGTCAATAGATAATTGCCCATCGGCGCCCCGATTAAAAACAAAATCTCTCTCACCATCGTGCATTAAAGAAACAAATGCAAATGTGGTAAAATGATGCGGGTCTTCTAACATCGCATGCGTACCTACACCAAAGGATTCCATGGTTTGAATGAGTTGTTTACCAAATGGATCTTTACCCACTTTGGCAGCCAATTCTACTTCTCCTCCTAATGCAGCAATTGCAGCGGCTACATTGGTAGGAGCACCACCTGTCTTTTTTAAAAAATCGGAGCCCTCCGATAAAGACATCCCCTTGTTAGTACAAATCATATCAATAAGTGCTTCGCCTATGCAGAGAATTTTCATTTATGTAAATTTCGTTTTTATAAATGGGTAAATAGCTTCAGTTGAATACTATTTGGTTAAATTTTAGTGTCCTCCTACAGATACCGCTTGAATTTCTTCTTCTGGTTTTACGTCTTTAATTAAAAGTGTTGCGGCACAAGCCAATAGCAATAAGACCCCCGCAAATGAAATGGCTTTACCCGAATCATTCCCTAAAAAATTATTTAATACCCAGCCAAAAGTAGTGGTCTGTAATATCATCGGTATTACAATCATCATATTAATGATGCCCATGTACACTCCATATTTTTCTTTGGGAATATCGTTCACTACCATCAAATAGGGAATGCCCATCATGCTTGCCCAAGCAATTCCAAATCCTGCCATAGGAACAAAGAGCAAGTACTTATTTTCAATTTGGGGAAATGCCAACAATGCTATACCTGCCATAAGCAAACAAATAATATGTATTTTTTTGGGAGAGAATTTTTTTGCCATCCAAACCAATCCAAAAGCAGACAAAAAAGTAACCACATTGTACCAGCCATTTACCAAACCAGCCCAGCCCACTGCTTCTTCATACAATGTTTTATTTTCGGAAGGACTTGTTTTCCAAACAGATTGTGCAATGCTTTTAGAAGCATTCTGCCAATAACAAAACAATGCATACCACTGAAATAAATATACCAATGCAAGCTTCCACATCACAGCAGGCATATGCACAATGGCTTCTCCTATTTCTATAAAGGGTTGCAAAATTCCTTTTTTCTGCGCCCGTAAAACGGCCAGTTCCTCAGGGGTAGGAGGTATCTCTGGTGTTTTTGTAATACTCCACATAACCGAACTAATAGAGCAAATGGATCCTAAAAAGAAAGAGCCAAAAACCCAATAAGGAATGGCGCCATGTTGACCTGGAATATATTTTTGAAAAAAGAACAAGGAAATATTCGCAAGGGTAATCCCTAATCCAGTAAAAAAACTTTGGGTTAAAAAACCAGTTGCCAATTGTGGTGCAGGTAATTTATCGGCAATGAAAGCACGATAAGGTTCCATTGCGGTATTATTGGCAGCATCTAATACCCATAATAATCCAGCAGCCATCCATAGTGAAGTACTAAAGGGATACAAGAATAAACAAAGGCTACAAAACAATGCACCAATAAAAAAATAGGGTTTTCTTCTGCCGAAGCGAGGATGCCAAGTGCGGTCGCTCAATACCCCAATAATGGGTTGTATGAGTAACCCAGTCATTGGTCCAGCTAAATTAAGCAAAGGAATTTCGTCGGGCTTGGCACCTAAAAAATCATAAATTGGATTTACGGCACTTTGTTGTAAACCAAAGCTGTATTGAATTCCAAAGAAACCCACGTTCATGTTGATGATTTGCATGAAGCTGAGTCGGGGCTTGCTCAATTGCATAGTTGAATAGTTAGTCTTTAAAAATAGCTAATTTTGCGTCATGCAACACGCTTTTACCTACGACAAGAAAAAAGTAATTCAAGGGCTGAGATACCATTTTGTGCAAAGGCCTGAAGTGAAGGTATTAGTAGTATTGGTAAATGTTTTTGCCATTGTAGCAGCCATTTTATTTTACAGTAAAAAAATTAGGCCTGAACCTTTTTTATTGGGCTCTTTTATTTGGGTAATGATGATGGCGAGTTTTTGGTATATACTGCCTAATTCTATTTATAAAAAAGCGATTGATACTTTTAAAGACCAGTTTACTATTGCATTTAAAGACAATGGTGTTACGCTAGAAAACGAAAGAGGATATAAGCATTGGAACTGGAATGAATTTGCACATTATTTTGAGAGCCCACATTTTTTCCATTTGTATTTTAGTGCAAAATCTTTTTTCATGGTGCCAAAGGATGGAATGGGAGAAGAATTTCGGCACGAGTTAAGAGCGGCATTAAAAAAAGGGATCATTACTAAATAAGCAAACAGCTCAAAAATCGGCGGCTATAATCCCTTACCCATGACCACGTGCGGAATGGTTAATTCTATGAAAGCTTCACTTTCTACTTCATAACCCAATTTTTCAAAAAAATGAATAGAATCTTGGCGTGCGTGCATGATGATTTTTTGGTAGCGATTGTCTCTGGCTAAATTTTCTGCAAACTGAACCATCGCTCTCCCAATCCCCTTACCCTGTAATCCAGACAGTACAGCCAATTGCCTAAGCCGAACGGTATGGGAATCTATTTTCACCAGCATGCTGCAAGCTTCCATAATTCCATCATCAGTATAGGCTAATAGAATATTATTTTTTTCATTGGCCAATTCCTCAGCAGTAAAATGAAGCCCCAATGGTTTACGCAACAATTGGTGCCTAAATGCTACCATTTGTTCGTATTCTTTAGAGCCATGTTGTATCATTTTTAAAGCCATATTACTAATATAACCATAAATTGTATATTTTTGCCGCAGTAAACAAAAACTTTAACAATGTCAGACATCGCAACAAGAGTAAAGAAAATCATCGTAGACAAGTTGGGCGTAGACGAAGCAGAAGTAACCAACGAAGCTTCATTTACCAATGATCTAGGTGCAGATTCTTTGGATACCGTTGAATTAATTATGGAATTCGAAAAAGAATTTAACATCTCTATCCCTGATGAGCAGGCTGAAACCATTACCACTGTTGGTCAGGCAGTTGCTTATTTAGAAGAGCACGCTAAGTAAGAATATCTATTTAGTAAGGAATAATTTTAATCCGTCTTTTGAGGTTTTACCACAGAAGGCGGATTATAACATAAACAGGTTTGTTGTATGCAATTAAAGCGCGTAGTTGTTACTGGTATAGGTACCATCACTCCAATTGGTAATAATCTGGAAGATTATTGGCAGGGATTACTCAATGGTGTACCTGGAGCAGCTCCCATCACTTTATTTGATGCAACTAAATTTAAAACCCGTTTTGCCTGTGAAGTAAAAGGCTTTGATCCTACCAGTTTCATGGAAAAGAAAGAAGCCAGAAAGCTAGACCGCTTTGCTCAATTAGCATTATATGCAAGTGATATGGCCGTTGTAGACGCCCAAATTAACAAAGAGAATATAGATGCAGATAGAGTAGGAGTCATTTTTGCCAGTGGTATTGGTGGACTAAGAACTTTTCAGGAAGAGGTACAGAATTTTGCAACCGGAGACGGCACACCAAGATTCAATCCTTTCTTTATTCCTAAAATGATTTTGGATATTGCGGCCGGACAAATTTCGATGCGTCATGGTTTTCGCGGTCCAAACTTTGCAGTGGTAAGTGCCTGTGCGTCTAGCACCAATGGCATTATTGCTGCTGTTGATACCATTAGACTTGGCAAGGCCGATATCATTATTAGTGGTGGATCAGAAGCCGTTATTAGTGAAGCAGGCGTAGGTGGTTTCAATGCCATGAAAGCCATGAGCGAAAGAAACGATGATCCTGCAACTGCAAGCCGACCATACGACAAAGACAGAGATGGATTTGTTATGGGAGAAGCCGCAGGTTGTTTGGTATTAGAAGAATATGAACATGCCATCAAAAGAGGCGCCAAAATTTACTGTGAAATTGCCGGAGGCGGAGCTACTGCCGATGCCTATCACTTAACTGCTCCACATCCAGACGGATTAGGTGCAAGAAATGTAATGATTGCAGCCCTAAAAGATGCAGGTATGCAGCCTGATGAAATTGATTATATTAATACACATGGTACTTCCACTCCTTTAGGAGATGGGGCAGAAGCCAAAGCCATTACCGAAGTATTTGGTAGCCATGCATATAATTTAAACATCAGTGCTACCAAATCTATGACAGGCCATTGCTTAGGAGCAGCGGGTGTTATAGAAGCAATCGCATGCATCCAGAGTGTGATATACGATATTATCCCCCCTACTATCAATCACTTTACAGACGATCCTGAACTGGATCCAAAATTAAATTTCACGTTCAATAAGGCACAACAAAGAACCGTGCGTGCAGCATTGAGTAACACTTTTGGTTTTGGCGGACACAACGCATGCGTTATAGTGAAAAAATACGTAGCATAATAAAGTGCAATTTTTAATAAAGTTATTTAAGCCAAAAGCGGCAACTGATTTTGAAGTTCAGTTGAGCAATATGTTGGGTATACAACCTGGCAACTTGCAACTCTATCGTAGTGCATTAAGTCATCGGTCTGTTAAAGAAACACCCGATGAAAATAATGAGCGCTTAGAGTTTTTGGGGGATGCAGTTTTGAGCACAGTTGTAGCAGACTACTTATTTAAATTATACCCCTACAAAGGCGAAGGTTTTTTAACGGAGATGCGTTCTAAAATGGTGAACCGTCAACAGCTCAACGATATTGCTTTAAAAATGGGTTTACGCAAACTCACTTTTTACAACAAGTTCGATAATGCCTTAAAAGGCAGTCAAATTTTTGGTAATACGCTAGAAGCCTTGATAGGAGCAGTTTATCTTGATAAGGGGTATGCCAAAACCCATAACTGGATCTTGAAACAAATTGTGATACCACATTTGTTTATGGAAGACCTAGAATTGATTGATATTAATTTGAAAAACAAATTAATTGGTTGGGCCAATAAAAATGGAAAGACGATTACGTTTGATATGGCCGAAGAAAAATTAGAAGGCAACAGACGAATATTCACTATGAATGCAGTGTTAGACGGAGAAGTATTTGCACAAGGAAAAGCGGGCAACAAAAAAGACGCCAGTCAAATTGCCGCACAAGTTGCCATTGAAAAATTAGGACTTTGATGCAAAACGAAAAAGACCAATTCAATTTTCAAGTTAAAAAAAAGCTCAGTTTATTTTTGGGAATCCTTTTGGTAGGAATAGTAGTAATTGCCTATTTCAGTTGTAATTAATTGATTTCCTGGCAAAGTTCAATCAGTACTCCATTGGTTCCTTTCGGGTGTAAAAAACAAACCATTTTATTGTCGGCGCCTATTTTAGGTGTTTCATTTAAAAGGGTAAAACCTTCAGCAACCAAGCGATTCATTTCGGCCTGAATATCGGTAACATCAAAAGCAATATGGTGCATACCTTCCCCCTTTTTATTGATGTATTTGGCAATAACTCCTTCCGGGTCGGTAGAAGCAACTAATTCAATTTTAGATTCACCTGTTTTAAAGAAAGCCGTCATTACTTTTTCGGAAGCTACTTCCTCCGTTTTATAACATGGGGAATTCAGTAATTTTTCGAAAAGGGAGATGCTGGAGGCAAGGTCTTTTACGGCAATTCCTATATGTTCAATTTTATTCATTACAATTTAGTTATATATTTTCTTACGAATTGAGGAAAAACAACCGTTGTGTATCAAAGGTCCCAAAATTATAGAACCTATTGTTATACTTTTGTGTTAATAGAAAAAACAAGCAATCATTTATGTTGAAGTTACCTGTTTACTTAGATAATAATGCAACTACACCCATGGATCCAAGGGTTTTAGAAGCCATGATCCCTTATTTTACCGAGCATTTTGGTAATGCAGCCAGCCGTAACCACCCTTTTGGATGGGAAGCAGAAGAAGCAGTAGATTATGCCCGTGAGCAAGTTGCCAAATTAATAGGTGCAGACCCTAAGGAAATTATTTTTACTTCAGGCGCAACCGAAGGCGACAACCTTGCTATTAAAGGGGTATTCGAAATGTATGCCACCAAGGGTAATCATATCATTACTGTTACTACCGAGCACAAAGCAGTGTTAGATACCTGTAAGCATTTAGAGCGTGCAGGTGCTGAAGTAACTTATTTAGAAGTTAAGGCCGATGGGTTAATTGATCTAAACGAATTAGAAGCAGCTATTAAGCCTACTACTATTTTGATTGCAATCATGTATGCCAACAATGAAATTGGGGTGATACAGCCAGTAAAAGAAATCAGCACTATTGCTAAGAAGCATGGAGTGTTATTTTTCTCTGATGCAGTGCAAGCGGTAGGAAAAATACCAGTAGATGTAAACAAAGACGGTATTGATATCATGGCATTTACTGCACATAAAATGTACGGTCCAAAAGGAATTGGTGCATTGTATGTTCGTCGTAAAAATCCTAGAGTAAAAGTAACTGCCCAAATGGACGGTGGCGGACACGAGCGCGGAATGAGAAGTGGTACTTTGAATGTGCCTGGAATTGTAGGTTTTGGAAAAGCTTGCGAATTGGCGCGTTTAGAAATGGCCGATGATGCAGCTCGCTTAAGCAAATTGCGCGATAAATTAGAATCTGCATTGGTGCAATTAGAAGAAGCTTATGTAAATGGAAACCGTGAACATCGTTTGCCACATGTTGCTAATATTTCATTTAAATATGTAGAGGGAGAAGGTTTGTTGATGGGCTTTAATAAAAATATTGCATTATCATCTGGATCTGCTTGTACCTCAGCATCACTTGAGCCTAGCTATGTTTTAAAAGCATTAGGATTAGGAGATGACTTAGCGCATAGCTCATTACGTTTTGGTTTAGGAAGATTTACTACCGAAGACCAAATTGATTATACTATTAAATCGGTAAGCGAAACAGTATTGAAACTTAGAGACATGAGCCCATTATGGGAAATGTTTAAGGAAGGAGTAGATATGGATAAAATTGAGTGGGCACACCACTAATTGTGGCTTGAATCACTCCAAAAAGTTGAATTCATTCATTAAAATAAATAAACATACCATGGCATATTCAGAAAAAGTAATTGATCACTACAGTAATCCTAAGAACGTAGGAACGCTAGACAAATCTAAAACCAATGTTGGTACTGGTTTAGTAGGGGCTCCTGAGTGTGGAGACGTGATGCGTTTACAAATTGAAGTAGACGATACAACTGGTGTAATCACTGATGCAAAATTCAAAACATTTGGTTGTGGATCTGCAATTGCCTCTTCTTCATTAGCAACAGAATGGTTAAAGGGTAAAACCCTTGATCAGGCAGTAGCTATTGATAATATGGAGTTAGTGGAAGAACTAAACTTACCTCCAGTAAAAATCCATTGCTCTGTATTGGCTGAAGACGCAATCAAAAGCGCCATCAATGATTACAGAAAAAAGAATGGTTTAGAAGAGTTGGTGTTCGAAGAAAGAATTCACTAATACTATTAATAAAAGTGTATGAGCGAAACAGCAACAGAAAATAGTATTTACGTAAGCGATAAAGCCAAGGCTAAAGTAAAACAGCTGATGGAAGAAGCAGGTGTGGTTGGAGATGAAAGCTATTTCTTAAGAGTAGGTGTAGTTGGTGGAGGTTGTTCAGGGTTGAGCTATAAGCTAGACTTCGACAACGAAATAAAACCAATGGACCAAGTGTTTGAAGATAATGGGGTGAAAGTGGTAACCGATCTAAAAAGCTTTCTTTACTTAGTAAATACAGAACTAGATTTTTCAGATGGCTTAAATGGCAAAGGATTTTATTTCAATAACCCCAATGCCAGCCGTAGTTGTGGATGTGGAGAAAGTTTTGCGGTTTAGTTGGCAGAAAATCTGCCGCCGACACCAACTTTCCTTTTTCGTGAATGACTTTGTTAAATAAATTTAATTGCGATAGTAAAACCCCGATTCGTCGGGGTTTTTGCATATAAAAACTTTAGTTTTGAGGCATGTGGATGATCTGTAAAAAAGAGTGGCAACAATTTTTTGCTTCCTTAACAGGATACCTGGTCTTGGGCGTTTTTTTGGGGCTCACAGGCCTGTTGTTTTTTGTTTTCCCCGATACCAGTTTGCTCAATTTTGGATATGCCAGCTTATCTCCCTTTTTTCAGTTAATGCCATGGTTATTATTGTTTTTAATTCCGGCAATTACCATGCGCAGCATTTCAGAAGAAATAAGAACAGGTACTTATGAAATATTGCAAACCCTCCCACTTAGTTTAAGGCAAATCATTATTGGGAAATACTTAGGGGTTCTATTTATTGTTTTAATTGCATTGGTGCCCACTATTGTTTACGCATTCTCTATGCAAGCACTTAGTATTACGGGAGGTATTGATATTGGTGCAACTGTTGGCAGTTATATCAGTTTGTTTTTATTGGCAGGGGTGTTTGCAGCTATTGGTATTTATGCTAGTAGTGTAACCAATAATACCATTGCGGCATTTGGGTTAGGGGGCTTACTCTCGTTTGCTTTATTTGCTGGATTTACTGCAATCGCTAAACTTTCTTTATTCAGTGGGGGAGCAGATTATTATATAGAGTTAATGGGTATTCAACTACATGCAGCCAATATTAGTAGAGGCGTATTAGCGGCGTCAGATATAATTTACTTTACAGCAGTGATTGGGTTCTTTTTATATATCACTCAACTACAATTAACCAAACAGCCTAAAAAGGCACCAAAGGCAATTGTTGCAGTTGCACTACTGGTAAGCATTACAGTGGCAGGTTCATTAATTAGTAATCGATTAGATTTAACCGAAGACAAAAGATTTACACTAAGTAATTCAACTATTGAGTTGCTAGAGAAGATAGATTCAACCATAACAGTAGAAGTCTTTTTAACGGGTGAATTGCCCACTGATTATAAAAAGTTAAGCATAGCTACTAGCGATATTTTGGCCTCTTTTAATAATTATGCCAACAATCAAATCAGGGTTATTTTCCGCAATCCAGGAGAGGGTTTGCCCAATGATACGGCTAAAGCTGTTTTGTACGACAGCCTACAAAAAATGGGGGTTGTATTTGAAGAAGCCACTATTAACCAATTGATTATTCCAACTGCGTTGGTATACTATCAAAAAAATCAGCTGCCCATTGCGGTAGACTTGCGAAGCAGCCAAAAAATCTATAAACAGTTTAATGTACTAGCAGAAGAGCCGCAAGAAGATGTTGAAGCAACAAGAAATGCAGCAGAAGCATTGCTCGAAAATAAATTTGCAACAGCCATTGATAAATTAATTCGAAAAGAAGTGCCTACCATTGCTTATGTAGTTGGAAATGGCGAACCCACCGATTTAACAGTGAACGATTTGGGAGAAAGTTTGCGTAATGATTATCGCTTAGGGATATTCGATTTAAAACAAGCTTATCCAGATGCAGCTGTTATCAAAACAATGATAATAGTAAAACCCAAACAACCCTTTACAGAAGAAGACCTTTTGAAGTTAGACCAGTATGTAATGAACGGAGGTAATATTATTTGGTTCATCGATAAATTACATGCGGAGTTAGATAGTTTAAAAAGAACCGAAGGTCAATATACTGCTTTCGATAGAGGACTGGGTTTAGATGAATTGTTATTTAAGTATGGAGTAAGAATTAATGGAGATTTATTGCAAGACCTCAATTGTTCAAAGATACCTTTGGTTATAGGAAAAAATCCGGATGGAAGTATTAGAATGCAACGAGTGCCCTGGCCATATTATCCATTGTTGTCGGCAAGAACACCCAATCCTATCTCGGCAAATTTAGACAGGGTATTACCCATTTTTCCATCGAGCATAGATACCGTAATGGCAAAAGGTATACAGAAAACCATTTTGTTGGCATCAGATACCAATAGTAGAATATTACCATCCCCTGCATTGGTTTCATTAAACAGTGTACAAAGTCAGGAAGATTTATACAGCTTCAATAAAAGTTTTGTACCTGTAGCCGTTTTATTAGAAGGTAAATTTAGTTCGCTATTTAGCAATCGATTACCCAAGGCAGTGATGGATTCTGTAGCAGCCAATACAGGAAGACCTTATTTGTCTAAAGCTACTAAAGCCGGAAAGCAGATAGTAGTAGCAGACGGAGATATTGTTACCAATGAAGTTAGCAATACAACAGGACCCTTGCCAATGGGATTGATACAAATGGAAAATTATCGCTTTGCCAATAAAGCATTTTTTCTGAATAGTATAGATTATCTTTCATCTGATAATTCATTGTTTCAGAGTAGAAATAAAACCGTGGTTTTAAGGTTACTCAATAAGCAAAAATTACAGGAGCAAAAAACATTTTGGCAAATGATTAATGTATTATTGCCTGTAGTATTGATATTGGTGATTGGTTATTTATTTCAGTGGTGGCGTAAAAAGCGCTACAGTATTTAATATTGAAAGATTATTATGAACGCACATCAAATTGTTTATTTAGTATTTGGAATCGTATTGTCAATTGCATTGATATTTGATCTTGGGTTGCTGAGCAAAAAAAATAAAACCATCACTATTAAGCAAGCATTAAATCAAACGATTTTTTGGGTAGGCTTGGCAGTGGCATTCTTTGTTTTTTTGTGGATAGAAGGACCTGCATTAGCAGCGGATAGTGGCGGAGCAGATGTGAGCAAGCACCAATTGCCATTTGAATTTTTAAGTGCTTATTTGATGGAGTGGAGCTTAAGCATTGATAATATTTTTGTGTTCATTTTAATCTTCAATTCATTTGGTGTAAAGGAAGCTTATTATTCAAGGGTATTGCTTTTAGGAATTTTAATGGCCATTATTTTCAGGGTAATATTTATTACTTTAGGAGTAGCACTGGTGGCTAAGTTTTCTTGGTTGCTGTATATTTTTGGTGGGTTTTTAATTTATACTGGCTATCATATGTTTAAAGCCAATGAAGAAGAACAGTTTGATCCGCACAATTCTAAAATTTATAAGTTTTTAAAATCGTTCTTGCCATTGGTAAACCACGATGGTGGTGGAAAGTATATGATCCGTGAAAATGGAAAGCCTGCATACACCACATTGTTTGTAGTTGTCATTTTATTGGCTGCCATAGATTTGGTATTTGCACTAGACTCAATCCCGGCAGTAATGGGTATTTCAAAAGACCCATTGATCATTTATACTTCTAATATTTTTGCCGTATTAGGATTGCGTTCTTTATTCTTTTTGTTGAGAGGAGCGGTTACCAAATTTGATTATTTACAACAGGGTATTGCCATTGTATTGGTATTTATAGGAGTGAAAATGTTGGGAGAACACTACCTGAGCATGTGGATGAGCAAGACCAGTCAGGTAGCATTGTCATTAGGAGTAATAGTACTGTGCATTTCAGGCTCTATTTTATATTCTATTGTATTAGAAAAAAGAGGAACCCCCAAAGACGTAGTAGACGATTCTGTTAAATAATCATGATGCAGTACCAGTTGAATGATATAGCAGCAATTTTGCAACAGCCCATTCAAGGCAAAGGCAATGCAATTATTCAATACCTAGTAACTGATAGTAGAAATATAGTAGATCCAGCACAGAGTATATTCTTTGCCATTAAAGGACCTAGAAGAACAGGGGCTTCTTATATTGCAGACGTTTATCAGCAAGGCGTTCGGGCATTTGTTATTGATGAACCAGTAAATGCAAATGAGTATAATAATGCAGTGTTTTTTACAGTGCCGAATACCATCAAAGCATTACAAACCATTGCTGCATATCACCGATCTAAATTCACCATACCTGTTATTGGAATTACCGGAAGCAATGGAAAGACCATTGTAAAAGAATGGTTGTATCAATTATTACAACCCGATTTTAATATTGTAAGAAGCCCAAGAAGTTACAACTCACAAATAGGTGTTCCCTTAAGTGTATGGCAAATGAATGAACAACATGAGTTGGGCATATTTGAAGTGGGTATTTCTGCAAAAGGAGAAATGCAAGCATTGTCAGAAGTAGTGCAACCAACCATTGGCGTATTCACCAATATTGGTGATGCACACAATGAAGGGTTTACTAATGTGGCAGAAAAAGTAGCTGAGAAAACTAAATTATTTGCCAATGCAAATAAAATAATAGTAGCATCCGATTATATACCCTATTCATTACCAGCAAAGGCAAGCATTGTTTCATGGGGATCAAAGCCGCTGCACGATTTACAGTTGATCTCGCAACAAAAAGAAAACAATAGTACTCGGTTGGTTTTGAAATACCAGGAAGCACCATTTGAATTACAAGTCCCATTCACAGACGAAGCTTCTTTACAAAATATACTTACCTGTGTATTGGTATTATTGCAAATGAATTATCGTAGTTCGGTAATACAACAAAGAGTGTTACAACTAACAGCTGTAGAAATGCGCATGCAGTTGCGAAGGGCAATTAATCAGAGTTATTTATTAAATGATAGTTATAGTAACGATAAGATTTCGTTGTCGTTGGCATTACAATTTCTAAAAGAGCAGGCCAATCAGCAACCCATTATTGCTATAGTATCGGATATTGTAGATACAGGAGAACCAACAGAACAGTTGTATCATCAAGTTGCACAAATGTTGAGTAGTAGTGGTGTAAAACAATTATTTGCAGTAGGTCGGGAAATCAGTCATTATTTTACACAGCATCAAAACGAAACCTTCCCATTTAGTATACAATTATTTGTTAGTACCCAAGATGTATTGCAGCATTTGCAAGAGACTATGTTTCAGCAAAGCTATATTTTACTAAAGGGGGCCAGGAAATTTGCATTTGAGCAATTGGCACATTGGTTAGAACAACAAGTGCACCAAACAATCATGGAAATTAATTTGACTGCCATGGTGCACAACTTAAAAGCGTACCAGTCATTGCTGCAACCCAATACCAAATTAATGGCCATGGTAAAGGCATTTGGGTATGGAAGTGGAGCAGGAGAAGTAGCCAGAAGATTGCAACAACAGCAAGTAGATTATTTAACAGTAGCTTATGCAGACGAAGGCGTAACATTGCGCAAAGCAGGAATTCATTTACCCATTATGGTAATGAGTGCCGATGAATATTCATTTGATGCAATGGTGAATTATTCTTTAGAACCAGAACTATTTTCTTTTCAAATACTCAACGCTTTTCATCAGTATATTACCCAGCAAGGACTTCAACAGTATCCAATACATATAAAGTTGAATACGGGTATGAATCGTTTGGGTTTTGATGTTGCAGAAATAGATCAACTGGCCAAATGGTTGAGTAGCCAACAAACACTAAGGGTGAAATCGGTATTAAGTCATTTGGCAGCAAGTGAAGAGGAAAAAGAAGATGCATTTACCGAGCATCAAGTAGCTCTTTTTAGCAATGCATGTAATTGCATAGAGAAAGCCATTGGATATGTTTTTATAAAGCATATTGCTAATACAGCAGCCATACGTCGAAATCCAAACTGGCAATTCAATATGGTGCGATTAGGAATTGGCTTATATGGAGGTGATAATGTTCATCAAGCAAATTTGCCATTGCAAACAGTAGCTACACTCAAAACAACAGTGGCACAAGTGAGGTCATTAAAAGCAGGAGAAACAGTAAGTTATAACAGATCAGGTATTTTGAAAAGAGACAGCATTATTGCAACAGTTAGAATTGGTTATGCAGATGGATACCCAAGAAGAATGGGAAACGGTGTAGGTAAAATGTGGATCAAAGGCGCTTTGGCACCAACTGTTGGAAAAATATGTATGGATATGTGTATGGTGGATATTACAGATATACCCAATGTGCAACCTGGAGACTCGGTAGAAATTTTTGGAAAACATATCTCTATTCAGGAAGTAGCAAAGGGAGCAGAAACTATTTCATATGATATAATGACTGGAATCAGCTTAAGGGTTAAGAGAGTGTATATAGAAGAATAATTATTTGCAGGATTGCTTTTTAATATAGTCTGCTTGAATGCTACCCAATCTAACAGCCGTAGAAAAATCAGCACAACTACCAGGCTTATCATTCAATTTTTGTTTTGCTAATCCACGCTGTAAAAAAAAGCTGGCTTCTTTATTATTAAACGTAATGGCTTTAGAATAAAATTTAATAGCGTTTCTAAAGTCGGAGGCGCTAAAGTAAGTATTGCCCAATTGAAAGAATATAAATTCGTTACTGTCTTCAATTTCTAGTGCATGATTCAAGTCTAAAATAGCTGCACCAGGGTTGCCTAAAGCCAATCTTATATTGGCTCTTATCATATAAGCTTCAGTAGCATTCTCATCTTCGTCAATTGCTTTGGTACAATCTTGTAAAGCCCCATTAATATCGTCTATGCCACGTTTAATAGAAGCTCTAAGCAATAGTGCATCAACATAAGTTGGATTTGCCTTAACAACTTTATTCAAGTCTTCCAGTGCCAATGCATGTCTATTTAATTTAAACAAAGCTTTACCTCTGTTCATATAGGCATCCAGATAAGTCATATTTTTTTGGATGGCAGTATTAAACTCAGCCAATGCTTCTTCCAATTTTTCATTATCCATTAACAATACCCCTTTGTTTTGAATGGCTTCCACGTTATTAGGGTCTAATTGAATAGCATAATTGTAATCGGCTAATGCATCTTTAAACATTTTTAATCCTGCATATGCTTTTCCTCTTAAACAATAAGCTTGGGTAGCAAAAGAACCAGCGGTTTCCTTGGCTACTATTTTATTTAGATTAGCAATGGCTTCTTTATAGTTTTTAAATAGGATTTTATTGTTGGCGGCCTTAATTAAATCGGCTGTAGATTGTGCATAAACCAAATGCCCCAAGAATAGGATGCTACAAATTAATAGCAGGTACTTTTTTCTCATAGTACTAATCGTATCAATAAAGTGGCCGGGGGGTGGTCTTTACTAAGTATCATTACCTAGATATAGGTAAATAAGCGACAAAATATCAAAAATCCTTGAGAAGTTAACTAAATTTTATATTTTTAAGCCATATTCAATTATTTATGAAATTACATATTCTGCTTACAGCAACTGTTTTAGCTTGTACAACTTTGAGTGTTTTAGCTCAGGATAACGACAAGGAAAAAGACAAAAAAAGAAAAGAAATTGGATTTATCGTAGGATTACAAAGATCCAACTTAGACTACAACTCAATTATCACCACCAACGTTTCTGAAGAGGCTAAAACTAATATTGGTGGATCATTCTTCTTAAACTCAAGATTGATTGGACATTTTATAACATTAAGAACAGAATTAGGATTTTATTCTAAGGGCGGCACTTATACAGGAGCAGGAGCTGCTTTTTCAGAAACCAATTTATCTTATGTAGCTGCGCCGGCTTTGTTATTGCAAACAAAAATTGGCTTTTTGAAAGCCTATGCAGGTCCTCAAATGGGCTTCTTAATTACTGCAAAATCTAAGACAGGTAATATTGAAAATGACGTTAAAGCGGCTTTTAAAACAACAGAATTATCTGGTGTTATAGGAGCTGAAATGAATTTGCCATTACGTTTGATGGCAGGAGCAAGGTATAATTTTGCAATCAATAATATCAGCGAAATTCCACAAGGTACCAGCAGACCCGGTATGTATATGATCTATGTAGGTCTTAGATTACGCAAATAATTGGCCCTCCCCCAGGCTGGAATATTCAAGAAAATTTTATGAAGATAAGTAAGCTTTTAATGCTTGTGTTTTGCGTAGCATGTTCATTTACGCAAACTATTGCACAAAAAAAGGTTCAGGTAAGTATAATAGTAACCGATGTGCATTTAAAATATTCTAATAAAAGCGGAACAGATCCTAGAATAAAATTTTTTAACAAGCAAGACAATGCTTTACTGAATAATACCGACAGCGAAGGGTTCAACTGTTTTCATCTGGTCGATTTTAAGCAAACCGATGCTATGGTAGACTACCCGTTGAAAAACATTGAATGGGATCTTAGCAATGGAACTGCGATTGGGTTAAAAATGGAAGCATTTGAAAAGAATAAGAAAAAAGGCAATTGCGATTTTGACGGAAGTGGTTTGTTCAATAAAGATAAAATGCATGAATTTGGTGAATGGGTAATTGACTTGAAAACCATAAAGCCAGGTGTATTTTCGAATAAAATGACTGCAACCACTGCAGGTGGAAATTTTGCGATTGAATACAAGGTTAAATATACATTACCGTCGGCTGATGAAATTGTTACTGATATTGCTTCAGCCAAATATTGCAGTAATAGCAAAGTTAAATTAAGCACAGGCGCATCAGTATTGCCTAATAAAGAAGACGTTCTATATAAATGGGAATACCAATTAGATGGTTCTGCAGATTGGAGCTTATTAAGTACAACCGGTGCTCCTGAACTGCAAGTTTCATTAGGTGATGTACTTAAGGCAGAGCCAATGGGTAATCAAAAAGTGAATGCCCGGGTATCATTAATGGTTGGAACAGAATTGGGAATGCCTGCAGCAAAATCATTTGTGTTTATGCCAGCTGCCCCTTCTATACAACTAAGCGATATTTTGGTTAATAATACTTGTAAAGATGTGAGTGAAGGTATTGTGACCATCAATAATATTAAAGGTTTCACAGAGAAATATTTATTACAATTAAAGCCTTCTGATAAAACGGTGCGTAGTACCGATGGTACTGCCAAATTTACTGGAGTTGCTAAAGGCACTTACCAATTGTTTTTGACGAACGACGATGCTAATGCAGGTGCCTGTAGTGTAAACTATCCTGTAGTAATAAATGAACATCCTAAATTGGAGGAAGTCAATAAAAAAATTGCTGCGGTTACCTGTAATGGTTTATCTGATGGATCGGTGACTGTAACACTTAGAGGCGGTAATCCAGCAGCGCTGAACGCTACTATATTGCCTCACGCTGGTACATTAACAATAAAAAACAGAGAAGTCGTATTCAGTGGGTTGTCTGCAGGAAAGTATGTGATTCAAGTGATGGACTCTTGTAACAATAAAATTGAATTTTCTGCAACATTAACTGAGCCAGTTGCTGCAAAAATAAATGTAACCAATATTGTAAAAAGCAGTTGTACAGAAACACCCAATGGATCTTTTACCGTAAGCATTACGCAAGGAGTAGGTCCATTTAGGTATGTATTAATGAAGCGCGATAATAACAAAGAAATTTTCCGTTCAGATTTTACCAACCTGCCCACTTGGATGTTTAATAATTTGGCAGCAGGTGAATACAGTGTTTTAGTATATTCTAATAACAGTGATGTATGTAAGCCGGTTGAAAGAAAATTTCGTATTGAAGAATCTGTTTTAGAAGTAGAGGTAAAAATGACCAAGAGTGTTTCAGCTACAAGTGAGGATGCAAAAAATGGTGTTTTGCATTTTGCCATTACCGATGCTAAAGTAGCTGTGCAATATATATTAACCAATTTGGTGAATAACCAAGTTTACAGTAATACCACGGGCTTATTCGACAATATACCAGCCGGCCGCTATTCATTAGCGTTAAAACGTGCTGATACCAATTGTGGAGATATGCAGAAGATAACCGAAACCTTTACCATAACATCTACACCAGTTCAAATTATAGAAGATACAACTGTTAAAAAAGATACTACAGGAACAGGTGGTAATTAAAGCAACCACCTTTCCTTATCTTTGTTTTTACGATAAAATTGAACCGTGAAAGCAAAGCAGATTATTCTTATTATACTAACCATCATTTTAGTAGACCAAGCGTCTAAGTTTTACATTAAACTGAACTATTACACAGGAGAAGAACACAATGTGTTGGGTACCTGGTTTAGATTGCATTTTGTAGAAAACGAAGGCATGGCCTGGGGTTGGAAATTTGGTGGAGATTTTGGAAAAATAGCCCTCACCTTATTTAGACTAGGGGCAGTTATTTGGGGATCATTCCTGATACGTAACTTTATTAGACAGAAACAGCACAAAGGCTTTTTAATTTGTGCAGCACTTATTTACGCAGGAGCATTGGGTAATTTAATTGATAGTTTGTTTTATGGCCTCATCTTCGAAGCCAGCAATCCGTTTACACAAAATGTTGCCACATTATTTCCATCAGGAGGAGGTTATGCAGGCATATTTCATGGTAAAGTAGTAGATATGCTGTACTTCCCTATTATCACGAATTCTCATTATCCAACTTGGATACCAATTGTAGGGGGAGAAGAATTTGAATTTTTTAGACCTGTTTTTAATATTGCTGATATGGCTATTTCAACAGGGGTCATTACCATATTGATTTTCCAAAATAAGTTCTTCAATAGGCCCGAACAAGAACAACACCACACGGTTGTAACCAACGCAGAAGTAAACGACAAAACCCAGATATTCTAGCCGATTCCATTTTTGCATTTTTTTGTAAATCTGGAATTGGATTCCATTTTTGCATAATTTAAAAAAAGCCTTATGAATAAATTCTTGCTCTTCATTTTAGCTGCAACTATCACAGCATGTAGTAGTAATCGCGTGGATACCATTGTACACCATGCAGCAATTTATACAGTTGATTCTGCTTTTACTGTTGTAGAAGCATTGGCTATTAAAGATGGAAAAATTGTAGCAACAGGAACCAATGATGCAATCACTGGAAAGTACCAGGCAGACAGTATGATAGATGCAAAGGGAGCGGCTATGTATCCAGGACTAATTGATGCACACGCACATTTCATGGGTTATGGAGCATCCTTGTTTCAGGTAGAATTATATAATACCAAAACCTGGGAAGAAACTGTTGATTTAATTGTTGCATTTGCACAAAAACATCCTGAGCTAAAATTCATTCGAGGGCGTGGATGGGATCAAAATAAATGGCCTGGTAAAAAATACCCTACCAACGAATTATTGAATCAACGATTTCCTACAACGCCTGTGTTAATTGAAAGAGTGGATGGACACGCTTCAATAGCAAATGCAGCAGCACTAGCACTCGCCCGTATTAAGCCAGGAGATAAAGTAGTAGGAGGAGAAATTGAAACAAAGAATGGGGTACTTACAGGAGTGATGATTGATAATGGAGATGCAGCAGTGAATGCTACAATTCCAGCACCCACTAAAGAAGAATTAACTGCATGGTTGCAGGCCGCAGAAAAAAATTGTTTTGCACAAGGGCTTACTACTATAACCGATTGTGGACTGAGTCATCAAGACGTAGACTTTATAGATGGCTTACACAAAAACAATCAGTTGAATATGCGATTGTATGTAATGCTATCAGATAAGGATGCTAACTACGAAGCTTTCCTTAAAAAAGGACCATACAAAACGGATAAACTTTTTGTAAATGGATTTAAGGTTTATGCAGATGGAGCATTGGGTAGCAGGGGAGCTTGTTTATTAAAGCACTATGCAGATCAACCAGGATGGGGTGGTTTTTTATTGCGCAATAAATCACATTACGATTCATTGGCGCAAGTGTTGAGCAAGACCAATTTTCAAATGTGTACCCATGCAATTGGAGATAGTGCCAACAGAGAAATCTTAAATATTTATAACAAGTACTTACAACCAGGAAATGATAAGCGCTGGAGGATTGAACACGCGCAAATAGTAGCACCCGAAGATTTCAATTTATTTGGAAAAGTAAACGTTGTTCCATCTGTGCAACCCACTCATGGAACCAGTGATATGTATTGGGCAGAAGCTAGACTAGGCAAGGAACGCATGAAAGGTGCGTATGCTTTCAAAGACTTATTAAAACAAAATGGATGGTTGCCACTGGGAACTGATTTCCCTGTAGAAGATATCTCTCCTTTCAAAACATTTTTAGCAGCAGTGGTGCGCAAAGATGCAGCAGGATATCCAGCGGAGGGCTTTCAAATGGAGAACGCACTTACCCGAGAAGAAACCATTAAGGGCATGACTATTTGGGCAGCAAAAGCGGGTTTCTTAGAGAAGGAAGTAGGCAGCTTAGAAGAAGGGAAGAAGGCTGATTTTATTTTATTGGATAAAGACTTGATGAAAGTAGCGGAGGCGGATATACTTAAAACTAAAGTAACAGCTACTTATTTAGGAGGGAAGAGGGTATATTAAATTACTACAAACCAAAGGCAAATAAGCCGATTTTCGCTGCCCCCCAATTCATTCATCACTCGTTCATTTTCCGTTTGCAGAATTGTGTCCAGGTTTCATTGCTTGGATGCGCATAAATCACTGGATTTCTTCCGTAGTAGGAGATGTTCTTAACGCCTACTGCATCTGCTTTCTTTTTTAACTCTCTTACATGATATGCATGGTGGGTAGAAATTTCTGGACCTGAATAAGGATGTACGACTTCTCTAAGGGTATTATTCATCCAAATTTCAGGATCGTCTGCAGTCAGTAATGCTAACATATCTACTTCAGCTCTATATGCAGTAATAATAGGTGATTGGTATTGCACAGTTGATGAAACTCCATAAATTTTTTGAATATTGCCCGTTTCATTGGCTAATATTTCAGACCATGTTAGATTGTAATCTGCAAAAATATTATTGACCCATTTGTCTTCAATATTATAACTGGCCTGTGTTTCTCTAACTGCAACTCCTTTTACTCTGCTAGATTCTCTTAAAACAAGATCACTGTTTGAAACATCAGCCAATTCATTATTAAATGCAATCCATAGCGAAGTTCCAGCACCAGCAGAGTTGCCAGATAAAATAATTTTATTCTTGTCAATGTTAAATTCACTTGCTTTATACCTTATATATTGCAATGCCCGTTTAACATCATTCATGGGTTTTTTAATTCCTTCTGTTTCTCCAGTAGTATTTAATAACGTATAACGAATAGTTGCAACCGCAATATTATTTTGAAGTAGATACCTAATGTCTGATGGAAAATCCCAAGCTCCGCCCGATTGAACAGTATATACAAAATCTTTATCTCCACTGGTAAATCCACCGCCGTGAACATAGATGACTAAGCCAGTAGGAGTACTAGAATTAGGCATCCAAATATCAAATTGGGTTCTTGGTTTACTATCATAGGAAATGTCTTTTGCAAATTTGGCGTTGATACCCTGCAAATCAAAAGGGGAATTTGAATAGCTAATAATGGTGGCAGGTGTAACTGACGCATCCTGTTTTTTACTGCAACCAACACTAATCATTAGGATTGCAAAAAAGTAAAAAGACTTTTGGGATGCTGACATAGCGGCGGGTTTATTTCAATTTACCCACTTTCAACTAAATAAATCGTTAAATTAAAGGGTATGAACATACCAATTCTCGCTGCCCCCAGATTTCAACTTGTATAAGTAGTATTACTTCAAAATTCTGCAAGTTGAAATCTGGAAAATGCTCGAATCAGTATGTTCATACCCTTTTAGCATTTTGCAAACGCAACACACCATTAAAGTGACTAAAAGTAAAATAGCAAACAGTCCAAATTCGGATTACTTTAATAAAAGGCAAAAGGTGATTGGAGCATTTCTCTTGCTGTACCATCGCAATATTATTGAGTAGCTTAAGAAATTTGTTGATTACTTTATCTCCCCAACCATTTCCGCAGGAATCACCCACTGATCAAACTCCTCTGCAGTTAAGTAACCCAACTTAACAGCCATTTCCTTCAATGTAGTTCCTTCTTTATGAGCAGTCTGTGCAATTTCAGCAGCTTTGTAATAACCAATCTTTGTGTTCAATGCAGTCACCAACATCAACGAATTGTTTACGTGCTTTTGAATATTTGCTTCAATAGGTTCAATACCCACTGCGCATTTATCGTTAAAGCTTACACAACCGTCTCCAATTAAACGAGCGCTGTGTAAGAAATTATAAATCATTACAGGCTTAAATACATTTAATTCAAAATGACCATTAGAACCACCAATACCAATGGCTACGTCATTCCCCATTACTTGTGCGGCAATCATGGTTAAGGCTTCACACTGCGTTGGGTTTACTTTACCAGGCATGATAGAAGAACCTGGCTCGTTGTCTGGAATAAATAATTCGCCAATGCCACTTCTTGGTCCTGAAGATAACATACGAATATCATTGGCTATTTTCATCAAACTAACTGCAACGGTTTTTAAAGCACCATGTGCTTCAACTATAGCGTCGTGTGCAGCCAATGCTTCAAATTTATTTTCAGCAGTTACAAAAGGTAAGCCTGTTAAATCGGCAATATGCTTGGCTACATTAACATCATATCCTTTTGGAGTATTGATGCCTGTACCTACTGCTGTTCCACCTAGCGCTAATTCACTTAAATGTGCCAATGAATTGTTGATGGCTTTTAAACCATGATTCAGTTGAGAAACGTATCCGCTTAATTCTTGACCCACTGTTAAAGGAGTAGCATCCATAAAATGGGTACGACCAATTTTAACTACATGCATAAAAGCTTTGCTTTTAGCAGCAAGTGTGTCTCGTAATTTTTCAATACCAGGAATGGTTAGTTCCACTAAAATTTTATAGGCCGCAATATGCATTGCAGTTGGAAAAGTATCGTTACTGCTCTGCGATTTATTTACGTCGTCGTTCGGATGTAAAAACTTTTCTTTATCGTTAAGATTACCACCTTTCAATACATGTCCACGGTAAGCAACCACTTCATTCACATTCATATTGCTCTGTGTACCGCTTCCTGTTTGCCAAACAACCAAAGGAAACTGATCATTCAATTTGCCTGCTAAAATTTCATCACAAACAGTTCCAATTAACTCCGATTTTTCTGCAGGTAAAACGCCTGCATCATGATTGGTTAATGCTGCTGCTTTTTTTAAGTAAGCAAATGCCTGAATAATTTCCTTTGGCATTTTATTGATGTCTTGTGCAATAGGAAAGTTCTCAATACTGCGTTGTGTTTGTGCGCCCCAATAAACATTGGCTGGTACTTTAACCTCGCCCATCGTGTCTTTTTCTATTCTAAATTCCATATACTAGTTTTTATTTTCCGTTAAAATTTGCTTTACGTTTTTCTAAGAAAGCTGTAGTACCTTCTTTCATATCATCGGTGCCGAAGCAGTTGCCAAATTCAGCAACTTCAACAGCGTAACCGTCTAAGTTTTCATTGAACACTGCATTGGCACTCATGATGCAAGCGGCAACTGCTAATGGCGCTTTTTCATTAATCGTAGTTAAGATTGCAGTTGCTTTTGCTATGAGTTCTTCTGGAGCAACAACATAATTCACTAAGCCATATTGTAAAGCAGTAGCAGCATCAATCATTCCCGCACTCATCAATAATTCCATGGCACGCCCTTTACCAATTAGTTGAACCAATCTTTGTGTACCACCGTAACCTGGAATTAATCCCAAGTTCACTTCTGGTTGTCCAAATTTAGCGTTGCTCGATGCAATGCGGAAATGACAACTCATTGCCAGCTCACATCCACCACCTAACGCAAAACCATTTACGCAAGCCACTACAGGCTTAGGTGAATTTTCTATTCTAAAGAAAATGTCTTGCCCTTTTTTGGCCAAAGCCATTCCTTCTGCAACGGTAGCTCCTGCAAATTCACTGATGTCTGCGCCTGCAACAAAAGCTTTAGGGCCCGAACCAGTTAAGATCACACTTTTAATATCGGTATTGTGGTAAACCTCGTCCATTACACTATTTAAGTCGGTCATGACTTGTTGATTCAGTGCATTTAATTTATCAGGACGATTAATGGTAATAGTGAAAATCCCTTGATCAAGAGAAGTCAATAAGGTCTGGTAAGCCATATCGTAAAATTTGCCGCAAAGATAAGCCAGTTAGGGGATTTTGTACTTTATTATTAAGTATAATATGGCATTACATATTCATAGAACCAGTTGGGTAAGTTGTCAGTATTTATTCTCATTTTCTCATTTTCAATCTCTGAAATGAGTAAGGGAGCTTTTTCAGAATTATCAAACAAAAAAACCTTGTCAGCTAGCTTAATTGCTGGATATAAATTACGGAGTGTATTGAGATATCTTTCTCGTAGTTTGGTAGAGTTTACGTTATGTCCCCCTTTTTTAACTCTATCTTTTACTCTTTCTATATTAATTTCTGGGTTATCAATACAAACAAAATAGAGATAGATTTTGTATCCTTCTTTTCTTGCATCCGCTAGTTCTTTCAATTTACTTTTATGGCTCATTACAGTTTCGAAGGCAAATCCTTTCCCGTTCTTATACATTGCCCATCTTATGAATAATGCAATTAAAGCGGCTTTATAACTATGTATATCCGTCGATTCAATAACAATACAGTTTTCTCTCAACACTATTTTAATCTCATGTCCCTCTTCGCTAGCTTTTTTTAATAAAGATTTTGCTTCAGATATTTTCAAGAAATTAGATAAATCTTTTGCATTAAGATTTAACCCATAACCTGTCAGGTCAATTAACTTTTGCTTTGTGATTATATGCTCAATTTCATCCGCATTTATAAATGGGATTTCACTAAAATATCCTTTTACAGAATGAAAAAGGGTAGATTTCCCAGAACCGTTAGGTCCGCAGAATACTCTTAATCTTTTAAGCCTTTGCATTCAGGATAGTTCCCTTTTTAAAAGATATTTTTTTCGGAGATACTTTTTTGTTTGTTCCAACTACAATTAATTTTCCATCTGGAGTTTCTTTATAAATTATCCCTTTTTTAATGTACGTGATATCTAAACCCAAAGCTTTTGAGGTTCGAATAGCGTTTCTGCCTGCATTTTTTGCTGCTTTAATTAAAATGGCTGATTCAGCTGATGGCTTAGCCCTGCTAACTGTTCTCTTAATTATCTTTTCCATATCACAAAAGCTTTTGTTTAAGATACAAAATTTACATGAACCATTTTAAAATGACCTGTTAATTCCCACCCATTCTCCAATATAATGCGCAATATCAGTTGTAGGAGTACCAGGTGCAAAGAGTTTTCCAACTCCCATATTGTTGAGTTCCAGCATGTCTTCATCAGGTATAATCCCTCCGCCAGTCAAGAGTACATCGTTCATGTTTTTTTCTTTCATCAATGCAATTATTTTAGGGAATACCGTCATATGAGCACCACTTAAAATGCTAATGCCAATTGCATCCACGTCTTCCTGTAATGCAGCATTCACCACCATTTCAGGGGTTTGACGCAAGCCAGTATAAATGACTTCCATGCCTTCGTTTCTTAACGCAGTCGCAATAATTTTTGCGCCGCGATCGTGACCATCCAATCCAACTTTTGCTACTAAAACCCGAATAGGTCTTTTCATAATGACTGGTTAATTATGTTCAAGAATACTCAACACTTTTTGAATTCTTTCTACGGTTTCATTTTTGCCTATAATGGCTGCAATATCAAATACACCTGGTCCAAATTTACCCCCTACCAACATGATGCGCAAAGGCAACATCAATTCACCAGGTTTTAAATCGTGAGCCGCTGCAATTTCTTTAAATGTTTTTTCTAAATCATGTGCTTCCCAAACAATGCTGCTTTCAAAAGCTTTAGACAACTCAATGAAAAACATATTTTTTTGTTCATTCCATTTGGGTTGGATGGAAGCTGTATCAAATTCGGAAGGGCTCATAAAAAAGAAAGAACCCTGCGATACAAAGTCGGCCATTAAAGTGCAACGCTCTTTCACTAAATCTATCACGCGTAATAATATTGTACGGTCCGCCGCAGCGGCAGAAACTCCGTTCGCGGATGCATAGTCGCCCGCAACAGACCCAAACCCCGCAACCCCAGCCGCAGCAAGGGTTTCCGCAACTTGATCAGCTAAGTCCGAAGCAGTAGCGCGTTTGATCCACTCCTGATTATACCACAACGCTTTTTCATAATTAAACTTAGCCCCGCCCTTGTGTACACGGTCCATTGAAAAAGCAGCAATTAATTCATCTATAGTAAATACTTCATTATCGGTGCCATCGTTCCAACCCAATAAAGCCAATAAGTTTACAAAAGCTTGGGGTAAAAATCCACGCTCTTTAAAACCAGTCGTTTTTTCTCCGGTTTTAGGATCGGTCCAATCCATTGCAAAAACCGGAAAGCCTAAACGGTCTCCATCACGCTTACTTAATTTACCATTTCCATCGGGTTTTAAAATCAATGGAAGATGCGCCCACTCTGGCATTTCAGCCGACCAACCTAAATATTTCCACAATAAAATATGAACAGGTGCACTAGGCAACCATTCTTCCCCACGAAATGCGTGGGTAATTTTCATTAAATAATCGTCTACTACCACCGCCAAATGATAAGTAGGCATACCATCTGCTTTCAACAACACTTTATCGTCTACTTGCGAAGTATTAAAACTGACTTCACCACGAATCATATCGTTAAAAGAAACCGTTTCGTCTAAAGGCATTTTAATACGCACAACATATGGCGTTTCTGCAGCCAATAATTCTGCTACTTCATCAGCAGAAAGCGTTAATGAATTGCGCATTTTAGTACGCAATAAATGATTGTATTGTGGCGAAGGATTTTCGTCTGTTTTATATTGGGCACGCATTTGCTCCAATTCTGCTGGAGTGTCAAATGCATAATAAGCATAGCCTGCATTCACCAATTGATCGGCGTATTGTTTGTAATTGGCTTTGCGTTCACTTTGTCTATAAGGCGCGTAAGGCCCGCCATGTAAAGGACTTTCATCGGGGGTAAGACCACACCATTCAAGGGTATTAAAAATATACGCTTCGGCACCTTCCACAAAACGAGTTTGATCGGTGTCTTCAATTCTAACAATAAAATCTCCCCCATGCTTTTTAGCAAAGAGATAATTAAATAAAACGGTTCTAACGCCACCCAAATGCAAACCTCCTGTGGGCGATGGTGCAAAACGAACCCTAACTTTCTTCTCCATGCTGCAAATATAAATCATTCGTGCAGCCCTAATGAATATCTTTGACCAATGTATTTGGTGAAAACTCCATGGTGGTTAAGAATGATTTATTCGGGCTATACCTGGCGCATGCCCTCAACCGAAAAAATCATTTACCTCAGTTTTGATGATGGCCCCCATGAAATAGCTACCCCATTTGTATTAGACACGCTACAACAATACGAGGCCAAAGCCAGTTTTTTTTGCATCGGTAAAAATGTGCGGCTGCATCGGGAGATATACCAACGCATAATTACAGAAGGTCATAGGGTGGGCAATCATACCGAACATCATTTAAATGGATGGCATACGCCCAATAATGAATACTTAGCCAATATTCAACAAGCGGAAGAAGTAATACAAAGCAATTTATTCAGACCACCCTATGGAAGAATCAAGCGATCTCAGGCAAAAGCCCTCAACAAACAAATCATTATGTGGGATGTGCTCAGCGGAGATTTTGATCCACTCCTAACTCCAGAAGGCTGTTTGGCTTATGTAATTAAACATACTGAAGCTGGGTCTATTGTAGTTTTTCATGATAGTGCCAAAGCCTTTCCAAAAATGAAGTATGCGTTGCCTAAAATGCTCGATTATTTTACCCATCAAGGATTTCAGTTTAAAGCCTTGTAATTAGATCGCAGCAAGCGTCTACAATCGTTTACAGATGTTTACAATCAGCTATAAAAATGGAAGGCCAGGGTAGAAACCCCGGCCTGTTTTTAATCCGTACCCTATGAAAACAAAGGTTACTGCTGCAGTTTTACAACATTCGCAGGGATTCATTTAATATCTTAAGTAATCGTCTTATGGTTTAAATGCCTGTCGTGCATATATAAACGCAATGCCATGAATTTTATTTTAACAGCACTAAAAAAAATGTGGAATTTTACCAAATGAAATTGATAGATACGCACTGCCATTTATACGTAGAAGAATTTAAAAATGATGTAGATGCAGTAATAGCAAGGGCTCAAGCGCAAGGGGTGGAGCAGTTTTATTTGCCTGGCATAGACAGTGAATCAATACCCGCTATGTTGGCAGTAGAAGCCAGTTATCCAGGCGTTTGCAAAGCCATGATGGGATTGCATCCCTGTTATGTAAAAGAAAATTATTTGCAAGAGCTCAATATAGTACAGCATTGGTTGGAGCAACGAGACTTTCCAGCAATTGGAGAAATAGGGCTAGACTATTATTGGGATACCAGTTTTAAAACGCAACAACAAGAAGCATTTGAAACCCAAATGGGATGGGCGCTCGAAAGAGGGCTCCCCATTGTGATTCATACCCGCAATGCCATGCAAGAAACCATTGAGATGGTGAAACCTTTTGCAGCAAAGGGTTTGAAGGGAATTTTTCATTGTTTTAGTGGATCTTATGAATCGGCCAAGCAAATAGTTGATATGGGTTTTTTATTGGGGATAGGGGGAGTAATCACTTATAAAAACGCAGGACTGCCCAAAGCACTAGCGCATATTGGGGTAGCGCATTTGGTATTAGAGACCGATGCGCCCTATTTAAGCCCAGTACCCTATCGCGGAAAGCGCAACGAATCTGCATACCTCATGCATATTGCAGAAGTATTAGCAGGTGCCAAGGGGATTACGGTTGCCGAGTTAGCCAGCATTACAACAGCCAATGCAATGGCTTTATTTAAAGGATGATTTTGGGGTTTTTGCACTTATATTTGCAGCCCTATAATAAACAGAGAGGTGTCCGAGTGGTTGAAGGAGCACGCCTGGAAAGTGTGTAAACGGGAAACTGTTTCGAGGGTTCGAATCCCTTCCTCTCCGCCAGTATCAATACAAAACAGTTCAAAAAGCCTGAAATCGTAGTGTTTTCAGGCTTTTTTGTTTTCCTACCTACTCAATTCATTCATTAAATCGCATGGCTAAGGGGGCAAATTCGGTTACCCAAACAAACCCAAAATCCGGGTAACCGAATTTCTCCGAAACACTTGTCCAACAAGCAGTTCAGCAAATGAACATCTTGTTTAGGGCAGTTGGTAAATCTAATTTTATCACCGCAAAAAGGTCACCACCATGCAAGCAAAAGTTTCCATTCTCTTTTATGCAAAAAGAGCCAAGGCCACTACAGACGGGCTTATTCCTATTTATTTAAGAGTTACCGTTGATGGGCAGCGTATTGAAATCAGTACCAAACGGTATGTTGAAGCATCCAAATGGTCCATAGAACAAGGCCGTATGAAAGGCAGTTCAGGAGATGCACATTCCATCAATACCTATCTGGATATTTTGAAGGGAAAGGTTTACGATTACCAGCGGGAATTAATACATGATGGAAAGCTGGTAAATGCAGAAAATCTGCGAAATAAACTGTTGGGAACAGAAGCAAAAAGCCGTATGCTGGTTCCAATTTTTGAAGATCATAACAAAAAAATTGAGGCGCTGCTAAACGATGAATTTGCACCCGGCACTTTGGAACGCTACAAAACTTCATTAAAACACACCGTTGATTTCCTTCTTTGGAAATACAATGTTTCAGATATTGATATAAAAAAGATTGACCATGCCTTTGTAACAGAGTATGAATTTTATCTCCGTAGTGTTCGTAAGTGTAATAACAATACATCCGTTAAATACATCAAAAATTTTGGTAAAATCATCCGCATTTGTATAGCCAATGGCTGGCTTGACAAAAGCCCATTTGTGAATTACAAGTCTAAAGTAAAAGAAGTGGAAAGAGCTTATCTGGTGCAGGAAGAAATACAGGCAATAGCTGATAAAGAATTTGCTACTGAAAGGCTTAACCAGGTAAAAGACATTTTCTTATTCAGTTGTTTTACCGGGCTGGCATACATAGATGTAAAACAGCTTACCCGAAACAATATTGGCTTGGGTATAGATGGTGGCAAATGGATATTCACCAGCCGTCAAAAAACAGATACCCGTTCCAATATTCCTTTGTTACCAATGGCAGAAGAAATCATGGATAAATACAAGCAACACCCACAATGCCTAAATGAAGGGAAGCTGCTGCCGGTATTAAGCAATCAAAAAATGAACAGCTATTTGAAAGAGATTGCTGACCTGTGCGAAATAAATAAAGAGCTTACTTTCCATATTGCCCGGCACACATTTGCCACCACTGTCACACTTACAAATGGCGTACCTATTGAAAGTGTAAGCAAAATGCTGGGCCATAAAAACCTGCGAACTACTCAGCATTATGCAAAAATTTTAGATAGGAAGGTGAGTGATGACATGAAACTACTTCGTAATAAGTTTTTGCTGAATAACAAGGATATAAGTGACAAAAAAGCCATAAATGAGCTATGATTTTGCAACCATAGATAAAAATGTTTCAAAACTGTGATATTTAAGGGTGTACTGCGAATAATTAAGGGAACACTTAAAAAATTCTTTTCAATGACAAAGGTTTCACTTTTTTTTATAGTAGTACTTATAACGATTGCAGAAAATACAGCTTGGGGACAGAGTATTTTACAAGAATATTATAATGGCGATAAAGTAAAAATGCTCACTGATGCGAATTCCTTAGTTGCTACTCCAGATCCAGTATTTAAACAAATTCAGAACTTTGTACCAGATGCAAGCGATGAGGAAGAGCTACTATTCGCAAAGACAAACAAAACGGAAATGAAAAAATTTTCGGTTCGGGACAAATCTATTATTAACGCCTATTGGCTTCCTTCAAAATCTAATGAAACTATAATTTTTGTTCATGGATTGAAAAGCGATGCCTCAAAATATTTGAAAACCAGTTATTTTTTACAATTAGCAACACAGGCAGAGATATATGCAATTGATTTGCGTGGCCATGGAAATTCAACTGGCAAGCCAGGGGACGTCAAATATATCAACCAATATTCAGACGATTTAGCTGATATTATTTCTAGTATCAAAATGAAAACACCTGGTAAGAAAATAATACTTGCCGGTCATTCAATGGGCGGCGGTATCATTCTAAGATACGCTTTAGGCAAGTATAAAATTAAAGTAGATGGCTATTTGTTATTTGCACCTCATATTGGCCATAATTCGCCAGCAATGGCACAAAGTAAGTCAATTTCAAAAGATACTACAGAACCTTTTATGCAACTTAATATTCAGCGTATTATTGGCCTAAAAATGCTGAATGAACTTAACCAGCACGAACAGGATGGGTTACCAGTTTTGTTTTTTAATCTCCCTGCCCATGCACCATTAAATCAGTATTCGTACAGGGCAAACATGAGCATGGCTCCTGAAGATTACATTGACGGATTAAAAGCCGTTAAAGCTCCAATGCTCGTATTGATTGGTGACAATGATGAAGCGTTTAATGCCGAACAGACAAAAAAAGCTGTTACTGACAATAGCAAAGGAGAAACAATAATTATTGAAGGGGCAACTCATAATGGAATACGACATTCTGCAAATTCATTTTCCATTATTAAAAACTGGTATCAGAAACTATAATGGACAAAGTACAGCAACATAAGCAGTTTGTTGAAATATTAGAAGTCCACAAAGGCATAGTATTCAAGATTGCAAAAAGTTATTGCCCTGATAGTGTTGACAGGCAAGATTTGATACAGGAGATTTTAATTCAAATCTGGCAATCTCTTCATACCTATGACAGCAAATATGCAATAACTACATGGCTTTACAGGGTCTCGTTAAACACAGCTATCTCACATTATCGGAAAAATAAAACGAGGGGAAAATACTTTATTGCACTTGAATCTGACTTTGACACAAGTAGCCTACTAGACAATACTGAAAAAGAACAAAATCTAAATTTACTTGAACAGTTCATCAGCGACCTGAAGGAAATTGACAAAGCACTGATGCTTTTGTACCTGGAAGATAAAAGCCATGCTGAAATTTCTGAAATTCTGGGAATGAGTATAACCAATGTATCCACCAAAGTTGCCCGTATTAAAGAAAAACTAAAAAATCGGTTCTCACAAAATAAAATTTAAAATATGCAAGAGTTAGAAATAAAAATGCTTTGGAAATCTTACAATGAAAAGCTGGAAAAGAGCCTTACGATAAATAGGCAAAATGCTGACGACATTTCTAAAATGAAAGTTCATAGCCTGCTATCTTCAATGAAGCCACTTAAAATATTTACATTAATTGTCGGTCTAGTATGGTCCCTTCCGCTTGCATTCATTCTGATAAACCTGTTTGTGCATGGCTATGATAAAGTAAGTTTATTTTTTCTTTATTCTGCATCTATCCAGGTTCTATTAACACTTATTGCTACCGCCGTTTATATTTATCAGGTGGACTTGATTTATAAAATTGACTTTAGCACTCCTGTAATTAATATGCAGGAAAACTTATCAAAATTAAAAATATCTACCCTATGGGCTGCCCGTATCCTTTTTCTACAACTCCCCGTATGGACAACATTCTATCTTACTGAAAATACGATTTTACAAGGGAGCTTATTCCATCTTATTATACAAGGCTTTATTACCTTTTCATTTGCTTTTGCAGGTATCTGGCTATTTATTAATATCAATTACAAAAACAGAAATAAGAAATGGTTTCAATGGATTTTTAAAGGGAAAGAATGGACTCCTCTATTAAAATCTATGGATTTGCTTGAACAAGTTGAGGAATACAAAAAACACAATTGAATTCATGAGAGCAATAATTTGTAGTAAATACGGAACACCAGAGGTGTTACAAATGCAGGAAATTGAAAGCCCACTACCAAAAGCTAATGAAGTGCTGATAAAAATCAAATCAACAGCAGTTAACTCAGGTGATGTAAGGGTAAGGGGGCTTGCTGTAACAGGTTTTTTACGTCTTGTCATGCGGTTTGCGATTGGGTTTAAAAAACCAAGAAAACCGATTCTTGGAACCGCTTTCTCTGGTGTAATTGAAGATCTTGGCACCAATGTAACGCAATACAAAAAGGGAGATAAAGTTTTTGGTAGTAGTGGTTTCAAATTTGGTACTTATGCTGAATACATAGCATTACCTGAAAATGGAATCTTTACCTATATGCCCTTAAATGCATCGTTTAATGATGCTTCAGCCATAGTATTTGGGGGTATGACCGCCACATATTTTCTCAAAAAGGCAGGAATTGATTCTAAACCAAATCAGGAAATTTTGATTTACGGAGCTACCGGTTCGGTTGGAACAGCAGCCGTTGAAATTGCAAAACATTATAACAGAAAAGTAACTTCTGTATGTAGTGCAGAAGGCGAAGCTTTAGCGATAAAACTGGGAAGCGATGAAGTAGTTTTTTATAAACAACAAGACTTTACGAAACTTAATAAAAAGTACGACATCATTTTTGATGCAGTTGGTAAAATGAGTAAAAAAAAATGTGCAGGTTTACTTAAAAAGAACGGGAAATACTTAACTGTTGGTGGGTTAGAAATAGCAAAAGAGGAAAAAGCTCAGTTATGTTTTCTGAAAGAAATTTTCGACAACAATGAATTACATTCAAACATTGACCGAGTTTATTCATTGGATGATATTGTTGAAGCACACATGTATGTTGATACCGGCCGAAAGAAAGGAAATGTGGTAGTAGAGGTAAATACGCTTTGAATACAATGCAAATGCCAGGTTAAGTGAATAAAGTACATGGGGTACTTCATAAAGTAAAATTTATACAAAAGGTGTATATCAAAAGCTGGCTTAATAAGTTTTTTTGTAATCAAATACCCCGCTTAACTTCTTAAGGAAGTGAAAGCCTGTAATTGAGAAAGTCTTGTAATAATGTTGAAAAATCATATAAAATGAGAAAGCGGAGACAATTAACCCTTTTTTTAGATGAAAAATATTCTCAGGCTATCGAAAATATCCGCTGGCTTTATAATAATGAGCAGTATAAGTTAATTAGGGCGCATATAACACTTTGCCGGGAAAATGAATTATTTGATATTGAAAAAGTAATATACAACTTGTATAGACTCAGATATAGTCCAGTTCATTTAAGATTAGCAAAACCTGTCCGGTTTGATAATGGCAATGGCGTTTTATTGCCTGCTATTTCGGATTGTCAAGCACTTCGAAAAGAAGTTTTATCTGGAATCTTTGAGACTCCTGGCATTCAAAGGCTGCACATTACACTAATGCATCCAAGAAACTCATGTTGCACAGATAGGATTTTTGAATCTATATCAAATACCATATTCCCAACTGAAATAGTGCTGAATAAGCTAAGTTTAATAGAACAGATTGATAATAATAAATGGCAGGTTCTTGATGAATTTGCATTAAATAAACCATTACAAGTATGATTAAAAGGGTTGTAGCTATAATAGCAATTTCGCTTTCTTTTACAATTTCGTTTGCACAAGTCGAAAATTCAGCTAATTCGACCAGGCGTATTGAAAACTATTTAAATAAACTTGAAAGCGTTGGCTTTTCAGGAACTGTCCTCGTTGAACTCGAAGGGAAAAAAGTTATATCAAAAGGTTATGGATATAGTGATAAAGAACATTTAGTTAAAAATACCCCTTCCACAATTTTTAGCACAGGTTCAATAACAAAACAATTTACGGCAACTGGGATTTTAAAATTAGAAATGCAAAAGAGATTGTCAACAGAAGATAGAATTTCCAAATATTTTGAGAATGTTCCGGAAGACAAAAAGGATATAACCATTCATGATTTGTTGCGTCACCAATCCGGCTTAATAAGCAATGTTGGAGGTGATTTTGAAAAAATTAACGAAAAAGATTTTATTAATGCTGTTTTAAATTCTGCCCTTTTATTTAAAAAGGGAGCAAGATTTTCTTACTCAAATATCGGATATAGTCTGCTGGCAATTATTATTGAAAAAGTTTCTGGAGAACCCTATGAGAACTTTCTATACGAAAAACTTTGGAAACAAGCTGGCATGGAAATGACCGGTTATTCAAGACCTAAATTTGACACTAATAAGATTGCTGTTGGTTATTATAAAGATGGAAGAGTATGGGGAAAATTTACTGATATGCAATGGGATAATGGGGCTCCCTATTGGCATTTAAAAGGAAATGGTGGAATACTTTCAACTTCTGAAGATTTATATAAATGGCGGAAGGCATTAATGTCTGACCAAATTTTATCTAAGGAAGCCAGAAGCAAATTATACTTTCCTGTGTTAAGGCCAAACGAGAAAGAGAATCCTTATTATGCCTATGGTTGGGATGTTTTTAAAACAGACAGAAATACCTATCGTATTTGGCATAATGGAACCAATAACATCATTTATGCCGACTACATGTGCTTTATTAATGAAAATATCACATTGATTATGCTTTCAAATCAATCTAATCAAAACTTTGACAGACTAAATTTCGAACTTTCAAAAATTATATTTCAAAAAAATTATAACCCAATTATCCCTATCGCAGATAATGAAAGCAACCGAAATTTCACTCAGAGCATAATCGAGATCATAATAAATCGTGGGCTTGAAGCAGGTAAATCAGCCTTTTCCAAAAGGCCCTCAAAAACTGACCTATTGGAAAGCACTGTTAATACTAAAGGGTACGAACTTCTGTCTCAGAAAAATTATGACAAGGCCATAACAGTATTCTTAATGAATTGTTTCGCCTTTCCCAAATCATCAAACGCCTTTGATAGTTTGGGTGAAGCATATTTGAGCAATGGCGACAATGCATCAGCAAAAAGGAGTTATGAAAAGAGTTTAGAACTAGACCCGACAAATCGAAATGCAGAAGATATACTTAAAAAATTAAAATGATAAACCAGTAATCAAAATTCTCTTGTAACACTTAAACTTAAAAAAATGAAAAATGAATTAACACACTTCGCCATCTACATCGACAACATTGAACGAGCCAAAAACTTTTACGCCAAGGTTTTTGATTGGGGCTTTAACTCATATGGGCAATCGGACTTTTTACAGATTAAGGCCGACAAGGAAGAAAATTCTAGACCAATTGGGGCTTTGCAATCAAGAAATTATTCACCTCATGATGAAAAAATTATTGGTTTTGAGTGCACCATTGGCGTTGAAAACATTGATGAAACAACTGACAAAGTGAGCCAAAATGGTGGGCAGATATTAATGCCTAAAACAGCAATACCTTACGTAGGGTGGATTTCCAAATTTTTAGATACAGAAGGCAATCTCTTTTGTGCTATGCAATATGATAATACTGCAAGATGACCAATAACAGACCAATACACCCAGATTTCAGGCTATTGCTTGACTTTAAAGAGAAAGAGGTGATTGAATTATTTACAGATTTAAGGCATTATATTCTGGAGCTGTATCCGGACTGCAATGAATTGCTATATCACACTCATGCCTTAACAGCAGTTTATTGCATATCGGATAAACTATCAGACGCATTTTGCATGTTACCAATCTACTCTAATCATCTGAACTTGGGGTTCAATAAAGGGACGCTACTTAAAGACCCATATAACTTATTGACTGGTACAGGAAACCTAATTAGACATGTTGTTGTAAAGAAAAAAAGTGACTATAGAAATCCCAAAGTTAGAGCATTGATTAATGAGGCGATTCAATTTTCAATCAAGGATATGGGTACACCTGCAAAATGTGTCGGAAAGACTATTTCTAAAATTAAAAAATAAACAGCAATGGCCGCCGATGAATTAAACAAGATTTATTTGCATCCAACACAAGAAGCTGGAAGGAAATTTATTCAAAGAAATATTTCCGGAAAATTTTTAATGTTGAACCTTCTAAGATTTAAGGAATTTGCAGATTATTCTGAAACACCTGAATTGGAACCGCTTATTCCAATAAGTGGAGAGGCTGCTTATGAGATTTATATTGCACAAACACTGCCATACCTATTGGATTCAGGGGGAGAAATTTTGTTTTATGGTAAAGCCGGTCACTATTTAATAGGCCCGGATACCGTGCAATGGGATTGCGTTATGCTTATCAGGCAAAACAGTGTTTCTAATTTTTTAGCTTTTAACACTTTTCAGGATTACTTAAAAATAACCGGCCATAGAACTGCAGCACTAAAAGATTCAAGGCTTTTACCAATAGAGACACATTATACATCTTAAACCGTATATTAAAATTATAAAAAATGAATATCAAGCTATTAATCTTTTTAAATGGGGCAATACTATTTTGCTTACTCATATTTTCCTGCAATGAAAAGCAAAATAAAAAAGCTGATGAAAGTAACTACAAACTGGGTAATGTCGCATTTGGCGTACCACAGGGCGAAAAGTGGTCTATTTCAGATAATACCAATAAGCGTATTGTATTTTCTTTGCAAAACAACTCGGATTCCATGAATTCAGTTATCGAAGTAGAAGAATTAAATATAAATAAAAACGTAACTATAGATTCCGCCTTTCGACATTTAGAAGATTCCTTGATAAATTACTTTTTACAATACAAACGCATTAGCCCTCATTACAACAGAAATGAATACAAAGGGAATGAGTGCTTAGAATATGATGGGATATATAAAGACACCACATCTGTTGAAAGCAGCAAATATTTTTTATCGTTTCGGGGAGTTTTTATGCAAAATCCAGGTAACCCTGAAAAATTGAGCTACTTCAAATTGAAACATTCTTCCATCCAAAAGAAAATACCAGATGATGTTTTAACGAGCTATCAAAAACTCATAGAAAGCGTAAAATTTGAATAGCTTCAATTAATTCTTCTTTTTCGCAGAGTCTTTTATATTGCTTTCTACCCTGTAATCCTTGTTTGAGATTCCTTTTACCCCTTTCGGTTTATTTGTCGGCGGAATTGACAAAACGGAATCAACCACGGGTAAAAGATTATTGATTTTTTCAACTGCAACAGAATCTGAGGAAACTGATGGGAATAGAATTTTAATAACCGAATCAGTTCGTGTTTCTGTATTGATATATTGGTTTGTATCTTTTGTATCACTAAAAGATTTGATAATTGTTTTGTCTTCTTTATTCTTTAAGACTTCGTTAGCATTAGTATCTGCCACCAAGAATCCTTTCTCTTTTTCTGGCATTACTTTAGGCAAAGGTTCATCCTTTTGAATAGCTTGCTTATTATGAAGAAGAAGCCAAATTAAAACTGCGGCAACTACTAATGTTGATAAAGACCACTTAACCCACATACTACGCCAGGTGGGTACGTCCTGAGTGGTACCAGTTTCAGGTACATCAAGCTCACATTCTATTGTAGCCCATATTTCATCAACCCTGTCTGGCAGGGGCAACTGCTTAATTTTTTGAGCAATTAATTTTTCGTATGACGCTGAATTATTCACTATACTTTATCATGGTTAATTTTTGCTGAAGAATTTTCCTTGCTTCACTCAAATGCCACTTGCTTGTACCTTCCTTAATTTTTAAATTTTCTGCAATTTCTTTATGAGTAAATCCATCAATTGCAAAAAGAACAAATACAGCATGTGTAGCCGGTGGCAATTGCCTTATCAAGTGCATTATACCTGCAGCATCAATTCTATCAACCACCGAATTATGAATGAAGGGTTCTTCTGCTGCTTCCAGTTCCTGGGTGTTAAACCGGCTTTCTATTTTTATGCAATCCAGAGCTTCATTAATAATAATTCTTTTTAGCCAGCCATAAAAATTACCTTTTAGTGAATTGAAAGAAGCGATGCTTCTGAACATTTTAACAAAAGCAAGGCTCATAATATCAGCCGCTTGATGCTCATCTCTGGCATATCTCATAGCAATGGTCATAGCAAATTCATAAGAATGCCTGTATAATTGCTCCTGGGATTTCCTGCTTCCCTTTTGGCAATCTTTTATTATAGTATTTAAATCACCCTCAGTCAACTAAAGCACAACTCTTTAATGTATTATTTTTATAAGTTTAGAAAGATTAAAAACAATTGCTCTTTTCATGTTCGTATGAGATAATGTCTTACCACTTTGTGTCATTGACCTTTCTTGCAAAAAGAGCAGTTGCAATGGCACTTATATTCAATCGTTCTTTTTCATCCAGTTCGTTGTAGAACCAAATATTTCTGTCAATCAGGTCAATGATAGCAACAACACCGCCCGGTGTACTTAACTCATATCCCGATAATAGTTTGATAGGCAGTTTTCCAGTTTTTCCGTTAGGTGCCTCAGTTTCTTTTATACTTACTCCTTTAATAAAAAGAGTATCACTACCGTTCGTGGCCATACCATTATCATCAGGCCGGAGTATCTTAAATATTCGCTGGTCATTTTCTTTTTTCTTATCATAAACATTTGTCATTACCAGTTCCCAGGGTTTATCATTTCCTGTCGAAGCACTGCCGATCAGTGCAGAAAATACATACGTATATTTTTGCAGTCGTTTATAACTGCTAAAAATACCAGCATCTCCATTTATTAATTTGTACTCTAAAGTTTTCGTCACCTCTTTTTCTTCTCCGTATACCTCAATCGTTGCCTTTCCATCTGATAATGTATAACGAAATTTAGCCTTTTCCTTTCTTACAATTTCATTCTTTTGTATCCCGGCCTGGTTGAGTAACAGATTTTCAAGAAAGAAGCCCCGGTTCCAACCGGGATAACTTACATAAATGCCTCTCTTAATTTTTGAGGTAGAAAAATTCTCAAACGACATCTTGTTGCCTCTTGCACCGTTCACATGGTACATGGTGGCTTGCTGCTTAAAAACTTCCGGTACTGCCAGCCTTATTGAGCTACTGCAGCCAACAACAAAAGTAAGCACACCTATTATTACGGTGTATTTCACAAATCTATTTTCCTTTGTATGTTGAATCATATTGTACAATTGTTAGTTTAACGGGCAATAAGGAGTTGTTATTAATTGGCGTTGCAAAAACATTTGCATATTTATACCCGTTTGTATTATTATCTTTTATAGCTAAGACAGTAAGAGAGTCGTTACCGCTGCCAAGAAATTTATTAATTGTTAACCAGTCCGGAGCAGGGTTCTCAATAGATAGAGACCAATCCACATTTGATTCAATCGAAACGGTAGCATTGGAGCCATGCCTGTTAAGAACATTTAAAGTAGCTCTTCCAAATCTCAAATAGTCCCCGCCTGTGATATCAGATGGATGTTTTGTGCAACTTACTGATGCAATTGCAATAAAGAATGATAGTAAGCATAAGGTTTTCTTAATTTTCATTTCTTCGCTTTTTTGTTTGATTAAATACTTCGTTGCTGACATCCAGATGATGGCACGCTTCACTAAGCAATACCCCATTTAATCAACCAATGGTTGGGTTAAAATAAAAAAATATTTACCCAACCTTTCTACACCCGGTTGGGGTATTTGATGTATATAATTCTTAAACAATTAAAATGTATGAAACTATTCAAAGCTAAAATGGCATTTGCTGCAATCCTGTCCGTATCAACGCTTATCTCTTGCCAAAAAGACCCAGTTGAGCCGGAATGTCAAAAAAGTATGTCGGGGATTTCCGGAAATTACAAGTTAATCAGCCTTCAGTACAAAATCAATAATTCGGCTGCTCCGGTTGACTACCTCGCCTTTATGGATGCTTGCGAAAAAGACGATTTAATTATCTTAAAACCCAATGGCACTTATAATTATAATGACATTGGTATTACCTGTTCTCCAAGCGGCACAGATAATGGCACATGGAGTGTTTCAGGTAATGTAATTATCAGTGACGGCATTGTAAATGGGGTTATTGAAAGCTATGACTGCAAGAAACTGGTTTGCTACATAGAGAACATAAACATCCCCGGAGACAGGCTTACACTAACTATAACCCGGCAGTAATAGTGGGGGCACCTTAACAGCCTTAAACTTTTTCAGGTACTATAATAAAATGGCACTTATCTCTTGATTTTAAAAAATTATTGAGATAAGTGTGATTTTATTTAAGCAAAGACGAATAATAAGTAGATGCCGTTGTGAGTCAGATATCTGAATTATAAAGCCAATGAGTAATGACTAAATTTTTAAATTATCTGCATTCAAAAATGTGGGCGCAGGTATTTATTATATATACCAGGTATTTAATCGGAGGAGCTTTTGCTTATTCTTCTATTGTTAAAATAAAAGGAGAAAGATTTATCGCATTTAGTGGTGAAAACTCGTCAATCAATACACCTTATCACTTATTTGAAACTTTATATCAAACAGGCCTTTACTGGAAATTTATTGGGTGGGGGCAGTTAATATCTGCTTTTTTTCTTATGACGCAAAAGTTTTCTAAAGTTGGCGCATTAATATTTTTTCCATTGATTTTAAACATATTCGTCATAACTATTTCAATAAATTTCAGCTCTACCTGGCAAATTTCAGGTTTAATGTTGTTAGCATGTGTCACACTGTTGATTTGGGATTGGAATGAACTTAAACTCATTATGAATTTTACTCCAGAAAGCAATGTCAAATCAAGGTTTGAATTATTAAAACTATGGGAAATTACAGGGCTTATTTTGTTTTTGTTTACCGTAGGAATAAGATACTTTTCAATAAGCTATGATATTCTGATATGGTTCGTTGGATGTATTTTTCTTGGCTTCGTTTCTTTGATATTTGGGGTGTCGGTTTGCAAACGCTCCACCATCGCCAATACGTAATCCCTAACAGGCAGTATCCTAAAAGCATCAATTTATTGTTTCTTCCCCAATAAATTAAAAAAATATTGAGAGAACTGTGATATTAAGCCACCCAAGCCGAATAATTTAATAGAAATACCCTTTTCACATTTTTACAGACAACCAAACGCCTATTTGAACTGTTCAGAAATCAAAGCAGAATTATATTCAAAGTAACAGGGGTGATACATTAATGAAAGATAGAAATACACAAAATACTGTGGATATACGGTTTAAAAAAATGGCAGGTTACTGCCTTCTTATTGCTTCTGTTTTAATTGTTGTAGTTGCCATCATGCATCCCATTGGCGGCGATATCAAGCATATTGTTCATTTAAAATCGATGCTTTTACAATCGCATTCTTTGGCAATTATATGCTTACCATTTATCGGATTTGGTTTTTTTGGGTTATCCAGTTGTTTAATGACTAAAAGTAAATTATCGGTCCTTGCATTGGTGATTTCGTTTTTTGGACTTTTTTCTGCAATGATAGCTGCAACAATAAATGGATTAACACTACCGGCATTTGCATCAACCTATTCACAGAGTAAAAATCAACAGGAGGTTCTAAAAATAGTAATCACTTACGGGAAATTTATCAATATTCCAATGACATACATATTCATTGTAGCTTTTACATTTTCCGTAGGCTTATGGTCATACCTTATCACTAAAACAAATCAAATCTCAGCATGGATTGGATACTTTGGGTTGTTCATTGTATTGTTCGGAATAGTGTTGCTCATTTGGCAATTCAATTTTACGAGTTTGTTTGGGCTAAGGTCTTTTTTGTTTGGCTTAATTGCCTGGAAAATTCTGGTGGCAATGAGTATGCTAAGAAAAATGTATAAAAAACCAGTGCAATAGAATATCACTACTCCTCATTAGAAATTTATTTTTAACCCAAAACGATAATAATGAAAATACAGCCTAAGTTCTACCCGTTAATTTTTATGATTCCTCTTTTATTCGAATACAGTTACGGCCAAAGTACTGATACGATAATTATTAATCAAAATAATGTCGCTACGGGAGTATTAAAAGAAGGAACTTCCGTGTATCTGATTTACTTCAAAATGAAAAAAGATTCAATCCGGACAATGACTCAATTTTGGACCCGTACAATTGCCAGGGAGTCTTTTAATGGTGCAGATGCAATTACAGTCTATCAATCTTGGGAAGATAAAGATTCAATTATACACACAACAAAATCAATTTGTGAAAGCAAAACATTTGCCCCACTGTATCAAGATAGCTGGTGGAAACGCTCAGGCAAAATAACCACTTCAACTTTTGATTTTGGCAACAAAAAAGCAATAGTAGATGGGAAACCTTTAACTGAGGAAGATACAGCGAAAAATAGAAAAGCCGCTTGGCTATCGTTTGTTAAAGCTTTGAATCAATACACCCTTAATTGGCATTTAGACTTGGAGGTGTTCCCAATTCTGCCATATAAAAAAGGTCGGATATTTTCTATACCGTTTTATGACCCTGGATTTAGTGCTCCACGACAGATTATATATAATGTTTCAGGTGAAGCCAATTTACAAGGATATGACAATCAGAAAGTAGATTGTTGGCTTTTGGAGCATACGGATAAAGGAAATAAAGAAACCTTCTGGATTAGCAAGAAAACAAAAGAAGTATTGAAGTTAGAGCAACAAATTAATGGCACAATGTACCGCTACAAAATAAAACTGGGATTTAGTATGTAGTATGACACTATAAAAAGGCTTTACTTGGGAGGAATAGCCTGGCTTTGGTCAGGCTATTCTTTTATATCCCAATTTAATAAGAGTCCGAATATGATGGACAACATACAAAAATTGCGGAGTGAATTGGATGACCAACTTAAATTTATCGACCTTGAACAGGACGATGCACTTAAGTGTGCTCAATTATCAATTGACGTTTGTTTAAAGGGGCTCGAAAAATTGAAAGTTACAATCCTCAAATATAAATTCAAAAGTAATAGTGAAGAAATAAGGTTCTTTAAGGAGGTTAAACCTAAGTTTTTGGCTCCGCTCATTTATCACTTGAAAGTGTTTAAAATTGAATCTCGTAAGCCAAATGGGGGTGATAAAATCAAGAAAAGATATTTGATGAATGAATTAGATAAACTTAAGCACTATTTTGATAGTAACCTTGATTTTTATCGGTACTACCGGACACAAAGCAATTATTTAGACCACAAATATTTTCTTCGGGGTAAGTATGATATAAGGCTCACTGTTGACAGTTTCTTTTTTGAAGCGGACGATAGGTTTTGTACCAGCCATGATTTTAAAGTAGCAAAAATTTTGGCACACGACCGGCTACAGGTTTACCTGGAAGAAGAATTATCTAATCTAGATAGAAAAGAAACAAATATGATTACACAAGATCTTCCCAAGGTTAAACTCTACTGGACGGAGAGCAAAACCGCTTTGATTGAACTAATTTATGCGTTACATACACAAGGCGCTATTGACAATGGCAAGGCAGATATAAAAGATATTGCTGCCATTTTTGAACACCTTTTTAGTGTAGAGTTAGGAGATTATTACCGTACCTTCTTAGAAATAAGAGTTCGTAAAACTGGCCGTACAAAGTTCATTGATTCTCTACGCAATTCCCTTATAAAACGAATGGATGAAGCTGACGATAAGTAATCATTCGCTTTAGTTTGTTTTGAAAAAAATCTTTCCCATGTTGGTATCAACTTGGGAAACAATCTCAATCAAACCATATTCTTTTGTGCCATACTAAATTTCACCACAACGTATGGCAGTAAATATTGTTACGAAAGAAGACCTGACAGAGTTCAGGCACCAACTTTTGGATGATTTAAAAACAATCATTCATTCAAAACCAGCCAAACAAAAGCAATGGCTCAAAAGCAGTGAAGTGAGAAAGCTTTTGAAAATTTCTCCAGGCACATTACAGAACCTTCGGATTAACGGCACTCTTTCATTTACTAAAATCGGCAGCATCATTTACTACAGTTACGAGGATATTGAAGCCTTGCTGGAAGACAATAAGAAACATGCCATTGTTGAAAACACACTATTTGGAAAACTAAAAAAAGGAGGTACCCCATGAATTACATCCGTCACCTTGCAGGTTTCTTTGACCGGGTGGCCGCCGATGAACGGCTTAACCCAACGCATATCAGTATGTATGTTTCGCTGTTTCAATTTTGGAATGCCAGCCGATTCAAAAATCCAATCAGCATTTCCAGAGGAGAATTAATGAGAGTAAGTAAAATAGGTGCAAAAGCTACTTATCACAAATGCATGAAAGAACTTAACGATTTTGGTTACTTACAATACAAACCTTCTTATAACCCATTCAAAGGAAGCCTTGTTTACTTGTTCAATTTCCAGACAGGTAGTGAACAGCAAGTTAGTACAGACCATACTAAAACCGGGACAGGTTCTGAACAAGCACAAGAGCCTTACATAAACGGTTCAAACATTATAAACCAAACGTCTTTAAACTTGGGTGAGCCAGCACAAAAAAATGAAATTCAAAAAGTGAACGGGCAAGGAAAGAAAGAAAAAAGTTCCGCCAAAAAAGAAAGAAATGTTTTTGTTGCTCCGCAGCTTAACCAGGTGAGGGAATATTTCGCTTCACAAAAATTCCCTGCCATTGAAGCATCCAAATTTTATAACTATTTCCAAAGCAACGGCTGGCTGGTTGGCGGCAGAACGAAAATGAAAGACTGGCAAGCTGCAGCCCGTAACTGGATGCTGAATGCAAACAGGTTTGCCAAAGGCAAACCGGTAAAGCCCAAAGCCAAACATCTTCATGCAACAACCAATAAAAACTATTCAGAGCCGCTATAACTACAACGATGTTTGGGAATGGCTGAATCAAAAAGGCAAAACAGTATATGGTAAAAAATTTCAACTGCATGAAGAAGATAAACAAACCATCTACCTGCTGCTTTGCTGGTTCCTGCAAGACGATCTTGCAGCCCCACAGTTGGAGCTTGATTTGGAGAAAGGCATCTTGTTAAGTGGTCCAGTTGGATGCGGTAAAACAACGCTAATGAGTTTGATGAGGTATGTAACGGCAGATAAGCACAAGTTCATAATGAAATCATGCAGGGATGCAAGTTTTGAATTTATTGAAGATGGTTTTTCAGTAATTCATAAGTATAGCAGAGGTGCATTGTATCAGCACAATCCAAAGAATTATTGCTTTGACGATTTAGGAGTAGAAAGCAGTTTAAAATATTACGGCAACGAGTGTAACGTAATGGCTGAAATTTTATTGACCAGGTACGATTTGTTTGTGGCACAAAAACTCATTACACACCTAACTACAAATCTTTCAGCCAGCGAAATTGAAGAAGCCTATGGCAACCGGGTAAGAAGCAGGTTAAGGGAAATGTTTAACCTGATAGCATTTAATAACAACTCAATTGATAAACGACAATAAACGAAAACCAAATTATGAATATCAAAAATTACACATCAACAGTAGAAGCCAGCCGCAGCATGGCAAAAATTGAAGAACTGTTGGTAGAGATTGGTGCCAGTAATATCAACAAGCAGTACGCAGATAAAATCTGCACTGGCATCACTTTCTTACTCTACGATCAGCAGCTACAGCAGACATTACCCTTTCACCTGAAAGCACAGGTAGAGGAATGCTTTGCCATTCTATGGCAAGATGTAAAACGGCCACGGCCAGATACCAGGGCGCAGATCCAGCAGCAGGCCAGCCGTACCGCCTGGAAAATCCTTTCCGACTGGACAGAAGTACAATGCAGCATGATTCTGTTAGGTCAGGCAAAGCCCCTGCAAATGTTTCTGCCGTTTATGTATGACATGAAAACCAATGAAACCTTATTTGATAAGGTAAGTAATGGGAAGGTGAAGTTGTTGCAGGGTTAATCCGCTTAAAATCATTGCTAAATCCTTGAGTATTATGGTGTAAATTTGCATTACTTTAATAATACTTCTAAATGGACTATAAGCATTCAATCAAACAAGCGACACTTCAGTTAAGAGACCAGTTATCGTCAGACAAAAGAAAACTTGGTTTTTTCTTTGGTGCAGGGACATCAATGGCGGTAGGAATACCAGGTGTATATGCTTTGACAAAAAAAATCAGCGAAAATCTTATTGACCCATTTAAATCCCAATTTGAAGCTTTACACAAAGCAACGAATTCTGACAATATAGAGCAGATACTTAATAAACTTAGAACCGTAAGAGAATTGATTGGAGAAAGCACGGATGAGGAACATTATACTATAAAGGGAAAAGAAGCTACGTCATTGCTTGATGTTGAAATTTGCAAAGCCATATCAGCAATAGTTTATAAGACCGATATTACAGAGATTGTTCCACATATGATATTTTCCAACTGGCTATTTCAAAATCAGGCAGCAAGATATTCTCCAATAGAATTATTTACTACCAATTATGATTTGTTAATAGAGCAAGCATTAGAATATAAAAGACTTCCCTATTTTGATGGCTTTGTCGGTTCAATAAATCCTTTTTTAATTCCTGAATGTGTTGAAGCAGAGAATATCAAAAATGACCAAAGTTCATATATCCCTTACAGCTGGATTAGGCTTTGGAAACTTCATGGTTCAATAAATTGGTTTCTTACAAAAGATAAAGATGCTAAGCGAAGAATAATAAGATGCACTAATAGGGAATTGACAAAAGGTGATGAATTGATGATTTATCCATCAAAACAAAAGTATGATGAATCAAGACGGCTTCCGTTTCTTGTTTTCCAGGACAGGCTAAGAAGATTTCTTTCCAATGGTGAAACACTTTTAATAATTGCCGGGTATAGTTTTGGTGATGACCATTTAAATGAAATACTCTTTCAAGCACTTAGGGCAAATAAACGTTTAGCAATTACAGCATTGATGTATGGCGATTTAAATGGTGACAGCAAGAAACGAGTTACAGATGAAAAGGTATTAAAGTATGGAATTGATAACCCCAACTTTACAGTGATTGGCCCTGATAAGGGATGTATTGGTGGAGTAATAACCGAATGGAATATTGATGAACCTGAATTAGAAAAATTATTGTTTTGGGATAATGCAGATAAGAATCTAAACTTAGGTAGTTTTTCATCATTTACTGAATACCTGAAAATGAATTTTGGAATACTTGCACAAATGCAAGAAACTAAAAAAGAAGTTGAAGCAGATGAAAAATGATACTACCTATTTAGGTTTAATTGTAAGAGTTATCGGCTCAAAATTATTTGTAGAGTTAAGTGAAGACTTACCTTCTTCCACACCGATCATTGGCGGTCGGCTTTATAAAGTAGGGCAAATTGGGTCATTTGTAAAAGTTCCTCTTGGAAGTTTAAATATTTTTGGAATCGTTACAATGGTTGGCGCAAACCCTGCATCACAAAATACAGATGAGTTTGATTTTCCTTATGGCAAAAGATGGCTTGAAATACAATTAATCGGTGAGTCTATTGGTCAACAAGAATTTCAAAGAGGTGTAAGTGTTTATCCGACAATTGATGATGAAGTCCACCTTGTTACTGATGAAGATTTAAGATTGATTCATGCTACCAATAGCCCAAGTTCTGTCAACATAGGTTCATTAGCATCATCCGATAGTCTGCCAGCATTTATTGATATTGATAAACTTCTATCCCGCCATGCTGCAATATTAGGTTCAACAGGAAGCGGAAAATCTAATACCGTAACATCAATTTTAAGGTCCATTACAAACGGCACTTTCCCCAAATCAAAGATTATTTTAATTGACCCACATAGTGAGTATCATACAGCGTTGAAAGATTATGCAAAAGTATTTTCTATTGACGATGATAAAAACTCATTAAAAATTCCTTTTTGGGGTTTATCATATAATGAATTAGCTCTTATTCTCTTTGATAAAAAACAAGCAGCTGATTCAACACAAGATATTGCTGTACAGGATAAAATTTTGGAGCATAAACTATCAGTTGCAGATAAATTAAAGTGCGGTGCTGTTGATAAAGAAAATATTTCTGTAGATTCTCCAATACCTTTTAATCTTAAAAAAATCTGGTACGATTTGTATAATGAAGAATATGCAACAGTAAATACTAAGCAGGATATTTCTACCGCTGCTTATTTAAGCGAAGGTGGGATTGAAAGGAAAGGCGATTGGAAGACACTTATTGCACCCCAGTTTGCTGCACCTGGTGCTGGCGCAGCTGCCCCATTTATTTTCAAACAACCAAAAATTCTTTCATCATACTTAAACAAACTTCACGGAAAACTTAAAGACAATAGATTAAATTTTCTTTTCAACATAGACGATTACGATGGAGTAACTCTTGATATTGACGATTTGCTTTCTGAATGGTTAAACCATGATAAACCAATTACTATTCTTGATTTAGGTGGTGTCCCTTTTGAGATTATGGATTTAGTCGTAGGCTTGATTTCAAGGATTTTATTTGAAAGTGTATTTTGGGGAAGGAATGTTCCAGGCTTTGGAAAGCAAAGACCAGTTTTAATGGTATTTGAGGAAGCCCATTCCTATTTGCCACGAGGTGGTTCAAATCAAACTGTTACCGGTTATGCAAGTAGGGCTGTACGGCGAATTTGTAAAGAAGGCAGGAAGTATGGTATCGGTGCAATAGTTGTAAGTCAGCGACCATCAGATTTAGACGAAACAATTTTATCACAGTGCGGAACATTTATAGCTTTAAGATTATCCAATAGTCAAGATCAGGGAATTGTTAATGCTGCTATGCCTGACAACTTAGGTAGTTTATCCGAATTATTGCCTTCGTTGAGAACAGGGGAAGCTATTATTGTTGGCGAGGCAGTCAAAATACCAAGCAGAGTTAGAATCCCAAGAATAGACCCAAGACCTGATAGTGGTGACCCAGAGCCATCAATTGCTTGGAAGGACACATCTGTAGAAAAGCCAGAATTTTCAAAGGCTGTTGTCAATTGGCGTAAACAAAAAATTGAGAAATTATAAACAACTAAATTATTATTATTATGGAAATGCAATCAGTTAGTTCCTCAAATTTAGCAGCAGTAGGATATGATTATGATTCTGCAACATTAAGAATTGAGTTTCATAAAAGTGGTCTTTATGAATATTACGGAGTATCTGCGGATGTTTATGAAGGTTTGCTCGGAGCTTCTTCAAAAGGAACTTATTTTGACCAGTTTATTAAAAAGGCTGGATACTCATATGCAAAAGTTTAAGTAATGCCCCTTCCCATCAACATAAACGACCTTATTAATGGTACCACCGTAGAGTGGGAACGAATTGAATTTAAAGAAGGCTGGAATGATTTGGATATACTCCATACCATTTGTGCCTTTGCCAATGATTTCAGTAACCTCGGCGGTGGTTATGTTGTGGTAGGTATTGCGGAAAAAGATGGCAAGCCTATTTTACCACCCAAAGGATTAACCCCGGAGCAGGCAGATAAAATACAAAAGGAGTTACTTAACCTTTGTAAGCAAAGACTTAAACCTGATTATACACCGATAGTTGAACCAGTTACCTTTCAGGGCAAACTTATTTTAATCATTTGGTGTCCTGGCGGCCAGGAGCGGCCCTATGAAGCACCGGAAAGTTTTGCTAAAGGCGTGCCAGTTTCAAAGCATTATTATATCCGCAAGTTCAGTAACACTGTAAAGCCAAATAAAACGGAGAAAGAAGAATTGCTTCGCTTTGCTGCCGTCCCCTATGATGACAGGGTAAATCATAAACATGGCATCAATGATTTATCACAAGGTTTGGTTCGTTCTTTTTTGCAGGAAATAAAAAGCAAGCTGTTTGATGAATTTGATTCATTGACTTTTGCTGATGTTTGCAGGCAAATGAATTTAGTAGAAGGCCCAACAGAATATATTAAGCCAAAGAATTTTGCTTTAATGTTTTTCAATCCTAATCCTGAAAAGATATTTCCAAAATCTCAAATTGAGATAGTAAACTTTCAAACAAATATTGCCGATAAAAATTTTACAGAAACCAATTTGGAAGGCCCTGTTCACATTCAGTTAAAAGATGCCTTACGTTACATTAAAACACAAGTGATAAAAGAGAAAGTAGAGAAAGTTTCTTATCAGGCAGAAGCTATCCGGTTTTTTAATTTCCCATATGAAGCTATTGAAGAAGCCCTTGCCAATGCGGTGTATCACAGAAGTTATGAGATAACAGAACCTATTGAAATACGAATACATCCAAACAGGATCCACATTATTAGCTATCCTGGGCCCGATGCTTCCATCAAAATGGAAGAACTGCAAAACGGCAGGGTTGTTACAAGGCGTTACTTAAACCGGCAGATTGGAAACATATTGAAGGAACTGAAACTTACTGAAGGTAAATGCACCGGCATCCCTACCATTTTAAAAGCCATGAAAAATAATGGTTCACCAAAACCATTGTTTGAAACAGACGAATTAAGACAGTCGCTAAAAGTAACTTTCTTTGTGCATCCTGCATTTGAGAAAATCAATATTGCCGATTTAAACCTTACACCAACAGCACAAAGGATTTTAGAAATATGTGTTGGCGAACAATTATCAGCTTCTGAAATTGCTGGCAAATTAAAAGTTCAGGCAACATCTGGTGGGTTTAGAAAAGCCATTTCACAACTACTAACAGAAGGCCTGATAACATATACTTTGCCCGATACACCCAAGAGCCGCCTGCAGAAATACACCCTCACCAATAAGGGCGAACAATACTTTGGCAAGGAAGACGATGATATGCCTTTCTAACAAACCCGGCAGGCAAGAGTCAAGTTGCTTTCAGCAACTCCAAACCGTTGATTTTCATATACTTTCTCATTCATCAGCCTTAAAAACAGGATAGAGTGCAGGATAGAGTTATTGAGCATAAATGTCCTTAAATGTCCGGAAAACAGGTAAGGGTGAAAAACAGGGATCAGTGCAGGAACAGTACCGAAACAGTGAGAGAACAGTATCGGTAGAAGTCTTTATTAACGCCGTATTAAGTCCGTTCTTTTATTCTTTTGTTACCAGCTTCAGTATTTCATGGCAACATCGTTGCGTCGCACACTTGAACACCATATCAATGGGCATCAATTAAATCTCCGTGGGAAAGAATAAAAACAAATACTCCACAAAGTTAGCCATTGGCGCCACCACACTAAGCCAACCGGACACATCCAAATTTTTTTAGCCATAAACACAGACCCAACGCACAGAGCCATCATTTATGCTAAAAAATTTTGGAGTGTGCCGATGCCCAATGGCTGCCTGTGTACCGTATTTATATTTTTCATCTCTTAAATTTTATGTTATGTATCATTTAATCTTAAGTTCATCAGTTATGCAAATTTGGCAATCTACTAATGGTTGGCGTGTTACTGTCATTCGTGGCAAGTTTAGTTCTCGTTCTCGTTGTCCGGCTCCAGGTTCTAAGCGTTGGTTAGCATTGCTACCTTAGTATAAGCCCTTCGGGGCTTTTTCTTAGACAGATTTTATTAAACCAATACAATCAAGAGGCATAAATATTTATCATCCTATTAATTGCGTAACCTGTAAAAAGAATCCTAACAAGCCTCACATTTAAAAAATAAAATAAACATGCAAGATAGCTTCGGGAAAACGGGGCATCCAAAAGACTACGGCATAAACACAAACCAACCGCACAAGGCTATCTTTTATTCCGTTTCCTTTTGGAGTGCAAAGACACCCGTTTCCCTTCGCTGACAGAGGCATGTTATTTTATTTTTTCATTTTAAATGTTTCGTTATGTCAGCATCATTTCCTTTTCCAGGTCGCCGCCGCAGGCAGTGGGTTTCTTTTTTAGTTACCGGTTGTTACCATAGCAGCCTTGTTCATGTAGTGTATCGTTGTCCTGTTATTGCAGGTGTTCCGTTGGTTCATCTTGCATGGGTCCATCGTATCGTACCGGCTTCTTAGTCGGTACTTTTATTTAATTTTCAGTTTTCAATGCAAGACTTGACTAAAATATCATTAGAAGGAAAACTGATGTTTCGCTTTACAGATAATGTTCTCAACCTTTGGTATGAAGGCTTACCTAAAGATGTACATTTTTCGCTTTCATTAAATGAGAATAATCCTGATATAAATCTGCACATCACAAGGGAAGTAAACAATCCTGGTAACAAACCGAAGTATGAAATTTTTGTAATAGACAGGAAAATTTGTGATGATATTGGAAATGATTTTGGGAGATATATTTTACACACTGCCTTAAATGAATTTGACATTAACAACATTAATTCAGAAGTTGCCCCAAGATTTATTTCGCATGACAACATGAAGGAACATGAATTTTATTTTTCTATTGAAGAACAGTTATCACAAGCAGCTTCAAATTTTTTAAAATATAAGGGAAGAAAAGAATTGAGAGTTAAAAATAATGCTATTGAAGAATTAGAAAAACTTACTCCTGACGAATTAGCATTTATTGAATTGTATAATGCTGCACCAGAAGTTGTAGAAGTTAACGATGAAGCTATCCAAAGCGGTATTATTATTACAGATAAGAGTGCTTATTCAGTGATTTATTATAATGGGAAATGGTATTTGCCAAACAACAACATTACACTCAAAGATTTGATGATTGGCTTTTGCGGTGAGAAGTTGACGAGACAATTATTTTACCGTTTAAAAAAAGGCATTACGATTGTTAGAAAAGCAAATTCATTTGATGAAGTAAAGCATTTCTACAAACGGTTCAGAATTATCAAAACGAAAACAGTTTAACGTACCGCCTGCAGGCCACCTTCTTCATACCGCTGCGTTAGTTCCGTAAACTACACTTCACTTGCTCATTCAGTCGGTAGCCTTACGGCAATCAGCAGCTTTCTCCGATTGCCCCGACGGCAGCATCCCGGTTCTGATCAAAAGCCAGGACGGGAAGCTGCCAGCCATCGCTTCTTTGCCCACCGCACAGACCCAACGCTTCGCCGGTAAAAAGGTCTCACTGCGGCGGCGTCAGCAAGCAGATACGCCAAACCATTGCAGTACCTGGCATAAATCCATTAAAATACTTTTATGGTATGCCAGCAACTGCAATGCCCTTCGGGCTGCTATCGCAGGTTTGTCATACTGCTTGCAGTTCCTTCGCCTTCGTTCGGGCAGCTACTGTGTCCTTCACGCCACTTCGTTCATTACTTCCTTCGTTACGCTTCATTGCACCTCGTTCGCAGCTATTCATTTGCTTCAAGGCATGGGCTGCATTCTTTTCACACAATCCAACGCACCTGCAGCCACATGCCTTTTCGCAAGCCAACGCTACAATACTCACCGGGTTCCATTCCGCTTCACTACGTCATTCATTCACTTCAGTAGCGTTCAGTCCACCCGCTGCCTATTATTTGGCTCGCCGGCCGCCCACTTCGGCTGCGTTCACCTTGCGGATGCTAATTGCTCATTCGTACCTCATTTCGCAAAGCACCGCTAAGGTTCACTTGCATAGTTCAGCCGCCTTCGTACCCTGACGGGAAAAATACTACGGCGGCTTCCTATGGAGCTGGCATCGCAGCAGCCACTTGGCTAAGCTTCTTTTCATTTATCCGATAAGTGGCTGCTGCTTTACTGCCAGCCCCTTCGTGGGGCTCGCAGGCAATTCCGTTCGTTCCTCTCTTCATTGCCTTATGGCGGCTCGCCACCCACGCTACAGTGCGGACAAGTGTGCCGCACGGCTATGCTTCTTTTTTGCCGCAGGCGCTTTTACCGGCAGGCAAACACACATTTACCATCCCTTCCAGGAAAGCATTGTTGAACTGAAGAATAAGTTTAGCCGGTGCATCTGTGGAATATATCCAAGCTGTATCAAACCGGCACATTACATAGTTATCACTGTACCTTTGCATCCGTTTTAGACTTAAAGTTTCATCGTTATGTCAGCAAAAAAAATTAATAGCAACTCAGCAGAACTACTTGCAAAATGGTATTTAAGATTCAATGGTTATTTTATCGTTGATAATTTCATTGTCCATGCAGGAGATGATATAAAGAAAATTTCAAAAACTATTGTTGGAAACCATACAGAAACTGACATACTTGCAATTAGGCACAAATTCAGTAAAGAAATTACTGGAGCTTTGCAAATCCAAAATGACCCTAAAATAATATGCGGTGATGATCCTAAGATTGATTTTATAATTGCAGAAGTAAAAACAGGGAATCAGGATAAGCCAAATAAGCTTTGGGTTGAAAAACGAATTCCAGTGATTGAATACATTTTACGTTTTGCCGGGTTTATTGAATCCGAAAAGGAACTTTCACAAATTGCAAGGGTTGTGGCTGATTCAGGCTTATACAATTCCAGTGATTCTAATTTTTCAATTAGGCTTGTTTTAATTAGCGAAAAATCTCCAAATAAAAATTGGCATCACTTAACAAACATTCTTTTTGATGATATAGTGGAATTCCTGGTTGAAGTAAGAGGACAGTGTTGGGTAAATGAAAATATTGGAACAGCTTCAATACATTATCAATGGGATGATTTAATTGTAAATATTTTTTCAATTGCAAACAATCAGGATATTGATATTGACAAAAGAAAAGAATTGATTAAGGCATTGCTTCAAGAATAGTATTATTTTAAACAAAAAAAGTGCAGCAAGTTAGGTGGCTGGCACAAACCATTTCTTTAAAAAAGCCAAAAGACTACGGCATAAACACAGCCCATCGCACAAGCCCTTCATTTATTCCGTTTCCTTTTGGCTTTTTAGCCACGCCACCTGATGAAGATGCTTTCTTTTTCTTTTTTTCGGTTTTTCTTTCTCTTTTGGGTTTTTAATATGGCGGAGCGTAGCGGAGCATAACTAAATGCTCATACTATGTTTATTAAGTGTTACAAACTCAATCAGGTAATTTCAAAGCCTCATTTCTTCATTTTATCAAAAGGTAATAACAGTGGTAAGCCATTAGATGCAGCTTGCCCAAATTGTTTTGTTTGCATTTGCAAATCTGAAGAAGAAAAGCAACAACTGTACTGGCTCTTTTATGGCTTATGGCAGGGCTTATTTTTCCATCCATTTCTTACAGGTTCAGTTATTTCATTTATCCGGTTAGATGACTTAAAGAAAGTAGTTGCAATGGCTTTAGAAAAAATCACCACCAATCAGGAGCAGTTCAATAAAAACATTTCCATGCTGCAGTTATTGGATGATAAAAGCAAAATCATCATGGAACAAATCAAACTAATAAAGCAGGCAAAAAAAGCACTCATGTACCAGGTACTAAAATAAAAATCCCGGCAAATGCCAGGATTTTATTTATCTCAACCGAAGGTCACCACAACGAACGGGAGAGTTATTTTTTCAATCGTTTAATAAGTGCTTTTAAAAATATGGTTACTGCAAAGCTCACTGCTGCACCGATTGCCGCTAAGATAACGGTCTTTAAAACATCTTCACTGGTAATATTCGCAAAGATGGTGAGCAATGTGCCGCCGGCAGTACCTGCTTTTGTTGTATTGTCAAAATGCTGGTTCATTATTCACCTTCTATTGCAGTTTGGCTAACTGCTCCGGCTATACCACCGGCAACAGCCAGGTACCCGGCAATTTTGATAACAACAGCAGGCAATGCCACAGGAGCTGCAACAACAGTGGTCGCAACGGTGGCCAGCACCAGGCCAATATTTCTCAACTTCTTAAAAAACTTGGGTGTAGGTGATTTTACCCTTTTCACAATTTCACTCATTGTATTAGATTTAAAATACCGGGCTATGTATTGCAACAACCCGGTATTAGTTTTAAAATGTTGTTTGTTTAATTTGTTAGAATGATAGCCAACGCAAAATGGCATCTAATATTCCTGATAACATAGGATTTAAGTTTTAGAGGTGATGAAAAATTGTTTACTTAAGTCTTTCGGCTCTCCATTAATGAAATAGCCAGGTTAAAATCCAAGACAACATTTGATTTAAGTTTTAATGGTGATAAAAATTTTGTTTCGTTTTTCCAGTTCAGGGTAAACAATTGACAGCAAAAGCTGTAATGCTACCCTGGATTGGATCCCTTTTCCATTACCAGTTAAAACAGAAACCGGAGCGATACAGCCTTTGGATTCTTTCACTGCATCATTGAATGCATGAATCAGGATATAATTCCTGCCATGCACATTATTTACTAACAAGTGCCAGCCAAACCGCAGGCTGTATCTTTTCGTCAGTTGATACGTTCCTTCGGGTATGCAGGAAATCCTTGATTGGTTTTCTTTCCATGGCAACTCAATAGTGCTGCACACTTTTGTTCCATCAATCAATAATTCGCCATTTACGCCGGCCGGGTGATATGTTCTGATGAGCTCCAGTTTCATGTTTCAGGTTTTAATTGCCATCCACTTCGGCTATAGCCAAAGCATTGAAGGCACCGTTTTTCAATGGATACATTTGCCCGTTTACCTGCTGGTAAAATTCAATACCAAGCATCAGGAATAAAGGATGGGTGCTGTTTGCTGTTACTGCATTAGCCAGGTTAATCACTGCGGTAGGGTTTGCATCCCAGGGAAGAATTGCAGTTGCCTGGTTATCCACTACGAAGGTTTCATTTTCAAAATCTACTTCTGCACCTGCAGAAACAATTTTAAAGTGAGTGGTGCCGCCGGGAGCAGCAACCATATTTGCGGGAACAAACGCAGGAATGTTTGCAGTAAGAGTACCGGCAACCCGGTCAATAACTGTGGTGTAAGGAGCATAAAGTGTAGTACCGAGTTTACCATAAATGTTAAACTCAAAACCAGCCAGCAACTCAGCTTCACCATCAATTACGTTTCTCAACCCCCTTGTATTGGTTACATCTTCCTGGATAACCTTTACCATTTCGGTTGTCAATCGGCTCACCATACGGCTGTCAGAGGCGTTTTGAAGCAATGCACGGATGGCATTACGCAAAACCTTACCAGCTTTACCGGCACGGCCAAATTCAGCCCCGTTTTCACGGGTACGCTGGAATGCCGGATCGTTAGCAATACGGTCGGCAGGGATGCCGCCTTTTTCCCTGGCTAAGTATCCGTCTTTGGATTTGTAAAAAGTGATGTCGCCAATGGTGCCATCCAATTTTATAATCCCTTTTTGTCTTGCCATTTTATTGGTTTTTATGTTAGGAATGGAAATGTTTTCATGGGCACACTTCATTAAGCCTTTGTGAATTCACAAAAACAAAATTTGCAAATGAAAGCTTCACTTGCATCACAGTACTTCCGTTATCGGCTTATATTGCCGATACCTGCATTTATTGCTGTTAGTTACTTTCTGTTCCTAATTGTATTTTTGTGCAATGCCTTTACTAAATCAAATACATCAGCAGTATGGCAAAGCCATACCAAAGGCATGGATAAAGTATGAAAATGCAACAAACCCGGCTTTGCATCTACCCAAAAGATGTGCAGCGTATCACTGGTAAAAGTGAACGCTATGGCCGTATGTTGCTCCAAAAAATCAGAGAATATTTTGAGAAAGAAGAACACCAGTTTGTAACTATAGAAGAATTTTGCCTGTATACTGGTTTCAAAAAAGATGATGTGATTCTATTCTTAGCTGCTTAAAACTTGTTCAAAAAATAGACAGGTTTTCATTGTTAAAAGCATCAATTTAGTATCTTTACAGTCATACGATTTAGTAAGAAATGAATTGTTTAGCGAGGGGGTAAATTCGGTTACCCGAAGTTTACTACCTCTTGAAAATATTGATAACAAAGGATTTGAGAAGTGGCTACAAATCCCTTCCTCTCTGCAATAATAGAACGAAGCAAAACCCCGACTATGTCGGGGTTTTTTTATGCCCCGATTCGATTCCGGGACTTCAGTCCCAAGGGAGAAGAGGGGCATAAAAAAACCGGGCACTTTAGTGCCCTGGTTTTGCTTCATTATAATATTGCTACCCCCACCATGGGATCAGCGTAGCTAATCCCATGGTGGTAACGCAGCTAATCCAAAAAGACCCAACGGAATTCTCCTCCTTTTTATTGTTTTTTCTATAAAAAATGTTAATTGGGACGTTTGATTGCCCTAATTAATGTAAATTGCGACAGTTGAATGGCCTAATTTACATTAATATGGATATCCCACGCATTATACAAACTCAAATTGAGGCAAAAATTGGACAACAAAAAGTGATTTTATTGTATGGGACTAGGCGTACTGGTAAGACCACAATCATTGAAAAAATTATTGAAAAATATGCAAGTGATGCATTGCTTTTGCATGGAGAGGATATGCAGATATCGGCTATTTTACAAAATAGAACTATTGCTAACTATCAACAGCTAACAAAGGGAAAGAAAATCATTATTATAGATGAAGCTCAGGCAATACCAGAAATTGGTAAAATTTTAAAGTTATTAATTGACACCATTAAAGGGATTACAGTTGTTGCAACCGGAAGTAGCAGTTTTGATTTGGTGAATAGAACTGGAGAACCATTAGTAGGACGGAACTTAGAATTTTATTTATACCCTATAGCACAAGCAGAATTATCAACTATAGAAGAATTTTTAACGACCAAGCAAAACTTAGAAGAACGACTTATATACGGTAGTTATCCTGAGCTGTGGCATTTAAATAATTTACAAGAAAGGGAAACTTATCTAAAGCAATTAATCAATAGTTATTTATTGAAAGATTTACTTTCTTTCGAGAATATAAAGGGAGCTGATATTCTATTTAAACTTTTACAAATGCTTGCATGGCAAGTAGGAAGTCAGGTAAGCACTGTTGAATTAGCCACCAATCTGCAAATTAATAAAGCCACAGTTGAAAGATACTTAGACTTACTCTCTAAAGTATTTATCATCTATCCATTATCAGGATATAGTAATAATCTGCGAAAAGAAGTTTCAAAAAGTAAGAAATGGTATTTTTTTGATAATGGAATACGAAATGCATTAATTAGTAATTTCAGCCCAATCAGTCAGAGAAATGATATTGGCCAATTGTGGGAGCAGTATATTCTAAGTGAAAGAATTAAATTCAATCGATATAATAATTATCAACCACAATATTATTTTTGGCGTACTTATGATGGCCAAGAAATTGATTTGATTGAATTAAATAATGGACAATTACAAGCACTGGAATGTAAATGGAAAGAGCCTAAAGCAAAGACCCCACTAGCTTTTGCAAAAGCATATCCAGAAGCAAAATTTACAATCATTAATAAAGAAAATTATTTAGAATGGATCACTCAACCAGCGTAGTGAAATATTTTTCTCTTAAGCTACTCTTTACTATGTCAGTTTTTCTTATCCAAAAAATTTTGTAGTAAAGCCACTTTTTCTTTTTCGCTTTGTATAAGTGCTTCGTATAATTCCACAATTTTATCGATGGGGTTAAAAGTGCAATTATGATTAATTACATTGAGTGTTGAATGATCGTTGCTAATAAATGAATTAGATAAAAGGTTGATTGCAGTATCCTCGTCAAAATTCTTAATAGCTTCAACAGGAATTTTTAACACATTAGAGACTTTCATTAAGATATTGTCTTCAATAATTTCTTTCTGTTCTATTAAAGAAACTTTTCGTTGATTCCAGTCTTCTCCCATTTCAGCAGCCAGTGTTTCTTGTTTAATGCCAAGCATTTCTCTGTATCGTTTCACATTCCGACCCTGATGTATGGTTTTTTCCATTGTTTAGCCTTTTAACAAATATAATAAAACTATTACAGCTAAAATACCTGCCTTTTTAGGTAAAATACCTGATTTTAAACTAGGATAGTAAATAGCAAGGCTGCAACTTGTTCCTGATTAAATGGTTCATTTATGCATCCAGGTAAAAAAAAGTCTAATCCCAATGATGTAGTGAAGCAGTTTTTTGATGCCTTTTCTCTGGCTTCGGCCGAAGATTATTTATTATCCAGTTTTAAAGCTGCAGAATCTACCCCTGTTTGGAAAAAATCGGCCCCTTACGATTTAGTATATTTTTTTGAACAGCTAACTAATTTAATACATGCAGTCAATGAAAAAGTCAACCGAAAAGGTTGCAATAGTCGGTATCTAAAATGTAGAAAAATCATCAATAAATACTCTATGAAACAATGGGATGAATATTTGTATTATGTCTTAAGCTATGCACTGTCTAACAATAGTTTGTTTGATGCCGGTATTCAGCTGGAATTATTTCATCTTTTTGATTATTTGAAACAATTACTTGAAACTGCTTATTTACTTAATGTATGAAACAACTATCTTCTTTTGATTGCTGCAGAACATTAACAGAACATGCGCATTCCGATAGAATCAATTTGATTCATTCGGTTTTAGAGGCTGATGCAATTTATATTCTTGGAACTGATAGCTGTCAGTTAACTAGACAAAGTTTTTGTGCTACTAATGAGTATAAGAAAACTTATATAGATCATTTATTTGTTTTAGTCTTAATTCCACAACTATATGATAGTTCATTAATAGCATGGCAGGAAAGGATTGAACAAAAGTGTAATGATTTAGGATTTACAACTGCAATTGTTTTGGAAACAGAAACATTTAAATATTGGCTTTCTGTAGGACATTTATTTGCTCAAAACGTAGTTCAATCAATTTCACCTATTTATAATGTAGCTCATTTTTCAATCTCCTTATCTATCCATAGTGATACGATTGTATCTGAAAAAATTAGTGAAACTACTTATAAAGACGGGTTGAATAAGACCCAAGAGTTTTACGCAGGAGCTGAACTTTTTTTAATCAGAAAGCAGCACAAATTATGTCTCTTTATGTTGCACCAAGCAACTGAACAAGCTTTAAGTACCTTGGTTAAAATAGGAATGGGCTATTATTGTTGTTCGCATAATATAGAACGATTATTGCGTTATGCAAGTTGGGTATCTTATGCAGTTGTAGAAATATTTCCGAATAAATCAGAAGAAGACAAGAAAAGATTTAAGCTTATGCAACGAGCGTATATCGACAGCAGGTATAAAGCCGATTTTTCGGTTGATTATAGAGACCTTATTATTTTAATTGAGAAAGTAAACGATTTAATAAAGTTGCTGAAAGGGTTACGTGCCGCATAGAAGGTTTATTTTAGTATTTGATTGTTGATAAAAGGCAACAACAAATAGCGGAAATAGCTGGTGTTAATCGGACTACAATAGTTCAAATAGAAAATGGAAGTGGTTCTACTATGCTTAGTTTTATTCAAGTTTTACGGGCTTTAGGGCAACTCCATCAATTTGAATCAAAAAAGCCATCATTAGATTGGTAATTTCTTATTAATGTAAAATTATATTTACAAAATTTCCTTATTTGTAAAACATAATTTACGTTATGAAAAATTCAACTCAAATAGTTGTACCTTCTGTTTCTAAGCTATTAGGCGTACTTGGGGAGAATATTAAGTTAGCTAGGTTGCGAAGGAAGTTGAGTACTACACAAGTTGCTGAAAGGGCAAGTATAAGCAGGCCCACGCTTCTATCTATTGAGAAAGGTTTGCCGAGTGTTTCCATTGGTGCTTACGCTCAAGTTTTATTTGTGTTACACTTAGAAAAAGATTTACTGAAAATTGCCGATGACGATTTGCTAGGAAGAAAGCTACAAGACCTAGGACTAATTGTGAAAAAACGTGCCCCCAAAAAATAATATTGTATGAATAAAATTATTAAAAATTACAACTGTTGTAAAAGATTGGTGTAAAGTTGCAATATATTATAAAATACCCAAAGCCGAACAGTATAGAATGGAGTCGCCTACTGATTATATAAACCAGCTAAAAATTAATTAACATCTTTACTAAATGACCCTTAGAAAAAATATTTTAAATAAAATTGGAAAATTTTCAGAAGAAGAAATTCTTTTGTTTCAAAATAGAATATGCTTTAAACTCTTCAAAAAAGATGAGATTTTGCTTAATGAGGGAGAGCTTTGCAGTTCTGTATTTTACATAACTAAAGGTGCTGCTTACCAATTCGTATATGATGATATAGATGAAAATATCATTGGCTTGCATATTGAAGAAGATTGGTGCCTTAATTACGCTAGCTTTATTAATCGAAAACCCTCCACCGCAATAATTAAAGCCTACACTAACGTTGAAGTTATAGAGCTTAAAATAGCAGCTATTCATGAATTAATTACTCTATCTCCTTCTTTCTTTCAATTAGGAAAATTTTTAGAAGATACCCGAATTCAGCATTTTGATAATGCTCAAACTGCGCTGCAAAAATATAATCATCTTATTTTGTCAAAATCAGCGCTGTTTCAAGTGTTTCCACTTAAGATGATTGCCTCCTATTTAAAGATAGCTCCAGAAACAATGAGCCGTATTAGGAGTATAAAGTAAATTTTATTTATTGACATTCGTCAAGTGATGCTTTAACTGTAGACTCCAATCTTTGCTTTTTAAATATATTTATATGGAAAAGCAATTCAAAAAAACATCGGGTATCTGTTTGTTAGTAGGTGGTGCACTTGCCACACTAACAATGGCAATTCACCCAATTGGGGGAAGCTTAGAAGAAATAGCCAGAAAAGAAAATGTCTTTATAATTTCACACTCATTGGCAATTATTAGTATTCCTTTTATTTGCTTTGGATTTTGGGGATTATCAACAGCTTTGGCAACAAAGAACAGACTATCCTTTCTTGCGTTTGTTGTAGTTTCCTTTGGACTTGTAGCTGTAATGTTTGCCGGAACGGTTAACGGGTTTGTACTACCTATGTTTGCTTCAGCCTATTCGAGCAGTACAATTGATAGAGCTGTTTTGCAGTCAATACGTAATTACGGATGGCTTCTTGGCACTTCTATGGATTATATTTTTATTGCAGGTCTTTCACTTGCTATATTTATTTGGTCTTGTATTATTATCAATACGAGTAAATTTTCAAAATGGCTTGGTTATTACGGTTTGCTTATTGTGGTTTTAACTACTATAGGATTTGTTTATAAGTTTAATTTCACGAATGTATTTGGCTTTGGACTTTTTATTTTCAGCCTAGTAAGCTGGAAAATTATTGCAGCTATTCTATTAATTATTTCTTCAAAAAAATAAATTCTCATGAATGAAATTGAAGTTGGTTCTTATTGGAACAACAACGCACAGGCATGGACAGTGCTTTCAAGGGCTGGTCATGATATTTACAGAGATTATCTTAATACCCCATCCTTTTTTGAAATATTGCCAGATATAAAAGGTATGAAAGGAATTGATATAGGATGTGGGGAAGGCTATAATACAAGGCTATTGGCTGAACAAGGAGCAATAATTGAAGCAATAGATATTGCACCAGTATTTATTGAAAAAGCGAAAGCACTTGAAAAAGAATATCCTCTGGGAATTAATTATTCGGTAGCGAGTGCAACACAACTACCGTTTCAAAACGAAAGTTTTGAATTTGCAACATCATTTATGTGCCTAATGGATATACCGGACCAGGAGAAAGCTTTACAGGAAGCAATAAGGGTGTTGAAAACCGGCGGCTTTTTCCAGTTTTCCATTGAGCATCCATGCTTTAAAACACCGCACCTTAAAAAGGTGAAAACCGAAAATGGAAAAACCTATGCTTATGAAATCGGTGATTACTATTCTGAAACTAAGGGAAAAATAGAAGAATGGATATTTGGCGACGCCCCGGATGAGATTAAGAACAGAATGCCAAAATTTAAAGTGCCGAATTTTCATAAAACACTATCTTTTTGGATTAATACTATTATAAAAAGTGGATTTCTCATTGAACAGATTAACGAACCTTACCCGACTGATGATATTATACTAAAGAAGCCGTCTATGCAAGGGGCGCAAGTGGTAAGTTATTTTTTGCAAATAAGATGCAGAAAACCATAGTTGAATACACTTGAACGTATTTCTGCTTATCCATTTACCATTTTCGGGAATGATGTTTGGATTGGGTACAATGCCACCATAGGCATAAATAGGGTTAAGGTCCTCTTTGCAAAAAATACAAAGGATGCCATTAGTGGATTTATCCTTGTTCAACCAAATGGTAAATTTACCGCTACTAAAAAATAACAAAAACTGAAACATTACTTTTCAATATCTCAAGTACATTTATCCTTTAATTTTCACCGAAACCGTTCAACAATGGAACAAAAGTTATTTGGATTTATTGAAAAGTATATGCTTCTTTCAGAAATAGAAAAGAATGCGATACTGGCGTTGGGTGTATTTAGATCTGTTAAAAAAGGAACATTATTATTAAAAGAAGGGCAATATTCTACTGAATACTATTTTGTTTTAGAGGGATGTATAAGAACATATTATATGATTGATGGGGAAGAAAAAACAACGGCTTTTTATACTGAATTAGAGCCATTTACGCCAATGTGTAGTATGAATAATCAGCCGTCTGAACATTTTATAGATTGCGTGGAAGATTCCATTTTAGTCGTTTCTAATCCTGAAACTGATAAACAAATGTTTGCTGAATTTCCAAGATTTGAGTCATTGTGTAGGGTGCTATCAGAGCAACTCTTGGTAAAAACACGAGCGAGCTTAGATGATTTCAAGACCAATTCACCTGAACAACGATACCTTAACTTAGTGGAGCAAAGACCTGATTTAATTCAACGAGTACCTCAACACCAAATTGCCAGTTTCTTAGGTATTACACCCCAATCATTAAGTAGAATGAGGAAAAGATTAGCAACTAGTATAAGTTAGTTTAAGTTTATTGGATGTATAATATTTAACGATGCAAGTTTTCAATTTTTCAAGAAAAAAATATGGAGTTGAATTCTTGATGGACTTGGGAACTTACAATGATATACCTAATTATTATTTTAAAAACGAATTACACTGTACTGATTTTTTTGAAATAATATTTTTCACAAAAGGAAATGGATATATAGAGTTAGATAATCAGAGAATAGTAATTCAAGCAAATACTATATTGTTTATTTCACCCTTTCAAAAAAGAAAGTGGGTTGTAAATCAGCATGAAATTGACTGTTATTTCTTATTGTTTCAGGATGGTTTTTTATCAGACTTCTTTTCTGATAAGCTATTTATTTTCAAACTGCAATATTTTTATAATAAGCGAAATCCCTTAACTATTCAGGTTAAAATAGATTTACTAGAACAGTTACATAGTTTATTTAATGAACTAATGAATGAATTAAAGAGTATCAAATCAGATAGTAAACATTTGGTTCGTTCAATATTGTATTATGTTTTAATTAAACTCAATCGACTATACGCTGTTCAATACCAAATTTCCGAAGAAACCGAAACCAATCATCTAGCTTATTTATTTAAACAACTCTTGGTGAATAATATTCAATTACACAGAGAGACCAATTTTTATGCAAAGAAGCTCGGTGTAAGTAGAGTTACATTAAACAAATATATCAAGTTGCAATTTGGTGTTACAGTATCTGAAATGATTGATGAATATTTATTGTTTGAAATAAAGTCTTTGTTATTATACAGTCAATATTCAATTAAAGAAATTGCAGACAAATTTGCTTTTTCTGAAGCAAACCATTTGTCCCGGTTTTTTAAAAATTATACTGGTTTAACTCCTACAGATTTTATACTTTCTTATCAAAAAGGTAGCTCAATTATCTAATTGGTAGTTAAGCCTTTTTAATGTAACCATAGATTTGCAAGAAAATATTTTACCTTGAAAAGTCTATTTATTTTACTTGCAAATCTTATTGTTGTATCAAGTTTTTCGCAACTTTCTAAGAATAAGTTGGTGTTGATTTCTTTAGATGGAACCCCTGACTATTTAGTTGACTTATATTTAGCAAATGGTATTTTGCCAAAAAATGGGGCATTTGCAAGAATGAAAAAATTTGGCGCTTATGCCAAAACTGTGATGCCTATTAATGTTGCATCAACAGGTCCTTCTCATATTTCAATATTTACAGGAGCTTCTCCTAGTAATACAGGTATCGTGGGAAATAGTTTTAAAAGTAAGTCAAAGCCATTCAATAATACTGTTTTAAATGCTTTCCGGCAACCAATTAAAGTAGAAACAATCTTTCAATCAGCTATGAATCAAGGCAAAAAAGTGATATCAATGGGAGGAGTAGGGTTAGATAATTTGTCTGATGATAGAAAAGTGGATATGATGCATATGTACCCTATTATTTCAGGACCTTCTTGTGTTGTTGATTTTAAAGAAACTAATTACGCTACCAAAAATCAATTTAATGTTCAGTATAGAAATTTAATACCAATAGGTATGATTGACAGTATTTTATCAATTGATATTTCAGGTAAATTCAAAATCCCCCTTCATTTTTATTTATCGGATACAACAATTGTTGAAGCTAATGTGCTCAAAAAAACAACTAGAATTGCTATTGACAATGATCATAATGTCAACAACGGTTTCGCATTACAATTTGGACTAGACGAGTGGTCAATTTTTGAATTTGAGCACAGCGGAAAACAATATAATGTTTCTTTTCGGGTCATTTCATATAACAAAGACTTAAATACTTTTAGAGTATTAATGACTACTCCTGTTGAAGTGTATGGTTATCCTTCTTCATTTCTTACAAAAGTGCATTCAAATATTGGACTATGGCCTGGCGAACCAGAAAACATTAAACAAACGAAAGGCTTGGTACCTGAATCAATTTGGTTTGAACAACTAGATCGTTTGGCAAAATATTCTAAAAATTTGATTTTGGAAGCTATGAAAGAAGAGAATTGGGATTTAATATTTGGGTACTTTTCAACTTTAGACGATGTACAGCATAGATACACAGTTTCTAATCCTCGACAACTCGATTATAATGCCGATAATGGGATGCGTCCCAAAATATATTCATCTTATATAGAGCAGCGTTTTAACGACATTGATGCATATTTGTTAGAAATCATGAAAGCGGCTCCAAAAGAAACCAATTTTGTGATTTTCAGTGATCATGGAATGATTCCAATTCACACTACATTGTTATTGAATAATTATTTGGAGCAATTGGGGTCTTTTTTCACCAAAAAAGTATTGTCAGTAACTTCTAATGGAAATTCTGCACATATTTATGTGAATAAAGATTCATTTAATGCAACAACACTTCCAACATACATTAATTGGTTAAGTGCGCAATTGACTCAGTTAACTGATCCTGTTTCTCAAGAGCCTATTTTTGAAATTGTTGCTAATGAAGAAGTACAAAAAAAATATGGAATTTTCCACCCAGACTATTCAGGGCATTTATTTGTAAGTTGTAAAGCGGGTTATTCAATCTCAAATAAATTTCAACCTGGTGTTAGGGCTTTTGTCAAAAATAGTTTTGATCCTGCACTATTTGAAACGGAAAATCAACTTACAAAAGCATTTTTATTGAATGGGACTATGAATGAAACTGGTAGAGCCGTTCACGGTAGTTTATCAACTATTAGATCTGCTCAATCTATATTTTATGCAATCGGTCCAAATATTCCACGGAAGAAATTCGGCACTATTTCATCATTAAATATTGCGCCTACTGTTGCTTCAATATTGGGTATTAAACCTCCTAGAAATGCTGAAGCTGTGTCTTTATTTTGACAATAAATTAAAAATTATCTTAGGTTAATAACATTTCTTTTTTTTGATTCCACTTTTGAGTTCAGAGAATTGTCTAAAATGAAAGCGTATTTATACAGCCAATATGGAAATGCCGACGTGCTACAGTATAAAGAGATTGAAAAACCTTTGCCTGCCAAAAATGAAGTCTTGGTAAGGATTTATGCCTCTACTGTATCGGCAGGGGTAATCTGGATGAGAAAAGGGGAGTATCCAAATTCAACGTTGTTAACTTTTTTGCTAAGGATGCATTTGGGTATTTCTAAACCAAGAACGAATATTTTAGGTGTTGAGTTTGCAGGTGTTATTGAAGCAGTAGGAAAAGAAGTGCATTATTTTCAGAAAGGAGACAAAGTGTTTGGTACGGTAACCGGTTTAAAAAAGGGTACTTATGCAGATTATGTAGCTGTGCCAGAAAAAGGTAAACATAATATTATTGCTCGAATGCCTCGCGGATTAACTTTTGAACAAGCTTCAGCTTTACCAGTTGGAGGGATGACTGCTTTATCAATTCTTAAGAAAGCAAATATACAGGCAGGACAAACCGTCCTTATATATGGTGCTTCTGGCAGTGTTGGAACTTATGCAGTTCAAATAGCGAAATACTTAGGTGCAAAAGTAACCGCAGTATGTAGTGGTAAAAATATCAAATTGGTCAGATCTATTGGGGCAGATGAAGCAATTGATTATACTATTCAAACGGATGGTTTGTCAACTGAACAATATGATATTGTATTTGATGCAGTTGGCAAAATGCCTAAGTCATTTATAAAGCCAATATTAAAGCCATCTGGTACTTTCTTTTCTATCAATTCTTTAACAGTGGAAAAGTTAAGTTATATCCACCAGTTATTGAATATGATTGACGAGCAAAAACTTAAAGTTGTTATAGATCGAACTTATTCATTTGAACAATTAGCAGAAGCGCACGAGTATGTTGAAAAAGGACACAAGCGAGGAAATGTTGCCATCTGTCATTAATTAACTTAAGTTAACGAAAAACAGTATTTGTATCTGTTATTTTGATATAGATTTAAACCCATTTATAATGAAGAAATTACTAGCATTCGTTATTGCTCTATTAATAATCTCTACATGTAGTTTAAAAGCGGCAATAGTTGACACTATCAAGATTGGGCCTCAGCATATTAATACTAAAGTATTAAAAGAGGGTACACACCGTTATCTTGTCTATTTTAAAATGAAAAAAGATTCTGTAAGAACGCAAACTCAGTTTTGGACAAGGCACATTAAGCGTACACAGTATCATGGGCAAAATGTAATAGAAGTTAACCAATCTTGGGAAGATAAGGATAGTATTATTCATATTGTCAAATCTATATCTGATGCTAAAACAATGCAGCCTGTCTATCACAATACTTGGTGGAAAGTGCAAAATTCTCGAAATCCAGTTAAAATGGTTACTTCAACTAGTGTAGACTTTATTAATAAGATCGTAGAAGATAATGGTAGACAAATTGTTGCATCAGATACTACAAAAAAATATAAAGCAATTTGGAATGGTTTCAAATCTATTGAAAATCAATTTCAGCTAAATTGGCATTTAGATCTTGAAACATTTCCATTACTTCCTTATAAAGAAAATGTAGTTTTTGAAATTCCTTTTTACGAGCCAGGGAGTGCATCTAATTTAACCAAAGTGCATTATAAAGTTACAGGTTCAGCCTTATTGGAAGGTTATAACGATCAGCAAATTGATTGTTGGTTATTGGTTCATGAATCACCAGGCAATAAAGAAACTTTTTGGATCAGTAAAAAAACAAGAGAAGTATTAAAGCTAGAACAAGTATTAAATAATACTTTCTATAGATTCAAAATTAAACTTGGGTTTAGTATTTAATTCTGTATTGAGTATAGTTAAAGTGTCTCGTGTTAAGGGAAAAATGCTGCCGGGAGCTAGTCGTACACTCGAATTTGAAAAGGAATTTATTGGGAATTTCAAAGATGGGTGGAAAGTCAGTTCTGATAATTACGACAAAACTCCTGGTGGTATGTTCCAACTACAAGTCAACTGATATTTACTTATAAATAAAAAACTTACTCTTAAACATGAAGGCAATCAAACTAATACTTTGTGCAATACTACTTATTGTATGTAACAATAGCTTATTTGCGCAGCAAATGGTGATCCCACTTTATTCAGGTGAAATACTGAATTCAAAAAAAACACCCTCGAGTTATAAAGAGAATTTGGACACGAATGGGTTATTCACCAATATCAGTATTCCTACCTTAACAGTATTCTCCCCAAAAAAAGGTACAGAAAATGGAACGGCTGTAATAGTTATGCCAAGTGGCGGCTATAGGGTGGTTGTAGATGAAGGCCCAGATTTTGCTAAGGCATTTAATAGTAAAGGAGTAACAGTATTTGTTTTAAAATACCGTTTGCCTAGTGATGAAATAATGAATGATAAAACCATCGGCCCTTTGCAAGATGCTCAAATGGCTATTAAGTATGTACGGATGAATGCAGAAAAATATAATATCAATCCAAATAAAATTGGTTTTGTAGGTGTTTCCGCAGGTGGACATCTTGCATCAACAGCAGCTACGCATCTAAAAAACGTAGTAATCGACAATAAAGAAAATACAAGTCTTCGCCCAGATTTTATGGTACTTGTATATCCAGTTATCAGTTTTACACAGTATAAAGTAAGCGCAACAATAGGTAAGTTGCTTGGCCCAAACCCATCTGAAGACTCTTTGCACTTTTTTAGTAATGAAAAGTACGTAACAGTCAATACACCACCTACTTTTTTGCTACATGCTAGCGATGACGAAAGGGTATCTGTACAACATAGTCTTTTGTTTTATGAAGCCCTTCAAAAAGCAAAAGTAAAATCTGAAATACATATAATTCAAAGTGGAGGGCATGGTTTTGGGCTTGAACACGAAACAAGAGGAGATCAATGGTTTAATTGGTGTATTGATTGGCTAAACGAAAATGGGTTTAAACAGAAGAGATAAGATTGAAATAATTGAAAATGCACTTACCTATATAGTTGTTTTGCTATGTTTGTTTACGGTATAGGAAAAGTGGTTGGCAAGAAGTAGCTCAATATATTAGTAACTTTATTGAAACACATAGAAAGCGTTCCCATGCCTTTTATATTTTTTGAACGATAATTTGAATGCATGATTTCACCTGAATTTCTTTTTGGCAATATACCTGAGAAGCAGTCGAAGTATTTTCTATCAGTGATTCATCAGATTGGTGAAAAAAAGAATTTTAATAAAGGAGAAACAATTATTCAAAAAGGTTCCCACCCTACCTTCTTTTTTTATATTATAAGTGGAGCTTTCAAAACCTCCATAATAAGTAATGAAAAAGCGTATATCCTAGGTTTTACATTAGAGGGAGATATCGATTGTTGCCCTACCTCCCTTTTAAAAAATGCTTCGAATAATTTTTCTATTGAGGCAGTCTTTAACAGTGAAGTTTTGATATGCAATTTCAAAGACTTTCAACAGGCGTGTACAGCTGAAAAATATGGCAGTATAACCAATAATATATTAACCAATTATATCTCTATTTTAGAAAACAGTCTAATTGAATCAATTTCTTTAACCGCTGAACAACGATACCATCATTTATTGCAAAGACAGCCTACCATCATAGAAAGAATTCCTTTGCAATTCATTGCTGCTTATTTGGGCATAACACAGGAAAGATTAAGCAGAATTCGGAAAAATGCTAAGAATTGACTTTAGTCAAATTAATCATTACTATGATACTCTATTTTTGTAGAGTAATCATTTACTCGACATGATAATTAATAAGCTTGTATTTTCCTTTATTTTGTTCAATCTGACTTTTTCTGGGTATGTTTTTGGACAACAAACAGTTAAATATGCAGATTCAATTCGGCTTAAGTTCCAGATTCCTGAAATATCTTATGCAGTTATTGATGCTAAAAGAGTATTTGAAATTGCCGCATTAGGGAAACATTCTATCAACTTGCCAGATACTGCTAGTTTAAATGATCGATTTCATATTGGTTCTAATACAAAAGCAATGACAGCATTTATCATTGCTAAATATGTAGAAAGAGGCAAACTACAATGGTCTACCCCATTTTTTGATTTATTTCCGGAATGGAAAAAAACAAGTAAGGTTGAATATGCAGCAATAACTTTAAACGAACTGCTTTCTCATAGAGCAGGAATACATCCATTGCAGGGATTGGAAGGCGATCCTGTAATACCTTCATTTAAAGGAACAAATCCTGAGAAGAGAAAACAATTCGGGCAATTTGTTTTGAAATTAGATCAGGTTAAACTCGATAGTCAAAACACATTTATCTATTCAAATGCAGGATACACGCTAGCTACACTAATGGTAGAAAGAGTTACTGGGAAAACTTGGGAACAATTAGTTCAAGTAGTCTTTAACAATGACTTACAATTAAATGTGAAATTATCATGGCCTGAAAATCAAAAACAAAAAGATACCTGGGGACATTCATTTGAAAATAATAAATTAATTCCTGTTCCTTCTAATGCAGACTTCCATTTAGATTACACTGAACCTTCGGGAGACCTCAATATTAAACTCAAGGATTATATAAAATTTATACAGCTTAATTTGAAAGGACTTGCGGGACAAAACAATTATTTAAAAGCAGAGACCTATTCCTTTCTCCATAATGGCATAAAGGACTATTCGTTGGGTTGGTACAATATTTATGAAAATGGCACTGAAATCTCCACACATGCTGGTACTGTTGGAACATATTATACTTTAGTACAAATAGATCGAACTAACGGTAAAGCTTTTATCATATTTACCAATGCTTTCAATGAGCAGACACAACAAGGTGTGCGATTGCTTATGAGGAAATTGAAAGAGAATTATAGTGTGTTGGTTCCATAAACCTTATCAAACTCCATAGCCAAGTTGGCAATCTGTGTGTGAATGAATTGATTCTTTCTGATGAGTTACGATTTAAATTAATAACCTTTTGTCTATTAATTAAACATACTATTTTTTAGGGAACTTACCAGTGTTAAACAAGTTTCTCTTGTTTAAGATTATAATTATAGTATCTATCTTCTTTAAAATTAATATACCCTTCATCAATTTTTTCAAAACCTAATCGTGAGTAAAATGTAACATTTTCTGGAAGCTGTGTTGTTAAACCAATTAATTTACAAGTTGAATTAGATCTAATGACTTCCTGAATAGCATATTTTATTGCGTAAGAGCCAATCCCCGTGCTCCTATATTCTTTTCTAATTACAACCATAGATAAATAATAAAAATCGAAAGTATTTATTGATTTTGAAAGGGCTAATTTATTTAAATCATTTAAGCACAGCATTCGATTTAATGGCTTAAATCCAAATTTTAATATAAAACCAAGCATTCCGATTTTTGAATATACAAATATTCCATTTTTCACTCCTTGAGGTGGTATTAGCGTATATGTACCAATTATTTCTCCCGTGCCTTTTTCTTTTATGACTCTTGTTAAGTGTTGTTTATAATTGTTAAGTATAAGACTCGTTCTGAATAACCAAAATAATCCTTCTTTTTGCTGTTCTTTCTTCTTAAAAATAATCGAATAGGCAGGGTTTGTTTTAAATGCATCAGTTAATATTTCAGCAACTTCTTCAATTTCTAGGATATGTATTTTTTCAATTACAACTTCTCTCATTAGTTAATCATTATTGTGGCTAAAATAAATGGCATAATAGTTTCCCGGCATTTACTTTTTAAATTTTAATAGCAGTGTACTTATTTATTTCTTGACAAAGAATAATCTTGTAATGAATATTCCTTTACCATCATCTTTACTAGAGTCAGATTCAACAGCGCTTGTAATATATGCAACTGACCAACCCTCTTTCATTTTCCCATTTTTATTTGCTTTTTGTGTATTCATATATTATCAATAAAAAATCTATTTTTAAAGAGCTTAACATGATAGCCAATTAGATAAGTGCTGTATTTAATTATATTGCAAAACTAGATTGGCGGAACCCCAGAACTCGTTCACTTAAGTTAATAAATAAATGCCCGTTAATTGTTTAAGGATACTTGTTCTTAATTTGCTTATGATTTAGATTTGATTTCGTATTACTTAACTTAAGTGAACGAATCAAAGTATATGAGCATTCTACTTTTGCATTATCGATTAAAATTTATAAGATATGCAAAAGAAAAATTTATTTATTGGTTTAGTACTAATTGTATTTATCCATTTCCACGTTGTTGCACAAGATGCTAAAACAGATAGCACCTATAAAAAGTGGTTTGTTGGTAGTTCCTTGTTGATGTTAGGGAATTTTGATAATGTAAACAATCCCGAGTATATACAATTTAATGTGGGATACAGAATTACTCCTAAAGACGTTGTTTCATTTCGTTTTAAGAGATCCATCTATGCTTGGCCATTAGGTATTCCATTCGGATCATCGTCATTTGATGCACCAGGCGAAAACTATCCAGGACATGCGCGTATACTTGCTCCTACACTCGGTTATCAACGGTTTTGGTGGAAAGGAGCTTATACATCTGTTTATGCATTGAATGCTTTTGAAAAGTATATGGACGTAAATAAGAAAAAGATTGGGAATGGGTACACATTATACTTAGACTTCTATTTGGGCTACCAGTTTAAGTTCTTTAAGAATCGTTTCTTTTTTGAACCATCTATTGGCATAAGCTATTGGCCTATTAGAACGAATGTGCCAGCATCTTTTAAAGCAGTAGAAAATAAATGGTCTAACCACTTTATTCAACCTGGGCTTGATTTTGGGTTTAATTTTTAGAATTCATTAGATAAGTTTTAAATGTATGAACACAAATCAAAGACCACAAAACTCACTTCAAGACATCAAAGTTAATTTGAATCTAATACTCTCTATGTTATGGACTAGTTTAATGTTTCTGATTATCTATCTTGATTACTTTCATTTGTATATGCCGAGTAAGATGCTCGAAATTCAAGCAGGGCGGGTTTTTAAATTTGATATTTCGCAAGGATTTCTTTTGGCAGCAATGATATCTGTATCAATCCCTGCACTGATGATTTTTCTTTCTGTGACACTCCCTGCTAAAGTAAATCGATGGGTAAATATCATCATTGCCTCAATATATATACCATTCATGTTGTTTAATCTGGCGGGAGAGGTATGGGGACATATGGTATTTGGTGCTATGGTTGAAGTGGTAATACTCTCTCTGATAATTTTTTATTCATGGAAATGGCCTCGTCTATTTCGTTAATTCAATTACATATTATTATGGTATTTAAAAGAACCATGAAAGCTTTTTTAGCGCTTTCATTAGTCAGCTGTGCTCAAACAGTAATAGGACAAAAAAACCACACCATCAGCGGTATTATAAAAAGTAAGAATAATGGGGAGTATATTATAGGTGCTAGTGTTAAAGTATTAAATACCAACTATGGTACTACTTCCAATGAATATGGCTTTTATAGTATTTCATTAGTGCCAAATACTTATCAAATTGTGTATAGTGCATTAGGCAAAAAGCCAGATACCTTAACTATTACTTTGGAAAGTAATGTAGAGAAAAATATTAGCTTTTTAGAAGCTGATAGCGAGTTATCAAATGTAACTGTTACCAGTAGTAAATTATTTGGACGATCTGTTGCAGGATCTCAAATGGGTATTGAAAAATTATCAGTGCAAGAAGCTAAAAATATTCCAGTAATATTTGGGGAGAAAGATTTATTAAAAACCATTCAATTGTTGCCAGGGATTAAATCAGCCGGTGAAGGGAATAGTGGCATTTTTGTACGAGGCGGAAGTACCGATCAAAACCAAATAATATTAGACGAAGCCAATATATACAACGCTGGTCATTTGTTTGGATTCTTCTCTACTTTTAATAGCGATGCTATCAAAGATATTGCTGTATATAAAGGAGGAATGCCCGCTCAATACGGAGGAAGGTTAAGTAGTGTTTTAGATGTAAGAATGAATGAAGGAAACAACCAGAATACTAGTGTTAGTGGTAGTTTGGGGCTAATTAGCGCAAAGCTGAATGTGGAAGGTCCAATTCAAAAAAATAAGTCTTCCTTTTTAATAACTGGTAGAAGAACTTACGCGGATGTATTTCTTAAAATGGATGAAAAGAATAAGGATAACCAATTACATTTTTATGATTTTAACGCCAAGTTAAATTATGAGTTAGGCAAAAAAGATAAACTTTATTTAAGTGGCTATTTTGGTAAAGATGTATTAGGATTAAATAATCAATTCACCACCAACTGGGGTAACGGAACTGGTACTTTGCGCTGGAACCATATTTTTAACAGCCGATTGTTTTTAAATACTTCTATAATCTTTAGCAATTACAACTATGAGTTTAAAGTTAAAAATGGTACAAACGATATTAGAATATTTTCTCAAATCCGAGATTGGAATTTAAAGCAAGACTATCAGTACAGCATCAATAACAAAAATAATCTTCGGTTTGGGTGGTCAAGCATTTATCATATTATTCGTCCAGGAGAAATTACTGGTAATAGTACTTCAAGCATTAATGATAAAATTCAAGATAAAAGATATTCTTTTGAAAATGCATTTTATGCTAGTAATGTATTTAAGCCCAACAAGAATTTAAGTATAACTATTGGTGCTAGGTTAAGTTCATTTATAGTAATGGGCGGAGGGAACTTTTTTAATATTGATGAGAAAGGGAAAATTTTAGATACCACTACTTATGCAAAAGGAGAAATGGTAAAAACCTATTGCAATTTGGAACCAAGAGTATCTATCGGTTATATGCTTAATACCAATGCATCTATCAAAGCGGCATATACTCGAAATGCTCAGTACATGCATCAGATAACTAATTCAAATGGTTCAAATCCATTAGATAAGTGGGCCAGTACAAGTAATATTATTCAACCACAACTTAGTAATCAATTTAGTTTAGGTTATTATTCAAATATTTTGCTTAACACTTATGAGTTTACTGCTGAAGCTTACTATAAAGAAATGGACAATGTGTTAGACTATCGAAATGGTGCTGATTTATTTCTAAATGAAACCGTAGAATCACAATTGTTATTTGGTAAAGGCAGAGCCTATGGTATAGAGTTTATGTTAAAGAAAAAAACAGGAAGGCTCACTGGTTGGATTAGTTATACGTTGAGTAAGTCGGAAAGAAGAATTAGTGGGATCAATAACGATGAATGGTACAATGCAACTCAAGATAGAACACACGATATTGCAATTGTTGGAATATATCAGTTAAATAAAAAATGGACCCTTAGTGGAAACTTTATTTTCTATACAGGGAGTGCTGTTACATTTCCTACTGGTAAATATCAAGTGAATGGTCAAACTGCATATTACTATAACACTAGAAATGCCGATAGAATGCCAAACTACCATCGTTTAGATTTTGGTGCAACTATGCAATTGAAGAAAACCAAAAAATGGACTAAAGAACTCGTATTTAGTTTATACAATGTATATGGTAGAGAAAATGCCTATGCTATTAATTTTAGAGACAATAAAGACAATCCCAATATTACCGAAACAGTTCAAACTAGTTTATTCCGTTGGGTTCCATCAGTATCTTACAATTTTAAATTTTAAATAATAATGAGAATATTATATTCAATGGTTTATCTCGCTACTCTTGTATTTGGCCTATCTAGTTGCGAGAAAGTAATCGACTTAAAATTAAAAAATACTGCTCCTGTTATTGTGGTTGACGGACAAGTAACCAATAGTTCAACACTGGGAAGTGTTGTTAAGTTATCCAATACTAGTAAAGTAAATTCCGATAATAACAGCGTTCCATTAATTGGCGCAACAGTTACTATTCAAGAAGACAACGGACCTGTTTATGCTTTACCAGAAGTATCAAATGGGGTGTATAAAAATGCAAGCTTAGTAGGGGTTATAGGAAAGACCTATCATCTAAAAGTAATAACAAATGGTGTTTCGCTTACAGCAAGTTCTACAATGCCAGTTATGGTAAATTTTGACTCGTTGGTGGTTGAAGATTTCCCCAATTTTGGCAAAACAGTTAAAGTAGTAACTCCTTTTTACAAAGATCCAATGGGGTTGGGTAACAACTATAATTTATCAATTTATAAAAATGGAAGGTTAATTAAAGATGCTTTTGCGTATGATGACTCATTCATTGACGGAAAAAAAGTGACTTTCCCATTGATGTATTCAAGAGAAGCTGATGAATTTAAAAAGGGAGACATTATTGATGTTGTTATGAATTGTGTAGACTTTGGCAATTATAAATATTGGTTTAGTTTTTCTCAATCTTCTACAGGAAGTCCACAAGCGGTTCCAGACAATCCAATTAGTAATATAAAAGGTAATGCAATTGGCGTATTTGGTGCAGTTACTTATCAAAAAAGAACGGTAGTAATTCCTTAAAAAATTCAACATGAAATTTAGTTTCCAATATCATTTTACTGCTTTTTATATTAAGCTTAAGGGGATTAAAAAAGCTTTTAGTACTTCACCAATTGACTTTCGACAAATTCGTAAGGATGATATTCATATTCCACTGAAATGAATTTGCTCCTATTTGTTCATGGAGGTGGTTTTATTTCTGGACCAAATCAATTACATTGGAATATAATTGAAAAACTATCAAAAGAAACAAAACAAACTATTTGGGTTTGCGATTATCCAAAAGCACCTGAAAATGATATTTTTGAGATTTCAAATAATCTAGATTTTGTCTATCAAAAAGCATTGGAGAAATTTGACTCCAATAATATAATACTTATTGGAGATTCTGTAGGTGGAACACTAGTTATGGCGCTTGTTCAAAGAGCAATCAATTATAAATGGGCCATCCCGCAAAAACTGCTTTTAGTTTGCCCTGTTTGCGATTCAACTTTCCAAAATCCAGCTATTAATGCAATTGAAGAAAAGGATATTATGTTATCTGTAAAGGGAGTGGTGAGTGCTAAAAGAATGAGTGCCGGCAGGTATGATTTAGACAATGCAATGATTTCACCAATTAATGCATCCTTCAAAAAATTTCCTACAACCGTTTTATATTTAGCGGAGAATGATATTACTTATGCTGATCAGCAATTATTGGTGAATAAGTTGAAAAGTGATTCCGTTTCACCTATAATTTACTTAGGTGAAGGAATGCCCCATATTTGGCCATATTTGCCGTTTATGCCTGAATCTAAGAACGCGCTCAACCATATCATTGCGGAAATAAATCAATCCAATGAGCATGAAATTTTGGGTGATGATGTATAAATTTTCTTTAAAAGCCTGTTAATGTTGAAAAAAATGTATAATTTCAACATTAACAAATCTTGATGTCGAACAGACTGCCATCAGTTTGAGTTGATGTTGAAATTGTTGCCAAAATTCATCATCATGGCTTTTGAAAGAAACATACCGTTCAATGAACTGCCAAATCTGCCTCCAGCAGACTTTGTTGAATCACCCGAAATTTTGCGACATCTTGCCAAAGCTGCACGTCATTTGGGAGAGCTCAATGGCCTCTGTGCTTCTTTGCCGGATCCCCAAATACTAATTAATACAATTATACTACAAGAAAGTAAAGAAAGTTCTGCAATTGAAAATATTGTTACTACACAGGATGAATTATACAAAGCTGCAGCAGAAGAAGAAACGTCAAATCTAGGAGCAAAAGAGGTATTGAGTTACAAAGAGGCGTTGTATGTAGGTTTGAAAAGAATGCGAGATCAAAAAAATTTGTTGCTTACAAATACCATGGTAGAAATTGTTCAAACCATCAAGCAAAATGATGCTGGAATTAGAAATGTACCGGGAACTGCATTAAAAAATGCAATCAATGGAGAAATAGTTTATACCCCTCCATGTTGTGAAGATGTATTAAGAGAGAAATTAAGTGCATTGGAACAATTCATAAATGACCCTGAATTATCTGCATTAGATCCATTGATTAAAATGGCTTTTATACATTACCAGTTTGAGGCTATTCATCCATTTGCGGATGGAAACGGTAGAACTGGTAGAATCTTAAACGCATTATACCTAGTGCAGCAGGATTTATTAATACAACCTGTGCTTTACCTAAGTTCATATATTGTAAACCATAAAGCAGACTATTATCAGTTATTAAGATCCGTTACTGAAAAAGAAAATTGGAATGATTGGATCATGTATATGCTTACAGCTTTAATTGAAACAACACAACTCACTACAAAAAAAATAAAAGCGATGCTTTCATTAAAGAGTGATTTTGAAATGAATATGAAGCTAGTGTTAGGTTCTTCATTTAGTTATGAATTACTTCAGTTGATGTTTACATTGCCCTACTTAAAAATAGATTTATTAGTAAATAAAGAAATAGCACATAGACAAACTGCTTCAACTTGGTTAAAGAAGCTAACCGATGCAGATATAGTAAGGCCACAAAAAATGGGAAGAACAACCTATTATATCAATTATCGATTGATGGAAATATTAACAAGCAATTATCTTTAACCAAATTTAAAAAACTTGCAACTCCTTTCCGCAATACTCAAGCTGATTATACTAGTAGCTATTCAATTAATTATTGAGCAAGCACCTCAATTGATTTTAGGTCATCCAGAAATCACGATCAACCTAAGTTTTATTTTCATCATCAATTGCTTATTGCTATTGGTCACCAGCCATTATAAATGGTTTTATATTCTACAATTTATTTCCTTGGCCATTTACGCCATTGTACTTGTGCCGCAGTTGTTCTTCTTTAATATGTTCAACTTTTATGCGCGCATGAATTATATATTCTTGAGCCCCGGCAATTTCATCATTGCATTTTTTTACTTGTTGATTGCAGCCGTCGTTATATCGGGCATCGTATGGGTTCAGGTAAAATTGATTAAAAGCATGAGGCGCCAAATTTATGTAGTGCCTGTGTTTGCGATGCTTTTAATGATAGCAGAGTTTCTTGCACCAACGGCAGAGTTTAAATCGGTGAAACTCTATATCGACTACATCGGCAACAACAATATCGCACAAATCCAAAAAGACTACAATAAATTCTCTAAGGGCAAAACAGTAATCACCCCTTATCAATGCAACACTACGGAAGATGAAACGAGCGCTAGCTTATCACCTACTATTCAATATTTACAAGACACCAATGCCAATAAAGATTTTCTACTCTTAATGGAAAGCTGGGGGGAATTAACAGAACCCAAAGAGCAGGAAAAACTCATTAATCATATCCGAACTTTATTTAAACAACACGGCCCCAACCTCACCAAAAATTATACAGTAGAATTCGGGCGCACTTGCTTTCATGGAAATACCAGTTCAGCGGAAGGACGTGAGTTACTCAATATGAATGACGAAGAATCCTACAGGGCCTTCCTAGAGCGGAATGTAGCCCCGCCCCATAATATCACTCAATATAAAAACCAAAACGGTTATCATACTATTGCGGGCTTCACCGCTTCTAAACAATACGGTAGTAATATGAGCAATGCTGAAGGCTTTAGAAGAGCACTCGGTTTCAAAAGCCGTTTTTACTACGAAGAACTCAATAAACATTATAAAGACAACAAAGAGAATACTTACAAAGCGGTGTTTGATGAAAATTTAATCGACAGCATACTGAACGAAAGTAAACGCTATGAAAAAGTATTTGCTTATGCGCTTACGATTAATACCCATACTCCTTTTAGATTTGACGTAACGAATAATATTGACGGAAAGTATTATTATAAGGTCAAGCGCGACCTCTTCAAGTCTTTTAAAGAGAACCAACAGGCCTATGATCAGTACTATCGGATAGCGTCGATTATCAACCATATGTTTAAGCGGGTCGCGGAGGCTAATCAAACAGGTGACGCCTCAACAACCACCGCGAGCCGCAACAGCACAGTCACCCAGGCGAAACCCTTCGACCGCATCCTAATCATTGGCGACCATGCAAATCCTGATTTTAGGACCCGCGGCCTATATAATATGAAAACCGTGCCTTTCCTAATAATCCGCCGCCGAAACTAAGGAGGTAACAATTTGGTAACATTCCCGTAACAATTGCGTAACAGTACGGTAACATTGAGGTAACACAGCCATGGTAGTTTTGCAGCATCAAAAATATTCAAGTGATGCAACAACCCCCGGCAATCAGATTATTTTTTACTTTTTTATTCACTATCGCGGCAACTGCAGTATTTGCACAAGCCAAAATAAATGGTAAAGTAATCTCCGCCAACAATGAAAGTTTATCAGGAACCTCAATCAAATTAGAAGGACCGACCGCACGTACCGTAGCAGCAGACTTAGAAGGTCGTTTCAGTATTTCAGTAAAAGAAGGTAAGTATACCTTAACTTTTTCACGTGTGGGATACCAAACCAAAGTGTTAGAAGATATTGAAGTGAAAGCAGGCATTGAAGGCAATGACCTAAATGTAGTATTAGAATTACAAACCACCACTACCGAAGTAGTGGTACGTTCATCAGCTCGTAAAGAGAGTTCTAATGCAATGATTGTATTTCAAAAAACAAACACTGCAATGTCTAGCGGATTAGCAGCAGACTTCATTAGAAGAACGCCAGATAGAAATACATCAGACGTTTTAAAGCGTGTGAGTGGCGCTTCTATTCAAGACAATAAGTTTGTAGTAGTTCGTGGATTAAGTGATCGTTACAACCAAGCTTTATTGAACAATGCATTAATGCCAAGTTCAGAGCCAGATAAAAAAGCATTCTCATTCGATATCATTCCAGCAGCAATGATTGATAATATCATTATCAACAAAACAGCTACACCTGATTTGCCAGGTGAGTTTGCAGGTGGATTGGTACAAGTGAATACCAGAGATATCCCAACCAAAAATCAATTGAACGTTACCGTTTCTTTGGGATATAACTCTCAAAGTACTTTTAAAAGCTTTACCAGCAACGAACGCAGCAGCACTGCATGGTTAGGTTATGACGGAGGGGATCGTAGCTTACCAGCAAGCATGCCTAATACGGTTACTTATAGAGGCTTAACAGATGCGCAAAAAATTGCGATCAGCAAAGACTTCAATGGCAATGGATACGGAGAGCGCGTAAGCACGGCGGCTCCAATCACCACTATCAATATGGCTTGGTCTAATACAAAGACTTTTAAAAACGATGCCAAATTAGGATCAATCGTATCAGTATACTACAGAAACGCCTCTATCATTTATGATGAAGTAGAAAGAGGTCGTTTTGAAAAAGTAAGATCTCCTATATTCACTGGTTCTGAAGTACAGAATAGGTATTCAACCAATGTAGGGTTAATGGCCAACTTCACCTATGTAAAAGGATCAACAAAAATTTCTTTTAGAAATTTAGTGAACCAAGTATACGAAGAGAACTACTTAAACAGAACATTAGATAACGTAGGTCGTTTACAAACTATTTCACTTAGATCAAACTTTGCTAACCAGCGTTTATTGTTGAGTAGCCAGTTAGAAGGAGAGCATTTATTAAGCAAAAGCCGTGGCATCAAATTCATTTGGAATGCAAACGGATCATACAATGGCAAAACACAGCCAGACTTTAGAACTGCACAGTTTGTAAAAAGTTCTTCATCACCTAACTCTCCATTTACATTGGATGAAGATGATTCAAGAAGATTCTTCTCAGACTTAAAAGATTACTCAACTGGATTAAACGGAACGCTAATAGTACCATTCAGTATGGGTAACTTAAAGCAAACCATGAAAATTGGTGGATCAACTTTATTACGATTCCGTGATTTCAATGCAAGAGTATTCCGTTACAGACCAGTAGCCAATGGTGCAGATTTATCTAAGCCATACGATCAAATGTTTTTGAGCAGCAATATCAACAGCAATGGCTTGTTAATTGAAGAGCAAACACAAAACACCGATCGTTATTTTGGAATCTCTGCACTAAACAGTGGATACTTAATGTTTGATAATAAATTGTCTAACAGCTTAAGAGTAATCTGGGGAGCAAGAGCAGAATTCTTTGAACAATTCTTGAGCAGCCGCGACCTAGCGTTGAAGCGGGTGAGAGTGAACACCGAGAAGTGGGATTTCTTACCATCACTAAATATCACCAACTCATTCAATAACCAACACCAAATTCGTTTTGCAGTATCACAAACAGTAGCTCGTCCTGAGTTCCGTGAAATTGCACCGTTCCAGTTCTTCGATTACGAAAGTATCTGGGGTATTGGTGGAGATACATCATTAAGAAGAACCAAAATCTTCAACGTAGATTTCCGTTACGAATATTATCCTAAGTCTGGAGAAATGATTTCAGTAGGCGTGTTCACTAAGAAGTTCACTGATCCAATTGAATTAAGAATGGACGGAGGTAGCAATGGAGACCGTTGGTTATTCAGCTACACCAATGCAGCATCAGCAACATTAGTAGGAGCAGAAGTAGAAATCAGAAAAGGGATGGACTTTGTAAGTGATAAATTAAAGGACTTCACTTTCATTGGAAACGTTACGGTGTTAAAGTCTACTGTTAAGTTGAACACTACACAAGCAAGTGGAAAAGAAACTACACAGAACAGACCATTGTTTGGACAGTCTCCATACTTAATTAATGCAGGATTCCAATACACTAATGTTGAGAAAGGATTTAACGCATCTATCTTATACAACAGACAAGGACCAAGATTATCATTAGTAGGAGATCCAGAAGGAGCGGGCTTCTATGATATTTACGAGAAGAGCAGAAACTTATTAGACTTACAAGTTTCAAAGAAAGTACTGAACAATGCAGGAGAGTTTAAACTAACTGTATCAGATATTTTCAATAACCAGTTTGCATTCTATGATAATGCAGACAGCAAGCCAGGATACAGTTTTGCAGCAGGAGATAGAATCAACTATGCATACAGACCAGGCACTACTGTTACCGTATCATTTAGTTACGATATCAACTTTAAAAAATAAATCAAAACGATTTAAACAACCACGCTTAAAATTAAACCAATGAATAAGCTTACTCAATTATTTCTCGCAGGAGCCCTTGCACTTACAGCAACTTCATGCGTAAAAGTAAACTTTGAAGATCCAATTGCAACTGGTACTGGTACCAATGCAGATGATCCAAACACCACAAGAATCTTAAAAGGTTCTTACGAAAGAAACATTACATTAACTGGAGGTACCTATACCATCCAAGGATATGTATATGTACAACAAGGTGCAACATTAACTATTCCGGCAGGAACCATTTTGAAGAGTGATATCTCTCAAAAGGGTGCGTTAATTATTGAAAGAGGCGCTAAAATTGAAGCGGTAGGAACAGCATCTAATCCAATTGTATTTACATCAGGTAAGGCAGCAGGATCAAGACTTCGCGGAGATTGGGGTGGAATCATCCTTTTAGGAAATGCACCAACCAACAGACCATTATCACCAGCACCATTAGTAGAAGGTGGGGTAGATAGAAGATATGGCGGTACTACTGCTAATGATAACTCAGGAACCATGCGTTATGTACGTATTGAGTTCGCAGGAATTGCGGCAGAACCTGGAAGTGAAATTAATGGATTAACACTGGGGGGTGTTGGTTCAGGCACTACACTTGAATACATTCAGGTTTCTTACGGAAACGACGATGCGTATGAGTTCTTTGGTGGTACCGTTAACTTAAAGTATTTGTTGTCATATTCATCATCAGACGACGATTATGATTTTGATTTTGGATATACAGGAAAAATCCAATACGCAGTTGCACAACGTAATCCAGAAATTGGAGATTCAGATGCAGGTAATGGAGTAGAAGCAGATAATGATGGAGCAGGAACATCGGCAAGACCATTTACACGCCCAGAGTTGAGCAACTTCACATGGATAGGTTCAAACGGAGCACCAAACACACAAGCACTTGAGAACTTTGCACATAGATGGAGAAGAGGAGTTCGTTTCTCTGTACGTAACTCAATCTTGATGGGCTTCCCTAAAGGAGGATTCTCTATGGAGTCAGCATTAACAGCAACCGCATTTAACAACGATACATCAGTTTTCAGAAACAACTTGGTACATGCATTAGCAAGTCCATATAAAGTAGATGCATCAGCTGCTGGTGTTATTACCGCAGCAGCAGTTCAAACTAAAGCAGAAGCAAATGGTGGAGTTACTTATGCTAATGCAGCAGATATCATGTTAACAGCACCATTCAATATTACAGCACCCAATTATTTGCCAATGACAGGATCACCAGCATTAACAGGTGCAAGCTTTACAGGAATGGATGCATTCTTTACACCAGTAGCATTCCGCGGAGCATTCGGAACCAGCAACTGGACAACAGGATGGGCAAGCTTTACGCCGCAGACAAACACATACTAGGGGTTTGCTGCGCGATTATAGCTGTATCGCAATCAGCGAAACAGCTACTACGATTAATAGTTTCTCGAAAGTTTAGTATAACAGTTAAGATTACGAACCCCCATTTCCATGGGGGTTCTTCTTTTTATTTAAATTTGTCAAAAAAAATATACCGTGCGCAAAATATCCTTTCAGCATATTTTTTTAGCCCTTTTTATTTTTACTACTATCGCCAGCCTACCAGCCTGCGAATCCACAACAACAAAAACTACAACAAAGACTATTGAGGTCTCAGATACTGAGCTAGAATCAGTGGAAAATCCCGACGGCTCCGCACCTGGGGCCAAGGCAACAGATGGTGCTGCAGTCAAAACTTATACAGGCCTCGATATCGCGGGCCTGCACCAAGCCGACAGCGTGCAAATTTTATTCTTCACCGATCCCTTTGGAAAAGACTCTTTAAGATATACACGATTTTTCAAGCACTACAATACATCAGAAGCAGATGTAGTACAGCCGATATTAAAAAACTTGGATCAATTATTTATATTAAGAACAGAGGTGATGAAATGCCGATCAGAAGGAAAAATATTTTTCTTCAAAGGCAAGCAAGAGTTAAAGACTGTTTATTTTAATATCCAAGGGGCAACAACCAATCCCGGTGATCGTTCGCCGAAAGCAAATGGCGATTGCGCGTACATGTATTTTATAAAAGATGGTGGATTTTACTATTTCCGCATTCAACCAGAAACCGCGGCCCTATTGCGCAAAATCAAACCACAAGCAGTTCAGCCAAGTGCTGAAAATTAAATTTTTTAGTGGTAGTACAATTCTTTTAAATCTGTATCAACGTTTATAGTTGGTTTCTCCAGTTCTTCTATTAAGTCGATTATATTTTTTTGTTTTGGAAGATTAAAAATAAGCTTAAAATGCCTTTCTACTAGTTCATTTACAGTTAGATTATGTTTTGCTGCATATACTATAACTGCATTTAATAAGCTAGTTTCAATAGTCAGTTTTAAGTTTGATTTCATGAATTAAAAGTATAAAAAATACCTTTATTTAAATAAAGTCAATATTGTTTGCATCGGAAGAAACATTTTTCTGCTATCTGGCAATAAGATGAAACCATATTTTGTATAGAATGCTATAGCAATTTCGTCTATTGGGTCTACAATTAAAGCCATTGACCCTATACTTTCTTTAGCAACTAAAACGCTTTTTTTCATTGCATCTATTAATAGGAATTCGCCCAGTTTTCTTCCAAAATAATTCTTGTCAACAGCTAATCTACCCAATAAAGTTGCGGGTAAATTTTTATAGGATGGAGGGAGTTTTTTGATTATTTCATTTGTGAGAATAGCCCTTTCAATTGAGGTGTTCGATAATGTATAGTAACCTATTACATTATTTTTCTCATCGGTTAATACAAAACAAGTGGAGAGTTTTCTTCTAATATCTTGACTAGCTTGAATTTTTATGTAGTCGTCCAAAATGCTTTTGCCACAAGAAAAATTCTTACTTATATGAGTTGAATTTAGCGGCTCAATTTCGTAATTCATTTTTTAGTGGTTGCCTTATTATAGCGAACAACAGCTTTTTTTAGATTAGTGTTCGGCTTAGGTGGATTCATTAATGCATCAAAGAAAACCGCTTCATCTTTTTTTGACTGTAAAATTGATTGGTGTTTCTCAACAATCTGGGCTGCATGTGTTTGTGTAGAGTGTATAACAAATTCAGTTAAAGTTCTAAAGCCACCAAGTTGAGCTGCATATTCAAAAAACTCTTTTTGTTCTTTAGATAGCCTAGTATCGAATCTGGATTGAGTGGAAGTTTTCATTTTAAAATAATTGTGTCTCAAATGTACGGATAAAAACCGTACATTTTCAAATTGAAAATCCAAGCACCACACATAAATTTCTGCGAAGTTTAATTCGAAGATCATCGGGGAGAATTTCAACACATTCAATTAGTGCCTGTCCACTTACAGTTGTAATTTGATCAACCAATATTTCACGGTTTCCGAAGCCTCTCACATAAAAACGTATGCGTAATATCCAATATTGAAATACATCTTGCGGAACCAATGGACAAACTATATAAGAAGCATGCTTTTGATTATTTAAATAGTTGGTTTGCACAATAACAACCAGCTTAATGTTCTTAGGATTATTTCTCCATTCTACTTTCCAAATTTCGTATTGCTTTATATCTTTATTTGTTCTGCAACTGGAATAATTCTTTTCAACCGGCTCGGCGTTTTGATTATTCACCTGGTCGTTATCGTATTCATCATCATTATAGTTCTCCATACGCAAAAAATTGTGGCCACTTTAAGCCCTTATTGATCAAAAATATTTGTGACTTTAGATTCCTTTATTTCTTCTAAATCTTTAATGATTTGAAAATAATAAAGCGACCCAAAAGCGGATTCTTTGTCTAGAATCTTTTTCATCATGGTATATCTTTGATAATGATTGTACACATCAATCGCTAAATTGATATAAGTATTTCTGTTTTGCCTTGTTCGATTTCTTATTGCTTCCATATTATCAAGTACAGTAGGATTCAGTTTTAGTGATAGCGGAATCATTTTCAGCGGAGACACTTCTTCAAAATCGGGTTTAAGTTTTTGCATGGTTTAAGTTTTTGAGTGATTTAAGTTTTTGCATGGTTTAAGTTTTTGCATGATTCGAGTTTTTGTTTTTAAATATTATAGACTTCCCCCTGGCTGCGTGGGGTGGACAGCCCAGGAAAATGCTTTTTTGTTTTCTGCTCAAAAAAATATACTCAACATATATTTTTTCATGGGTCATACCCGCATATCATTTCAGTATATTTTTTTTCACTTTTTATTTTTTTGTTTCCCCGGGGGAGTATAACTGCCGCGCAATTGGGTATTTTCATTTGGCTCAATCTGCCCTAACTGTTCCAACCGCATTCGATAGTTTTAATTCGCTTATGGAAAATTAAAGCGCACTTGTTTGTTCGGAATGAGTATTCCCCGCAATTTGTAAACGTTTTTCAGCCTAGTATAGTTAAAATGATAAAATATTTGAGAGTTTTAGTTCGACAATTAGTTCATTTTAGAAATTTGTCTTAAATTAGTAGACAAATGTCAAAGCCGAATATTATGACTTCTTCAACCGCTACTATGACTTCAAAATTGGATAAAGAGATTTCAAGTATTGTTAAGCACTCAAGTTTTGATAGGAAAAACATATCGTTTAAAAATTCGATCACTTATGCTGATTTTCTTTCAAATAAAATGTTGATGATTTTGGTTATTCGAGAGGGAGTGCCTTATTCATTGTTTAATCTAATACAACACTTTACACCTTTTAGTGAGGATAGTTGGGCTAAAATTTTAGATATTTCATCAAAAACACTTGAAAGATATAAGCAAACTGGTAAGCGTTTTAAGTCTATTCAATCTGAAAAAATAATAGAGATGGCTGAGGTTACTCATGTTGGATTAGACGTATTTGGCAGTATGGATAAATTCAAGTTATGGCTTGAAACACCTAATTATGCTTTAGGTAGCTTGAAGCCTATTGAATTGCTCAATGACTCTTATGGGAAAGACTTAGTTATAAGTGAATTAACCAGAATTAACTACGGAATACTTGTTTAGATGGAAGTATTTAGATTAGCTAGATCAAAATTTGCCTCTATTCTATCAGGGAAAGGTGCTGCGTTTCATGGTGCAAGGTGGAACTCTATTGGTGTTGAGTTAATTTATACTGCAAGTAATAGGTCTTTAGCAATGGCGGAAGTGGCAGTACATTTAACATTAGCAACTTTGCCAGAAGACTATATGATGGTAACAATTTTAATTCCTAGTGATGTTGCTATTAAAAAGTTCGCAGTAAACAAATTACCAGCAAATTGGAATGCTTTCCCACATCATCCAAAAACCCAATCAATAGGAGATCAATTTGTAGCTGAAAATAAGTTTTGTATACTTCAAATTCCTTCTGCTGTGACCCAAGGAGATTTTAACTTATTGATTAATCCTATGCACCCTGATTTTAAGAGAATCAGTATCATTTCCAAAGAAAAATTTCCGTTCGATAAAAGAATCTTTAAATAATCCCTATTCTACTTTTGTTACATAGCCTGCAGCTATAATTCAGTAACTTTGTAGCGTAAAGCGTTAGCCATGGATCTTCAAAAAACCTATTTAGTAAGTGCCCTCACCAATAAGTGTCCTAGATGTAGAGAAGGGGAGTTGTTCAAAAGCAAATCGGCCTACAGCTTGAAAGGGAAAAGTACGGAGATGTATGAAACCTGTCCGGTTTGTCATCAGCCTACTGAAATTGAAGTGGGGTTTTATTACGGCACTGGTTATGTGAGCTATGCGCTTTCTGTTGCTTTAACCGTTAGCACTTTTGTAGCTTGGAAAGTCCTTATCGGAATGACTTTTGACATCGACGATAATCGTATTTTCTACTGGTTAGGTTTAAATATTATCATCCTATTAGGGGTTCAACCGCTGATGATGCGTTTGGCTAGATCCCTTTGGTTGAGTTGGTTTGTAAAATATGAACCCAATTGGAAAGAGAAGCCTCTAAAAGCCCCGGAAAGAATCAACAAAGATCAGTTTGCGAACTGGTAACTTTTACGAATCAAGTACCTGCTCCATTTTCATAGACCTTGATCCCTTCACTAAAATACAAGCGTTCTGTGGATTCAATTGCTTCAACCATTCGCGGGCTTCTGCTGCATTGTTTAAATAAGTAAATGGTGTAGTTTGAATTTGTGCTTTTGATGCATGCGCATATGCGAAGTCTCCGCCTACTAATACTACTTCCTTAAATCCGAGGGCTACTAATAATTCAACGAGTGCCTGGTGCTCTTCTATACTGTCTTCGCCTAATTCCATCATGCCTCCGAGTAACACAATTTTTCGATCGGCTTTTAGTTTGGCAAAATTTTCGATGGCTACTTTCATGCTACTGGGGTTGGCATTGTATGCATCCAATATAATTTGATTGGTACCTACTTCCATCAACTGCGAACGTGAGTTAGATGGGGCATATGCTTCAATAGCAGGGATGATTTTTTGGTCGGGCACGCCGAAGTGTTTTCCAATTGTTGCGGCGCAAAGTATGTTGGGGAGATTATAATCTCCAACGAGTTGAGATTTAATTAGGATTGGCGTAGTCTGTGTGATCGTCTGATGCGGGGCCGGTGATGATTTAGCGTTTCCTGTGTAATCGGGTTCCAGCCCCGCCGTTATGCGTACCGCTAAAAATGGTTCGGCGGCTTCAATCTGCCCCTGCACTAATCCCTTTGTAATACCGTAATAAATAATATTTTCAATGCCTGCACTCATGGGTTGCAAATAATCATAATCCGCATAAACAAATGCTGTTCCATTATTCGAGCGCAAGAATTGATAGAGTTCGCCCTTTCCTTTACGTACGCCTTCTACTCCGCCGAAGCCCTCTAAATGCGCTTTTCCGCAGTTGGTAATGATTCCATATGAGGGCAATGTGTAGGCGCAATAACTTTCAATTTCTTTTTGGTGATTGGCACCCATTTCTATCACGGCCATTTCTGCATCGGGCTTTACACTCAAAATAGTAAGTGGCACGCCTATATGATTGTTAAGGTTTCCCTGTGTAGTATAAGTTTTAAAGTGCGAAGCCAATACCGCATAAATCAATTCCTTGCTGGTTGTTTTTCCGTTGCTTCCTGTGATGGCAATAAAAGGGATATCCAGCTGTTGGCGATGGTGTTTGGCCAATTGCTGTAATGTTGTTAAAGCATCGTCTACGAGGAGGAGCCGCTCTTTTATCCCCGGCTCTGATAATTCAGCCGCAATCAATTCAGATTCATTAGGCATTTCATCTACAATGGCATAAGCCGCGCCAGAATCTAATGCGCGCAAAGCAAATTCATTGCCATTAAAATTGGGTCCTTTTAACGCCACGTAAATATCGCCTTCCTTGAGTTTGCGGGTATCCGTTTGTATAGAAGGGTATTGCTGGAAAATTTTGTATATCTCCTGGATGGTCATGATTAAGATAGTGCTAATTAGAGTTTGTTATTTCCTTTTTTTTGGCTTTGTACTTTTCTTAGAAGCGGGTGTTTTATAATTTCGAATGAATTCACTTATTTCTTTTCTTGCTTTGTCTGTCAAAGGTTCGCTCGCAATGAAAAAGTCAACTCTTTTTAGTTCTTGCTCAAAACTGTTTCTAGTGAAACAGTTTTCATTTTTTTCGTTTATTCAAATTTAAGGTTTCCTAATAATAAACAAATTGAATTTGTTTATTGCTTTATCATATACCCTTCAATATGTAATAGGTTTAAATAATTTCATAGCTTTAATCCATAAAAATTAATAGTGCCAAATCTCTATATTATTTCTGGTTGTAATGGGGCTGGTAAAACAACAGCATCTTTTACTATTTTGCCCGAAATGCTTAATTGTAAGGAATTTGTTAATGCAGATGAAATCGCAAAGGGGCTATCTCCTTTCCAGCCTGAAAGTGTATCTTTTCAGGCTGGTAGAATTATGTTAGAAAGAATAGAAGAACTTTCAAATAGTGGTGTAGACTTTGCATTTGAAACAACTTTGACCACATTATCCTATTTAAATACAATAAAAGTTGCAAAAGACAGAGGATACTCTGTGACCTTATTATTTTTTTGGTTAAACGATGTTAATCTTGCTCTTGAGCGTGTAAAAATGCGAGTAAGTGAAGGTGGACATAATATTCCCGAAGAAACGATTAGAAGAAGGTATTATAGAGGTATTTATAATTTAAATAATAGATTTATGGAGCTTGCGGATTACTGGATTGTTATAAATAATTCAAGCAGACCATATACCTTTGTAGCTGAAGGTCAGCAGCTAGCGAGCATAAAAGTTTATGATGAACTTATTTGGCAACAAATAAAAAGCGTACATAATGAAAAAAACTGAAATTGATATTACTCAACTCCGCGAGCAAATTCGTAAAGGATTAGACTTGACATTTCTGCGACTGATAAAACAAAAGAAAGCGCAAAATGGCACTTTCGTTCTATCTGAAAACGGTCAAATCAAAAAAATCAGCGCCCTAGAAATCATCATTACTTAGATTAAACACCAGCCCCAAACGTAAAGTATTCGACAAAGGATTACGTGTAACCCCGCTGCCTGAAGGCACTAGGTAAGACACGTTGATCTGCATGAACTTTACATCGAAGCCTGCTCCTGCTGTAAAGTATCTGCGGTTGCCGCGGGTTCTGTCTTCGTAAAAATAGCCTGCACGTAATTTAAACTGGTTGTTGTAAGAATATTCCATACCAGCAGACACTTGAAAGCTCTTGGTTAAGCTGCTGCCATCAGAGAAAGATTTCATCCAGCTGCTCACCACAGAAGTATTTCTGTACTCCGACAAGTTAGCGGAATCGGTTGCGAAAACCCCCGTAGTAGTAGGCGCCACTGGCACCAATAATTTATTTACGTCTAAGGCAAAGCTGATGCTATTGCCCTCACTCATTACTTTGGTATAAGCCATACCCAACCCTAAGTTAGCGGGTAAGAAATCTTTGTTACGCGCATCATTGGTATAACCTACTTTGGTACCTAAGTTAGATAAGACCACCCCAAAGTTCAAGCCCTGTCCATCTACATCACGACCATTGTAAAACAAAGACACGTCACCAGCCAACGCATTACCTGCTTTGTATACCACGCCCGTACCTACATCACCTACTACCAATCTTGAATTAATGTAACGCAATGCAACGGCTAAGCTTAATTTCTCGCTTAACACACGGGTGTATCCTCCATCTATAGAGAACTCAGTAGGACGCACGGTATTTAATACGTTACCAGAAAAATCGGTTAATTGAATATTACCTAAACTGAAGAAACGCATAGATCCAGAGATCACAGAGTTATCATCAATCTTTTTATAAGCAGCGGCACTGGCTAAGTACACATCATTCAAACCCAAGTCGCGTAACCATGGTGTATAGTTTAAAGAAATAGCAGAACGCTTCTCCGCAAAAGCAGTTTTAGCCAGGTTCCAAAAAGGAGAGTTGGCATCTGGGTTAGTAGCAATGGCTGCATCTCCCATACCTCCAGCACGTGCATCGGGCGATATACGCAAGAAAGGAACAGCAGTAGAAACAATATTAATAGAATCGGCTTGGGCAATTATAGCTGTAGGCATTGCAGCAGCAAAACCTAAACTCAATACCACTAAAGCGCATAATTTTTTACGTGCATTTTTCATACAAAATCAATTAAATAGAGAAACGAAATTTTAGCGTAGAAATTATGCCATTCAGTCTTTTTAGGATTGCAGTGGGGAGCTGCTACACAATGATACGAATATTATGCAAATTGTTGCACAAAAAAAGCGCAATTAATGCGATGTACATTAATTGCGCTGAATTTACCAACTAGTTGGTAGGTTATGGGGCCGCGCGCAGCCCCCGCGCGCGGCCCCATCAATCTATTTCGTTGCGTTTAAGATGCCAATAATAATCGCACCCATACCCACTAATCCGCTCGTGAAGCCCATAATCTCCCCAGCTGTTAATGGCTTTTTGTATTTCTTCACAGGAACATATAATTCGGCACCTGCAGTTAACTTAGGATACGTGCGCCAGAAAATATAGCTATGTGCAGTTTTAACACGACCATTCGGATACAATACATAAGTACCACGTTTATTGGCATTCTCTGCAAAACCACCTGATTCACGAATTAATCTGCGTGAAGTAAGCCCAGCATAGAAAGGCACTTTTTTCTGAATATTCACCGCACCAAAAGCTTGTACTGCTACAGGCTTTTTTGGGATGGTAATCATATCGCCTTCTTCTAACTCAATATCATCTGCAGAACCTGGGTTCTCCAATGCATTGCGTAAGTTTACGGCCATTAATATTTTCTCCTTAGACAAAGTACTGTCTAATAATTTCACCGTTATTGAATCAGAGTTTTGTTTCTGTGCCAAGGCTTTTTTGATGTCTAAGATTTCTCCTTTCAACGCCGCTTGATAAGTATTGCGCAAGAAGAAAGCAGAAGCCAATGAGCCAGATTCTAATATCCCCCCTGCTCTTCTCAACAAATCACTCACGCGATCTTTCTTGGTATTCAATAAATAAGTACCTGGGAACAATACTTCCCCCGCAATGCTTACAGAGCCAGCAGATTGGTTACGCGGAACATTTTTCACATTTACCACATCGTAAGGTTCTAACTCAATAGCAGCTTGGCTGGCCGTAAAAGTTAAGCTATCTTGTAAATTGAATTTTAAAATGGTATTGTATACTACTGTATCGGCCATGGTAGCATCTTTGCGTAAACGACGCAATACTTCTACTTCTTTAAAAGAAGCTCGGTCTTTCAACCCACCACCCAATAATACAATGTCTTCTAATTTCATTCCAGCAGCATAAGCGAAAGTGCCTGGCTTATTTAATTCACCTGTAATGGTCACTGTTGCTGGTTCTTTTAATTCCATTTTGCTGTACACATGCAAGGAATCGTCATTGCGCAAAGTCAAAGACAAATCTACCGCAGCGGTTAAATTAACAGATGTAACGGTAGTGTCTTTGGTAGCATTGGTTCTAAACAACAATGCACGACCCACAAAAGCATTTTCTTTTAATTGAGCTGCTTTAATTACTGCACCCAAAGTAGGGTAAGCAGTTACTGAATAGCTGTTGGGATAAAAAACCGAACCTGCAACAATCACTCGATTATCAAAGCGGTTAATGGAAGCACCAACTACCACAGAGTCAGAACTTTTCACCATAAAACTATTTAGGTTGTTCAATTGAACATTCTCAATACTCTTACCCATATCGGTTAAGCGCTTAACGGTGATTTTATTTCTATTCGCACTATCCGCAAATCCACCCGCGTATTTTTCAATGATGGTACCCAATGATTCGCCGGGCTCCGATTCAAAAATGGCAGGCTTCTTCACTGCGCCAGTTAAGGTTAAGCGAACTGCATAAGGATACACTTTAATGATATCATCGTCCTTCAATAAAATATTTTTAGAGAGGTCACCATTTAACAAGAAATCATACAAGTCAAATGTCACGAGCTTTTTACCATGGCGCATCAAATCAATTTTTCTAAAAGAGCCATTGGCAGATGGGCCACCCGATGCATACAATGCGTTTGCTAGGGTAGACAAAGAAGACAATTCATAAGAACCAGGCTTGTTTACTTCACCAATTAAAGTCACCCGAATGCTTCTGATTTGTCCTAAGCTTACTTGTAAAAAAGTATTGCCAGTTTTCAACCCAGGATAGGTTTTGGCCAATACATTTTTCAATTTGGTCTTGGCTTCTTCAATGGTTAAACCCGCTAAAGCAACTGGCCCTATATTAGGGATGCGAATCATCCCCTCCGTATTGATTTTATACTTAGCTGTTTTTTCAGAGAAACCGTAAATATCAATAGACAATTCATCGTCTACACCCAATACATAATTGCTAGGTGTAGCCATCCGCATATTGGGTTCGAAAGTGAGGTTGCTATTCGAAAAGAATTCTGCACCAAAAATAGCAGGACCAGCAGGAGCAGTGAATTCATTTTTCACTGTAATAGGTTTGCGAGGCTCATAAGTGGCAACGGCTGTTTTTTTATCTCCACCAGTTCCTACACCCATGCTACCCATACGGGCTTTGATTTGCGCAATCTGTGCAGCAGACAAACCTCTTTCCTTGGCTTTTGCTTCTAATTCTGCTTCTGATAAACCACTTAATTGTGCTTGTTGCATATAAGCCTGAAACTGTGCATCCGATAAAGCATCAATATTAATACTTGATACCTGCGGAATGGTAGGCAATTGTGCCATGGCAACTTGTGTGCATCCAAATAGCACTGCCATTACCAGTACCCTCATCCAAATTTTCTTCATAAACTATATATTATTTTAACTACTTGCTCGTGGGGGAATTCGGGGGCGAAGATAGCCCTAAAAGGGGTTCAGTCAAAGCATAATTATCTGTCCAGCGGCTGTGGCGGTTCCTAATTGGGGGCTGCTAAGTGCAGAAATATTTATTCGGTAAAAATATATACCCGGAGTATATTTTGCGCCCGTTTCGGATGATCCGTCCCAAGTGATTTGTATATTTCTAGAGCCTTGGGTATTGACAGATTTTTGTATTCGCTTTACCAAAGCCCCTGCAGTATTTACTATTTCAATGTTTACGAGTAAGTTGGTATTGGGTTGATTATGCTCAAAGGCAAATACAGTAAAGGCTCCATTGATTTGGGGTCCATTATGCCGAACAGGATTGGGATAATTGCGAACCTGGGCAATGCGCAATTGATTTTTCTTAACTACGGTAAAATCCAATAAAGCCTGGTTGCTATTATTGACCAAGTCCCATGCTTTTAATTTGAGTTGGTATTTCCCTTCGGGGAGGGTAGCCAACTGATACCTGATTTCTCCGCGCTGGTATTGGTTTAACTCGGTACTGAAAAATGAATTCAAAACAATGCTGTTTCTCTCATCATTGTTTTGCACGAGCACAATATCATGCCCAATGCCATTGCCTGTTGCGTTGATTCCCGAAGTGTCATAGAGTTGCGCAATCAAAATAGGGTTTTCACTAGTAATCCCCCCGTTTTTAAACGTGGTATCGTTTAGGTATAATTTGATTTGAGGGCCCGTGGTATCACGGATGATTGCACCAGTAGAACCCGCAATACGAATGGGTAAAGCGCCTGCGGCAGATTGAGCGTTATTACTTGAGCCAGCACCGTTATTAGATGCTTGGGCAAATAACCGAATGGTTGCTTTGCCTGGTCCAAAATTGATGTCTTTGGGAATCACCAATTCAATGCTAAATATCCCGTTGACAATACTTGCTTTTCCATTGAATAGTATACTATTCTCGGTAGAATAAGCAGTACGAGGGCTTTCTGGGCTATTGCCCAATGTAAACACTGTTTGTGCTTGATCATATATCTGCACATTGGCGGTACCATTAAAATTGGATTGGATGGCCCCATTTAACTGCGATACTTGACCAGTTAATTTATACTTGCGCAAGGCTAATAAACTATCAGATAAATTTACCGAAGCACCAGAAGATTGATCAATGATTTGATTAATGCGCATAGGCAATTCAGGAAAAGCCAATTGCATAGCAGGGTCTCCGAGTAAGGCAAATTTTCTGCTATTGAGCGGATCACCATTGAATTGATTGCTTCTGTTTTTAGCGTCCATGGTGGCTTGCCCTAATGAGCGATACAAATGGCTAGTGGTTAGATTGGGCGGCGTGCCTGATCCCCCAGTAGATAAGGGTTCCATGGCCAATTGCAAATAATTTTGATTCATCACTCTATTGCTATAAGCAAATACCAAACGAGTAGTAGTGAGCAATGCAATGGCACCGTTATTGCTTCCGTACAATAAATTACGTGCAATGGAAGGTTTGCTGGGTTGATCAAAGGGATCAAAGTCGCAACTAGCGGTAATGAAAAGAGGAAGTTTGTTGGGGTTATTAAAGCGATTCACTTCTGCCGCACTAATCACTGCTTCTTCCGATAAACGCAAATGATTGCCATGTCCTGAATAATTAACAATGAGTGCACCTGCTAAAACCTGATTCACAATGGCTTCACTAACAGATGGGTACCTAGCTCCACCAGCACCACTGACCAATGGAAATGCATCCAAATAAATTTTGCGGGCATGTGCTGCGGGGTTGGCTGCAAGAGCAGTAGCAGCAATGCTTTCGGCATCATTCAGATGTAGGTTCTGGTCTTTATCATCCGCAATAAATACGAGTTGATTGCGCCAGGAATTGTCTGTATTAGCACCTGTTGTATTGCTGCTATTTGGTGAATTATGATAGCGAATAATTTTATCTACGAGGGTATTGGCTTCCTGCAAATTACCCACTGGTAAGCGTCCTACTGCAATGGATAGGGGCGCATCATTTAATAAATTGATGTCATCGTTGTTGTTGAGCAATGCATAAAAATCATCAGAAGTATAAGTAAGTAAAGGCGATAGACTATTGCTGCTTTGAAAAGTAGGTACCAGGTTTCTATCGGAACTGATGATGTTTTTATAATCGTAAGAACCTGCACCAAACAAAACCACGTACTGCAAGGTTTTTGCATTGCTGCCAGTGATGGTTTTTGACAAATCGTAAAACAGTTTGATGCCATTGCGAATAGCCCCAGGATCGGGTATACCCCCTGAAAATTCATTGTACAATTGGTTAGTGGTAACAATTGCATCGGAATAACCATAGTGACTTAGGTGAAATGCCGCCAAGCGATTGGCAGCGGGTAATAGGGAGGGGTGAACAACAATAATTCCATTATAATTATTCGAACCAGTGCCTTGGTTATTTGGTCCTGACGCACCATTTGCCAGCCCGTGCAGATTCTGATTTGGAATATTTGGGTTGCTTGGTATGATGGGAGTTAAAGCCTGTGCTGGGTTAAACAACGCATATTCTTTTAGTGTTTCTACGGTGGATTTAAAGGTTATTTCACTGCCCGTATTGGCAATAACTACTTGTTGCAGGTTTAGTGGATTGCTTATGTTCCAAACTCGGGTGTTTGCGGGAAATACGGTTGGCGCCCCGTTATTTAACGGTGCGGAAATACGGTATTCTGCTATACTATCAGATTGAATTAAACCGGTATTTCTAAAGTAAAAACCACTAGTAGTATTGTCGGGTATTAACCGTCTTTGACCTTGTATAGCAAAACGATTCAACCAACCTTCTGCACCATTAGCAGTTGAACTGTATTGAAACTTTAGGGCTAATGAATTGAAATTGCCTATGGTGTTTAACCCAATAGAACTTAGTGTTTTGGCGTCTCGGGCATATTCATCTAATAGCCCACCTGTTACTCCAGTCAAGTTAATATTTTGTAAAGATTGGTCGTTTACCGAAACAGTGAAATTAGCATTGGCCCCTAATGATCGGCTGGTTAAATGGGTGTACAATTGAATGGGTGTTGAACTAATTGGATTAGTCCATGGTACGGTAAAAGTTCTGGTATTATTATTAGTTAAAAATGATTCTCCAAGCCATTCTTTACCACTGCTGAGTAAATTGATGCGATTGGTTTCATGGGCGTAACGATGCGTATAGCTATTGACAATGCTAGTTGCAGGGCGAGTTTCAGCAACAAGTGTGGTAATTCTTTTGGGTGAACTAACTGAATTCAAAGTAATAAAATACCAGGCAGTATCTGAGTATATGTTCTTTACAAAGTTGAATCTTTTTGTAACAGAATCGTATTTCCATTGGTGTGGTCCGGGTGCGTAGAACAACAAATAATTGGAGCCAGTTTCAATGGGGATTTCTACTAAGTCATCAATATAAGAGTTGTCAATTTTTTCATTTAGCATAGAACCGTCTCTTCCGTAAAGTCGAATGGCTGATGAAGGAAAAGGATTTGCACTAATTCCAAGTGAACCCAATTGAGATGCATCTAATTTATAAATACCTTCTTGTGTAACTCCAACCTTGGCCCATTGGCCTGTAGCCAAAACTGAATTATTGATTAAGGTCGTTTGTGCACTTGCGAAGTGAAATAGCGTATTAACTGAAAGAAATAATAGAACAGTTTTCATTAGTTTAGTTAATACACATTTATTACGACATTATTTATTTTTTATCAAAAACAGGTTGTTTGATGAAAATCTTTTTTTTGATATGGTCAATAGTTGCACCTTTTTCAATATTAAAATGTACCATAAGCTCATTACTGTCTTTGATAATTGTTGCAACTTTCCCCCATTTCATAAATATTATTTCTTTGGTATAGTTTTGATCTATTCTTTCAATTGTTGAATTTAAAATTAAACCATCATCAATTTCAATCGAATATTCATGAATTGGGTATGGGAATTTAGTGTCAACTAAATTCCCGGCTTCATCTAAAACATAATAAACTATTATGCCGGTATGAAGTTCATGTTCAATGTGTAGGAAAGGCCCCTGTAGGTAATAACGAACTTTTTGTCCTGAAAATTCCTTTTCAAAATAACCATTTGCTTCAATTTTTTCGAAATTGTTATCATTTGAAAATAATGTTGGGGTGTTTTGAACTTGTTTATTTAGCCTTATACCTGCTTTAAGCTCGTTTTCATGTTTCCATTTTAATAAAGTATCAGTAGTAAATTTGACTTCATCAGAATCTATTAGTTTTGAACATGATTGACACAGCCAAATCCCGTTTTCTATAGAACTTCTTTGTTCAGTGCTCATTTTTTCGTCATATCTTTTCCCCCCTCTTGAGGCTGCTGATATGTGAGCTGCTACGCCAATATTGGTACTACGATCTTGAATTTCATTTGGACCAATTGTTGGTATATTACAATCTGGATTAGAACATATAAATGCAACCCTTTTGGCTAATGTTTCTTTTATATTTTGTTTAAAATCATCTCTCATTTTCTATATTCCGTAAAAGTTAATAAAAACTTTTTTTGATTAAAGACTAAAAAATTGAATTAATCAATATTAAATATGTAGTCTTTAATTTGGTTGATTAAAGCAATTAAATGAGGTTTTTTCATTGTGTTTTTTAAAACTGAAATGTCATCTTCGTTAAAGCCAAAAATCAAGTAAGTTCTAAATTCACAACTTTCTTTTCCCAATGGAGATGTGAACATTTGGTTTTCACACTTAAAAGAATACCTGTCATTTTTAGGAGTACCCGTCATCATTACACCAGTATAATATTGTTCATACCCTCCACGTTTCGAGTTGATAATTAATACTGGATGTTTCAATTCTGCACCCCCAGGCAATTTTACTGGGTTTTTAAGCAGTATTAAGTCCCCTTGACTATATGGCATGAAGGTTATTCATTGTATTTATTGAAATAAGGGAAGCCGCCTGTCTTAATTCTTTGTCACAGTCTATGTCTTTTGGATTATCAAAAGATAGAAACTTTAGTTTTGATTCAATCTCATATAAATCTAGAAGAATTTTTGAAGAAATATCTTTAATTCCTTCATGGTTTAAAAAATCGACATCTTCCAAAAGATAGTAGTATTTCCTAAATTTTATTAATGCTTTTTCTGCATATATATATTCTTCCTTAGCCATTGATAAATCTTCAATTGAATTTAGTATACCTTTTAACCCTTCAACCATTAAAAACATTTTACCCAAATCTTTATATAACCCCGAAATAATACCTACTCTAAAGGAGTTAAGATTTAGACTTATGTATTTCCAGAAACGAGATGTTGTATTAAGGAAAATTACCTTAAAAGAAAACAGTCTGTTGCTATAAAATGGGTCTAAATGATATGGATGTGTGATAGTCATTTGTAAATTGTAATGGTTGAAAGTCAACACAAATTAATTAATTAACTCAAATTTTAGCAGCTTACCGTGTTAAAACTCTCCAATTCGGGTATTTTCAGTATGGCATGACCAATTTGGCATAAATCCTTAATTATTTTCCACTATAAACATATAAATGGAAAATATTTTCCAGAATATGGTGTGAAGAGCTAATAAGAGCAGGAAAGTTTTTTTTGCATGTTGGCTAGTTAGAAAAGGTGGTTGCCATTGTTTTCTTGGTGCTCAAAAACTGTTTTTACTGTTTGGGAAAGATTTCTGGTAGCTTGTATTTGGTGAAGCTGTAATCTAATTTTGCGATCTGACCTGTTTGAAAGAAAATTCCTGCCTGATATTTTTGATATAATTTTTGAGACTTTTTCTCATTTTTGATTCATTTTAGCTAATATTGTGTCAAATTTGAGAAATTTTCACAAAATTTAATTTCTAAAAATTATGCTGCTTGAATTCACAATAGGAAATTTCCTTTCAATTAAAGCCAAAAAGACCTTGAGTCTTGAAGCAACATCTATAAAAGAACACCTTGGCACAAATGTGGTGAAACTTGATAGATTTCAATTGCTAAGAGGTGCTGTTATTTATGGAGCCAACGCTGGTGGAAAAAGTAATTTCATTAAAGCAATGAGTACAATGCGAAGAATTGTAAAGCAGAGTTTTGATGCTTCTTCAACTGATGAATTAGGAATTACTCCTTTTTTACTTAGTACAGATACTTCAAATAAACCCTCATTTTTTGAGATTTTGTTTCTGATTGGAACAGTAAGGTATCGTTATGGTTTTGAAGTCGATAATACTTCAGTAAAATCAGAATGGTTATTTGAATCAAAAATAAAAAGTGAAAAGCCTCTTTTTATTAGAGAGGGGTATGGAATTGATGTCTCCCAAAGTTTTAAAGAAGCAAAAGATTTAGAAGAAAAAACAAGAGAAAACGCTTTATTTCTCTCAGTATTAGACCAATTTAATGGAACTACTGCAAAATCAATTATGAAATGGTTTTCTAATTTCATCACAATTTCAGGTTTATCACATGAACGTTACAAAAATGTAACATTTAAAATGTTAGAAGATGAAAATTTAAAACCTCAATTACTTGATTTTTATAAGAGGTTAGATTTAGGTTTTGATGAAATAGACGTAGAAAAAAAACCTTTTGAGGCCAAAGACTTTACTAAACTTTTCAATGAAGAATTTGCAAAGCAATTTTTATCTGATATAGAAGGAAAGAGTAAAATTGACATAAAGACGATTCATAAAAAATACAATAATGATAATGAAGTTGTTGGATTTGAAAAATTCGATATGAGGAGGCAAGAGTCTTCCGGAACAAATAAAGTATTTAATATTTCAGGGCCTGTATTTGATGTACTAAAAAATGGAGGTGTTTTAATTATTGATGAATTAGATTCTAGTCTTCATCCATTGATAACATTGACGATAACAAAACTATTTAACTCTTCAGAGTTTAATAAAACGAACGCCCAACTCATTTTTGCTACTCACGATACCAATCTCTTTGAATATGGACACTATCGAAGAGACCAAATCTATTTTGTTGAGAAAGATGTTTATGGAGCGTCTGATTTATATTCTTTAGTGGAATACAAAGAAGATGGAGGCAAAAAAGTTAGAAAAGACCGCTCATTTGAAAAGGATTATATTCAAGGACGATACGGCGCTATACCCTATATTGGAAACTTACATAAACTAATTAACTAATGGCAAGGAAAATAAAGATTCCTAACCATTTACAAAAAAGTTTGGCTAGGGGAAACAATAAGAGAAAAATTGATATTAGAACAAAAAGAAAGTACTATTTAATAGTATGCGAAGGCGAGCAAACAGAGCCTAATTATTTTGAAGCCATTAAAGAACGACTTCCTAAAGGAGTCTTAACATCATGTCACATTGAAATTGAAGGAACTGGTAAAAATACTGAATCACTTTTGGATGAAACAATTCGGCTTATGGGGAATTGGCATGAAGAGACTGGACGCCAAATAGACAAAGTATGGATAGTTTTTGATAGAGATAGCTTTGATCCGCAACAATTTAAATATGCAAAAAATAGCAAAGAAATGTTTAGCATACTTGCTAAATATGGAGATTTAGATTTTGCAATAAATAATGCTTTTAGGCTTGAGAAAATATGGGAAGGACAAACTGACTATGCAAATCACAAACCTTGCACAAAAGTCCATCATTTGATAGTTGAATTACAGTTATTAGTAAAATCTTTGTACAGTTAATAGATATAAAATAGGAGGACCAATGTGAAATATTTGCGAGAAAACAGCGTTTTAGGTTTTTAGCGAATCTAAAATTAGGATTTTGCTAACTAATATTTATATACATTCGCTATTGAATAAATCCGATAAATATCAGTTGAACTTTACACTCTTATCAGTATAACAAACTTAGACAATGCAGGTAATCAAATTTGTGCGGAACACCGTTTTATTGGTTTCATTAGTGAGTGTAGCGGCTTCTTGTAATCCTTTTAAAGCCAAAAAGGAAAAGTCAACCGCAACCGGTTGGAATTACAACGACCAACAATACGGCAACTTTAATGTGGTAAAGCCTAAAGACATCAAAACCGCTCCAGGGTTGGTTTTTGTGCAAGGTGGTACTTTTACCATGGGTGCAGTGCAGGAAGATATTATGGCCGATTGGAATAATATACCTCACCGTGTAACAGTGAACTCTTTCTTTATTGATAAATACGAGGTGAGCAACCTGAACTACCGCGAATACTTGTATTGGTTAGAAGGTACTTTTGGTGCAGCAGGTATGGATTCGATTGTTACCCAAGCATTACCTGATACCCTGGTTTGGAGAGAAGAATTGGCCTACAATGAGCCAATGGTTGAGTATTATTTCCGTCACCCTTCTTATAATAATTACCCAGTAGTTGGGGTAACTTGGTTACAAGCTACAGAATACTGTAAATGGAGAACCGACCGTGTAAACGAATTGGCATTGATGCAAAAGGGCTTTTTAGATCCTAAAACACAGATCAAGAAAACATTAAACGGCGCTGGTCAAGATAATTTTAATACGAAGGCTTATTTGTTGGGTGAATACCAAGCAGTGCCTGGTAAAGACGTGACTTCTAAAAAGAATCCGTTGAAAGACGCACAAGGCAGACCAAGAACGGTGGCCAAGTTTGAAGATGGATTGATGTTTGGTGATTATCGTTTGCCAACAGAAGCGGAGTGGGAATATGCAGCTTATGGTTATATCATGGAGAACCCACAACGCAAGAGCAATAAGGGTATCAAAGGAGAAGAGTTAATCGCAAATAAAGCTATTTATGCATGGAGAAACGATGGCTATGATAATTTACGTGCGACGACCAAAGGAGCAACTCAGGGTTCTTTCTTAGCCAACTTTAAAAGAAGCAGTGGAGACAATATGGGTGTAGCAGGTGGATTGAACGATAATGCAGCAGTTACTGCAGAAGTAGACCAGTTTGTTCCAAACGGCTATGGCTTATACAATATGAGTGGTAACGTGAGTGAGTGGGTGGCTGATATTTATAGACCATTAACTAATTCAGAAGCAGAAGACTTTAACCCATTCCGCGGAAACGTTTTCCAACAAATTGATATGAGTGGTGGTCAAGGAAATTTACGTGACGACAAGGGTAGAATAAAAATGAAGCCAGAGTCTGATTCTGCCATAAAGAATAGAAGAAATTACCAAAAAGCCAATGCCTTGAATTACTTAGACGGTGATTCTTTGAGCAGCGTAAGCTATGGTTATGGCGTAACTACCTTGATCTCTGATAAATCAAGGGTATTCAAAGGTGGTAGTTGGAACGACCGTGCTTATTGGTTAAGCCCAGGTACCAGAAGATTCTTACAAGAAGATGAAAGCACCAATACCATCGGATTCCGTTGTGCCATGAGCCATTATGGCGCACCTGAAGGAATTGGTAGCAAGGCAAAAACGGGTAATAATTTCCCTACACGCCGCAATAAAAGATAGACTCTAAAGATAATTAGCAACATGCGCATTGGATACGGGATAGATTTTCACCAATTGGTTGAGGGTAGGGATTTAGTGATTGGTGGTATTACTATCCCACATACTAAGGGCGCTTTAGGTCATAGCGATGCAGATGTATTATTGCATGCTATTTGTGACGCCTTATTAGGTGCTGCTTGTTTGGGTGATATTGGGGTACATTTTCCAGATACTTCTAGTGAATTCAAGAATATTGATAGCAAGATTTTGTTGGCTAGAGTAAAAGAACTCATAACAGCTGAAGGTTATACCATTGTAAATATTGATGCCTCCCTTTGTTTAGAAAAACCTAAGATTAAACCTTATATCCCTGCCATGCAGGAAGCCATTTCGGGGATATTGGGAATTGGATTACGAGATATTTCCATTAAAGCAACTACCACAGAAACAATGGGTTTTGTGGGCAGAGAAGAAGGATTGGTGGCGCATGCGGTTTGTTTGATACAACCTAGTATATGATTTATCTAAATAAGATACTACCCGTTTTTGTGATGCCCATTATGCTCATCATTTATTTGTTGATTTTTGGGTTATGGAAGAAAAAAAGATGGCCCATTTATACAGCGATGATTTGTTTGTATGTTTTCTCCACACCTATTTTTGCAGGTAATTTTTTTAAGTTTATTGAAGGGACTGAGCCTAGAAAAACCCCCAAGGATATGCCCAATGCCGAAGCCATTGTGGTATTGAGTGGAATGATTAATCAAATAAAATCTACTGATGGCGTTTACCCAGAGTGGATTGATTCTGATCGATTTTTCGCAGGGATTGAATTGTTTAAAGCCAATAAAGCACCCAAAATTATTTTCACTAGAGGAAAGTTGCCATGGGGAAAAGCAGTGTTAACTGAGGGTGATATTTTGAGAAAATTTGCATTAGAGCAAGGTATACCAGATTCTTCTATTTTATTGACTGGCAATGTAGAGAACACTGCAGATGAATCAAAAGAAGTGGTGAAATTAATGGGGAAGTGGAAGCATATTATTTTAGTGACTTCCGCTTATCATATGCCAAGGTCTGTTCAACTTTTCGAAAATCAGGAACTCATTGTAAAGCCCTATCAAGTTGATTATAAGTTGGATCAATTAAGTAGTGTAACTTTTATGGACTTTCTGCCCGATGCGGATAGTTTTAGGTTATTGAATACTGGGTATAGGGAATTGATCGGTAGGGTGATTTATTATATTTTTTAAATTACAGGATGTTTCAGCAATACACTATTGGTATTATTGGGTTAGGGTATGTTGGACTACCCTTGTCAATTGCATTTGCGGATAAATACTCGGTAATTGGATATGATATTAATAGAGAAAGGATTGATGATTTAAAAAATGGTATAGATAAAACCAATGAGCTTGAACCTGCTCAATTTTCAACAAAAACTCCCATTCAATTTACTAATGAGTTAAATGACTTACAGGATTGTAACATTTACATCATTACAGTACCAACCCCTATCAATCAAAATAAAGAACCTGATTTATCCTTTTTAATTAATGCATCTAAAGCCGTTGGACCTATTTTAAAACAAGGCGATTTAGTGATTTATGAGTCCACTGTATATCCGGGATGTACAGAAGAAGAATGTATTCCAGTTCTTGAATCATCAAGCGGACTAAAATTTAATCAAGACTTTTTTGTCGGCTATTCGCCCGAAAGAATTAATCCAGGTGATAAATCAAGACCTATACAGTCTATTGTAAAAGTAACATCTGGTTCTACCCCTGAAATAGCAAAAGTGGTGGACGATTTATACAAAAGCATTATTACTGCAGGAACTTATTTAGCACCTAGTATAAAAGTAGCTGAAGCTGCTAAAGCTATTGAGAATGCTCAACGTGATGTGAATATTTCTTTCATGAATGAGTTGGCATTGATATTTGGTAAAATGGATATTGATATTGATGAAGTACTTGAGGCTGCTAAGACCAAATGGAATTTCTTGCATTTTAGGCCAGGTTTGGTTGGCGGGCATTGCATAGGTGTAGACCCATATTATTTAGCTTATAAAGCCATGCAAGTTGGATACACACCTAAAGTTATTTTGTCCGGTAGGGAAGTGAATGATCATATGGGTGTTTGGATGGGTGAGAATATAATTGCACAATTAGCCAAACAATTTAATGGAGATATAAAAGGTAAAAAAGTGTTGATCCTTGGGTTTGCCTTTAAAGAAAATTGTGCGGATACCAGAAACACTAAAGTGATTGATGTATACAATACTCTTATTGCAGCTGGTTTGCAGGTTCAAGTGTTTGATCCTTTAGTAGATGCTAGTTTAGTGAAAAGAAATTTTAGTTTAGTATTAGTTGATTCTATAGAAGGTAACTTTGATTATGTCTTAAAAGCGGTAAACCATTCCATTTTTACCTAAACAATTTCTTTCACCACATTCCAAATTACTTTTGGTTTTCCAAGGGTATAATAGTGTAAAACGGGTACACCAAAGGCTTTGAGTTCCTTGCTTTGTTGTATCAACCATTCTGTTCCCACCTGCTCGCAATCGGCATCAGTTATGCATTTAGAAATGGCATTGGATAAATCGGTGGGAATGTCTACATGAAATATTCTAGGTAAAACAGACAACTGTTTTTTATTGGTGATGGGTTTAAGTCCTGGTATAATAGGAACCGTAATGCCCATATCTCTGCATGCTTTTACATACTCGTAAAATTTTTGGTTATCAAAAAACATCTGGGTCATAATGTAATCTGCACCTGCATCTACTTTCTCTTTTAAGCGTTGTAAGTCAATTTCTAAATTGGGTGCTTCAAAATGTTTTTCGGGGTAACCAGCGGTACCAATACAGAAATTGGTTTTACCCCCATTTTGTATGTCTTCGTCTAAGTAGATACCACTGTTTAAATTCACGACTTGCTTTTGTAAGTCAATCGCATATTTATGCCCATCTGCTTCTGGTTCAAAACTCGCTTCGTTTTTAGCAGCGTCTCCTCTTAATACCAATACATTGTCAATGCCTAAAAAGTTGAGGTCTATTAATGCGTCTTCACTCTCTCTTTTGTTAAAACCGCCACAAATAAAGTGGGGTACGGTGTCTATGCGGTAATGGTTCATAATAGCGGCACAAATCCCAACAGTACCTGGGCGCTTGCGTACTTCTACTTTTTCGAATGTACCATCGGCTTTCTTTTTAAAAGCGGTCTCACTTCTATGATAAGTTACGTTAATCCAAGAAGGCTTGAACTCAATTATGGGGTCTAAGTGGTCAAATACATGGTTAATGCTTTTGCCTTTGAGTGGAGGGAGTACTTCAAAAGAGATTAATGTTTTCTCTGCTTTATTTAAATGTTCAATTATTTTCATTCTCCCTATTTATTCGTATTCTTGCAAACTTATAATAAAAATATACTATGGCCTATTTATTTACCTCTGAGAGTGTTTCTGAAGGACATCCGGACAAGGTAGCGGATCAGATATCTGATGCGCTAATTGATCATTTTTTAGCGTTTGATCCACAGAGTAAAGTGGCTTGCGAAACCTTGGTAACCACTGGTCAGGTGGTATTAGCGGGCGAAGTAAAGTCTAAAGCATATTTAGATGTACAAGAGATTGCACGTGGGGTAATTCGCAAGATTGGTTATACCAAGAGCGAATATATGTT
>CAZTDV010000003.1:0-109925 GCA_964612195.1 uncultured Sediminibacterium sp.
AATGACTCAACTGGCTCATAAAAAAATTTCGTGCAAGGTAAGCAATTGCATTTATTTAGGACCGATTATACCATTTTAACAAATTGCTTTACGCGAAAAGAAGTTAACTTTATTAAAATATAAAATATATGGGAAAAGCTAAATCAACCAGAAAGAATACAAAGAAAGCAACTCCTGCATCGGGCATGGTATCTAAGTCTGCAGGACCTTCAGGTATGATGAATAAAGCACCTGGTGCAATGAACAATAAAAACTTTTCTTCGTCTAAAAAAGGGGGTGGTTTTTCTGTAACACCTAGAAAAGCATCCTAGACTTTCTTAGCGCAACACCAAGTATATGATGAAAAAATATTTTTTCACTGTTATTGCATTGATAGCATCGCTGAGTATTTCGAAAATTTATGGACAAACTGAAAACGACTCCATTGCCATTACTTTATCTAAGCCAGTTTATCTGCAAGGTGATTCATTAGAGCTTCGAGTGCATTATCCAAACTATATCAATAAAAAATTAAAATCGGCCACTGCACATATTTGGATAGATCATTTGGGCACTAAGCAAAGATGGAAGTTTCGCTATCCAATGATTGAAGGTGAAGTAAATGCTGCTTTAAAAATAAGTGAGCAAATTCCTAGTGGCAACTACGCCATTAGTTGTTTAATTCAATCAGGCTTTTACAGAATGCAAGGGCAAGTGATTGAAAGAGATAAAAAAGACACTGTCATCAATTATATGATGCGTACCAGCACTAAACAAATGATGGTAGACCGCGTAAAAGTTGATGCGAAGGGCTTTTTTACCATGAAGCCTATGTTGTTTCAAGACACTGCTTCTTTTTATTTTTCTCCTGTACAAAAACCCAAGAAAAATTATTTAGCCATTTTATTGAAAACCCCTGTTGATTCTGCTTTTGAACCAGCAGCTATTCAAACGGCTTTCTTCAGTGTTGGTAAACCTGGAGAGTTTATCAACAAAAAAATAGACTACAGTCTTTCTTTAGATGATCCTGAATTTGGAAGTGATTTACCCAATGTAACGGTGTATACAAAAGCAAAAACAAAAGTGCAAGAATACGCAGAGTCCTATACCAGTGGATTATTTAAAAATGATAACGCGTATATTTTTGATGGATTAGGAAATGATGAATTGGCCCAATCGCAATCATTGGCTTGGTATTTACAACAAAAAGTACCCGGTTTAAACGTTGCCATAGACTCCGCCAATAATGAAGTGTTTAAATGGAGAGAGGAAATTTGCTCAATTTTTATTGATGAGTTTGAAGTAATGCCTGGAGAACAAACAATGGTATTTCCTAGAGATATTGCGATGATTAAAGTATTTAGGCCTCCTTTTCAATACAGTTCTACCACAGGATTTGGGGGTGCCATTGCCATCTACACGAAGAAAGGAAAGTTTGTAGACAACAATGGCGCAAAGTTTTCATTTATTCTTAAAGGCTATACTGCATTTGATAGCATTTGGAAATAACTCAACAAAAATTTAGGCATTATTTTTTCAAAGAAAAAATTCTAGACAAGTTAAATCCAAACTGGAATTCTCCTTTAGACCAACTATTGGTGGTTTCGGTTATAAAGGAGCGCTCATTCATTCCTGTTGAATTAGAAAAATGCAATTGGAATACGTGCCCACCTGTTTCAATATCTACACCAATAGACAATGGATTGGTTCCAACAGACATAGGCAGTCCATTAGCCACCAATGAATAATCTACAACCAAAGCAACCCGTTTTGAAATCTTGTGTCTTGCGCCTATACCTAATGCATAAATGGTTTTCTTGTCAGCAGGATCAATCATATTTCTGTACACTAAAGTGGGACTCAATTGCAAAGAAAATGATTCATTGAATTTTCTGCCAATAATCAATTGTGCATAATACCCTGTTCGATCATTAAAAGTCAACGGCTTTAGTGGGTCCGGACTTTTATAAGTAAAAATAGATGTACCTGCAACCGCTACTAGAGAAACAGGGGGACCTGCTTGTTCTTGATGAATCAAACGGTATTTAATAAAAGCATCGTATTCTTTTTTGAAAGTGGTTCTACCAAAGCCAATGGTTAAATTATTACTCAATCCAAAATCAAAACCCATACGCATACTTGCTTGGTCTAGCCCAAATAAATCGCCAATGCCTTGTTTTACTGGACCAAAGCGATGCAAGATTCTAAAGTCTAACATGCCTGCGCCCAACATTTCCATTGAATGGCCGTTGATTACTCTAGATGATTTAAAAGCACCGGTTACTTTATTATTCCCCTTCTGGTCTTTCTCTAATTCCTTTAATAAATTGTCTTGTGCAATTACAGTACCAGTAAATAGTATCATTAAACCAATAGTAGTATATATCTTCTGCATCATAGATTGGGTTTTTGAATTTGATAGATTGCTTTAACATTAATATGGATGCTTTTTGCAATTTTATCTTTAACCAATTTGGGTATTTGAATAGCGAAGTCTTCCAACAATAAATCAAAATTGGAGTCTCCAGAAATGATTCCATCTTTCACTTGTAATTGAGCAACAGCAGCCATCTCGGTAGTTTTACCATGTAATTGCATCGTGCCTTTTACATTGAATTGGTAGTTGGCATTTTTAGTTAAATCAATAGTTGGTAAAGACTGAATACTGCCTTTGAAATAAGCCCTTGGATATTTACTACTCTCTACATAATTTTCATTAAAATGCTCTTGCATTAAAGCATTGGGAAAAATGAATCCTTTCAACAGCACACTAAATTCAATATTGCCCGATTTTAAATCAATCACAGAAAGACCTTGATTATTCACGGCTTCAATATTTTCCAAAGGCATTTTAGAAAAGAATTTCACAGAAGCATTTCTGCAAAGCAGTCGCTCTTGCGCATGGCTTTGTGTAGCCAACATCAATAAAATTGCAATAAGTATTCTTTTCATGCAATTAGTTATTTAATGCGCCTGAAGCTACCCAACATGAAATGGCGTTCTTTTGAGCTGTAGATAATGCGCCATTTTTAGGCATGGTTCCAGACTCAACTGAACTTTTAATTTGCGCAGCAGCAGCTTTAATTTGGTCATAATTGGTTAAAGCACCAGGACCATTTACACTTCCAGTATTGTGGCAACCCACTGCCCCACAGCTGTTTTGAATGATTGGGAAAACAACAGCTGTAAACCTGCTATCAATGGTAGTGCAGTTTAGTGTAGTACCGCCCGTACCTGGGGTTGGGGTTGTTGTGCCTGATTCTGACTTAGAACAAGCAATGGCTACAAAAGCAACCATTATAGATAGGGTCAATAACTTTTTCATGTGGAGTAGTTTTGGTGGAAAAATGTTTGTTGTTTAAACACAGAGTCTGACACTACCCATGGCGTTGCCTGATATGTTAAAATATTTTTAACTATTTTGGGAAGTAATGAAAACCGTCTATTTGTTCATACTATTAATCTCTTTCAGCAAATGCGCAATGGATTATAGCTGCAGCAATGAAATAATTAATGAATCAAACAGTACAATCAGAATTGACATTTTTTATGATGAGTTTAAATTAGATAGTTTAAAAGAAAAGTATGGAAGCCATAAAGAATCAGCAGCTAGTTTTCTAACTAAACAAGGAAATATTTCTGGTCAGCTGTTTCAAATCGATACTATAAGATTTGCTATATCATATAATTTAAACAGAAATGATACCGTAACAATAAATAGAACAATTGGAGGGAGGTTAGTTGAACCAGACTACAGTTTGATTCAAAAAATTATTTTCAAGTCAGATTCAAACAGTCAAACTATTGTAAACAGTAATCTACCCAAAATCTTCAAAAGAGCAGATAATGACTTATCATGGATCTTTAAGATTCAATAATTTTTAGCAAAAAAAATCCCCGCTACTTTTTCTATAGCGGGGATTGTCTAGCTTTTATCTACAATTCTAAATTGTTTTATTCTAGTGGCTTATAGTCCTTAAAGAACTTCAACGGTGCAGCTTCTGCTAAAGCACGGTACTGTTTCCAGCTACCTTCAAACAATGCATTGGCTTTTACAATTACACCATTTACGGCTTCTTCTGCATAGCCCATGAGGCGATTTTCTTGTTCGCCTGGCATAGAGGTTTTACCCATTACTACCTGACGAGCTTCGCCTAAAATACCATTCACCGTTTCTTGAGGAATATTTCCGTAGCCTTGCTTCAATTGGGGTTTGCCATTCAGCATTTCTCGGATTTCTTTCAATGCATCTGCTACTGGCTTGGCCGCTTTACGAATGGTGTCGGCAGTCTTGCGATCCATGCTTGCATAACCTGCTTCTACTTTTTTCATGATCTCCTCTACTTCGGTTAAACGATCATTTAAGGCAGTCAATTTTAAAATTGATTTTTCCATTCTTGCGTTGGCTGCTCTAATAGCATTTCTTACTGCTAAAGGTGTTGGTGCATTTGGATCATCATTCACTACTACCATGGTACTGTCTTTCCAATCTCTACCTAAACTCATAACTACTTTATATGTTCCTGGATTTACTGGTAACCCACCTGGTTCCGCAGAACCACCACCGCCTCCACCAAAGCGTCCACCTCCGCCGCCTCTTCCGCCACCACCAGCTTGGCGAATACCGCGACCTTCCATTCCCCAATAATATTTATTGAAGCCAGAATCTGCACGGGTTCTAAGGTTTCTGACATTCACTCCATTCGCATCGTAAATGGCAATTTGCAAGGTATCTGAAATTTTATTCTTGCCTGTATCTGCAGCAGTTTTATTGACGAAGAAACTGATGGGGGCTCCTGTTCTTTTATTCTCCCCTTCATAAGTTCCATAAGTACTGTATTCAATACCTGAGGCATTTTTCATTTTTGCTTGATAAGCTTGAGGCGCTTCAAATGCCACTAATTTTTTTGCGAAAACTTGTCCTTTGTTCGCCGCTAATTTTCTTAACGGACGTATATCATCGAGTATCCATAAAGCACGACCAAAAGTTGCAATCACTAAATCGGCTTCTCTTTCTTGAATGGCCATATCATAAGTAGACACAGAAGGATAGCCATTTTTAAATTGTTGAAAATTAACGCCATTGTCTAAACTGATAAACAAACCTTGTTCTGTCCCTACAAAAATTAAATTGGGTTCTACTGGATCTTGAATCACACATAATGCATAACCCACTACTTTTTTCTCATCCACCATTCTTGTCCAAGTTTTTCCATAATCAGAAGTTCTATAAACAAATGGACGCATTTCGCCTCTTCTATAATCGTTCACTATCACAAAAGCTTCCCCACCATTGTGCTTAGACGCTTTAATTTGTGGAACCCATGCTCCTAAAGGCATTCCTGGTAATTTACCCCTGAAATTGGTCCAAGTTTTACCGCCGTCTCTGGTTAATTGTACATTACCATCATCGGTACCTACCCAAATAACGCCTTGCTCTTTAGGAGAAGGCTCAATGGTTAAAATAGTACAATGGTTTTCTGCACCAGTAATATCTACAGAAATTCCTCCGTTACTACTTTGATCAATTTTTGCAGAATCATTGGTAGTTAGGTCTCCTGAAATTTGTTCCCAAGATGCGCCTTTATTGGTGCTCTTATTTACAAATTGACTGCCATAATATATAGTTGCTTTATCAAACGGATCTTGTGCAATAGCTGCATTCCAATTAAAGCGTTGCTTAACTGATTTGCTTGGACGAGGCGGTTTAATGCTCCAACGGTCACCAGTTGCAATATTATACCGAGATACATTTCCTCCTTGGCTCATAGTGTACACCCAGTTAGGGTCTTCTGCATCTGGCATTACATCAAATCCATCTCCACCACTTACCCCTTGCCAAAATGCATTTCTGATTCCAGATCTTCTCCAAACATAAGCAGGACCATGCCAGCTACCATTATCTTGCAAACCGCCCATTACATTATAAGGTATTTGGTTGTCTACATTCACGTGATAGTATTGCCCTAATGGTAGCTTTTCATCGAACTGCCAAGTCTTACCACGGTCGCGAGTAATACCAATACCACCATCGTTTCCATCAATAATAAAATTAGCATCGTAAGGATGAATCCACCATGCATGGTGATCTGGATGTATACCACTGTATGGAATCACTGGCTTCCAAGTTTTTCCTGCATCATCACTTACATTAATTACCTGATTGATATTGTAAATTCTATTTTCATTTTTAGTATCTACTGCTATATCCTGAAAATAAAATGCACGATTGGTTACTACAGAAGGTTCACTGTTTACGAGCTCCCATTTAAAACCACCATCATCCGATTTGTATAATCCATTTTTAGTGGCTTCCACCAATGCATATACACGGTTCGGATCGGTACGAGCAATACTGATTCCGATGCGGCCATAATCCCCATCGGGCAAACCATTGGCTTTACCTAATTTGGTAAATGATTTACCACCATCCATAGTCATATAAAAACCACTTCCACTACCACCACCTTTTAAACTCCAAGGTGTTCTTTTGTGCTCGTACATATTCACAAACAACTTATTGTGATTGGCTGGATCCATCACCATATCACCAACTCCACTATTTTGGTTGGTATATAATATTTGTTTCCAAGTATCTCCGCCATCAGTGGTTTTGTATACCCCTCTTTCAGCATGATCTGCAAATGGATTACCCATTGCTCCTACATATACTACATCTGGATTTGTTGGGTCTATGATGATACGATGAATATTGCGCGTCTTTTCTAAACCCATGCGCTTCCATGTTTTTCCGCCATCTAAACTTTTATAAATACCTTCTCCTAAACTGATTGAGTTACGTGGATTTCCTTCTCCAGTTCCTGCCCAAACTACACTAGGATTGGATTGTACCAATGCAATGGCTCCAATATTTTGTATGGGTTGATCATCAAAAATGGGCATCCAAGAAGCACCCCCATTCTCTGTTTTCCAAACACCACCACTGGCAGTACCTAAAAAGATAATATTGGGATTGGTCCAAACCGCATCAATAGCAGTTACACGACCACTCATTCCTGCAGGCCCAATATTTCGGGGCTTCATGCTTTTAAAATGCTTGGATAAATCTACCTGTTGCGCATACACACTGCATACAGCAGTAATAGCTACAAAGGCCAAGAGTAATTTTCTCATATTCAAGTTTAGTTTTAAGAACGGGTAATTTCTGAAATAAAGACCCAATTGCCAAAAACTAAGGATGAGTGGCTTATATTTATCGGTAGAAACAACGCCATTGAAAAACAATTTATTAGCACCCCAAAGCAGCTTTAAAATAGGCTTATACGCAGCTATTGTAGCGTTTCTTACTTATACCATGATTTTTGGATTTCGCAAATCCTTTACTGTATGCACTTTCGATGGAATGGCTTATTGGGGATTGGGTTATAAAACCTTATTGGTGTTGAGCCAGATGATGGGTTATTTAATGGCGAAATTTTACGGCATCAAATTTATTTCTGAATTAAAAAGATTGGGCAGAGACAAAATTGTTTTGGTTTTAGTGGGTATTGCTTGGTTGGCTTGGTTATTATTTGCCCTTGTGCCTGCACCTTATAATATTGTATTTCTTTTTATTAATGGTTTTCCGTTGGGTATGTTATGGGGCGTTATTTTCTCTTATATAGAGGGAAGGAAAACCACTGATTTTATTGGTGCAGCACTAGCAGTGAGTTTTATTTTTTCATCGGGATTTGTGAAATCGGTGGGTGGTTGGCTCATCATGCAATTTAATATGAGTGAGTTCTGGGTGCCTTTTGCTACTGGGTTAGTATTTTCAATGCCTTTATTATTATTTATTTATTTGATGGAGCGGATTCCACCTCCAACGCAGGAAGACATTGATTTGCGCATGAACCGAACAGCCATGAATGCCGATGATCGAAAAAAATTCATCCAACATTTTTTACCAGGTATTATTGCTGCTGTGTTAATTTATGCATTCGCAACTATCTTCAGAGATATCAGAGATAATTTTAGTGCAGATATGTGGAAGGAAATGGGCTACTTAAATCAACCTGCCATATTTTCTAAAACGGAGACCCCAATCACCTTAATTATTTTGGTGTTGATTGGGAGTATGGTGCTCATCAAGAATAGTTTTAAAGCATTTATGCTGGCGCATGTTTTTATAGGATTAGGCTTTGTGGTAGCGGGCTTGAGTACTTGGTTATTTAGCAAAGGATCTATTGCGCCTATTTGTTGGATGACCTTGGTAGGACTGGGTTTATACATGGTGTACATTCCTTTTAATTCCGTTTTTTTTGAACGCATGATTGCTGCATTCAGATTTACTGGCAATGCAGGTTTTTTAATTTATGTAGCAGACTCTTTTGGGTATTTGGGAAGTGTGAGTGTTTTGTTGAGCAAAGAAATTTTTAAAATTCAATTGAACTGGGTACACTTTTTTTCGAATAGTGTTATGTTATTATCTGTTGCTGGTGTATTAATCACTAGTTACTCTATGTATTATTTTTACCAAAAGCAAAAAGCAGTTCATGATTAGTTATAATCCAAAAGATTGGTTGCGTTTTATTTTTCAGTTTCATAAAACAGATACAGTAAGACAGTTATTACCATTGATTTTGGGCATGGGTGTTTTCTCATGGGCAGTCGTTTTCGTCGAGATCAATTATTTGCGATTATCTAGTACCAGCTATGCAAAAAATATTACGGTAATGCATAGCTTGTTGGGCTTTGCCATTTCAATGTTGTTGGTATTTAGAACCAATACCGCTTATGATCGTTGGTGGGAAGGCAGAAAATTGTGGGGGTCATTGGTTAATAACAGCCGCAATCTCGCCCTAAAAATGAACAGCCTTTTACCACATGATGACGAAAAAAATAGAAGCTTCTTCAAAAAAATTATACCCTTGTTTGCAGTTGAATTAAAAAATCATTTGCTAAACGAAAAAACACGATTGGCTTTAGATGCACAACCACATCCTGAAATAACCGGGTTTGATACAAGTAAACATATCCCTAATCAGGTAGTGGCTGTTCTTCTGAATAAAGTACATTTATTAAAAAGAGACCAGGTAATTACCGAGTTTGAATTATTGTTTATCAATAATGAATTGCAATCGTTTATGGATATCTGCGGCGCTTGTGAAAGAATTAAGAATACGCCTATACCTTATTCGTATAGTGCATTCATCAAAAAGTTTATCTTTTTGTATATTGTAACATTGCCATTAGGTTTTGCATTAACATTGGGCTATTTTACCATTCCAGCTACTTTATTTATTTCCTATGTATTGGCCAGTTTAGAGCTAATTGCGGAAGAAATTGAAGATCCTTTTGGTAACGACGATAACGATTTGCCCATGGAAAGAATTGCCGCTAATATTAATAAGAATGTGCAAGATATTTTAGCCTAGCATTTGTTAGGTATGCTCAAAAAATAGGGCCGGATAAATCCGGCCCCTTCATTCTCAGTCTCACTATCCTTTCTTCTCGTTGTATTTTTTTTCTGCTTCTGCAGCTTTTTCAAAATCAAGCACTACCCCATTGATGCAAAAACGCAAACCTGTTGGGGGTGGGCCATCTTCAAAAACATGACCTAGGTGTGATTTACAACGACCACATTGAACTTCAGTTCGCTGCATGCCATGTGAATTATCTGGCAAATAAATAATGGCTCCTTTAGTAAGTGGCTCATAAAAACTAGGCCATCCACATCCACTATCAAATTTAGTATCACTTTTAAAAAGCCCGTTTCCGCAAACTGCGCAATAATAAGTACCCACTTCTTTAAAGTTTTCGAACTTACTGGTCCAAGGGCGTTCAGTGCCTTTTTCTCTGGCTATAGAATATACTTCAGGAGAAAGTACCTTTTTCCATTCACTGTCTTTAACAGTCAATTTGCCTTTTTCTCCTTTTGCAAAATAGGGATTGTCTTTTTTGCTCATAGAATCACTAACAAGTTTCTTACTTGAATTGTTCTGTGCTTGGCAGCTATTAAGGCTGAAAACCGCTAAAAGCAAGATGGCTGTCCATTTCATATTTGGGAAAGTTTAATCATTTGAATGTACGATCTTAAGACAGATAAGGTTTGTACTTGTTTAGCCCAAAGACCAAAAATTTAGCCAAAACGGTTGTTTTTGATGGATGGGGCTCATTTGTTAAAGGATTTTTAACAAGCCCTTTGTATATTTGTACCTCAAGCAAGCATCGAACCTACATGTTTAATATTATTTTATTCGGTCCTCCCGGAAGTGGTAAAGGAACGCAAAGTGAGAAATTAATTGAAAAATATGGCTTAAAGCATTTGTCTACTGGAGATTTACTCCGTAGTGAAATTGCACGTCAAACTCCATTAGGCTTAGAAGCAAAGAACTTGATGGATAAGGGCCAATTAGTACCCGACGAGGTAGTAATTGGTATGATTTCTTCTGCTTTGGAAGCCAATCCAGACGCAAAAGGCTTTTTATTTGACGGATTCCCTAGAACCACTGCTCAAAGTGAGGCATTAGATAAATTACTGAAGCTAAAACAAACCGAGATTGGTGTTTTATTGGCCATGGAAGTATCTGAGGAAGAACTGGTTAAGCGTCTATTAAACAGAGGATTAACGAGCGGTAGAAGCGATGATACCAACGAAACAGTCATCAGAGCCCGTATTGTAGAGTACAAAGACAAAACAACAGTGGTTGCCAATTACTATGCCCAATTTGATAAAGTAGTCACGATTAAGGGTGAAGGCACTGTTGAAGAAATTTTTTCTGCTCTTTGCAGCGAAATCGATAAAAGGCTGTCTTAACTAATAGAACTGTTAAAGTTTTTTGACCAATAACCAACTGCTATACCCGTCCCGATTTAATCGGGACGGGTTTTTTTATGCTTTTTTAATAAAGCTATCAATCGTTAGCTTTGTGCTGAAACGAACCTGACTATATGTATACTGTAGAAAACTTTTTAATGGGCCAATGGGTAAAAGGTGAAGGAGACGGCCAATTATTGTATAATGCCGTAACGGGCGAACCAATTGCCAATGCCACTTCAAAAGGGTTGGATTTTGCTGCTGCCCTTCATTATGCACGTAGTAAGGGTAACCCTGCGCTTAGAAAAATGAGTTTTCACGAAAGAGGGTTAATGTTAAGGGCATTGGCCCTTTACTTAAGGGAACATTTGGAAGAGTTATATAATATTAGTTATCAAACTGGTGCTACAAAAGCAGATAGCTGGGTAGATATAGAAGGCGGTATTGGAAATTTATTCTCTTACGCTTCATTAAGAAGAAAATTACCAGACACGCCCTATTGCCTAGATGGAGAATACCATCCATTGGGCAAAGCCAATACTTTTATGGGTCACCACTTACTCATTCCTAAAGAAGGAGTGGCCATTCATATTAACGCATTCAATTTCCCCGTATGGGGCATGCTAGAAAAAATAGCCGTGAATTTATTAGCTGGTGTACCTGCTATAGTAAAACCGGCAACGGTAACTTCTTACTTAACAGAAGCAGTGGTAAAAAGAATTATTGCATCTGGAATTTTACCGGATGGTGCATTGCAATTGATATGTGGCAGTGCAGGAGATTTATTGGACCATGTTCAATCACAGGATGTGGTCACTTTCACTGGTTCAGCAACAACTGGTTTGATGTTGAAATCAGGCAAGAAAATATTAGCAGAAAATGTCCCTTTTACCATGGAAGCAGATTCATTGAACTGCATCGTATTAGGTGAAGACGTTACTCAAGCAATGCCAGAATGGGATATTTTCATTAAAGAAGTAAGAAGAGAAATCACTACCAAATCAGGACAACGTTGTACAGCAGTTAGAAGAATTTTTGTTCCTGAAAATAAAATAGAGGACGTACAAAAAGCATTGAGTGCAGCCCTTGCTCAAAATATTATTGGCAATCCCTTGAATCCTAAAGTTAGAATGGGTTCATTGGCAGGAGAAACACAACGCAATGAAGTAAAAGCGCAAGTGAACAAATTATTAGAGACTTCAAGTATTTTATACGGTTCATTAGATTCTGTAGAAGTATTAGATGCAGATCCCATTAAAGGGGCATTTGTAAGCCCTTTACTATTATTGAATGAAAATCCATTTGGAAATTCAAACGTGCACGAAGTAGAAGCATTTGGACCAGTGGCTACATTGATGCCATACAAGCATACGGAAGAAGCGATTTCATTAGCTAAATTAGGAAAGGGTTCGCTGGTGAGTAGTATTGTAACCGCCGACCCTACTATTGCAACAGAATATGTAATAGGCGCAGGCAATTATCACGGAAGACTTTTGATTTTAAACGAGCAATGTGCAAAAGAAAGTACTGGACATGGATCTCCTTTGCCTTTATTGGTACATGGTGGTCCGGGAAGAGCAGGAGGCGGAGAAGAAATGGGGGGATTAAGAGGCGTTAAACATTATATGCAGCGTGTAGCAGTTCAGGGCTCACCAGATATGATCACCGCCATTAGCAAAGTGTATCAACCTGGTGCAACTGGAAATACCCCAACTATCCATCCATTCAAAAAATATTTTGAAGAACTAGTAATAGGTGATCAATTAATCACCGAGAAAAGATTAATAACAGCTGAAGACATCAATGCTTTTGCCGATTTAAGTGGCGATCATTTTTATGCCCATTTAGAAAACACCAATTTTAATGGCACTATGTTTGAGAAACAAGTAGCACATGGTTATTTAATTATGAGTATGGCTGCAGGTTTATTTGTAGACAGCTATGAAAAAAACCCTGTTCTGTTAAATTATGGTATTGATGAATTACGTTTTACTAAGCCTGTATATCCAGGAAGCGAAATGCATATTCGATTTACCTGCAAAGAAAAAATAAGGCAAGAGAAAAAAGAACCAACCGATATAGATAAGGGGATTGTTAAATGGCTGGTAGAAATGATTGATGAAACCAATGAATTAACAGGAATAGCAACTATCTTAACCATGGTTGCCAAAAAACCAATACAATAAAATCATTTGTATGATAGAGCATATTAAAGAAGGGTTTGTAAAAGTTGATCGCGAGCATGGTATTGCAACCATTGAATTCTTTCATCCACAAAGCAATTCATTGCCGGGGAAAATATTAGATACCCTAGCTAAAGAAATTTATAGTGAAGGCTTAAACCCCGACACCAAAGTAATTGTATTACGTTCAGCAGGTGAAAAAGTATTTTGTTCAGGTGCTTCATTTGATGAGTTATCTATCATCAATTCAGAAGAAGCAGGTCTTAAATTTTTTAGTGGCTTTGCCCATGTTATTAATGCCATGCGCACTTGCGGAAAAATTATTATAGCTCGAATTCAAGGTAAATGTATTGGGGGTGGAGTAGGGCTGGCTGCTGCGGCAGATTACGCCATTGCATGCGAAGGAGCCGATGTTAAATTAAGCGAGCTCGCAGTAGGTATAGGACCATTTGTAGTAGGTCCTGCAGTTGAAAGAAAAATTGGCTTATCTGCATTCTCACAATTAACCATTGATGCGGTAACATTTAGACCAGCAGACTGGGCAAGAAGAAAAGGGTTATATGCAGAATTACATCCAGATATAGCAGGTATGGACGAATCTATTATTAGACTTTCAACCACTTTATCTCATTCCAATCCAGCTGCATTGCATGAATTAAAAACCATTTTTTGGAAAGGCACTGAACATTGGGATGAGTTGTTGAAAGAAAGAGCAGCCATTAGTGGCAGACTTATTTTAAGCGAACACAGCAAAGCCTTTATTCAACGATTTAAGCAGAAATTGTCTTAAGTAGTCAATTAAATACCCTTTGGCTTTTTGATAGTGAAAATACGGGCGATATTGAATCCAAAATGGATATCTCCTTTCCCCCATTGGCCGTCTGTTTCATGAATAAAAGTTCTTTCAGTCATGCCAGTAGAATTAGAGAAATGCATTTGAAATACATGCCCTCCAGTTTCTATATCTACACCCACTGAAAGACTATTATAATAACCATTAAAATGTTGAAACTGGTAATAATATTCCCCAGTAATATTTACTCTTTTACTTATTCTGATTCTAGTAGCAATTCCTAATGAGAAAAGATCATTAGGGTCGGTTGCTAAAGGAACATTATTATAATGAACCATAGTTGGCGTTAGCTGCAAGGAGAAATAGTCATTGAATTTTTTAGCTATCAAAATTTGATTGAAATAACTAAAGCGATCTGTGTAATAGAATCCAGTACCTGCTGGATTATCAATTGTTTTCCAAATTACTCCACCTGCATAGCTTACAGATAATGGCATATTAATTTTACCAGTGCTTTGTCTTAGAATTCTATATTTTACAAATCCATCATATTGCTTTAGGTAAGTGCTTCTTCCTACTCCAACCATTAATCTACTGTTAATACCATAATCGAGCCCCATTCTCATAGAAGCCTGGTCTAATCCAAATAAATTATATCCACCAGTATTTACTCTTCCAAAGCGGTGGTTAATTTTTACATCTAACAAACCAGCGCCAATATTTTCAATAGAATGTCCATTTACAATACGAGTGGTTTTAAAGATTGCAGTTGTAATATCTGTTGTGTTCTTTTCTTTTTCCTTTTCTTCCTTCTCTTGTAATTTAAATAAATCAACTTCTTGTGCACTTACTATCACAGAACTTACAATGCAAAAAAACAAAATAACAATTTGTCTAAGATTCAATTTCATAGCCCTATTTTAAAAATTACAATTGATTTGAATATTGGCTTCAGCAGCAATTTTTTCACCGATATACGAACCAGCAATTTTATAGTCAGCTAATTTTACACTGAAGTCGCTTTTTAAAGATGCCTTTCCAGATTTAACAGTAATAGTACCTGAGGTTTGAATTTTTTGATCAACACCATGAATAGTCAGTACTCCATCGGCTGTTACTTTATACACACCATCCACAGCAAAATTGACTGTTGCAATATTGGTTATATATCCTTTAAAACTAGCTTTAGGAAATTTAGTGCTCTCTAAATAATTCTCATTAAAATGATCTTCCATTAATTGATTTTCGAATCGAAAACCTTTTACTAATAATGCAAATACAATTTGACCATTAGAAGGAAGCATTTTACAATCAACCTGATTGTTTACTGCTTCAATTTTTACTAAACCACCTGTTGCATTAAACTTAGCAACGCCTGATTTTGTAGATAATAAAGCTTGAGCACTCACACCATAAGCCGAACTCAATAACAAGAATAAAAAAAGATATTTTTTCATAAACTATTTTTTAATTTGAATAAATGCATCTGTGATTACCACATCACTCGTAAATCCAATACATACCCCTTTAATGTTGACCTTTTTATTGACTTCAACAGTATTATTTGCTTCTTTTAATGTGCAGAAAACTGCAGAAAAATCATTCGCACCATCAATGGTAATAGTGGTATTTCCTTCCTGATTTTGGCTTACTTCTTTTACAATTCCTTCTACCACTAAAGCTTTGTTTAGGTATTTAGCATTTGCTTCGGCTTCATTGTTATTATATGCGTATACTAACTCAACTGCACTAATTGCAATAGCTTTCTCATCATTTACATTCCTTTTGTGCTGTGCAGCATAAATAAAAACATAATAAAGAACAGCCGCTGCAATTAAAATAACAGAACCAAGTATGATCATTAATTTTTTCATGGTACTTATTTAGTTGTTTAACATGCCGGCATTAATCCAAACTTGAAATTTTGAAATATCACAGGCCGATAACTTTCCGCCACCTTTTGGCATAGCAGAAGCTTGTCCATTCTGAATAATGGAGTTCATGAACTTTCCACCTAAAACCGAAGCACGAACTCCAACATAAGTATCCAGAACAATTCCAGCCCCAGCTGCAGCATTTCCTCCATGACAACTATTACAAGAAGCGTTTAGAATAGGCATTAAACTGGTACTAAACTTTACATTAGCAGTATCACAAGAAATAGCTGAAGCTGCTGGATATACCAACTCACTTTTATCATAATAACACGCACTAAAAAAGATTAGCGCAAAAAATAGAAGAAACAAATTCCGCATAACTAAATTTTTATTGAGGCATTCCTGCATTAATCCACTTTGTCATTTGCTTAATCTTACAAGCATCCATTGGATTACCTATTGGCATTCTTTGTGCAGCAGGCAAACTAGGCGCATGATTAATTGCATCTAAGAATAATTGCTTATTAGCGTTGATATACGATTGAGTTGCTGCAAGTGTTCCTAAATAAACATTGCCTGATCCTGGTGCAACACCATGACAACCGTTACAGTTGTTAGAAAGAATGGTTTGGATTGACGTACTATAGGTAAACTTAGTAGTGTCACAACTATTAACACAATTGGTATTTAACGCTCCTTGATCAATCCATTTTTTTATTAAACTTATTTGAGCGGTACTTAAAGCAGGATAACCTCTTGGAGGCATTTCACCTTTAGTGATTTCTTTATAGTATTTACTATTAGCTGCATCCCTAGGTTTGATGCCTTTCATGATAGTAGTGTAATCGGTGGTTTGAACGCCATCTGCCCTGGTATTGGCATTATGACAACCCGCACTAGCACAATAACTAACATACAGCGGAAGCACATCGTTTTGAAAACAAACTGTATCAGATACAGTAGTACCACCCCCTGTTGTTCCACCTTGAACAACTACCGGAGTAGGATTAATGGCAGAATTCAAAAATTCATGCTTACAAGCCACTAAGAACATTATGGCTATTAAACTTGAAATAATCATCTTTTTCATAATAGTCAATACACTATTATTGAAAAAGGGGTTGCCTCAGGAATTATTTTTTTTTCTTGCTTATTGGCATTCGCAAATTAAAATACAGTGCAATAGTTCCCAATTTATTGTGTCCTTCGCCTAGTTCCTCTATTGGCAACTTAAACATTGGTTCAATTTCAAGTACCAGATTTCGCTTTGTCTTAACAGATATACCCGCTCCAACAGTAAGATTATTCAAAATATGAGACTCCCCATCATCATCGGTGTCGTTAGCGCTATTCCAAAGTAGGGGTGTACTTCCATTTAACAATAAATCATAAGTATATTGTTGATTTATAAAAAACAAAGAAGACAACCCAACAGAAGAAATAAATGACCATTTTTTATTTGGCTGAGCCGTGAATCTGAGAGAAAGTGGCACTTCAAATACATGCAAATTGCCTTTCACATTTCTTAATTCTAAACTAGTATAACTCGGTAAATTAGGGGAAGGCTTATACAAATAGCCATCTCCAGATGCGTTAACAGTGGTATAATTATACAATAGCCCCGATCTAATTCTCCATTTAGGTGATAAAATATAATTAACTCCTACGCCTATGGTAAACCCAGGTTGATTCAGCGGTTGCATATTAGCCAATAAAAAATCTGGAGCAGCTGTTAAATTCCATTCCCACTTAGAAGGTTTCTTCTCCGAGTTTTTATCACTCAATTTTCCTACCGAAGAAGCCTTTTCAATAGAAGTATCTGTTGAGACAAAATTCAACTTTTCATTATTTGATATAGTAGAATCAATTTTCTCGCCCAATTTTTCTTGCTTTGCCGAGTCAATTTTTTGGTCTTGTGTTTGTTCTAGTATCTGCAAGCTGTCTTTACCGTTTGTTTCTTTATCAAAAGCTTGCAAGTCTTTACTTGCTCTTGTAGCTTCTGAATAATCAACCTCTTTATTTGTAGGGATCGGAGTTTTATCTATTTTATCTGGAGTCTTATTTATGTTGGGGGTTGTCTTATTTATGTTGGGGTTTTTCTTATTTATACGGGGAGTTGCTATACTTTTTTTATTTGATTCGTTATTTGATTTGTTATTACCCTTTTTAATTTTCAGAATATCTTTCTTCAAATTGTTCTGTTCGCTTTTGATTGGAGGTACTTTTTCATTTACTGGTTCAACAGTTTGAATAGTATGAACCGCATCAATGGATTCCTTTCTTGAAAAGTATTTCGAAGCACCTGTAATCAGTAGCCCAGCCATTAAAAAAATAAAGAACCACAAAACAACTGGCCTTCTTTTTCTTTTTTGAGGCATTTCTTGATCTAATAATTGATACATCTTGCTCCAATTAGTAGCATCACTATTGGCATCTTCCGCTTCTTTTTCAAAAGCATTCTTAGCAAGATCTTCAATTGATTTTGAGTAGAATTTATCCATTCAATTTGCTTTTGGATGACAATAATAATTGTAACTGCCGCTTGGCTTTAAATAAATTAGATTTAGAAGTGCCCTCGTTAATACCCAACAAATTAGCAATTTCTTGATGGGTGTACCCATCAATAACATGCAAACAAAAAACCGTTTTATAGCTCATGGGCAAACTCATGACCATCTGGATGATTTCTTGGTAGCCCAATGTCTGAATAATTGCTTCATTAATTGCCGGCTCATTTTGTTGCTGTTCAGTTATTTCTTCTAAGGAAAGAGCACCTGAAAAATATTTTTTAGAATAGTTAATACAATTATTAATGAATACTCTTTTAGACCAGCCCTTAAATGCTGCTTCTGAAACAGCATAATTATTCATATCGTATTGTGCTATATTTTTAAATATTTTCATGAACCCATCCATGACCAAATCCTCTACTAAGTTTACCTCATTCGCATACCTTTTACATACAGAATGAGCATACCCTAGCAACCACTCATAAAGATCCCTTTGGCTTTGGCGATTATTTTTTCGACAGCCATCAATTACGTGCTTAATTTGCTCATCAGATAAACTCAACCCTTGCTTATAATTAATCTATTCTGTTAATAATACAGCAAAGTTAGCAATACGGTTGCCTATATTAAATATAATTTTTGATGGAAATCAGCGAATTATACCTGCGGCCCAGCTAATTCCATAACTAGCTTTAAGGTATTTTGCCCTTAATTGAATAAGCTTCTCTGCTGTTTCAATAACCTTATTTTCTCGAGTATTGAGTAAGAATAAGCTGCTCTCCCCATTTTGAAAACGAAGATTTTCGGCTTTTAATAAAGAAGTATACCCATTATATGCTTGTTGGGCAGCAGCAATTTGCTCTTTTAATAAAACTGATTCTGCATAGTAGGCTCTGATTTTATTGGCAATACTCCATTGCTTTGCATTTAACTCATAATTGGTTTCTGCAATTTTCAACTTCGCCTGTTTATAAGCTCCCTGACCTTCTCTTAAAAACAAAGGAATTTTAAACTGCACGCCCCATACATAATTATTTTGTAAGAGTGCACCGCCAAAATTCTTCATCACATTATAGCCTTGATTTAACAAATTAGCTTTGATATTTAAAGAAGGAAGTAAAGATTGAAACTTTAATTTTCGTTCTACTTCTAAAGCAGCTAATTCAACATTCAAACTTTGTATAGATGGATTTTCTGCATTTGCTCTAATAATTAATTGATCCGGATTCTCAACACTCATATACATTTGAAACTGCACCGTATCAGGAACAAATTTTTCATTGAGTAAGTAGGCGGCATCATTTTCGTTCCATAAAAAATTGGCTAATTCAAGTTGAGCATTTACTAATTTAACTTTAGCATCTGCTTGTAATAATTGAAATTGTTGCACCTGAGTTAGTGCTTCAATGGTATCAATTAATGCCCTGTCTCCATTTTCGAAAGCCAATTTAACCAACCTAAAACGATCTAGACTCACTTGCAAAAACTGGCGATAAATACTAAACAACTGATACGAGCCAGCCCATTGCCAGTATGCATTATAGGCCTCAAATAGCAAATCATTCTGCATTTTAAGTCGGTCTTGTTCACTCTGTTGAGTAAACAACCTTGCTTGCTGTAAATTAGCCCTTCGTTGGTCTAATAGCAAACCTTTTATAAGCGGCATTTCCAATCCTAAATAACTACTCTGCCCACGTGTAATTTGATTATTTAAAAACAAGCCTCCATTATCTTCAACACCTGCTTTTATATCCATTCCTCCAATTCTTGTTGGTAGCTTTATTTCTGGATTGGTATAGAAATAATAATTTTTTCCATCAAATGTTTTTCTACTTGCATCCATTTCAAGTGTTGGGTCAAACCCTCCTTTGGCGCTTAATAATGCAGCATTGGCTTTTTCTACTTTAATATTTGCTTGTTTAGCAATTGGATGAAAAGACCTGACCTGTTCAATAAATTGTTCAGGGCTTAATACCTGTGCATTTAAATTGAATGTCCATATACAGCCAATTAAAAATAAATATTTTCTCATGGCTATTTTCCCTTTATTTCTTTAAGCTCACTCCCCTGCATAGGTGTATAATATTCAGGAGGGAATCCATTTATATTACGCCATAATTCGTATCCTATTGGTACATCTTTTAACAATGCTATTCCATTAGCACCTCCGCCCATTCGTAATTGGCGTGGCCAAGGCTTTTCAGAAGGGTCTTCAACTACTAATAACCTAAACTTTCCATTTGTACTTACTGAAGTTTCTACTGCTGCAACTCGTCCTCCAAATGTTCCATAAGAAGCTGCTGGCCAACCTGTAAAAACAATTGCAGGGAATCCATCAAAAACAAACCTAATTTTTTGTCCAATAGCTAAGAGTGGCAAGTCCATTGGTTCTGCAAATAACTCAACTGCATATTTTATATTATCTGGAACAATTTCAACAATCATGTCCCCTTCTTTAACCATTTCCCCAATACCTGCTTTTCTAGCTTTGGTAATTTGACCATTTTGAGGTGCCGTTATATAATAGAGCTTATTTCTGATGTCATAGTTACTATAGGCATTTTGCAATTTTGCTACATCAGCTTCCCCGGTTGCCATATTAGACAATGAACCAAATTGTTCACCCTGTGCTTTGGCTATTTTATCGGTGTACTCTTGAATTGTTCCGTTTTTTTCAATACGGATGGCGGTTAATTCTTGCTTGGCTTGCAAAAATTTATTCTCAGCACTGATTTTTTTAGCCAATGCATTTTGGTAACTCACTTTTCTTCTTTCGAAATCAACCAAAGAAATTACTCCACTATCCAACATGTTTTTTGCTGCGTCAATTTGTCTTTTTGCTACAGACAATTCATTCATTACTGCACCTAAATCAATACTATCACTTACTACTTTTAATGATTGTTGGCGAAGTTTAACGTCTAACTGATCTAGCTTTAAATCTCTTGCTTCTTCCAAAGCATTTATTTGAGAAACAGCAGTTGCTGCTTTATTACTATAACCATCAACAGCAATTTGCTTAGCATCAATTTGTTTCTTAGTCCTATTTAGTAATTGAGGATCAAAATAATCAGTTTTAACCTCCCCAATCTGCATAATGGTATCCCCCTTCTTTACATAATCGCCCTCTTTAATATACCACTTAACAACACTACCAGCCAAAACCGTATTTAATTCTTGCGGGCGATCTTCTTGTCTTAATGCGGTTACGGCACCCTTGGCTCTAATATTTTGGGTCCAGGGCAAGAACAACACAATTATTAATAAAATCAATGATGCCCAAAGCCATTTCTTAACATTATTCTTATTCTGTATTCTATAAATATGCTGATACGAATTAATTGAACTATTTTCAACAGCGTCCTCTATTACAGTACTTATAAATTTATTACTGTCCATAATTTTCATTTAAAAGTGGAGCAATAGTAGACCAATTACCAGCTGCTTTTACAAAGCCATCTTGCAGGTAAATAATTTTATTACAACGAGCTGCAGTTTCAACGTCATTGGTAGCAATGATTACAGTTGCATTCTCTTCTGAAAATATATAGTCTTGAATATTGTGTTTATATGTTTTTTCTAAAAAATTAAGCGGCTCTTCTAATAATAAGAGTCGTTTTTTCCCAAGCAACGCCCTTAATAATAATATGTCTTGTCTAATTTTACTATTCAATCTTTTACCAGTAGGATCTAAAATGGTATCGTACCCTTTTGGAAGTCCTTGCACAAAACTGGTTAAACCACATCTATTAACTAAATCTGTTACTTCATCATATTTTATTTCTTCGCTTCCCATGGTGATATTCTCCCAAATGCTGCCATGAAAAATATCTTGTTGACTTAATAGAATTCCTGTTTGTGATCTTACAGAATTTAGGTTATAGTTTCCCATTGGAATCCCGTCTAATAAAATGGATCCAGTAAAATTATTAAACGCTCCAGTTAGTAATCTTAAAATGGTAGACTTTCCAGATCCAGATTCTCCCATAATACATATTTTATCACCTGGCTCTATATTCAAACTTAATCCTTCCAGCGCTTTTGCGTTATTACCATAGGTAAATCCTACATTTTCGAATAATAAAGACACTCCTTTAGGTGTATCTGACAATAGAACAGTTCCTTGTACTTCAATTTCGCTTTCAGTTATTTTACTCAATTTTTCTACAGAAGTAAGTAAATCATATACTTTATCCATATTCAGAATCAACTTCTCCACAGAAGCTATAATACTTAAGATAACAATATCGGCTGCAATAAACTGACCAATATTAATTTGCTGATCAACCAATAATACAGCGCCCACAATAAGCATTGCTGCTGTAATAACAACTTTAAAAATTATCAGACTCCAATATTGGGTAAGTAAAACTTTAAAATAGCTGGTTCTGGCATCTAAATATTGTGTTACTATGCCATCTGTTTTACGAATATTAAGCTTAGTTCCTCTTGAATATTTAAATGATTTAATAACCCTTGCCATCTCTTCTAACCAAGCTGCTGTTGCAAATTTTTGGTTACTTGCCTCAATGCTTGCCTGAAATCCTGCAGGCAAAGTATATCTCATAATCAAATACACTATTAATGTTAGTACAGCTCCAAAGCCTATGAATACAGGGTGATACAACGAAAGTAAAATTAGACCAAAGAAAATTTGAATAATTGCTGCAGGTACATCTAACAATAATTTTTCCACTGCTTTTTGTAATGATACTGTATCAAAAAAACGGTTAACCAATTCAGGCAAATAATACGCATCCAATTTTTCAATGTTCATTTTTGGAAGCCTATCAGCAAATTCAAGGGAATATCTAACAAATAATTTTTGTTGAATTTTTTCGGTTACTTGAAGTTGCCTTACTTGTAAAAGACCATAAATAAGTACTGCTGCAACTACTAAAATGATTAAAATAACAATAGAAGTAGATAATGAACCTGCCATTACAAAACCAATAATGGTTTGTATTCCCAATGGCATGGCAAGGCTTAAGATACCTGCTAAAATAGCAAACGCATATATGGAAGAAACGTCTTTTTTATCTAAACTAAGTAGCTCTAAAATCTTTCGAGCTGCACCCATTGGTGAAACAGCATTCTTATTTTTTTCCATTGCGAGCAAATATTACAAGTATTATACCTAGAGTGGTTTAACTGCCAATAAGCTTTTGTGAAAGTACACTGCATAATATTCCTAAAATGAATAATTGCCAAATTCTACTAAAGGTCATCAAATTCATAAATCTCATCAATATGGGTTCCTGCACTCATTTCATAGATGGGTTTAACCAACCCATCGTGTAAGTCATAAACCCAACCGTGAAGGTCTGGACCCTGCCGCTCTTTCCATGATTTTTGAATAATAGAGGTCTTGGCTAAATTTAATACCTGTTCTTGCACATTTAACTCAATCATTCTGTTCAATTGGGTGCTGTCATCGGAAATAGCATCAATCTCTTCTCTATGAAACCGATGTACGTCTTTAATGTTTCGAATCCACTTGTTAATAATTCCAAAATTGTGGTTAGTCATAGCCGCTTTTACCCCTCCACATCCATAATGGCCACAAACAATAATATGTTTCACTTTTAATACTTCCACTGCATACTGCAATACACTCAATAAATTGAGGTCGGTATGTATGACCATATTGGCAATATTTCGATGAACAAATATTTCCCCGGGTTGCGTGCCTGTTATCTCATTCGCGGGAACCCTGCTGTCACTACATCCAATCCATAAAAAATCGGGCGTTTGAACGTCAACCAATCTTTTGAAATAGTAGGGATCGTCCATTAATTTTTCTTGAGCCCAAGCTTTATTTTCTAAAAGTAACCGTTCGTATGAGTTCATATATAAAGATTATGGCTGTTTAAATAATAAATGCATGGGTTGGTAATTGCCTTTTTTTACATGCACTTTAATTCCTCTAGAAGGTGCTGTTTCAATAAAATCATTAATTTCCTCAATAATATCTTTGTCAATAAAATCCGCTCTGGTTGCATCAATCATAACAAAAGAATCATTAGGAAATGACTGTAAATGCTTTTTTATTATTGGTTTATTTAAAAAAGAAACATCTTTTCGTAGCCTAATCAAATAATTATTATGATCACTTGCTACTAAAATAGCCGACCTAAAATTACTTCTTACTAAATAAAATAAACTCACTAACATTCCTATCACAATTCCAGTAAGCATATCTGTCAAAAATATTCCAACAATGGTTGCCATATAAGGCATGAACTGGTCCCAGCCTTTTGAATAAAAAAATTTAATTTCCTTAAAACTCACAAGTTTAAAGCCAGTATAAATAAGTACTGCGGCTAGTGCAGACAATGGGATTTTGCTTAATAATCCTGGGATGAAAACAACACAAAGCAAAAGTAAAATACCATTAATAATGGTTGATTTTTTTGACTTCGCACCTGCATTAACATTTACTGAACTGCGCACAATAACAGAAGCTATTGGCAATCCCCCAATTAAACCTGAAATAATATTGCCAGCACCTTGTGCTTTTAATTCTCTATTTGTTGGCGTAATTCGTTTTAGCGGATCTAGCTTATCTATTGCCTCTACAGCCAATAGTGTTTCTAAGCTTGCAATAATTGCAATTGAAAAAGCAATAACCCAAATAGATGGGTTAAATATTTTACTAAAATTAGGCAATGTGAAAAAAGAAATAAAATCGCTCAAGTCTTTAGGAATTGGAAGACTCACTAAATGACTTGCTTCTAATTTAGCACTAGAAGCCGTGTATATTAAATAATAATTGATAACTATTGCAAGCAAAACAACTAGTAATGGGGCTGGAATTAAATTTAGCCATTTCGTTTTCTTTATTGATTTGGTTTGCCAAAACAATAATATAAATAAGCTGATTATTCCAATTAATAAAGCAGTTGAATTAACGGCATTAAATGCTTGAGGAATTTCTGTAAATGTATTTTGCTGGTCGTTCTGAAAGAAACGTTCATCCCCTTCAAAGTCTACATCATAGCCAAGAATATGGGGTATTTGTTTTAGTATTAAAATGAGTCCAATAGCAGTTAACATTCCTCTAATAACCGAGTTAGGAACGTAATGGGCAATCACGCCTGCTTTGAAATAGCCTAAAATAATTTGAAAAAAACCAGCTAAAACCACGGCCATCAAAAATGCCTCATATGAACCCAAACTTGTTATTCCCGTAACTACTACAGCAATTAATGCTGCAGCCGGACCTGATACACTTAATTGAGACTTACTAAAGAAACCAACAACAATACCTCCAACTATTCCTGCAATGATGCCCGAAAACAGCGGTGCCCCAGAACCTAATGCAATACCAAGGCAAAGGGGCAGCCCTATCAGCAAAACAACAATAGAAGCGGAAATATCTGATGCTGTATGCTGTAATAATTTTTTCATTTTAAATATTTAATCCGCCACAAGCACTAATAACTTGTCCGGTAATGTACGAACTCATATCGCTTGCTAAGAATAAAGTAGTATTAGCAATTTCTTCCGCTTTACCAAATCGACCCAATGGAATTTTTTGTAAAAACTGTGTAGCTCCCTCACCATCTTTTAAGTAATGAGTCATATCGGTTTCTACAAATCCAGGTGCAATTGCATTACAACGAATATTTCTTGAACCAAGTTCGGCAGCAATAGACTTGGTAAATCCTATAATACCCGCTTTACTTGCGGCATAACTGCTTTGTCCTGCATTCCCTCTAATACCAATTATTGAACTCATATTGATAATACTTCCCTGCTTGGCTTTCATCATTGGACGAATCACTTGCTTGGTCATATTATAGATACTCTTTAGGTTAACATCAATTACTTCATCCCATTGCTCTTCGGTCATTCTCAACAACAAATTATCTTTTGATATACCAGCATTGTTAACACATACATCAATAGCGCCAAATTCTTTTATGGTATCATTTACTAAAGATTCGCAATCAGAAAAAACGGCTGCATTGCTCTTTACCGCTTTAGCTTTAACACCCAATGCTTCAATTTGTTTTGCCAAAGCGGCAGCTTTTTCAGCACTACTATCGCTAACATATGTAAATACAATATGGCTTCCTTGTTCTGCTAATTTTAAAGCAATGGCTGCTCCTATTCCACGAGCAGCTCCTGTAACAATTGAAACTTTGCCTTCTAATAATTTCATTTGATTCAATTAAATATTTTACAAATAAAAACTTTTTATTTCATCTATATACAAACGTTCATTACTTAACCTAGGTACTTTGTGTTGTCCGCCCAATTTACCTTTTTGTTTTAGCCATTGATTAAATATCCCAGATTTTAATGCATGCACTACTGGCATTGCTAGTGCCATATCTTTATGTCTTTTAGCTTCGTAATCACTATTTAAACTTTTCAACGCAATATCTAATTCATAGGCAAAATCTTGAATAGAATCAGGATTTTGCTCAAATTCAATCAACCACTCATGGGCTCCTTGATGCTGCTCGCTAAAATAAATGGGTGCTGCAGTATAGTCAGTTACAATCAACCCAGTATTAGCACTTGCAATTGCAATTGCTCTATCAGCATTGTCTGCAATCAATTCTTCACCAAACGCATTTATGTATTGCTTTAGTCTGCCAGTTACTTTTAATTTGAAAGGATAAGTCGTTATAAACTGTACGGTGTCTCCTACCAAATAACGCCATAAACCACCATTTGTACTAATGACTAAAGCGTAGTTTTCTCCAACAACTACATCTTTCAAGCCAATTGTTTTTGGGTTGGGTTTCCCGTATTCACTAACTGGCATAAACTCATAAAAAATTCCATTTTCGGTAAATAACAACATACCCTCTTCTTCCGGAGAAACTTGTGCTGCAAAAAAACCTTCACTGGCATTATACATTTCTAAATAGCTGCAACCTGCTCCAATGAGCTGTTGAAATTGTGCCCGATAGGGTGTAAAAGAAACCCCACCATGAATATATAATTCCAAATTAGGCCATACTTCTTTCAATGTTTTTTTTCCTGTTATGGCCAATATTCTTTTTATTAAAATTAATGTCCAAGTAGGAACCCCAGAAATGGATGTAACATCTTCTTGAATGGTATGATGGGCCATTTTTTCTATCTTTTCTTCCCATTCATCCATTAAAGCGATAGATAGTTCAGGGGTTCTAATCCAATTGGCCCAAATGGGTGTATTCTGTAATAAGACTGCACTTAAATCGCCATACTGCATGTCTTCATTTAATTGGCTTATTTGATGGCTGCCGCCAATGACCAAGCCCTTTCCAGTTAATAGATCACTTTCGCTTCTATTGTTATAATACATTGTAAGTACATCTTTTGCACTTTGGAAATGGCAGTCGTCCAAACTTTCTTGTGTAATAGGAATGAACTTACTTTTATCGTTAGTAGTACCACTGCTTTTTGCAAACCAATTAACAGGTGTATTCCAAAGCACATTTTCTTCACCCGCCATAATACGATCGATATAAGGTTTTAAATCGTCGTACTCATGAATAGGAACTGCTTCTTTAAATTTTCGGATATTAAAGAGTTGATTGAAGTTGTACTTTCTTCCAAACTCGGTGTATTGACCGTGGGTAATTAGGTCTTGGAGTACTTCACGTTGAGAAGCAATTGGATCATTAGCCCATTGAGCAATACGCCAGTGCCTTATTCGGGCCAAACGTGATATAGCAGGACTTAATAATTTCATAAATTTTGTTCACTATTCTCCTTGGCCATATCAATGATCCAATCTTTGCGCTTTAATTCAAAATTGGTACCAAGATAAAGTCTGCGAACTTGCTCATCTTCTGCCAATTCTTCTGCTGTTCCGTGTTTGAATATTTTACCCTCTATCAAAAGATAAGCCCTATCGCAAATAGAAAGGGTTTCATTTACATTATGGTCTGTTATTAAAATTCCAATATTCTTGTATTTCAATTTAGCTACAACACCCTGTATATCTTCTACGGCTATAGGGTCTACCCCTGCAAAAGGTTCATCTAATAAAATGAATTTTGGATCAACAGCCAAAGCCCTAGCAATTTCAGTTCTTCTTCTTTCACCACCACTTAAACTATCACCATTATTTTTTCTTACATGGTGCAAATTAAATTCGTCTAATAATGACTCCATTTTATGAAGACGCTCTGCTTTTGTAAGATTAGTCATCTCTAGAACAGCCATGATATTATCTTCAACCGTTAACTTTCTAAAAACACTTGCTTCTTGGGGTAAATACCCAATACCCATTTGAGCCCTCTTGTACATGGGTAATTTAGTAATGTCTTGGTCATTCAAGAAAACGCTTCCTTCATCGGGCTTTATTAGGCCAACCACCATATAAAAACTAGTCGTTTTTCCTGCCCCATTTGGACCCAACAAACCAACTATTTCTCCTTGTTTAACGTTTACAGAAACATTATTTACAACGGTTCTACCCTTGTAACTTTTGTAGAGGTTATTGGTTTGTATAGTCAAGTTCACAAGTAACGCTTTGTACAAATGTAATATGTCGTTTGTATATTGCGGCATGAAAGTTACTGAACATATTCAACAGGCCAAGAACACATTAATTTCATTTGAGGTTTTACCTCCATTAAAAGGAAAAACCATCCAACATGTTTTTGATCATTTGAACCCATTAATGGAGTTCAAACCGGCTTGGATTAACGTAACCTATCATAGAAGTGAAACTGCTTTTAAAAAGAAAGCCGATGGCACTTTTGAAAAAGTAGAAGTGCGCAAGCGCCCTGGTACCGTTGGGATCTGTGCCGCTATTATGAACCATTACCGCATAGACACCGTACCCCACTTTATTTGTGGCGGTTTTAACAAAAGAGAAAGTGAAGATGCGTTAATAGACCTCAACTTTTTAGGAATTGACAACGTATTGGTTTTAAGAGGAGATGCTGCTAAAAACGAAGCAAGCTTTGAACCAGAAGCCGATGGGCATAAATATGCTATTGATTTGCAAAAGCAAGTGGTGAATTTAAACAGTGGTATCTATTTAGACGAAGACATACAAAATGGTGGTAAAACCAACTTCTGTATTGGTACAGCTGGTTACCCAGAAAAACATTTTGAAGCGCCCAATTTAGAAATAGACTTACAACGTTTGAAAGAGAAAGTAGATGCGGGTGCAGATTATATCATGACCCAGATGTTTTTTGACAACCAAAAATTCTACGATTATGTAAAAGCCTGCAGAGATATGGGTATTACTGTTCCAATTATACCAGGATTAAAACCCATCACTAATAAAAAACAGCTGTCTGTATTACCGAGAATATTTCATGTAGACATTCCTACCGATTTATCTAATGCCATTTCAAAATGTAAAACAGATGCCGAATGCGAGCAGGTAGGAACTGAGTGGTTAATACAACAAAGCAAGGAGCTCAAAGCCTTTGGTGTACCCGTTTTACACTATTATACACTCGGAAAACCCAAAGTAATTTGGAATGTAGTGAATGCAGTTTCTTAAATAAGGCTTAATCCGAATAATTGATATTTGATTAGCGATTAATTGATAGTCGTCCTGATGAAATATTGATAATTTTGGCCGAACCCAATTTAACCCCCAATGTTACATTTACTCAATAGCATCTCTCAAGCTAATAGTGCCTTACTATCAGAAGGAGATATAGACAAAGCTATCAATGATGTTATTGCTATTCTTGGTTTTGCCACACAAGTTGACCGTGTATATGTATTTACTAATAAGAATATCGGCAACGAGCTAAGATTATATTATACCCATGAGTGGTGTAGGGAGGGGATTGAACCTCAATTAGGAAATCCTGAGTTGAGTGATATATCCTACGATTTCTTTCCGTATATGTACGATACACTTTCTCAAGATAAATATATGTACGGGTTAGTGGAAGACTCTACCAATGAAATTTTTAAAGAGATCATGGAGTCGCAAGGAATTCTAACCTATTTATTTACCCCTATTTTTTGTGATGGTGACTATTGGGGATGGATTGGATACGACAATTGTACAACCAAAGACAAATGGGAGCAAGAAGTAGTACAGTCTCTTTATACAGTAGCTAGAAATATCGGAATCAGGTTATCTAGAGAAAAAGCAAACCTGGAACAAAATAGGCTACTTGAAAGATTTGAAATGACCATTAAAGCTTCACAGCAAGGCATGTGGGAATGGGATATAGTAAACAATAAATTAAACTATTCGCCCATTTTCATGAAGATGATTGGTTATGAACCCCATGAATTTGAACATACATACGACAATTGGAAAATTAGAGTACATCCTGATGATATTGAAAATACTGAAAATAGTTTGAACCAATATTTTAATAGAGTAACAGAAACTTATCAGAATGAATTTAGACTCAAACATAAAGCAGGTCATTATATATGGATCAATGGGTTTGGTATTGCTAAAAGGAATGAAGAAGGAAGGCCGGTTTATATGGTGGGTACACACGTAGACGTAACACCACTTAAAAAGCAACAAGAAATTTTAGAAGAGCAGAAGAATGAATTTGACAAATTGATTAATAATTTGGGCGAAGCTGTTTTTCGATTAAATAGCTACTATCAAATTACTTTCATGAATAATTATTGGCAAGAACTATCAGGGTTTGATACGCAAGATTGCTTGATGGAGCCAATTTCAGAGTTCTTTGAAGACTCCCAAAATGACTTAATATTTGAACAGCTAGAAAATTTAAAAAAATCAGAAACAGGAAGAACTACTATAGAAGTTAAATTAAAACAAAAAACAAACCAATGGCGATGGGTAGAGTTATCACTGAGAGAAAATAAAGCCGCTTCCGTTAAAGATTACTTTATTGCAGGAAGTATCATTGATATTCATGACAAAAAAATTGCTTTAGAAAAGGAAAAAGAATTATCAGAATTAAAAGCAGGTTTTGTATCACTCACTTCGCATCAGTTTAGAACCCCTTTAACAGTTATATTCTCTAATATTGAAGTGATAGAATTATCTGCAAAAAAATTAAATATTGCCTTATCTGATACAATCAAAGATTCTGCTGAAATGATTAAAGAACAAATTGATCGAATGACTCAGTTAATGGACAATATTCTTTTAGTGGGTAGATACGATGCAAAACAGCTTGCCTATAATCTGAATCCAATTAGTTTGTCCACTTTTGTGAGGTCAATTATCAAGACCTATTTCCAAAATGAGCAAGATGGTAGAACCATTTTACTAAAAGAAGAAGTATCAGACAATAAAGTAGCGGCAGATGAAATGTTGTTTATGCATGTGTTGACTAATATTATATCCAATGCATTTAAATACTCAAAAGGTAGTGCTAATCCTGAAATATTCATTTTTTATAAAGACAACAACGCCTTTATAAGCATTATAGATTTTGGTATAGGTATTCCTAATGATGAAATTGAAAAAGTATTTCATTCATTTTATAGAGCATCAAATACCCAAACATATCAAGGTTCTGGATTAGGCTTATCCGTTGCTAAACAGTTTATGGAAATACATGGAGGTAAGATTACTTTAGAAAGCACCCTTCATAAAGGAACTAAAGTAACTCTCTCCTTACCCATTATAGCATAATTGAATTTTATTTGTCAACAAAATTGGCTGAATAAGCTTTAGGTGGCTTGCCATATTTCTTTTTAAAGCAATGACAAAAATAGGCCACAGAGTTAAAGCCAGATTGAAAGGAAACCTGCTTTACACTAGTATTGCCTTGACGTAATAATACCTCTGCTTTCATTAATTTGATTTCAGTGATATATTGCTTTGGTGTCATTTTGTATTTAGCCTTAATCATCCTCTCTAAAGTAGACACACTAACAGACATTTTTTTAGCTATAGCAGGTATAGTATTTAACTCGTCTTCATTTAATTTTTCCACAATTGCTTCAAACGAATCTTCAAAAAAGTCTTTCGAGTTACCATTAGAAGAGCCACGAGTTGAAAGCAATCTTTTTTGTTTTGCATTCTCTTCGTTAATCTGTACAATTCCTGTTAAATTCCTTATTTTAAGAAGTAGCTCTTTAGACTTAATTGGTTTTACCATAAAGTCATTGGCGCCTAATTCTAATCCTTGAATAATTTTATCATCGCCAGACATTCCAGAAATAATAATGACAGGAACGCTATTGGTTGTAGGGCTACTTTTAAATAAACGTAACAGAGAAAAACCATCTAATGGATAGGGTAACATTAAATCTAGCAGTATAATGTCAGGCGTAAAGCTGCGAAGTATTTCAAGGGCTTCATTGCCATCAGCAGCACCTGCTACTTCATAATTTTCTTGAAGAATTACTTCAAGTGACATTCTCAGCATTTTTGTATCTTCTACTACAAGTACTTTTTTTCTTTCGTTCATGAAAATAAATTATTTGTTCAATGAAATTTCAGTTCTAATACCTTGTGGTTTTGCATCTTCAAAAAATATTTGCCCATTCTGGCTATTCACAATTAACATTGCTAATGCAAGCCCAATTCCTAAACCTTGTTGCTCAAATTTGGAACGCTTAATTTGACCAATAGCTCCAGACTGAACATTTAGTTCAGAAGCTTTACACAATTTTCCTTGGTCAATTATTTCTATACTAACCCCACTCAATCCAGCAGCAAGACTTACTGTAACTATGCCTTCCTTATTGGAAAATTTAAATGCATTATCAATTAATTCGTACAATGCAATAGAAAATAACTCAACACTAATATTAACCTCTATTGGTTCCATTGGTGCTACACTCAAATTCTCAACTCTATTATGATCCAATGCAACTTGATTGGCAATATGCTGTAACAATATATCTAGCCGAACCTTACTCCGATCACTCATAGGAGCAATGCCAGATAGTTTCAAATCATAATAAACTTTAATTTTATTAAAAGTCTGCTTTAACCTATTACTAGATCTTTCTAAATAGTTGCAAAAATCTTCAATCTCATCATTGGCTAAATCATTGGCCTTTTGTTTTATTAAATTGGTAAAAGATAAGATCCCATGCATTGGAGTCTTAAACTCATGACCAACCATTAAAATAATAGTTTGCTCAAGACTATTAATCAAATTCTTTAAATGGTGTTCTAATTGGTCTTTTCTTTCTAATCTTCTTTCAATAGACTGTAGCAGTTCTGCACTTTTAAAGGGTTTAAATATATAGTCATCCGCTCCTAAATTCATCCCTGTTCTTAAATCATTGTATTGGGCTTTTGCAGTGAGAAAAATCAATGGGGTTTCTATTGCTTTTTTACGCAATTGATCTAACAATCCAAACCCATCTAATACAGGCATCATTACGTCGCAAAGAATTAAATCAGGCTTTCTTTCAATTGCCTTATCTAATCCTATTTGTCCATTTTCTGCAGTTTCAACTTCATAATCGTTCAACTCTAAAATTATTTTTAAAGAATCGCGAATATCTTTTTCGTCTTCTACTACTAAAATCTTTTTACTCATTATTTACCCGTTTTATTCATGTCATAAGGGAACCGAATGGTAACTACTGTACCTTTATCTTTTTTGCTTCTTACTCTAAAAGAACCACGATGATGATCAGTGAAATATTTAATCGTCATTAATCCTAAGCCAGTACCTTCAATATCACCAACATTAGAACCTCGTATAAAAGGCTCTCCTAATTTAACAATATCTTCTTGCTCTATTCCAATTCCACAATCAACAACTGTTAAAAACCACCACATAGGAGTGTAGCTAACTCTTACTATTGGAGCATCATTAGAATTGGCTGAGTATTTAAAGGCATTGTTTAATAAATTAATTAGGATATGCCTAATCATTGTTTTATCAAATTTTACTAGGCTAGGACTTCCTTTAAAAATCATTTTAAGGAATCTGCCATCAGTCCAAGGACTATAAGACTCTTCATGAATTTCATTTAATAATAGATTAACATCTATGAGTTCTAGTTGCGGTACAATTTTACCAGACTCTATCTTACTAATGAATAAGAAATCATTCATCAATTGAGTCATTTTATCTACTTGCCCAATTATTCTATTAATATAAGCCGCTCCTTTTTCAATTTCTTTAGCAGGTAATTTGCTATAAATCATTTCAAGAATTTCAGCACTTGATAGTATTACTGAAAGAGGTGTTCTTAATTCATGAGAAACCATCGACATAAAATTTGTTTTCATGTCGCTTAAACTTCTCTCTTTAATTGCAGCATCTAATAAATCTTGCTCTGCCCTTAACTGATCGGTAATATCAGAAAAAAATATAGCCACAATTTGGCCTCTTTCTTCCACTTGATTAAACCTAGACATATAATACCGTAGCGTACGCAATTGCCCAAGTTTGTCGGTGATGATTACTTGGTTCTCTTTTCTAATCGGCACTGTATGTCCACTAAAAACAGTAAATAATGTTTTTCTAAACTGTTCTAAACCCGACTCAATTAATCTAAAAATGCTGTTCTCGCCCAACATTTCCTTCTCAAGACCGGTAAGTATTAACCACTGTGAATTCACGAAATTGACCGTACCTGTCATATCTAAAGTAATAACCAACTGGTCAATATTATTAAACATTAATCCCAGTTCGTCATAATGTTGTTGAAGTCGTTGTTCACTTTCCTTAATACTTGTAATATTAATTCCATATCCAATAACATATTCCACATTTTCACTCACTCCTAAAACAGGCTGAAATCTTCTTAAATTGTAGACTTTGTTTCCAGCACTATCTAAATTAATTTCCTCAAACTCAACAGACTTTTTTGAACTAATTGCATGTTCAAAGAGTTTTCTTCTACTAACTGCTGCATCAACTGGTCTATTTACAAATTTGCAATAATCAAAATCATCTTTACCTATAATCCATTTACGTGTTTCTTTTTTAGCAATGGCTATTCTATTTACGAAAAGGTAGCGATGCGAGGGATCAAAAATGGCTATATCAGCTGGTATATTATCTAAAAGATCTTCATAAAAATGTCGCTCTGATGAAGCAGCACTTAAAAAACTAATTTCAGCATCTGGTTTTTTGTATAACCAAAGATGACCATTGATATTTCCATCTATAGTCATTGGTTTATAATCACGCAGCAAGGTTTGACCACTTACAAAACGGATTTCCTCATTTAATACCTCAAGACCATTGGCATAAATTGATTCAATTCTAGATAGAAAAAGTGATGGCTCAACAAAATAATGTGCCGATTGAACTGCATTGTCTTTACAATTTGTTCCAATGAGAACTTCTGCAGGGGCATCTATTCCAAAAATGGCACAAAAAGTTTGGTTAACATATTGTACGGTATGATCTGAAGACTCAAATAGCACTGCATGTGGCAGACTATTGAGTATAAAGGATAATTCCTCTTTTTTCAGATTCATTTTGTTTAGTTTAATTGTGTTGCACCCAATTTGATTAGATTGATTAATTCTTCTTTATTCACTGGTTTTTCTAAACAATCTATTACACTATCTCCCATCCTCGTTTTTAAATAAGCTGATATTAAGTTAGCAGTAATAACAATAATTCTGACCCGGCATTTAAGCTCGCTCTCCATATTTACTCTTGCAATCACTTCATTCCCATCCATATTTGGCATATTAAGATCGAGTAGTAAAATAACTTTTCTACTAAGGCCTTCATTTAAGAATGCCATGGCCTCTTCGCCATCTGATACAGAATAAACTTCTGCAGCAACATACTTCAACATATGTTTTAAAATAACGCGATTAATTTCATCGTCATCTGCAATAAGTATGGTGTATGAGTTATCTATATTTATCATTAGAAACGAATCAGTTTTAGCTCTTACCCGACACCCTGTTAATAAATGCCATTTTAGAATTTACTTTTACTTTTTTATAAATATTTTTAATATGTTCATTCACTGTAGTATAAGAAACATTTAATATGGTAGAGATTTCTTTATAACTAGAGCCGGCCAACAATAATTCAGCAACTTGTATTTCTCTTTGCGTTAATGCAAACTCTTGAAACCTTTCTATTCCACCTGCTGTATTAAATCTATTTCTTGCAGTTTGAATTAAGCCTGTCATTATTTCTGGCTCTAACACCGTACCTCCAGATTGCAAAATCTCTAATTGCTTTTGCATTTCTGCCAACCTGAAGGGCTTTAATAAAAAACCATTTGCTCCATTCATCATTGCTTGCCATGCTACCAACGGATCTTCCATTCCAGTAATCACTAATATTTTAACGCCGGGGTAATAACTACTAATAATTGAAATTGCATCTAAACCAGAAATACCCGGTAAGCCAATATCTAATAAAATACAATCTGGTATAATACCTGCATCTTGTCTAATACTAATCCATTTTTCGATTCTGTTGCATGAAAAAACCAAAGAAAGATTCTGTTGCAAGGAAATATAATTTTCCATGGTTTTTCTCAATTGAATATCATCTTCTATTATACCGATCAAATACATTCTATTTTCTTTTCAATTCTTGTAATAAATAGGAATTGGTACTAAAAACTTATACAAATTTAACCAAATAAGGATGCTGTCTTTTCCCTTAAACTAGGGATAAAACTCCTAATTGAATTTAGCAAATAAAACTTATGTATAGAATGATATTGGTCATAAAAAAGCGGAATCATCAAATAGATAATTCCGCTTACAATCGGGGGATATAGATAAAAAGTTATATCAAATGCTAGTTACTCGCCGCAATTGATGAATTACGAATTTCGGCTGTATTGCTTACTACAGAAAGGTCTTGAGACAATTGCTCGGAAGATTGAATGTAGTTATTGGTCATCAAAAGGAATACTGTTATCAAGAAGGTAAACATGATAGAACTAATGATTGCAGCAGGCACACGTAGCTTTTGGTGGTGCCTTTCTTTGATTTCTTCGTATACATGTTCCATGATGTAAAGTGACTACATCATAGTTTAACCAGGTATCAATTAGAAATCAGTCTCTTGCAAAAAATCAGCGTTTTTTAGTGTCCATTAAAGCATCAAATTGTTCTAATGACAACTGCTTTGCCAAAATGCGCTTTTTATCGTCTAGTAAATAAACAGTGGGGGTTTTAAAAATATCGTACAACTGTCTATAATTAGGTAATCCTGCTTTTTCTTCTGCTAGTTTGTCTTCCTTGGTTTGGTATACTTGATGCCAATCAGCAGACAATTTATTGTTTACAATAAATTTTTTCCAAGCATTATTCTCGTTTTCGTAAATATTTACGGAGTATACGGCAACCCCTTTAGCCTTCCATTTTGCCTTGTAAATTGAATCATATCTTGGTATTTCTTCTTTACAATGACCACAATTAGGGTCCCAAAATGTTACTATAGTATATGGCGCATTAATATTGTACAAACCTACTTTCTTACCACTGGTATCGGTTAAATTAAGCACTGGCGCTTGCTGACCTATTTGATTGGCCATTAAACTGTAAGCCCTTTCTGTGATTGACTTTCGTGATGCAGGATTTAAAAGAACAGTATCTCCTTTTGCATAAAAATTTTCAAAAAGATAAACAAACACTTTATCCTGTCCCATGAACTCAGGATTGATGTATTTATTGGTAAACTTAGTAAGCAAGTATGGATAAATTTCTTTCCCTGTTTTAGCCATCAAGAGCATTTGTTTTACTTCTGAAATGATTGAATCGGGGTCTGCAGAAACATAATATTTAAAATACTCGTCTAACTTAGGCTCAAAAAAAGGTGTTCTTAACAACCGATCTTCATTAAATAATACATTGTCCCAATAATGTTGTTTTACATATTGGTATGGATAGGCAGAATCTGGCTTCCCTTTTACAATAGGAACTGGAGGCAATTCAGGTCTTTGCATAATATAAAAAAGTGCAGACAATAAAGAATTGGGATTCTTCTTATGAATATTGACCTGGTATTGTTTAATTTCTTTTTCGGTATTGGCAATTGCCCCCCTAATTTTATCTGCTTCTAAACCATTAGCAGACTGTAACGACCACTTTAATTGCTGAAGGTTTTTACCTTTTTCATTCGAAAAACGAGCATAATCTTTAAATAAGTCGTTATCTGGAGAACCTTTTATTATAGCAGATTCTTTAGCACTCGTGTCTGCCTGTATACTAAATCGTTGTTGTTGATCCATCAACAATTCAAATTGTATGGTATAAGTAGGAGAAACTACAAAATAGATACCTGTAGTAAGTTTACTTGGTCCTTTAAATACCCCTTTACTATTTTGGTCTAATCGAGTAGAATCTACCAAAGTCATTCCCTTCCCAAAATAGCTACCTAGGTATATGGTGCAATTCTTTAGGGGTGTAAGCGTAATAGCGATCTCCCTTCCCCCCAATACCGGCTTATTTGCTGATACATTGCTTTTAGTAACTGTACCGGCTTTTTTAATTGGAGGTTTTTGCTGAGCAAACACAACCTGCCATTGAGTCAAAATCAACACACTGAACATCAAAAAACGCATAATCTTTATTTAGGTCTAAAAATACGCAATTTGGGGGGCTAAATAGAAAACGACCTACCTTTACAGGGTGAGAAAACAACGAAAAACAGTTGTACTAGAGAAAGTACTGGTACAGGATTATGCCGCCGAGGGAAAGTCTTTGGCAAGAGTAGATGGAAAAGTGGTCTTTATTGAGGGAGCTGTACCCGGCGATATTGTAGATGTTCAATTGTCTAAGAATAAAGCCGATTGGGCAGAAGGCCATACTATTCATATTCATAGCTTGTCTTCGGATAGGGTTACCCCTTTTTGCGAACATTTTGGTGTTTGTGGTGGTTGCCAATGGCAAATGCTTCCCTATGAAAAGCAATTGTTCTATAAACAGAAACAGGTTACCGACAATCTAACCCGAATTGCAAAAATTAATCTTCCTGAAATTGCACCTATAATAGGAGCTGATTTCACACGCGGGTATAGAAATAAAATGGAATATACTTTTGCTACCCGTAAATACATCCCAACAGAAGAATTTAGGAGAATGAAAGCAGAAGGGGTCGATTTTAATAATCAACCAGGGGCAGCTGGTTTTCATGTTCGGGGATTTTTTGACAAAGTGGTAGAAATAGACACTTGCCATTTGCAAGAAGAGCCCACTAACTTAATTAGAAAAGCAGTAGCAGCTTATGTTCTAGCCAATCAATTGCCTTTTTATAACATAAAAAGCCATGAAGGGTGGATTAGAAACCTCCTCGTAAGAAGCAGTACTACAGGAGAATTAATGGTGAATATGGTCATAGCTTATGAAGAAAAGGAACATCGAATTGCGCTTTTAGACCAACTTTTGAAATCGTTCCCACAAATAACTACCCTTTTATATACCATCAATGTTAAAAGAAACGACAGCCTTCACGATCAAGAACCAATAGTTTATTTTGGCAAAGGCTATATCATTGAGAAATTAGAAGAGCTTTCATTTAAGATTAGTCCTAAATCATTTTTTCAAACCAATACTAAGCAGGCAGAAAAATTATATGCTGTAACCAGAGAATTTGCCGAACTAGATGGCAGCCAGCTTGTTTATGATTTGTATTGTGGAACAGGAAGTATTGGATTATTTGTAAGCAAGTTTGCTAAAAAGCTAATTGGGGTTGAAATGGTAGCCGATGCCATTGAAGATGCCAAAGAAAATGCGGCTTTAAATGGAGTAAACCATGCTTCCTTTTTTGCGGGTGATGTAATTGATATTTGCAACGATGCTTTTTTTGAAGCGCATGGGAAAGCAGATGTAGTAATTACAGATCCTCCAAGAGCTGGAATGCACGAAAAACTAGTAAAAAAATTATTGGAAATAGCGGCTCCTACGGTGGTTTATGTAAGCTGTAATCCTGCAACGCAGGCAAGAGACTTGGCTTTATTGAGCGAAAAATACCAAGTAACCAAAATACAACCAGTTGATATGTTTCCACATACCTTGCATATTGAAAATGTTGTACAACTGAAATTGATTAATTAATTATGACAGAGTTTAGACCAAGTAGATTTGAGATATTACCTACCATCGTAAAAAACTTGTTGATCATCAATGGGCTTTTTTTTCTGGCACAAAATATCATTTCAGGACCCAATGGCTTCTTGAATATGGAAAATATTTTTGCCTTGCATGGATGGCAAAGTAGTTTATTTCAGCCATGGCAGTTGATTACACATATGTTCATGCACGGAGACTTTGGCCATATTTTAGGTAATATGTTTGCACTTTGGATGTTTGGCTCAGTTTTAGAAAACTTATGGGGATCAAAAAGATTTTTAACTTTTTACTTGATTTGCGGTCTAGGTGCTGCCTTAATACATTTATTGTTTTTGAGTTATGAGTTTGTGCCACTTATGAATGACTATAAAGTCATTTTTAACTTACATGAAGGTGGTGGCGCTTCATTAAATAATGCAATGATTCGTTTTATTGACACCTATAATATTCGATTCGAGAATCACAGTGAAATTATTAGCAGTTTAAGGTTAAATCCTGACAATACTATTGCTAGTGCCCAAATGTTTGAAGCACTAACCAATTTTTACGATAAAAATATTAATACTGCTACCCTAGGAGCGAGTGGTGCCGTATTCGGTATTTTAGCAGCTTTCATTTATTTGTTCCCGAATACTTATATCTATATTTATTTTCTATTCCCCATAAAAGCAAAATGGATTGGATTACTCTATTTCTCTTATGAGTTCTTTTTTGCCCTTAAAAACTCTGCAGGAGACAATGTTGCCAGATGGGCACATATTGGTGGAGCTATCGTTGGATTACTAATTGTTATTACTTGGAACAAAACCCGTAAAAAAACGTTCTATTAGTATGTCACCACTAACACAAAAAAGCGCCAGAAATATATTACTTGGCCAAGATAATAACGCATTGGTATTCTTATTTGCTGTGAATTCCTTGGTTTTTGTATTAATTAATTTTATAAGGATAGTTTACTTTTTATCGGATATTCCATTGGAATTTTTCAATAAGCAAATATTAGACTGGTTTACGTTATCTCCTGTACCCGAAGTCTTTTTTGCAAGGCCATGGACCATTTTTACAGCAATGTTTACCCACTTAAGTATATGGCAGTTAATAAGTACGCTATTATGGTTATGGGCATTTGGATACATATTGCAAGACTTAGCAGGCAATAGCAAATTATTACCCATCTATTTATATGGAGGATTTGTGGGTGCAGTTGTTTTTATATTGACCAATAACTTATTCCCCGTTCTAGAAAGAAATATTTTAACCACCCCAGCAATGATGGGAGGAGGGGCCGCAGTGATGGCTGTTGCTTTAGCAACCACTACATTGGCGCCAGACTATAGATTATTCCCCTTAATAAATGGAGGAATTCCACTTTGGGTGCTCACATTGGTATTTGTTGTTATAGACTTTGCTACATTATCAGGTGGTAATGCAGGAACAGGAGCAGCGCATTTAGCGGGCGGAGCTATAGGTTTCTTTTTTGTAAAGCAATTACAAAAGGGGAAAGATTGGAGTGCTTGGATGAATGCATTGGTAGATTGGATAGACAACCTATTTAATCCTGAAAAGAAAAAAGAACAACAAAAACAATCAGAAAAACATTTCTATAGAGCCAATAGAAAACCCTACGAAAAAATTGCCAATATTACCCAACAGAAACTAGACGATATCCTAGATAAAATAAACCAGCATGGATATGCGTTTTTAACAGACGAGGAGAAGGCTTTCTTAAAAAGAGCCAGCGACCAAGACCTGTAATGACATCACAACATCCCATTTTTACTTTTATTAAGACCAGCATAGCTGCATTGGGGTTTCCCTTAATATTCATTTATTGGATTGGGGCATTTAGTGGTTGGATGGATCCTCATATTTTTACAGGCATCACTTTTTTAGCCATTGGATTTCCATTATTATTTCTCAGTAGTTTTTTATGGTGCTGCATTATTGTGTTGTTATTTAGAAAAAAATCCTGGATGGTTTTTTTATTATTACTACCAGGAAGCTTTAATTTATTCAACACTTACTCTATTAGGTTTAGCCAAACATTTAATACTACAAAAGACCCTCAATCAATTCGGGTATTAACCTGGAATGTGAATGAATTTTTGTTTAGTAAACCAGAAGCGGAATCTTGGAAATATGATCAGGGCGAAATGCTCCATTTCATTAAAGAAGTTAACCCAGATATACTTTGCTTTCAAGATTATATTGTTTCCCCAGGTTGGGCCGAACGAGATATCCCTGGGTTTATAAGAGATAGTTTAGGGTTCCCTTATCAGTTTTTTAGCATGGACGACTTAGATTACGGAACCATTATTTTTTCCAAATTCCCTATTAAAAATAGTGGCCGAATTGTATACACGCAAGCATTACATCCAGAAAGTATTGCTTATGCCGATTTAGAAATTAAGAACAAAACTATTCGCATATTTAATACGCATTTTAGATCTATGTTTTTACACCACAATATATTATCTAGTGGGGTATTGGGAAATTTAAAATACGTAAAAGAAGACACCAATTTTCTATTTAAATCGAATCGTTTTGAAAGATTAGAATATTATGACAGAGTACATACAGTTCAAGCCCAGCAAGTGCTTGATGCATTTGATGATACCAAAATGCCATTTATTTTTTGTGCCGATTTAAATGCAGTACCGAGTAGTTATGTATATAAATTATTAAGACAAAATACACTTGATGCCTATCTAGAAAATGGTTCCGGCTTAAGAGGTACTTATAAAAAAGGAAGTTATTTAGCGAGAATTGATTTAATACTCACTTCAACAGATTGGAAAACCGTACAATATTATTCTCCAAAACTTGATTTATCAGATCATTATCCAGTGATTGCGGATCTACAGCTTTCCAATTAAATTTTTTGTAATTTTAATTATGGCTAAAGGCTGGATCAGAAAAACCACGAAGAAATTTTTCATTATTGTTAATGCAATTATTGCCTTGTTTTTTTTGATTGCCGCGCTATCTCCCTACATCAATCCAAATCAAATTTGGCTACATGGGTTATTAGCATTAACCACCCCTTATCTCATTTTAGCACTTATCTTATTTACCTTATTTTGGTTAATATCTAAACCAATTTGGTCATTAATGCCAATTATTGCGCTGTTAATTGGATGGCAACAAATTTCAGTTGTATTTGCATGGACAGGAAATTCCATCTTTACAAAAAGAAAAGCCGAAAATCATTTTAGAATTGTTAACTGGAATGTGCAAAGTTTTAATGGTTTATCTAAAGATGTATTGGCAAAAAAGTTGGTAAGAAACGAAGTGGCATCAAGCATTTTAAAAACCTATCCAGATGTAATTTGTTTACAAGAATTCAACAATGCTGAGGCCGAAAACAATATTAGTTTATTCAAAAGCACCCATCGTTTTTACTATTTTTCTAAAGACCATAAAAGAAATGACGGAACTTATCAATCCGGATGTATTATTTTTTCTAAATATCCCATCATCGATTCTGGGAGAGTTGTCTTCCCTTCCGAAGAAAGTTTAATTTATGCAGACCTCTTAAAAGGAAATGATACCATCAGGGTATTCACTACCCATTTACAATCTTTCAAGTTTAAGAAGAAAGATTATGCTGATATTGAAAAAATTAAAGAATCAGATGAGTCTTCTTTTAGTGCTTCACTCAGTATAATGCGCAAAATGAAGGCTGCCTATCAAAAAAGGGGGATTCAAGCTAATTTAGTAAGGAATGCACTAAACAAGAGCCCATATCCATCGGTGATTACAGGCGATTTTAATGACGTTCCTAACTCCTACACCTATTTTAATATTAAAGGAGATAAAAATGATGCTTTTCTGCAAAGAAGTTTTGGTTTAGGTAGAACCTTTATTTCGCTTGCTCCAACCCTAAGAATAGACTATATCTTATTAGATAAACAATTTGAAGTAAAGCAATTTGATATGGTTGATGAATCATTAAGCGACCATATCATGCTAGTAGCTGATATTCGTTTGAAAAAATAAAATAACTTTGCGACATCATGTCGCTGAAAGTATACAACTCGCTTACCCGTAAAAAAGAAAATTTTGAAGCCATCAATCCCCCTTATGTGGGAATGTATGTTTGTGGCCCTACCGTAAGTGGAGAAAGTCATTTAGGTCATGCAAGACCTTTTATAACTTTTGATGTGTTATACAGGTATTTAATGTACCTAGGTTACAAAGTAAGATATGTAAGAAATATTACCGATGCTGGCCATTTTGAAGAAGAAGGTAGAGAGGCAGAGGATAAAATTAGTTCAAAAGCGGTTTTGGAGAAGTTAGAACCAATGGAATTGGTACAAAAATATACCAATATGTACCATTGGGCTATGAATCAATTTAACAACTTACCTCCAAGCATAGAACCAACTGCAACCGGACATATAGTAGAGCAAATTGAAATGATTAAAAAAATCATTGAAGATGGTTATGCTTATGAATCTAATGGGTCTGTATATTTTGATGTAGAGAAATACAATACCGATTTTACTGCCAAAGGACAACCTTATGGAATTTTAAGTGGTAGAATTTTAGATGATCAAATAGAAAGTACCAGAGAATTAGACAACCAAAACGAAAAGCGAAATAAAAGTGATTTTGCCCTTTGGAAAAATGCTCCACCAGAACATATTATGCGTTGGCAAAGTCCTTGGGGTGAAGGATTCCCTGGATGGCATATAGAGTGTTCAGCTATGAGCACGAAATACTTAGGTAAAGAATTTGATATTCATGGAGGTGGTATGGATTTACAATTTCCACATCATGAGTGTGAAATTGCTCAAAGTACGGTATGCAATCATCAAATGCCTGCTAGGTATTGGCTCCACAATAATATGATTACCATCAATGGTAAGAAAATGGGAAAGAGCTATAATAATGTAATTAAATTAAGTGAATTATTTGCTGGAACCCACCCGATATTAGAACAGGCTTACGCTCCTTCTACTGTTCGCTTTTTTATATTACAATCTCAATATAGAAGTACATTAGATTTTAGTAATGAAGCTTTGCAAGCAAGTGAAAAAGCATTGAGAAGATTAATGGATGCCTATGAATGGTTAATGAGTTTTGACCATGCAGCCAATCAAATTGGAGATGATCAAACACTTAACCAAAAAGTAGTAAAGCTGGTTACTGAGTTTGATGAATTCATGAACGATGATATTAATACCGCTAAAGTAATTGCCAATATGTTCGAATTGGTTCCGGTTATCAATTCATTAAAGGATAAACATATTAGCGCAAATGCTTTAGACAGTAATACTATAGCTTTAATGAAAAAACAATTATCTGCATTTATTGTAGATATTTTTGGGCTGCAAAGCAGTAAGGCAGACAACAACAATAAACTTGAAGGTGTTTTACAATTATTGATTAATATTCGCAAAGAAGCAAAGCAAAGAAAAGACTTTGTTACATCCGATAAAATCAGAAATGAATTAAGTGCTTTAGGCGTTCAATTAAAAGATGAAAAAGATGGAGGAATGAGTTATACCATCCAGTAGACTATTCTCCTGGACGGTATTCTTTTTCTTTATTGTTAAACACATCTTCTTTATAAAAAAATACGTCTTTAAACTTACCATAAACAAATCCTGCAGATTGATCTCTAAAATGTGGAGACAATGGATTATTACTATGGCCTCCAGTCACTATCGTTTTGGCTTTAATGCGCTTGCCAAATTCAACTGCAGCAATAAAGCTGTTTCCTGAAAAGCCATACCTGCCTTTTGAACTATACATTGACCTACTTTCAAACGCAGGTAATGAACCCCATCTAGAAGAACTTAAAGGAACCGCTAAACTTTCTTTACTATCGTCGTATACTTCAGCAAATTTCCCAGTCAAGCGCTGGTATCTATTAATGGCTCCCCATCTTACTTGCCAATATCCGTATTTGGCTGTTAACTCGTTCACTACTTCATTTAATTGCTCTAACATTTTTCTACCGCTAACACCATTGGCTATTGCATTGAAACGGCCAATCCATTCTGTATTTTCTTCTTGGGTTTTAGCACGAGGCCAAAGTGTATTTATTTTTGTGGCCCAATCAATTGCTAATGTAGTAGCTATAGAACTAGTATCTGTAATCTTATTCCATGCTCTTAATGTTTCTACTACAGGTCTTATTTTGTTTTTTAATGAGTCAGTATTGCTGGTTGCATCAAAGGTTTTAAACAAGGGAGGCAATAAAATATCAAACGCTGTTAAATAGCGATCGTATCCAATTTCGATTAATTCTTCCAATGTAATACTGTCTCGGTTGTTTAATAAACGCATCGCATTTATGCCCCTAGCATTTTGTCCATCAGGAGCCATATAATAAGGATAATTATTTTTATTAGGGCTACTCTCTCCAGCTAATGTAAATGGAGTAGCATTACAGTTTTGCATCCATCCACTTGCTGGATTAATTAAATGTACTGTTTCCTCTAATGGGTGAACACCTTGCCATTCAGTTGCGGCAATAGAGCCATCAACTGGTAAATTAAAATCAAAACCAGGATTTCTTTTGGGTACAAAGTTGCCATGCCAATATGCAATATTTCCTTGATCATCTGCATATACTGTATTATTAGTAGTATTAGAAAGACCTTTCATTGCTGTAGTGTACTCCTCTAAATTTTGCGCCTTGGTTGTTTTAAAACTTTGAATTAAAGCTTTCATAGATCTATTGTACTCTTTAAGTGCCAACCACTTTCCATTTCTTTTAGCCACTACAGGACCGTGATGCGTATAAAATGCAGTAAATGTTTTAGCTAGTCTTTCTCCATTAGCCGTATAGTAAATTGTTATAGGTTTAGATTTTACTGGCATGAATTTTTTATCGTATTCATATACCCAGCCTTTGCTGGTTTTAGAAATTTTTTCTTCATACAAATCTGCTACATCTGTATAGCCTGAAGTATGCATCCATCCTACATGTTCATTAAATCCTTGGTATATAAAAAACTGACCCCAAGTTGCAGCACCATAAGCATTTAAGCCTTCTTCGCTTACCATTTGTGCTTCAGACCTAAAGTAAAACGGTACGTGTGGATTTATGTACAACATTGCATTTCCTGAAGCAGATCTTTTAGGGGCAATAGCAAATCCATTTGATCCTCTCTCTTCAATATCCTTAATTTGGTGATAAGCTGTAGAATTGGTTTCAGGACCGTTTTCATAAAACAGTCTAATTTCTTCAACCGATGCTCCACCAGTACTTGTTGCAGAAACACTACCATCGGTATACATTAAATGAAACCAAGGCTCAAATTTTTTTAATACTACAGGTCTAACTTCAGGGTGCTTGTATAAAAAATAATTAATTCCATCTGCATGAGCATTCAATAATTTCTTCAACCACAATGGGCTTTGCAGATAATCTTTTTTTGCATCGTTGCTATCGGCAATTAAGCGCATAAGCAAATCATTGTACACCAATTTCTCTCCTTCCATCTCTGCCCTTCTTCCCAACATTTCTAAATAATTACGTTCAATGCGTTCAAAGTTTTCTTCACATTGAGAGTACATTAATCCAAAAACAACATCAGCATCTGTTTTGCCATAAATATGTGGAACACCATAAGTATCTCTTACAATATTTACTTGCTTGGCTTGGGCTTCCCAACGCTTTACTTCAGCTTGGCTAGGTGATTGAGCAAAAGCGGAGGCCATAATCAAACTACAAAATGCTAAGAATCCTATTTTCATAAATTTTTTTTGATATTAAAACGATTTATACCCCTTTAAAGCCCCATTGCTTCATTACTTTGAAATCTTCTTTTATACATTGTAGAGGTGTAATACCTTGATAAGCTTCTTGCTCTACAATCAAGTGAATAGTGCCACCATTTTTTAAACCCTCTTCTACAATTTCTTTTACTTGCTGCACTCCTTTTCCTAAAATAGTGCTCTCATATCCATTGCCATTGGCTCTTTTAATTTCATCTTTTACATGCATTGATACAAAACGGCCCGGATATTTTTTCACGATTGCCAATGCATCTGCACCAGTGCCATATAAATTGCCCATATCAAATTGTTGGGTTACCATCGAAGGATCTGTATTGTTGAGCATTACTTCGTACATGGTTTCAGTACCCATCATTTGTGTAAACTCAAAATCATGGTTATGGTAGCCAAATCGCATTCCCGATTTTTTACACAACTCACCCGATTTATTAAATACTTCCATAAAGCGCAACATATCGTCTTTAGATTTTCGTAAACCAGATTCTAAAGAAGGGCTAATCACCAACTCCTGGCCAACAACTGCTGCGTCTTCAATGGTATACTTCCAAGAATCTGTAAAATCTTTTTTAGCTGCATCCCAATGACTGGCTCCCATAACTGTATGGCCAGAAGGCATTTTCATACCTAAATCGTTTAATATTTTTTTAAATTCAGTGGCAGTAAAGCCATAAAATTTTCTATTGACATAATTGGCATGCTCTACATTTTTATATCCCATTTCTGCAACTGCTTTTAGTGTAGCCAATGGGTCTTTACGCATATCTTCACGTACAGAATACAATTGAACACCTGTAATGAATTTCTTTTTTGCGGCAACAGAAGCCCATGAAGGAAGGGTAACGGTAGCTAAAGCAGCTAAAGTACCTTGTTGCAAAAATCTACGACGGTTCAATTGCATATTTTTATTTTTTTGTGATAACCAAAGTACGCAAATTTTGTATGAAAGCAGCATCTGTGCACGAGATCAAACAGGCTTTATTGAGCAACTCCTCTAAAGAGTTGGCTGAACTTTGTTTAAGATTGGCAAAATTTAAGAAAGAGAATAAAGAACTACTCACTTATTTATTGTTTGAAGCACATAACGAAGAAGCTTATATAGCAGAAGTAAATCAACAGATTACAGAAGAATTTGGGGGAATAGATCCAGACCAGAACCTATATTTTGTAAAAAAAACCCTTCGTAAAATTTTAAGAATTGCCTCTAAACATATAAGGTACACGGGTTCTAAGCAGGCAGAAGTAGCAATTTTGCTGCATTTTACCTTGAGCTTAAAAAAATCGAGGATACCATTTATGAAGAGCACTGCACTGGCTAATTTGTATAAACAACAAATCAAAAAAATAAATACAGCAATTGGTACACTTCATGAAGACCTGCAATATGATTATTTACAAATCTTGAATGAATGTTAACTATTGTTCTTGGTCAAAATAAAGTTTATAGTAATGTTTGCCTGTCATTTCATCATAGCCCTTTTCTATTAAATCTCTTCGGCCATGAACATACACATGAAAGTTCTTATCTAATTTCAGGATACTCTTGAAATGCCTTTGTTGTTTTTGAATTGCCGCAGGGTTAATGGCAAACTCATCTTCTATATTTACTTGCTTTGCAACTTCGTATTGTTGTTTGTATTGAGTAAAACTATCAATTACTTCGGGGTGGTATAATACCTCTTTACTAAATTGATCTAACTGAAATTGATCATGGGTTTTAAAATAATCCATGCTTCTTTGCAACATATCAATTTGATCGGTTTTGTTGGTATCAAAATGCTCGGTTAATTCATTGCTGATAAAAAGCTTACACATTCCCAATGCTTCATTGGTATTATGATAACTATTTACAATTGGGGCGGCTTGTAAAAATGCCGATTTCCAAAATGCCGCATCTCCCTGTTTGGAGGCTGCCGATTCATGAATTAAGGCTAAAAACCCTTGATTTTGCTCTTTTCTGAGTAAAATCACCCCTTTTTCGGGCTTTTTGAGGTCAATTCCATCTTCAATAGACAAATTAATCCCAGTAGCTTGAGTGGTAACTTTTAAAAACGGGTCTTTGGAACTTGTATGAAAAAGCCCAATTGCATCTGTAAAACCATCATCAAAAGGAATATTTTCAAAAAATACTACATAAAACTCTCCCGATTTGGCAAAAACAGACTGACTTTTTACGTGAAAATGTTCTGCAAGGGTTTTACTCCCCGTTTCAAATGAGCTATCCCCTTCAAATAACTGTACGATAGTATTGTAAACCAGGTTGTTTTCTTGGTTCAATCGGTATTGTTCGGCCTCATTTAAGGGTTTTAGGAAAAAATGGGCCAAAGTCTGCTGCCAAAATTCATCGGGAATTTCATGAGCCCTTTCAGATAAAATTAGGGCTCCTCCTTGGGCTGCATTGCCCGCCTGGTGCACCATTAGCTTGTTTATTGTTACGCCGGAAATTGCATTCATAGTACTGCGAATATAGAAGATAAGCTGCCTTTTAAAAACCAAATTCGGAAATCGTCAATAATTTTCGGACCTTTGTATCATTCTTAACCATTAACCCTGCTACATGTACGCCCAGATTTGGACCAAGTACCTACCGATTATTCGCATATTATTAAAAAGAACCAAGCAGGATAACCAAGTGCTTGATCTTAATAGAATAGATTTTGAGCGTTTAGGAACCGGAAGAAAAGCAGGGTATAAATTCACCATTGAATTTAAAAATGGTAAAGTGGCTAATTTAATCAGTAGTTCTGCATTAGCATCAGATTTGGCAAGTGTTATGCTAGATGATGCCAACACTAAATTAATCTTAGAAGGCGGAGAATTCACCGTATCGTTGAACACAAAGTTTCAACTCCTTATAAAAGGAGTGGCCGCTGAATTACCAGCAGCCACAGAAGAGTAAACATTCAAACATTGGATTTTAAAGCTGTTGAAGTACAGAGGGTACAGCAGAAGGGACTAAATTTTTAACAGGTTTGGTACTCAATAAATAATCATAGATAGCCTTTAAATCTTCTTCTTTCATTTGAGCAAAATTTTGCCAAGGCATTGGGGGAAGAAGGTGACGATTATTTGCTAAGCCCTTCCATTTACCCGTAGTCATAGCAATTTTAAATTGCTCAAAACTCCAGGTGCCAATACCAGTAGTATCAGAAGTAATATTTGCAGCATAAGCTATGCCTGCTGGCGAAACCATAGCAGTGCCTTCCGCGTAAAATAAAGCCCATCCTTTTTTTAAACTATTGGTGTCTATTGCTGGTAAAACATCATTAGACCTGAATCCAGAAAGCAATTGAGCACTGTCTTCAAAAGGACCCATCGGGCCCATTTTCTTGGGGGAATGACAATCTCCGCAACCAGTAATTTTTACCAGGTATTTACCTCGCTCAATACTTTGCTCAATTGAAACAGTATGATTTTGGGTTTGATTATTATTACTATCAAAACATGATTGAATAAAAAACCCTGCACCCACAAATATGGTCAAAACAATAATCTTTTTCATTAATTTATAATTATAATATATGGTCAATAGATACTTCTTCAGGTTTCTCTTCGCCGCTTAACAGCAATAAAAAATGAAAGAAACCGTCTAATACTTTTTCAATTTTATTGGTGAATTTTTTCATCTTAATTGTTTCCGCCTCCTACTCGGTTTTGTTCTTCCTGAGAAGCACCACCACTTCTTCTCACCACGTTTGAAGCATTTTTTGCAAAACGGTATGTAAAGGAAAGTGCAACATGTCTGGTATCAGAAAACTGCCTGAATCTACTATCGAGATTTTGGTATTGTTGTTCAATTTTTACGATTTGAGAGAAGAAAATATCCCTTGCAGATAAACGGATAGTTCCTTTATTATTGAACACTTGCTTGCTCACACCAAAGCCTACTTGCCACATGGGTTCAATAAATGCTTGTGCAAGGAATAAGTTTTTATGATTGTAGAAACCGCTTAATTCGGCAGACCATCCTTTACCAAATTTGAATTGATTATTCATATTAAGTGAAAAGGAAGTAAATGATTCATTTAAAGGCTGCCCATTAAATTCTCCTTTGTACTTATTATAGTAAAGATTTCCAAACAGACCCGTGGTAATAAATTTATTTAGAGACTTATTAAATCCAACACTAAAATTGATATTCTTTCTAGAAGCAATATTCTCTGTAGTTTGATAGGTTACTTTAGTAGCATCATTTGCTCGTATAACTTGTGTAATAATATCAGTAGTATTAGAATACCCCAATTTAGCAGTGAACATACCATTTTTTAAACTATACCCTAACTCGGCATTTTGAGTAAACTGAGGACGCAAATTAGGATTGCCTTGGTTATAGGTAAATGGATTTAATAAAAGTTGAAAGGGGTTTAAATCTCTATAATTAGGTCTATCTATACGACGGCCAAAATTCAACGTGAATGTACTAATATCAGTAGCTTTATAGCTTACAAAGGCAGTAGGGAACAGTTGTAATAAATTACGCTCAAACTGTTGATTAGAAGTAACCTGATTACCATTCATGATGGTATTTTCTAAACGAACACCTAATTGCAAACCCCATTTTTTCCATTGTTTGTTTCCATTCAAATAAGCGGCATATATATTTTCTTTATAAATAAAATCATTGCTTCTTGGATCTACTTCCCAGATATTATTTTTTAGTACATTAAAGAGTGAATTATTGTCTGTTTTAACAATACTAGCTTTAATACCTGCTTCTAATTTTGCATTATTTTTTAGCGGGTGTACATAATCAATTTTACCAGTATAAACATTTATTATTGAGGGATTAATGCCTCTTAAAATATAGGGAGCCTCTGCAGGATTATTTAATTGAGGATAATAATAGCTGCTCATGGTTTGCTTAAAGTCTGAACTATTTCTAATAAAATCTACATCTGCACTTATTTCTTTACCTGTGGTATCTAATTTTGTTTTCCAATAAATATTACCAATAATATTATTAATGGTCATTGCATTCTCGGTACTAGAAATATACACACCCTGTAAAACACCCGAGGCATTACTCACGTTCATTCTAGTAGGTAAGGTGAAGAAATTATTGTTGTAATTATGAGAAAGAGATAATCCAAAACTGGTATTTTTGGTTGCTAAGTAGTCAAGGCTAAACTTAGTATTCAAGGGCTTTACACGAACACCCATATCAGTTGTTTGATCAAGAACAGATAAAATATCTTTTGTAGTAGGATTCAAAATATTTCTAGATAATTCTATTCTATTAAAAGAGATATTATCGAAGTAGTTAACACTTCCAAACAAATTCAGCTTTCCTTTTCTATATCCTAAACTACCATTTAGTGACAACCTCCTGTTTACACCCTGAGAATAAGTAGCTCCAATAGTACCATTTGTACCCATTGGTTTATTCGTTTTGGTTTTTATATTGATAATACCTGCATTACCTGCAGCATCAAACTTTGCAGAAGGCTGGGTAATTAATTCAATCTGGTCTAACTGACTGCTACTTAAAGATTTTAAATAATTAGCAACATCAGTGCTACTCATATAAGTTGGCTTACCGTCTATCAGGCAACGATATACCTTACTCAACCCTCTAAAATAGAGGCTATAAAAACAGATAAAACACTTGCAAGGTTGGCAAATGCTGGTAAATATGAGGCTTATAATAAGCGGATAAATAAGCTAAGAACTAAGTATAATCTATTCATTACGGATGGAAGTCAAATATCTGCCCCTCTTTGTTCTTCAACTTTAAAACCTTTGCAGTAGTGATTAATACTATTTCGTACTCTTTTATTTGGTCATTTTCATTATCCGTTATTCTTAGCCACGGGTTATTATCATGTATGTACAATTCATACGCCAATGTATTAAATACTTGGTTATTAATAATATCCACTTTGCCGCCTGTTCTTGTTGGGAATATTGGATGGAAGAACATAATTACCCCTTCATTTCTTTCCCATTTACCAATAATAGCACCTTCTAAATCTAATATTCTCATTTCTTCTTTTGTCATAAGGTCGTTTTGAGAATACTAAAATAACATAATATGTTTAAGAATTTGCACGAACTATTTACTAAAATGCCTACTGAGCAAGATTGTAGGAACTATTTAGCTTCTCAACGTTGGCAGGATGGTAAGGCAGTTTGCCCCTCATGTGAGAATAATAAGTGTTATACTATATTAGGAGGGAAACGTTATAAATGTTCAGATAAGAAATGTAATAGGCAGTTTTCAGTAGTTGTAGGAACAGTATTTGAATGTTCTAATATTCCCCTATCTAAATGGCTTATGGCTGTTTTCTTAGCTACTGGGCATAAGAAGGGAATAAGCAGCCACCAATTAGCACGTGATTTAGGTATAACACAGAAAAGCGCATGGTTTATGCTCCATAGAATTAGGACGGTTATGTGTGATAATACAGATATAGTATTTGAGGGTATTATACAAAGTGATGAAACATTTATGAGCCGTAAATATCGCAGCGACTATGTAGGATTAAGTGAGGCTGAAATAGATTATAAATTGGCAAACAGTAGAGAAAGCAAGGGAGCAGTAGTAGGATTGTACGATAAGAAAACAGGTAAAATAAAGCCCTTAGTTTTTGATAGGTTAGATAGGGATAAGATTACAGATGTGATAATGGATAATGTAAAATTAGGCTCTACCCTACACACAGATGAAAGCAGCCTTTACCGTAAATTAGAGTATAACGGCTATTATAGAGAAAGCGTAGTACATAGCCGTAAAGAATGGGTTAAAACAAGCATAAGCGCAGGTAAAGTACATTGCAATAACGTTGAGAACTTTTGGTCGGTTATGAAAAGGGGAATACATGGTATTTATCATGGCATATCCTATAAGCACCTTAACCGATACGCCCAAGAGTTTGCGTATCGTTACAATAGTAGAGATTTAAAAGACTATCAACGCTTTGAATTAACTATACAGAACTTAGATGGTAGATTAACTCATAAACAGCTTGTAGGGGATATTAGAGTTAAATAATGCAGTTTTTTGTACCTTAGTTAGATGGCAAACAAACCAAAGGCTAAAACAATCCCACCAACTCCAAAAATGACTAAGCAAGCCTTAGCCAATGAAAAGCCTTTGAAGTTAAATATGAGCTTTGAGGATGCTATAAGGAAAATTATCAACACTCCCTCAAAAAAGAGATTAAAATAACCTTAAAATTTCATTTAAAATGTAGATTTGGGTGCAAACAAAAACACACCGCTATAACGGTGCATTTAAAACGCCTAAAAATACATAAAATGGCAAAAGAAAGAGTACCTCCCACTAATGAGGAGTTAGATGACCGCTTAGATGATGTAGAAACAAAAGTTTCTGATTCAGAAAGCGAAATTGACAAGCTGAAAGACCTAATTTCAGATTTGCAGGATGAAGTTAAGGATTTAACTTCTAAACTTGATTCCGAAGTAGATAATCTACAAGGACAAATTAATGAGATAGGGTAATATTAGCCTCTATTTCCTTACGAACGATAGACAGTAAATAACGAGCATCTTCAAAGGTTACCCCTTTCAGTTGCTCTAAAATGCTGTCTATTTTCTTTTGTTCCGTATTATCTAATTCTAAATAACGTTCTGTATGTTTTATTTCAGCTACCATAGGGTTTAGTATTGTATATCGTTCCCGTCTATCATGATTACAACACCGGCTTTACCTAACATAGAGATATTACCATCTTTATCTACCATTACTCCTGGCGCTTTTTCAAGCACTTCCAATGCAGTGGTACCAATATTAGTAGGTGCAGCATCCACATTAATTACTGTTTTATCTGTTCTAACTTCTACTAGTTTTCTTTGAGCAACTACTGTAACAGACGTCATTTGTTTTTCAGAAGGCGTTAAAACAGCTTCAATAGGTAATCCGGCTTGCTTAATGCTACTAGTAAATTCATTGTAGCCCATTGCATTCACACTAATACGAAATTTAACTAAAGCGCTATTAAAACTAAACTTGCCATCTGCATCAGTAATAGTTGTTTTTACTATTGCAGAGCCAGTGTCTTTTAATAAATAAACAACTGCACCACTTATTGGCTTTCCTTCTGCAATAACAGATCCATTAATATTATTATCTTTTGCTGCAGAAGCTGAAAGAAATAATCCTACCAAAAAGAAGAGTGTAAATAACTTTGACATATAAAAGGTTTGAGGATACAAAAGTTGTTAAAACAAAGCAGTAAGAAAATCACATAAAGAGGTGAAAAAAGATGTTAGATTGGAGTTATTTATTTATTTTCTTTTTAAAAGCACCATTCATCTTTTCATTTTACCATTGGTTGATTAAAATGAGTGAGTTTCCAACTCCGACATCACATATTTATGTGGTATGCTTTTTTTAATACGTTTAATCTGAAGAAAATGCCTTTCCATATGCGCAAGTAAAAAAGCCATACCATCTCCAGTTTTTAAACTAACCCATGAAGAAAGTGAAGTAACTACCCTGGTATTACTGATATCGGCATTAATAGCCAAGCCTAGCAAGCGATTTAAATGAACTAAATGAGTGGAGAATTCATTTAAAACCAACTCAGCATTTAATATGGTAGCTGGAATTGCATTTTTGGGAGCTTCCATTTTAGAAGCGAGGCTACCGTCTAATTTTGGCTGCATCATCTTAACAAAATAGGCGCCCAACCAGCCAGACTTATAGTATTCAGGAATACTTTTCTTTTGCGACAGACTTTTTTTGAGGGCAACTTCAATTTTAGGTAAATACCATCGATTGTAAAAATTCAAATGATCTAAAACTTGCAGAATAGACCAACCTCCATAGGTGGGTATAGCATTCAAACTATCTTCATTTGCATTTGCTATTTCCGTTACAAAAGTTAGCTCAATCTGAGATAGTTGACTAGTGAGTGACTTTAAAAATTCTTGTGTATGTAACATGACTAATTGATTTAAAAAAGTCCCAGCTGTGCTGGGACCCTGCTTAATAACAAAACCTATCTATGAATAGCAACTAAAGAGTTACTAGACTATTTTATGATTGTATTATTCTATACAAACATTCCCTTTTTGGATAATTGTTTTAAAATGGAATCCATTATCAGATTTAACTTTAATAGAGCCAGTATTTTTAATGTTTATTTTGCCTTCGCCTTGCATAGACACAATTAGATTCTTGATATTTAAAGTGCTTTCAGAAAGAACTGTTGCATTTCCTACTATTTCAAGTAATTCTAATTGATTAACAGGTACCCTAACAGTAACCTGACCAAGTTCGCTAACAGATGATCCATCTAATACCAATTCATTCTTACTATAAATGGTATTTACTTTTGCAGACTCAGATTGAGGAGCAATGAAAACATGTTGCTTATCTGCACTAACAAGTATTACTTTTAAATTTCCATAAACAACTAATCTCTTGTAGGGAGCAGACATAGCTTTGCCCGCTTTAAAAGTTGGTTTCATACCTGTTGAAGCAAAAGCACTTAAACAAAGTGCAGTTAATGCGAGTGAGAGGAATAAGTTTTTCATAAAATTGAATTTTAGATTTTAATAATTTTGATACAGCAAAAATGGCCTTCAAAAAACGCTTTATCAACCGCACATAGATGTGAAAATTGATCCATTATGGGCAATTAGCTCACATAAATATGTGGTTTTGCCTCACATAGTATTATTTACCAAACAGCATTTGTAAATTTGTTAGTAATGAAAAAATGGATACTAATCTTTTTATTATCGCTTGAGAGTTTAATTTCAATGGCTCAGAAGGAAGGGTATGCATTTTTGAAAATTGGTAAAGAAGATGGCTTAGGCTTAGCCTCAAATGTTACTTATACTGTTTATCAAGACAAGCAAGGATTTATTTGGGTTGGTACAGCAAATGGTCTTCAACGATTTGATGGAAATAGATTTATTAATTATGGTACCAGTAAGCCTAGCAAAGACAATCTGCCTATTGCAGACTTACACCAGATCATCCCTGTAGGAAAACAAGAACTCTTGCTCAATTTTGCTTCACAAGGAAAAATTGGACTTTTTAATCACGCTTCATTGGTTTATGAAACTATACCAATTCAATCGACTACGCCAATTCCCTCAAAAAGTGGGATGCGTTTACAACAAGACAGCAAACAAAATATTTTTCTAAATATCCATGGAGTAGGTTTATTTAGATACAGCCAAAGCAAAAAAGTTTTTTTACCTGAACATGAAATGGTTCTTCCAAAAGGATGGGTAGCCAATCAAAATTTTGCTGAAAACACCAAAACTGATCAAGTTTGGTTTGCTTGTTTAAATAAAGGTTTGGCTGTTTATGATAGAAAAAACAAAAAAGTATATACCTCAGAAAACAACCCACTTCAAATACCCTTACTTAATAAAAAAAATGAGTGGAAAAATATTACTGAAGTATATATTGATCAGCAGCAACGATATTGGATTTTTAATTGGCCCGATAAGCATATAAGACAGGTTTACGATTATTCTGGCAAAGAGTTAGCAGATACAGCAGGATTAAACGTTAATCCACAGTATGAAGAGCTAAGGTATTTTTTTGAAACAAAGTCAGGTAGTCTTTGGATGTATGGAAGCAATGCGCTGTACAGCTATAATCAAAGACTGAATAAATTCAACTTTTATAAAAGTGAATTTGGGAGTAGCATAGGAATTCAATATGAGCATATTCATCATATGACAGAAGATAGAGATGGTAATATTTGGATTGCCAGCGACAACGGATTGTATATGTCTAGCGAACAAAGTAGTAGCGGAAATGTAGTCAACTTTATTTTTAGTGAAACAAAGAGTGGAATTGAAATTACTGATATTCTAGAATTAAAAAATGGAGGATACTGGTTGAGTACTTGGGGCACAGGTATTCTTACTTTATCTAAAAATTTAATGAGTTATAAAAACGAATTACTCAATAATATGCCTTCGCATATTACAGGAGAATCCAAAATTCAATATCAGCAAATTTGGAGTCTATATCAACACAGTAACGGTAAAATTTGGTTGGGTTGCCAAGCAGGCAAATACATGGTATACGATACCCTACTTAAAAAAATGCAATATTTTGAAGTTAAAGAAGTTGCTGGAGCTACCATCCGATTTATTACAGAAGACCCAAAAGGAAATATTTGGATGAGTACTCAAAGAGGAGATATCATCAAATACAATGGAAAAGGTTTTGATGTAGTACAAAAAATTGGCACCATCGTTAGAAAAATTTTCTTTGATTCAGAAGGTTTATTATGGGTCACTTCACTCAACCAAGGGCTTTATTGTTTTACTGGAGATGGAAAAAATTTAATTCATCACTATACCGTCTCAGACAAAGACAACCCACTTTTTCAAAAAGGAGGAGACGATATAGATCAACTTAACGATAGTACATTAGTGTTTGCGGCGGGGGCACTCAATTTTATACATAAAAAAACTAAGAAAGTAACTTGGCTAACAACTGAAGATGGATTGCCTGCCAATTCAGTTCTAAGAATCAGGAAAGACCAGAAAGGCAACTGCTGGATGATAACAAGAAATGGGCTTTGCAGATATAATCCAGTTAATGGAGTTATTACTCCATACGAAAAAAAGGATGGCGTAGTAATTGCTAATTTAACTACAGAAGCAGATTATATTACCAAAGATCAGAATGTACTTTTTGCAGGATCAAATGGCTTATTGTTTTTTTCTCCAACATCATTTACAAACAACACTGTTCCGCCTGATGCAGCTTTTACCGATTTTAAATTATCGAATACATATATACCTGTAGATTCTTTACAACTATTACCGAAAGTAGTTTTAAATGCACACCAGAATAGTTTCTCCATTAGTTTCTCTGCACTTAGTTTTATTTTAAGAGATAAACTAACCTACTATTATAAAATGGTAGGCATAGACCAAGATTGGATAAAAGCAGATAGAAATAATACAGTCAACTATTCATATTTGAGGCCGGGTAATTATACTTTTCAAATTTATTGTGAAGACAATGATGGCAATAGGTCTAAAAATATAAGTAGTATGCAAATTTATATTAGACCACCATTTTGGAGAACGGGATGGTTTATCAGTTTATTATTAACTATTGTAGCGTTGATTGCTTACACCATGCATCGATTGAGATTAAATAAATTAATTGAAGTAGAAAATATAAGAACAAGAGTAGCAAGAGACTTACATGATGATATGGGTAGTACGTTAAGTACAATCAATATTTTAAGTTCTATGGCTAAGGCAAGGCTAACTGATAATATTAAAACAGGAGAATACTTAAATAAAATTTCGGACAATAGTCAAAGAATGATGGAAGCGATGGATGATATAGTTTGGAGTATTAAACCATCAAACGACAGTATGCAAAAGATTGTAGCGAGAATGCGAGAGTTTGCAACCAATGTATGTGAAGCAAAAGATATTGAACTGAATTTCCTAACCACAGATATGGTTAATGAAGTTAAACTGAATATGGAAGCTCGCAGAGACTTTTTTCTGATTTTTAAAGAAGCGGTGAATAATGCAGCTAAATATTCAAAATGTTCAATAATCACCATTGAACTTTCAGTTCATGGTAAAAAATTAAACCTATCTATAATAGATAACGGAATTGGATTTGATACAATAAATGCAGACAACGGCAATGGTTTAGGTAATATGAGGAAACGTTCCGATGCTTTGAATGGAATATTAATAATCAATTCTGGAATAAGTAAAGGAACTCATATTGAATTACAAATACCAGTTCAATAAAAACCAATGAATAGAGCACTTAGCCAAAAATTCAGATTTTTTACTTTTATAAGTATTTGCTTATTGTCTTATGTACATGGCTACAATCTTAAGGAAACATATTTAGCACCTTATAGTACAGTAGAAGAGGCGTTAAGTTTTACCAGTTTTTTTGAATATTTATTCGCAAATGGACTTCTTAGGTTTAGGATACCACTTTTATTTATCATATCTGGTTACTTATTTGCTTTATACGATTCAAGGTCATATGTCGAAAGCATCAAAAAAAGGTTTAAGTCGTTAATGATTCCATATTTATTGTGGAGTGCAATTGCATTATTATTCACTTTTTCATTGCAACAGTTTAAGGGTAGTGCAGCAATAGTTGCTCAATCAGGAATTGATCAAATGGGAGATAATAGACCATATAGTGAAATTGGATGGAATGGTATATTTTTTAGGTGGTACTTTACTCCCATCGCTTTTCAACTTTGGTTTATTATGGCGTTATTTATATATAACCTGATATATCCATTTATTAGATGGATTGTACAAATGGTTCCAATTCTTTGGTTAGGATTAACTTTTTTAATCTGGTTCTTCCCCCTTCAGATATTCATATTTGATGGCCAGGGATTATTCTTTTTTAGCATTGGAATATTGGCGCAAAAGAAGGGTATTTTTTTAGAAAAAAGGCCCAAATGGTTAAGTACAGGAATTTTTTTCATACTATTTATAGGGCTAAGTGTTATTAAAACATTCATGGCATTTGAGCTTGAGCCAAATGTGATATCAACACAATTTACCCTAACCATTTTGCATAGAATAGCTATTCTTTGTGGAATGATTGCCATTTGGTATGGTATTGATCCAGTTATAAAGTATACCATTAACCAAAAGTGGTTTCACCAAATTAGTAATTACTCCTTTTTCATATTTGCATTACATGTACCCATGCTTCCTTATTTAATGACCTATGCATTAAATATTACTGCCGATTTTTGGCTAAACAGAATAACCTGTTATTTATTAGTTCCACTTATAGTAATACTAATTTCTATAGCAGTTGGATCATTTATCAAAAAATCACTACCAAAAACCTATTCAATATTAACAGGAGGAAGAGGGTACTAAACAAATACATATTTATGTGATTGTACCGAATCATTTCAATTTGTAGTTTTAACATACAATTCAACTTCATGATTAAAGTACTTATATACGAAGACAATCCACAACTAAGAGAAGGTCTAACCATGCTTATTGATGGTAGTGATGGATTTAGGGTTCTTGCTGCATACAAAAATTGTAACAATGCAGTAGATGAAGTTGCTGCTTTTAACCCTGATGTAATTCTCATGGATATAGATATGCCAGGTGTAAATGGAATTGAGGGGTTGAAGAATATCAGGACAAAAAATACGGAAGTAAAAATATTAATGCTTACAGTATTTGATGATAATAAGAATGTATTTGAATCTATTAAAAACGGAGCTAACGGATATATTTTGAAAAAGACTGCTCCCGCTCGTTTACTAGAATATATTACTGAAGCTGCAAGTGGAGGAGCTCCTATGAGTGCTAATATTGCAACTCAGGTTTTAAAAATGTTTTCTGCAATGAATAATGAAAAAGGAGAAGACTATAATTTAAGTGAAAGAGAAAAACAAGTTCTTCAATTTTTAGTAAATGGGTATAGTTATAAAATGATTGCAGCAGAAATGATTATTGCAATAGATACAGTAAGAAGTCATATCAAAAAGATTTACGAAAAATTACATGTAAACAGCAAAAGCGAAGCAGTTGCAAAAGCTTTTAAAGATAAAATTGTATAAATTGTGGGATGGATTTAGGCCTACAAAAACAATTATTTATAGTTGGAGGAGCAACCTCTGGATTTGGAAAGGCAATAACGCTTGCTTTAGTGAATGAAGGGGCAATGGTAATAGCTATTGCAAGAGGAATAGATAAATTAACTGAACTACAATTAGTTGCTCCTAATCAAATTAATATTTTAGCAGGCGATTTAGCGGAAGAAGAAACCCTAAAAAGACTACTCGCATTAATTCAAGATCAACCTATACATGGTATGGTTGTTAATGCCGGAGGCCCTCCAGCAAAAATGGTATTAGAAACCACATTAGAAGATTGGGATAAGGCTTACCAAACATTACTAAGATGGAAAGTGGCACTTACACAAGCAATCGTTCCCAAAATGGTGAGTGCCGGATATGGCAGAATTGTTTATATAGAAAGTGTTTCTGTAAAACAACCTGTTGAAAATTTAGTTTTGAGTACTTCTTTAAGACTGGCTGTAGTTGGAATGGTTAAAACCCTTTCACAAGAAATAGCTTCAACCGGTGTTACGTTAAATATATTAGGGCCAGGATCACATAATACTCCTGCAATCAACCGACTTTATACTAAAAAAGCAGAACAAACAGGATTACCTTTTGATCAGGTGAAAGAAATGGGTATCCAGCAAATTCCAGTAGGCAAGCTAGGAGAAGCAGCAGATTTTGCTGGATTGGCCATTTGGTTATTGAGCCCACAAAGTAAATTTATAACAGGTCAAACCATCACTATTGATGGGGGGGCTGTAAAAGGAATTATGGGTTAGTATCAAGCTCTTGTTGCATTAACAACGCTGTTGCAGCATTTGCCAATAAAAATTTCTCTTCGGGTAAAATATCTTTTGCAAAATAAACAGTACCCCTATCCAATAAGGAAACCGCTGCCAATGGTTGACCCTCTTTGGTTAAGAAAGCAAATCCATTTGCCCCAAAAGGCATATTCATAATTTTACCTTTATTATTTTCTACACTATTAATAGGCACTATCTGGTAAAAGTGATTCTTGCTCTTAGCCAAATAACCAATATAGTTTTTTGCTTGCTGCTGAGAAGTATAGTTATCATGAATTAATTGCCACGGAGATTCTTCTTTATTCATGTACAACTGAACATAATACATAGAAGTAGACGGCTTTTTGGCTTGTTGAAAAATATCTAAAGCAATATTCAAAAGACTGTTCTCATTTTTACCAATTTGAATTTCTCTTGCATTAAAATTAGCAACAGCAAAAACATCTGATTGATTAGCTGTTCCATCGGTTAAGCCAAATCTTAGCGTTTGTTTTTTATTAATGTACCCTACAGAAATGATATTTGCATACTCGGGTGTACCAGGCATTCCTGTTCCTATTCCATATTTTGAATTGCCACCACGCGTCCAAGAACGTTTTACATAACTAGTAGCATAATTACCAAAGCTTAATTTTTCTTTGATAAACGCAATACCTCTTCCTTTTACAGGAAAACTTTCTTTATTGTTCCATTCATCACCTTGTAATGAAAGTTTTACAGAAGAACATGCACTCAATAATCCAATAACGAGTGTAACAAGAACTATATAAGATCGCTTCATTTTATTAATAATATTCGTAAGTAAAAATAAGCTCAACATTGCTGCCCATTAAAATCTTCTTTCTCTCAGTTACATACCCATCAGCATCATACTTATACGTGTAATGAGATTCATAGGTTACACTATTGTTTCTAGCATAAGAAACCACTTTCCCTGGATTATTCTTCATCATAACAATACCAGGAATAAATGTACTTGTATAGGTATAGCCCTCAGCATTTATTTTATTGTCATAAGATAAAAACACAGTATGATCTACCAGAACAAAAGCAGGACCTGTTTGGTACCTACAATAGGTTTTTTCATCAATTAAATTTCCCGATGCATCGTATTCAAAATCAATTCTTAATGCGTTAGGAGCATCATAAGCGTTCGGTTTCATTAATTCTAAAATAGATACAAGTTGGTTTTGTTGATTAATAGTAGGAATAATTGTACTTATCCATCTTCCACTTACAGCAGTAGATCTAATTGAATCTAGTCTGTTTAATGTATAATAATATGCTTGTATACCTGATTGTGACTGCTGTTTCACCAACTTGCCCGATTCGTAGGTTAACACAGTCTCTAATGTAGTTACTGTTCTATCAACCACGTTATTAATATATTGTAAGGTATAAGTAGCCAGTTCTTTATTATTATTATAAGTAAACAACTGATGTTCTAAAGGATCTGTAGAAATTTTTTTAAGCAATTTTTTGGTTACACCAGGATTAGGTATTGGTGTAGGCACTGGGTCTTTCTTACATGAAAATAAAAAAGACATAGAAAGAAATATAAAGAGGTTTCGCATAGATATTGATATAACTAGAGCAAAGAAAATATACTCATGTGATTACAACAACCACATGAGTATGTGAAAATTTAATAGTACTCGTAAAATGAAACTTCAAGATTAGGGGAACCTACTGTGGTAGCCGTTTTTTTAGATACCAAACCAGCAGCATCAAATTGATATGCAAAGCTGATGTCTTCAGAAATATCACCATTATCATCATAATATTGAACTCTTCCAGGATTATTTTTCATGAAAATTAAGCCAGGAATATAATGTTCTGTATAACTAAATTGGTCTGGATTTTGCTTATTATCATATGCAGAAAAAACTATGCGTTCCTGTAACTCATAAACGCCATTGGTGGTTCTTTTAAATGAATAGCTCATTTCAGTTAAGTTTCCTGAAGCTGAATAAGTAAATAAACGCTGTAATGCAATTGGAAGACCAGGGAATAGGCCAGGTAACTTGGTTGTAACCGTCACCAACTGATTTTGTGCATTTATTTCAGGGTAGTCAACACTCATTAATCGATTGGTCAATGTAAAGTTTTGTATAGAGTCTAAATGATTACCTGTGTAATGATAAATCATATATCCTCCTTCATGTTGTACTCGCTTTAACTTATTGGTTTCATAAGTTAATGTTGATTCCTCCTTAATAATACCATTATTAATAGGATCATCCACATATTGATTTGTAAACTTTACAAGTTGTTTGCTTTCATTGTAAGTAAACAATTGAAAATCATTTGTGCTTGTGTAGATTTTCTTTAAGAGTTTGGTTTCTGTTACTGGACCTGGTACAGGATTATCAGATTTTTTACACGAAAAAAGCAGCAAAGATAGAATAGCTGCAAAAAACACATTAATTGGTTTCATTGGAATTATTTTAGGATTGCAAAGAACCCCTTTAAGCCAACCCGAACCAATCACATATTAATGTGAATTAGATTTCTTTAACAAATGAATCGTACGCTTCTTTAAAAACCGACTAAAACTCTCTTGTCCAATTTTTAACCCACCAATTCCACTCATATTAAAACTAAGATGATCTCCATAATGTAATATGGCAGTAAGCGCCGACTCATTAATACTTATTGAACCCGCATGAATTCGATTAGCAATATCTTCTGCTTCTTCATCAGTAGCAGCAAATACTGCAGCCCCTAAAGAAAATTTAGAAGCATTAGCCAATTCAACTACTTCTTCTTTTGTACTAAATGACATTATTGGCATAATAGGCCCAAAAGTTTCTTCCTTCATCAACAACATATTATGTGTAACGTTCACTACAATTGTTGGTTTACAATAAAATCCACCATGAATTTGTTCACAAGCAGTACTACCAGTCAAAATTATTGCGCCTAAATTTTTGGCGTCTTCTAAATGGGTATTAATCGTTAAAACTTGTTTTTCAAAAATGATTGGGCCAATTTCTCCTTTATGCTGATCATCGGTAACAAGCTGAAGTGCTTTTGTTTTTTCAATTAATAAATCAATTAACTCATCATGAATAGACTCATGCACATAAATTCTTTCAAAACTCAAACAGTTTTGTCCTGCATTAGTAGTGCTTCCTTTTAAAATAGCTGTAGCTGCAACTTCTAAATTAGCTCCTTGCAAAACAATTGCCGGATCCTTAGCCCCTATTTCCATTAAAACGGGTGTCAACTTTTTACTTGCAGCAGCAGCAATTTTCATTCCTGTATTTACTGAACCAGTAAAACAAACTAAGTCTGCTTGACCAACTATCACTGCACCAACGCTTGCATCTCCAGGAGTAAATAATAGTATTTTGTTAAGTCCGGGAACAGCTAAAATTGTTCTATTAATCACTTCAATAAAACGAGGTGTTATTTCGCTAGGCTTTACCAATACTGCAGCTCCTGATAATAGGGCAGGTATGGTATCCATCATAGATAAAGCCAACGGAAAGTTCCATGGGCTAATAATAGCAACCAATTGGTAAGGAACCCAATTAGCATATTCTTCATAAAAATTGTTAGCAGTAGCGCACCATTTGTCAATAGAATCAATCACCCAATCTATTTCGGCGGTTGTTTCCCAAGTTCTGCCCGTATCAGCAGCTAACGCACCAATCAATAGTTCCTTATTTACGATGATTGCTTCTTTCCACTCAAGTAATACAGAAACACGGTTGTTGATTCCAGATCTTACCCATGCATCTTGATGGTTGCGCAATTGCTTGCAACAATGTACTATTTGAGCTGCATTACAATCGGGTATTTCATAATCGTATACACCGGTTCTAGGATTTCTAACTCGCATAATTGCATATAAAGTTATGCTTTGCGAACATATTTTGTTAGTATAACAATCATTTGACCTTCAATTTTACCTTCAATTTGTTCTGTATTATCTGGAACCAAACGGATATTTTTCACTACGGTACCCATTTTTGCGTTCAAACTAGTTCCTTTCACATCTAATGATTTAGTTAAAACAATTGAATCACCCGTAAAAAGTTGTTGTCCATTACAATCCAAATGCAAGTCTACTGTTCCATCATTATCATGATCACCAGTAGCTTTGGCCCAAGCCAGTTTATCATCGTCTAAATAAAGCATGTCTAATAAATCTGCAGCCCAAGATTCATTCCTTAACCTATTCAACATTCTCCAAGAAACCACTTGTATACCCGGCACTTCACTCCACATAGCAGTATTTAAACAGTCCCAATGTTTGCTGTCTAAAGCTTCTTTCTTTTCTATTTGTTGTAAACATTTACTGCAAATCATGATGCAGTTATCTTCAGTTGTTCTGTCTACTGGTGGAACTTCAAATAAAGACAAAGGGGTAGTTGCAGCGCAAAGCTCACATTTGTTTTGGCTACGCGCTTCTATAGATTTGGCTAAACTCATAAAAAGTGAATTGATTAAAGCGCCGAAGGTACCTTTTTTACTATTCAACCAATATGATAAAAATCATGCTATTGTTTCACCAAAAGTTTATGGAATTTCAACACTTCATCCTTTTCAATAGGTGTTAAATGCTCTTTGCGATTGTATTTATCAAAGAGAAAAATCACTCGCTTATGCTGCGGATATTTTGCAAGAATAGCTTCCATTTTTTCACCGAGGGGTAAATCTTTTTCAAAAAGTGGCTTACCTACTGTTGCAGGTGCTTTTTCCCGGGTATGCATTCTATTGATAGTGGCTTCAAGTGTTGCCAATAAATTAGCAGGCATATCAGGCACTTTACTCGCTTTAGCCAATAAACCCTGCAACTGTTTTTTACTTAAGCTACCTCGTTCTTCGTATTGGTGCATTAAACTCATCACAAACAAAGCATCGGGATTGTGTTTGTAACAAGCTTCCAATACCCTGTCTATAATATCTAATTTCCCTTTTGGCATGGTTCAAAGATACAATAAAGAATATGGCGTATATTTCTGAATAAAATTCAGCCAATATGCATAAACTGCTTTTAGGTTTGCTCCTTGTTACTGGTGCAGACTATTCATTTGCACAAACCAGCAAAGAACCCAATACCGAAAATGTAAACCAATATTTCAAACCCGTGAAATGGCGCAGCATTGGACCTTTCAGAGGAGGCAGGTCTAATACCGGAACGGGTGTTAAAGGAGATATCCATACTTATTATATGGGAACTACAGGTGGTGGATTATGGAAAACCACTGACCGAGGAATTAGTTGGAAAAATATTTCTGACGGACAATTTAAAACAGGATCAGTAGGTGCCATAGCCGTATCAGAAAGCAATCCGAATATTGTTTATGTTGGAATGGGAGAGCATGCCATGAGAGGAGTAATGACCCATCATGGAGATGGTATGTATAAAAGTACTGATGCAGGAAATACATGGAAAAAAATTGGACTAGATGCCACACAGCATATTGCACGCGTAATTATTGATCCAACCAATCCAGACATTGTATACGTTGCAGCACAAGGAGCGCTGTACAGCAACTCAACTGAGAGAGGAATTTACAGAAGCACCGATGGCGGAACAACTTGGAAAAAAATCTTATACATCAATGATAAAACAGGATGTGCAGAATTATCCATGGATGCAAAAAACCCCAGCATTTTATATGCAGCCATGTGGGAGCATGGCAGATTACCATGGAAAGTAATCAGTGGTGGTGCAGGAAGTGGATTATATAAGTCTACCGATGGTGGTGCTAATTGGGAAAAACTAAGTACTGGCTTACCAAAAGAAATGGGCAAGATGGCCATTGCAGTAAGCCCGGCAAATTCAGATAAAGTATATGCTTTAATTGAAAGTGATTTTGAAAAAAATGCGGGCGGACTATATGTATCCAATAATGCAGGAAAAAGTTTTACTCAGGTTTCAGCAGAACACAAAATCATTCAGCGCGCATGGTATTATATTGAAGTGTTTCCAGATCCAAATAATGAAAACACTTTGTATGTATTAAGTGCCCCCGCATTAAAATCGATTGATGGCGGAAAAACATGGGAAAACCTACAAGGTGTGTATGGAGACTACCACAATCTTTGGATTAACCCAAGTGATTCAAAAAATTTAGTCATGGCCGATGATGGTGGAGTAACCATTAGTTTTAATGGAGGACAAACTTGGAGCAGCCAAAGCAATATGCCCACTGCACAGATGTATCGCATTAATGTAGACAATTTATTTCCGTATAATATTTATGGAGGACAACAAGACAATTCATCGGTAAAAATTGCCAGTAGGTCTTTTTCCGGTGGGATTACAGCCGCCGATTGGTCGGCATCAGCTGGAGGAGAAAGTGCATTCTTAGCGTTTGATCCAAACAACCCCAGATATGTATTGGGCGGGTCTTACCAAGGAACCATAGAAGTATTAGATACCAAAACCAATGCAAGTACCAATATCATGGCTGCACCCATTCAGTATTTAGCAATGGATGCAAAAGATATGAAGTACCGATACAATTGGAATGCCCCTATTATACATAGTCAACACGAGCCAGGCACTTATTATCATGGTGCACACTTGCTTTTGAGAACAAGGGATATGGGTAAAACATGGGATGAAGTATCGCCAGACTTAACACGGAATGAAAAGGAAAAACAAGTAAAACCAGGTGTGCCATTTACCAATGAATCGGTGGGTGCAGAAAACTACGGAACATTAAGTTATGTATTGGAATCACCACTAGAAAAAGGCGTGATCTATACAGGAAGTGATGATGGATTGGTTTTCATCACTAAAGATGGCGGAGCGAATTGGAAAAATATTACACCAGCAGGATTAGCAGAGTGTTTAATCAATGCAATAGAAGTGTCTCCATTTGACAAAGCAACCGTATATATTGCTACAACCAGATACAAATTTAATGACCATACACCAGGCTTATACAAGAGTACCGATTACGGAAAAACCTGGACCAATATTAGCAATGGAATACCAGTAGGATCTTTTACTCGAGTAGTAAGAGAAGATGATAAGCGTAAAGATTTGTTGTATGCAGGAACAGAAAACGGAGTGTACATTTCATTTAATGGAGGAAAAAATTGGACGCCTTTTCAATTGAATTTACCCAACACACCTATTACCGATTTACGCGTACACCAAAACAATTTAATTGCTGCAACATCGGGTAGATCATTTTGGATATTAGACGATCTAACATTGGTACGACAATACAAATTGTCACCAACAACCTTATCCGTTTATGAACCATCACCAGCAATATTAGCCAGTGGTAGTTCTGAGTTAGATGGCAATAATCCTGACTTCGATGGGACTAATCCATACAGAGGGGTGAATCCGGCAACAGGAATTGTAGTGTACTATGACTTACCTGAATTAAAAGAAAAAGCAGTGGTGAACATGACCATCAAAGATGCTTCAGGTAAAATTATCAGAAGCTTTAGTTCTAAAGCAGATCCTAATTATAAAAGATACGATGGTGCGCCTCCTAAAGAAGCGCAATTATCAACCAATAAAGGCCTGAACAGATTTGTATGGAATCTACGACATTCTACTATGCCGGGTATTCCAAACACTTATATTGAAAGCAGTTTCCGCGGACATAAAGCCATTCCTGGAATGTATACCATCAACATAGAAGCAGAAGGAAAAACAGTAAGTACCACTGCAACCATTTTAGCAAATCCTAATTATCCAACTACAGTAGCTGAGTATACTGAATTTGATGAAGTGATGACCAATATGGAAAATACGGTTAAAGAAATGCATACGATGGTAAATGAATTGTTTGCAAAGAAGCAACAGTTGGATCAATTGATTAAAACCCTACCAAATGGTAACACAAAAACCAGTGCAGAATCATTGGCTAAAAAAATACAAGCATGGGATGAAGAAATGATTCAGCGAAAGGCAACAGCTTATGATGACGCAGAGAACTTCTTGAATAAATTCACTGCCAACTATATGTTCTTAATGAATCAAACAGAAAGTGATATACCAAGCATCAACAAACCCAATTTAGACTTGTTGAAACTTTATACCACCCAATGGCAGGCTTTAAAAGAAAGGGGAGAAAACTTAAATAAAATTGAAATACCTGCACTAAATAAACAATTGTTTAGCGAAGGAATAGGCGCCATTCGCACAAATTAATACAGCCTTATACAACTGACCAATATATTTGTAAGACTAAATCATGCTAAATGAAAAAGTTCTTACGATATATTGGTTATTTTTTTGGTGCGATCCTTGCAATATTGGTTTTATTGTTCATCATTTATTTTCAACCAGACAGAAGCTTAGATGAATTGAAGCCATTGTATGTAAACAATGAATCGGAATTTATGCCATTGATGGGCATGAATGTGCATTATAGAGACCAGGGCAATCCATCAGATTCAGTCCCTTTAATTTTAATACATGGTACCAGTTCTTCTTTGCACACATTTGAAGCAGTGGTAAAGAAAATTAATCCAAACAGAAGAGTCATTACTTTAGATATGCCAGCATTTGGACTTACCGGACCCAATGCTACCAATGAATACAGCTTCAAATATTACAGTCAATTTTTAGATTCTTTTTTAACCAAGTTAAATATACCACTCTGCGATATAGGGGGCAATTCATTAGGAGGAGGAATTGCATGGCAGTTCACGACTTATTTTCCTAACAAAGTAAGAAAGCTGATTTTAATTGACGCAACAGGATACCCAGTGATGAATGCAAAAGGTTCAATAGGTTTTAAAATTGCTTCAACACCAGTAATCAATAATGTAATGTTATTCATTACCCCAAAAGCTTTGGTAAGTGCCAGCTTAAAGGGAATATATCAAGACCAAACCATTATTAACCAAGAACAGATTGATCGCTTTCATGATATGGCCATTGCAAAAGGAAATAGAAAAGCCTTATTAGCCATTTTTAAGAAGGGATTAGAGCAGGAGCCAGAGAAAATTAAGACCATCCAAAAGCCTACCCTTATTATTTGGGGAGATAAAGATGGATTGATTCCAGTTCAGAACGCCAGCCTATTTAATAAAGATATAAAGGGAAGCAAACTCGCTATTTTGAAGAATATAGGCCATGTTCCAATGGAAGAAGATCCTACTAAAACAGCATCACTGATTAATGAATTTTAAAAACGGGACGTATAAAATATAAATCGGGGACAATCACACCCCCCGATATGAATGTACCCCGATTCCAGGATTAAATCCTGATGCAATATGCTTAAAAATTGGGGTTCTCATATACCCATTTTTAGGTATTTTTAAGCTCAATTACTTAATAATCTAGTGCCCAAAAAATTATCCATGAAAAAATACTTCCTGCTTTACTTAACTACATTTTTTTGTTTCACAAGCCATGCTCAAAGCCTTCAGCCGATTGAACAAAAATTAATAAAAAAAATAGAAGAGCATTATCCAGCAATGATGGAACTGCTTAAAAATTCTGTAAACATCAATAGTGGAACATTTAATGTTGCAGGAGTAAAAGCGGTTGGTCAATTATACAGCAAGGAATTAGAAAAATTAGGCTTTAATATTGAGTGGATCAATATGCCCGATTCTATTAAACGTGCTGGACATTTGGTGGCAACTAGAAAAGGGAATAAAGGAAAAAAGATACTGTTGCTTGGTCATTTGGATACAGTATTCGAACCAGATATGCCCAGCAATCCATTTACTGTTTTGAATGATAGCACCATCACTGGTCAGGGAATTAATGATATGAAAGGAGGAGATGTAATCATCATTGCTGCAATGAAAGCCATGCACGAATTAAACCTATTGAACAATGCCACTATTACGATTTATATGACAGGTGACGAGGAAAATGCAGGTGAACCAAGAAGCATTACAAGAGGAGATTTTATTGAGCGGGCCAAGCAACACGATATAGTGCTTGCATTTGAAGGAGCCGCAGGCTTTAATACCATTGCAACTGCAAGAAGAGGCGCCAGTTCTTGGGAACTGACTGTTGAAGGAAAGCAGGGTCATTCATCGGGTGTATTTGGCGCTGCGGGCTATGGCGCTATTTATGAAGCAGCAAGAATTGTGAATAGTTTTAGAGAAACATTGAGCAAGGAACCATACCTCACATTCAATCCAGGTATATTTATTGGGGGGTCCGAAGTAAATGCCAATTTTGAACAACAACGTGGTGAAGCATCTGGTAAAACCAATATTATTTCGCCCAAAACATTTGTGAATGGCGACCTCCGTTTCTTAACTGAAGCACAAAAAATCAACGCCAGAAATGCAATGCGTAAAATTGTTTCAGAAAGTTTACCAGGAGCCAAAGCAACCATCAGCTTTCAGGATGGAATACCTTCGATGGCTCCAACCAAAGGAAATGAAGCATTGGCCAATATATTAAGCAAAACCAGTGAAGACATGGGATTGGGTAAAGTGGTACCAGGCAATCCGGGCAGCAGAGGTGCTGGCGATATTTCTTATGTTGCAGCTTATGCAGATTGTTTAGATGGCTTGGGTGCTTCAGGCAGAGGAGCGCATGCACCTGGTGAAACATTAAACTCAAAACAGTTTCCCGTATTAATGAAAAGGGCCACCGTTTTTATTTATCGCTTAATTAACTAAATCAGCAAACCGAAATAAGCGGATCAATTAAAAAGTTTCGAGTAAGTTGATGTAGATGCCATTGCTCCCATCGCGGCCCATGCCATAATCAATGCCAATATTGGCATTGGTTTTCTTACTCATTTTTATTCTTAAACCAATACCATAGCCAGCTGCAAATTCATCTGCTAGTTTTTGCTGTTTGGCTTCGTTGGTAGCTGTAGTTAAATTCAAGAAAGCCACAGCACCCAATAAACCATTTTTTGAAATAGGAAAACGATACTCCGTTTCACCATACCACATATTTTCGCCACGAATTCTTCCTTGTATATAACCCCTACCCGTTCTATTATACATATCCCAAGAAATGCCAGGCATTTCTAAATAAGGTTGCTTGCCACTGGTAACAAATTGGCCCATGGTCCAGAACCCAATGATATGGGGTCTTAGCAGCTTTTTGGTAGGGTTCCAATAGGTTCTAAATTCATAATACAATGTATTGTGTGAGCGAGTACTCCCAAATATTTCATTATTGATTCTAAAACTCATTAATGCATATTGACCCTTTCTAGGGTTCACTGCATTGTCTCTATTATCAAATAAAAAATTAGCACTCAGGCCAACAGAAGAATACTGGTCTTGTCTAATATTATTTAAAGTTGAATAATCATAATGCGCTGTAAAAAAGCGGTCAGGACCTGTAGTGTCTAATAGTTGATCTACTATATTATAGTGTCTATCTATATTAATACCAATACCCGCATACCATGGACCTAATATTTTTTTATACAAGGTTTGATAAAAGCGGATATAATTAAACTTCATTGGTTGCTCTTTTGCAAGAGGCCTAAAAGCATTATTAAAATTGATGCCCAAGCCATAAGTGGGTTGAGAAAAAATAAGCCAGCGCCAATCTCCCTGTAAAACCCATTGATCATCTTTCAAATAAATCATATTGCGAACATTCAGATTAAACTGATTTCGCGTGGTAATAGTTGCATTGGCTAAAATATTTGAACGACGAGTACTAGCAGATTGACCAGATAAAAAACTGGTACTGATTCCACCCCCTATTACAAATCCCAAGGCAGGATTATACCCAGGAATAGGTAAAAAACTGGTATAGAATTTTCGCGGAACCAAAGAGTCATTTTGCAAAGAAGCTTTTTGCTTTTTCGATCCAAATAATACATCACTAATGTCTTTCTGGGGAAAGGGAATATTTTGAGCCTTTACATTGTTGAATACCCATTGCCCAATTAGCAATAACGAAAGGCAAAAAAAAGGTTTCAATAAAAGGGGTTTATTGGGCAACGCAATAGTATATTTATTAAAAGTACACTAAAATGAATAAACGCATCCTAACCGCTGTTTTGAGTTTCTTTTTTGTAACGTTCATTACCCATAAGTTAAACGCACAAGTACTACCATTAAGAGAACAGGCAAAAATAATTGATGACGTAATAGACGATCGATTAAATAATTTATTACCGCAATTAATGGAACGAACAGGAATAGATATGTGGGTAATGATTACTAGAGAATACAATGAAGACCCTATTGTGAAAACAATGTTGCCAGCAACCTGGATTAGTGCAAGAAGAACTACTATGTTGGTATTTTACTATAATCCTACCACTAAGGAATATACTAAGTCTGCAGTAGCCAGATACAATGTGGGTAGTTCAATTAAAGCGGCTTGGGATATGGCCAAATATCCCGATCAGTGGGATGCACTAATGGCATTGGTAAATAAGCATCAACCCAAAAAAATAGGCATCAATATCTCTAAAAGTTTTGGTCACGCCGACGGACTAGACCATACCGAATATGAAGAATTCATGCAAAAATTACCCACTGCATTTAAAACAAAAGTGGTTTCTTCTGAACCACTAGCAGTAGCTTGGTTAGAAACAAGAACAGCCAGAGAAATGCAATACTACCCACAAGTAGTACAAATTAGCAAAGCCATCATAGCAGAGGGATTTAGCAGTAAAGTAATCACACCGGGCGTTACCACATCAGAAGACCTAGTATGGTGGTACCGCCAAAAAATCAATAGCCTTGGTTTAAGTACATGGTTTCACCCATCGGTAGAAATTCAACGCAACGACCAAATTGAATTTGATCATTTAAAAGCTTTCAGCAATAAAGGGTACGATCCCAAAAATATTATTCAACAAGGAGATTTATTACATGTAGATTTTGGAATTACTTATTTAAGATTGAACTCAGACATTCAGGAACATGCTTATGTTTTAAAGCCAGAAGAAAAAGACGCACCCGAGTATTTAAAAAATGCATTAGTAATAGGAAACCGATTGCAAGATATTTTAACCAATCAATTTGCATTCAACAAATCGGGAAACAATATTTTATCTGATGCTTTGGCACAAGCCAAAAAGGAAAATATAAATGCTACAATTTACACGCATCCAATTGGAGCACATGGACATGCAGCTGGGCCAACTATAGGTATGTGGGATCAACAAAATGGTGTGCCCGGAAGTGGCGACTACCCAATGTATTACCATACTGCTTATTCAATAGAATTAAATGCAGCAGTTGAAATTAAAGAATGGAAAAAAACCATCCGAATCATGTTAGAGCAAGATGGATATTTTGACCAAACTGGTTTCAAATATATTAGCGGACGACAAACCAAATTGCATTTAGTAGGAAACCCTAGTTGGCAGTAGGTTCGGTAGCATTATTTAAAGGAACAGTTGCGCTCATGATAAATGCGGGTATGGTACAAATTATTACCCAAATGAAGAATTCATAATAACCCATATAATCACTTAAATAACCGCTGAACATACCAGGAATAATAAAGGCAAATTGCATGGCAGCAACAGCAAAACCAAAATAAGCCAATTGGTATTTACCCGGAGCCATTTCTTGTAAGACGTAATATACCAATGCCAATAAACCAAACCCGTAACAAAACTGTTGAAATGCAATTAGTAGAATAATGGGCATTTCATCTACTGGCTGCGCTATGGCTAAATAAGAATAAACCAACAAAGGAATATTCATTACAGCGCATAAAATAAGTAGGGTTTTTCTATTGAAGGTTTTAGAAGCAACAAAATATCCAGATGCCAGACTTCCTACAACAAATGCAATTATACCAATCACACCAAAAATAAAACTGGTATCTGTTTTATCAATTCCTAGCCCACCGTCTATTCTGGATGCTTTAAAAAATAGGGGGGCAATTTTTACTGCTTGGGCTTCTGCCAATCGATAGAGAAATATAAATACCAAACCAATCCATAGATTTTTTTTCTTCAAAAACTGCAACAACACATCTCTATAAATAACAATTGCTTCAGGTGCCGATTCAACCGCATGAACTGCATCTCCACCTGTAGGTAATTTATTTACACTGATTACACCCATCGTAATCATGGCAATTCCATAAATAATCATCACCGTCATCCAGGCCATTTTTAACCCATAAACTTCTTCTAATTGAAAAGCTAAAAATACCAAGGCCGATCCAAAAATGGCTTTAGCCAAATGCTGAAATACTGCTTGCCAACCAATGAATTGTTGTTGTTGAAATTTATTCAACTCATTAATATAAATACCATCAGCAGCTAAATCCTGCGTAGCTGCAGAAACAGCAATAGCAGTGAATAAACCAATAGACAAACCAAAAAATCGGTCAGAAATAATGCTCACCGCAACTAAAGCAAACAAGACTCCCAAAAAAAACTGAGATACATACACGAAGTATTTTTTGGTTTTGAACATTTCTAAAAGAGGGCCCCATAAAAATTTGAGTGCCCAAGGCAAAAGAACAAATGAAGTCCAAAAAGCTATTTCCTCATCAGGTATTTTAAATGAATGGTACATAATACCAGCTGTACTAGACAATGCAATAAAAGGTATGCCCATAGCAAACCAGGTGCTGGCAATCCAACCTAAAGGAGAAACTTGTTTGGTATTTATTTCGGACACTATATTAATTTAAACAGATCAATAAAAACATGAATATAAATCATTTTCCCGCTTAAATAGATCGTTTAAAGCGAGGAATCGTTCTATGCTTGGTTGCTTGTTCATAAGCATAGGCCAATCCTATGATTGTTCCTTCCTGATAACCAGAAGCAATAAAGGAAAGCCCTACTGGTAACCCATGTACATCGCCCATAGGAACAGTAATATGCGGATAACCTGCCATAGCAGCTGGAGGACAAAAATAAAAACCAGGGTCTTGGTCTCCATTTACCCAATCAATACAATGAGCCGGACCATAACTGGTACCCACAATAGCATCTAATTGATTTTCTTTCAATACACGATCAATGATTGCTCGGGCAGAAGTAGATTTAGCCAATGCCTGTTGGTATTCGCTGCTTTTTAAATTGCCTTTGGCATTACTCATTTCAACCAACTCTTGCTTAAAATATTTGAGTACTTTATCAGCATGTTTTTTATTGTATTCAATCAATTCAGGCATGCTCTTCACGCCATTTTTTACGGTGGCTAAATATTTATTGAGGCCATCTTTAAATTCATAGAGCAATACTTGAAATTCTGATTCACCCAATGGACCTGTTTCTTTTACCAATTCAACAGGAACAATGGTAGCGCCCAATTTTTTTAATTGATCAATTTCTCTTTGATACAAAGCCACTACTTCTTCTTGACGGCCTCTTAAAAAAGATTGTTCAACCCCAATGCGTTTTCCTTTTAAAGCGTCTTTATTTAGAAAAGCAGTATAGTCTTTGGCAATTTTATCTTTTGCATTTAATGTTACGGCATCCGCAGCGTCAACACCCACCATTGCATTCAATAAAATAGCAGCATCAGCCACCGTGCGAGTCATAGGGCCAGCAGTATCTTGCGTGGCAGAAATAGGAATAATACCTGATCTACTCACCAAGCCAACGGTAGGCTTTAATCCTACAATTCCACAAAAAGAAGCAGGAGCAACAACAGACCCATCGGTTTCGGTACCCACTGCCACTACACATAAATTAGCAGAAACAGCAACAGCAGAACCTGCACTAGAACCACAAGGAGAGCGATTGATTACATAAGGATTTCTGGTTTGTCCGCCTCTACTGCTCCAACCACTACTAGAACGAGTAGACCTAAAATTGGCCCACTCACTCAAATTGGTTTTGGCTAAAATAATAGCCCCTGATTTGCGTAATTGACTTACTACAAAAGCATCTTTTGCAGCAATATGATTTTCTAAAGCCAAAGACCCGGCCGTCGTATGCATTTTATCCGCCGTATCAATATTGTCTTTAATCATGATAGGAATACCATGTAAGGGTCCACGTAGTTTACCCGCTTTTCGTTCTTTATCCATTTGCTCGGCCAATTGCATGGCTTCTGGATTCACTTCAATCACCGATAAAAGATCATGTCTCCCTTGATCTATTTCACTAATGCGGCGCAAATATAGTTCGGTCAATTTTACTGAAGAAAGGGTTCCAGCTTTCATAGCTGCTTGTAATTCGGCAATCGTGAATTCAGAGTATTCAAACTCATCTCTTCCAGAAGCAGCAGCAGCAGCCAATTCATCACTACTGATACTATTTTTTTTAGATTGATCTTTGCCGCCGCCGCCACAGCCAGTTAAAGCAGTTGCAGCAGTGCCCGCTACTGTTACAGCAGCCGCGGCCGCTAAAGAACCATTGCGCAAAAATTTTCTTCTATTCATAAATCAAAATTGAAAAATGAAAATAACATAAAAAGGCCAATCCACTTTGTACATTTGCCGCATGCAAAAACCAATTATTTGTGTAGGGGCCATTTTGGTAGATGAGCTCATACATGCAGGACACTCCATCCTTCCTGCAACAACAGTAGACGCCAAAATTACAAAGACAGCTGGCGGAGTTGCCCATAATATTGCTAAACAGTTGAGCATATTAGGCGCATATGTACAATTAATAAGCGTATTTGGAAACGACAGCGATGGAGATTGGTTAAAACAATCCTGTTCAGCAGCAGGAGTAAAAATAGATGCCAGTATCACCAAAGAAGGCATTTCGGGTAGGTATACAGGCGTATTAAATGTAGATGGTTCATTATACACTGCATTCTTGTCTAATGCAGCAGTAGAAATGGTTACCCCTGCTCATTTAGAAAAGCAGGAGGAACTTTTATTAAGTGCCCAATACATAATGGCAGATGCTAATACCAGTGTAGAAAGCATGAACTGGTTATTACAATTTAGTAAAAGAACAGGCATACCATTTATCATAGAGCCCGTATCTGTACCACCCGCATCCAAATTAAAAAATATGGATTTAGCCGGTTTGTACATGGTAACACCCAATGAAGATGAATTACCCGTAATGTGCAGCGAAAAATCTTTCTTAACCCAATTGCAAGTGGAAGAATTATTAAAAAGAGGGGTGCAAAATATTTGGTTACACAATGGCAAGCAGGGTTCTGCTTTTTATAACAAAGACAAAGCAATTACTTTACATGCACCAGATATAGAAGTTGTAGATTGCACTGGAGCAGGAGACGGCTCTTTGTCTGGATTCTTATTGGGAAAAACTTTGGGAAGAACAGACGAAGAATGCATAAAGCTAGCACATACATTATCGGCAGAGATATTGCAAGTGAATGGAGCAATTGTTACGCATTTGTCGCAAGCTGAATTATTATCAAGGGTTACTAAATATTATCCATCTTAAAGCAACAACCAGTATCATGCATCCAGCCATTCATTTACATCCAGATGTTGCCGCCGCATTAAGAGACGGAGAACCCATTGTAGCATTAGAAAGTACCATCATAGCACACGGTATGCCCTACCCGCAAAACGTAGCAACAGCAAGGGCTGTAGAAGAAATTGTGAGACGTAACGGGGCCATACCAGCCACTATTGCCATCATCAAAGGAAAATGCACCGTAGGATTAACCGATGAAGAATTAGATTATTTTGGACAAGCAAAAGATATACATAAAGTGAGTTTGCGCGATATGTCTTATGTAATCAGTAATAGATTATATGGAGCTACAACTGTTGCCGCTACTATGCGTATTGCAGCAATGGCCGGCATACAAATTTTTGTTACAGGTGGAATAGGCGGCGTACACAGAGGAGCAGAAACCAGTATGGATATTTCAGCAGATCTTACTGAAATGGAACATACTAATGTTGCCGTAGTTTCAGCAGGCGTAAAATCAATTTTGGATATTGGACTTACATTGGAATATTTAGAAACCAAAGGCATACCAGTAGTAACGTTTAAACAAGAGGCGTTTCCTAGTTTTTATTCTCAAAACAGTGGATTTAAAAGTCCACTTACATTAGCTACTGAAGAAGCCATAGCAGCTATGTTAAAAGTGAAGTGGGATATGGGTTTGAATGGATCTGTATTAATTGCCAACCCAGTACCTGCTCATCAGGAAATACCTGCAGCAGAAATGGAAGAACATATTGTGTTGGCATTAGATGCAGCAAAAAGAGCAGGAGTATCAGGAAAAGACATCACGCCATTTTTACTAAAATACATTGCAACGCATACCAACGGTGAAAGCTTAGAAGCCAATATAGCATTGATCAAAAACAATGCAGCATTAGGTGCAAAAATTGCAGTGGACTTATCGGCAATCACCGATTAAACACAAGAAAAAAACGTTGGGTCAAAATATAATTAATTGCGAATGATTTTTCTAGAAACAAAATCGTAACGCTGAGGTTGAGCCATCATCATAAATGGTTTCAACACGCGGCCCCATTGCTTTTTTTGTTTCTCCCAATCTTGCGCATCGTATACCATTGCATAAGATTTACCCAACACAGAAAACTGATTACCCTCCACTACAATAGCAGTAGACTCGTCAATGGCAATACCCAATAAATGAGGATATTGTTCTATCACAGGAATTAAATCGAACTGTCTATTTCTAGCCAACACATGCTGATCAATAGCGGTATTCGCAAATAAATTTAATGCAGCAGGAAAATCAAAAGGCTTGGTCAAATCTTTTCGCGCATCTCCCCCAACTAAAAGCGTTCCCATAATAGTAGCACCGGCAGAAGTACCCATAAATACACCGCCTCTTTTAAATAATGCTAGCATAGCAGTGTGTACCTGAGTACCCAAAAATGCGTCTGCAATAAGGCTTTGATTGCCCCCTGAAAAATAAATTCCTTTTGCATTTTGAATGGCTTTAATAAAAGCAGGCGCATCCGCTGCATCCTTGGAACGCGCGTGAACCGTTGTTAAATTGGTGAAGCCCTCTTTTTTAAAACGAGTTAAATGCGCACCTGCATTTATTGCAGAATCGTTTGTTGCCGTAGGAATTACCACCACCGATTGGTCTTTACCTCCAATTGATTTCGCAAACAATTGATACATGGTATCGGGCATGGATCCGCCACCAACAATAATTAGTTTTCCTTGTGCAGCTGAAGGGGATAATGCGGATTGCGCAATAACTGCTGCACTATTTTGCAACAACACAAAGGCAAATAGGGCTATAAAAATTTTTCGCATTTCAATTATTTCGCGGGCGTAATGATAATATTGCGATACTCAACCGGACCATGATCTCCTTGCAACATAATAGGACCTGGTTCACCTTCCTTGCTATTGAGCGCGCCACCTGTAATGCCTGGAATAATTTGATCAACAATAATGGCTTTACCATTCGCAATTACGGTAACACGACGGCCCACTAAAGTGATATCATAAGTTTGCCATTCACCTGGTGCTTTCGCCACCATTTCGTTTGGAGTAATAAAACCATAAATACCACCAAATAAAGTAGAGCTAGGTTCTTTACCCATATTATCTTCTACTTGAATTTCATAACGACCTCTCAAATACACGCCACTATTACTTCCTGCAGGATAACGGAATTCAATATGTAATTTAAAATCATCAAAAGATTGATCAGTAATAATATTGGCACCACTTTTAGGGCTGGTTAAAACACCATTGATATTTACCCATTGGTTATTGTTTCTATCGGCATGCCAACCTTCAATTCCTTTACCACTTAGTAAATTGATTGACTTACCCCATACTGGTGCTTTGTCTCTTTTTAATAAAGGAGCACGCTCACCCGTGAATGAATGCACTTTACCATAACTCTGAGTAATGGTTCCAGTTAGTTTATCGTTTTCTAGTACAGCATCAAACTCCATGTACTTATCTAAACGATCCCATTGAGAAGGAATACTAAAATGAATTTTGCCCTCTTTTACTTGCACATGACTAATTGGTCTTGCGCTACCACCATCGGCTACAAAATATCCTACTAAGGTTTTAACACCTGAGAGTTTTACTTCTAACCAAGAGGGCGCAATGCGACCGTCCATATTCACTGTTAAATCCCAACGACCAATAATATCATTATCGGCGGCAACTTTTTTAGCGGAAACAGTATTTGACTCAGCTGCAACTAGCGCAGTACTTGTAAAAAATGCAAGACCAAGTAATAAAGTAATTTTTTTCATGACAACAATCTTTATCCTAAAGATAATCGAATGATTATTATTAAGATAAAGATTTCATGATAACCGCTTGAATATTAAATATGGCCGTTTTTTATTTCCTCCACTACACCTGGATCTAATAAAGTAGAAGTATCGCCCAAATTTTCTGTTTCACCTTCCGCAATTTTGCGCAAAATTCTTCGCATAATTTTACCACTACGCGTTTTAGGCAAGCCATTCACAAACTGAATTTTATCGGGCTTAGCAATGGCCCCAATCATACGGGTAACAGTTTGTAAAATATCTTTACGAGTGAGTTCTTCATCGCCATGGGTATTGCTGTAAATAACAAAAGCATAAATGCCCTGACCTTTTACATCGTGCGGATACCCAACTACGGCACTTTCAATTACACCTGCGTGCATATTAATGGCATTCTCTACTTCGGCCGTACCAATACGGTGGCCACTTACATTAAGTACATCATCCACTCTACCCGTGATTCTATAAAAACCATTCTCATCTTTTAACGCACCATCACCCGTGAAATATAAATTTTCGTAGGTAGCAAAATAATTGGTTCTGCAACGTTCATGATCACCATAAGTTGTTCTCAATAAAGAAGGCCAAGGAAACTTAATACACAAATTGCCTTTGTATATACCGTCTTCTGCTTCTGTAATTTCTACTCCTTTTTCATCTACTAAAATTGGTTGAATGCCAGGCATTGGCAAAGTAGCCCAACCCGGCTTAGAAGGGGTGATTCCTGCTAAGTTGGTGATTAAACAACCCCCAGTTTCAGTTTGCCACCAGGTATCAATGATGGGGCATTTTTTCTTGCCCACATTTTCATTGTACCAATGCCAAGCTTCTTCATTAATGGGTTCACCCACAGTTCCCAAAACTTTCAATGAGCTCAAATCCTTTCCCTGCAAGGGTCCTAGGCCATAACTCATTAAAGAGCGAATAGCAGTTGGGGCAGTATATAAAATATTGACTTTGTATTTATCTACAATTTCCCAGAACCTTCCTGCATCAGGCCAGGTAGGAACCCCTTCGAACATTAAAGAAGTAGCGCCTGCGCTTAATGGACCATATACTATATAAGAGTGCCCTGTAATCCACCCAATATCAGCCGTACAAAAATGTATTTGACCTGGTTGATAATTAAAAATGTTTACAAAAGTATAATTGGTATACACCATATAACCAGCACATGCATGCACTACCCCTTTTGGTTTACCTGTACTGCCCGAAGTATATAAAATAAACAGTGGGTCTTCTGCGTCCATTTCTACCGCATCAATTTCACGAATGCCCATTTCTTCTACATGACGCATTTCATCTTCCCACCAAACATCTCTTCCTTTAATCATTGAAATGGGGGTACGAGTACGCGTATATACAATCACTTTTCTTACTGTTCTATTGCCAATTAATGCATCATCAATTACCGATTTCAATGGAATATCTTTTCCACCGCGGAAAGCACCATCGCAAGTAATAATGAATTCACTTTGCGCATCGTATAAACGGTCAGCAATACTTTGCGCGCTAAATCCACCAAAAATAACCGAATGAATAGCCCCAATTCTTGCGCAAGCTAAAATAGCAATGGCCAATTCAGGAATCATGCCCATGTACACACAAACTCGATCGCCTTTTTGTACACCATTGTTAATGAGCACTTGTGCAAATTGGCAAACACGTTTATGCAAAATGCTATAAGTAAGAATGCGTTGTTTTTCGTTGGGATCATTAGACTCCCAAATAATAGCAGGAACATTTCCTCTCTCTGCCAAATGGCGGTCTAAACAGTTTTCGGTGATATTGAGTTTACCCCCTTTAAACCATTCGTTCTTAGGTTCTGTAAAATTCCAATCGAGCACTTTGTCCCACTTTTTTTTCCAAACAAAATTTTCTGCAACAGAAGCCCAGAAAGCTTCGGGATTCTCTACACTCTCTTTGTACACTTTTTGGTACTCTTCAAAAGAATTGATTTGATAAGGATATGACATGGCAATTATTTGAGAACACTAAAGTAGTTCATTGCTTTTTCACGTCATATCAAATTGTTGCTAAATTGATATATAAATGCTAAATGAATATAGATAAGTGGTAAATTCAGGGTATGAAACTCATTCATTGCCCTAAATGCAAAAGCGACGAATACGTTAAAAGTGGCGTCATTAAAGGAAGACAGCGATTCAAATGCAGTTCTTGTGGATACCATTTTACGGTTTTTAAGGAAGGCAAAAACATTGACCCATACTATGTGGTCAAGAGTTTACAATTGTATATTGAAGGAATCAGTTTTAGAGAAATCGAGCGAATTTTAGGGGTAAGCCATGTTAGCGTAATGAATTGGGTAAGACAATACGGAATTCAAAGGCCAGAAAATTTAGAATACCACCCTACCTATAAAGTGCTGAATCATACAGAGCTAAAGGATTTGATGGCCGATAGAGAGGCGCTAAAATCAGCTGGATTTATGGTAACCGAATTAGGAGATAAATTCATGGTGATTCGATGGGAGCGTTTTAGAAAAACATCTGTGTACTAAGGTTACACTAACTATATACTTACCATATATATATATACCATTTGCAATCGCATGTAGCAATGCCCAATTTTAAGGTATCAGCATTGCTAAACAAACCACGATTGCTATGTCATTAAAACAAGTTCTTCCAGCATTAGGGTTGCTTTTACTGCAGCAACTAGCACAAGCCCAGGGTAGTGAAACGTATGGTTCAGGATTAAAACTGAATTTAAACCCCGAGGGTAGTAAATACATTCGCTTTATAGTATGGAATCAAATTTGGGCTCGCTCTATTAGTAACAATCCGGGCACACAAGTAAATGGAGAAACCCGCAGCAATACCTGGGATGTAGGTGCAAGACGCTTGCGTATTTTAACCTATGCGCAAATTACTCCCCGTTATTTAGTGCTTGCACATTTTGGCATCAATAACCAAACATTTGCAACAGGTGGAGCTTCTGGTGCAAGTGGAACAGGCGCTTATGGTGCAGGAAAAAAACCAGGTATTTTCTTTCATGATGTTTGGAATGAATATGCATTGGTACCAGCAGTAAATCCTACAACAAAAAAAGCCAACAAGTACAATGTATACATTGGTGGAGGCTTACATTATTGGTGGGGCATTAGCAGAATGAGCAGTGCCAGCACGTTGAATTTCCTAGCCATTGACGCACCAGTCATTAACTGGCCCTTAGTAGAATTAAGCGATCAATTTGTAAGGCAGTTTGGCTTTTATGCCAAAGGCAAATTGGGTAAACTCAATTATAGCTTAAGTATAAACAAACCCTTTGCAACAAATATAACCCCAACAGTAGATGCCATTAAAGACCGCGTGGCAGTAGATAATAATGGAGATGCAAGAGCAGCTATACAAGGCTATTTTGATTACCAGTTCTTAGACCAAGAAGCAAATTTATTACCCTTTAGAGTAGGCACTTATGTTGGAACAAAAAAAGTATTCAATATTGGTGCAGGCTTTTATCATCAATCCAAAGGCACTAAAAGTGTTAATGGAAATGGAAGCATTGCGCAACATGATATCAATTTATTGGGGATTGATGCGTATGCCGACTTACCCATTGGAGATAAAAAGAAAAATATGGCATTAACGGCCTACAGTGTTTTTTACAAATACAATTTTGGACCCAACTATATTAGAACCGTTGGAATTATGAACCCAGCCAGCGGGTTTGATCCCTCCGTGGCGGCCAGCCAACGAAGTATTAATGGATTTGGGAATAATCGTTTTTTTGTAGGCACGGGAAATATTTGGTACACACAAGCAGGATTGCTTTTGCCTAAAACCAGCCAAACCAGTAAGGTTCGCATTCAACCATTTGCCGCATACACGCATAAGAAATTTGATTACTTAGATCAAACGGGCAATTACTTTGATATTGGTGCTAATTTTTTCTTAGACGGACACCATGCAAAAATTACACCGCAGTATAGTACCCGACCCTTGTACTATTTAAGAAACGGACAAAGACTAAGGGATGGATCATTAGGAGAATTCATGCTACAATTACAAGTATATTTATAATGCTCACCTGCTAAACAAACCATATGAACACCACTAAAAAAACCTCACTTGCCAGCGTCATAGGCGCATCTTCTGTTGGTACCATGATTGAATGGTACGACTTCTATATTTTCGGAAGTTTGGCTACTGTTATTTCAACTAAATTTTTTCCGCAAGACAATCCCACAGCTGCATTCTTAAGCACTTTGGCCACATTTGCTGCAGGCTTTGTAGTAAGGCCATTTGGGGCTTTGTTCTTTGGAAGACTGGGCGACTTAATAGGACGCAAATACACATTTATGGTAACCCTCTTATTAATGGGAGGTGCTACTTTTTTAATAGGATGTATTCCTTCTTATGAAACCATTGGCTTTATGGCACCGGTACTTATACTCTTGCTAAGACTCTTACAGGGCTTGGCTTTGGGCGGAGAGTATGGTGGCGCAGCAACATATGTTGCGGAGCATTCACCCAATGGAAAAAGAGGATTCATGACCGCCTGGATTCAAACAACAGCAACAGTTGGACTTTTTGTTTCGTTGTTGGTAATTATGGGAACTAGGGCAGCATTATCTGCAGAGGATTTTGATGCATGGGGATGGAGAGTACCATTTTGGGTATCTATTTTAATGGTACTGGTTTCTTATTTAATTAGAAAAAATATGGAAGAATCTCCAGTGTTTGCAAAAGCAAAAGCAGCTGGAAAAACATCTACCAATCCATTAAAAGAAAGCTTCGGAAAAAAACTCAACTTTAAATTTGTATTGCTAGCATTGTTTGGTGCCGTAATGGGACAAGGTGTTATATGGTACACCGGGCAATTCTATGCCATGAGTTTTATAGAAAAAACCATGAGTGTAGATAAAGAGCAAGTAGATAGTTTAATGTTTATAGCACTCATGCTAGGCACACCATTCTTCTTGGTATTTGGATGGTTGAGTGATAAGATTGGTCGTAAGTGGATCATGATGGCAGGTATGCTAATAGCCATTGTTTCGTACAGACCTATTTATGAAAAGATGTACCAAACCACCAATGTAGCAAATAAGGTAGAAGCGAGTACCAGCAACAGTATGGTGAATAATGTAAATACAGTTACCACAGTTTATACCGATAGTACGGTTAGAAAAGAAATACAAAAAACCAATGCAGAAACAGGGGCAATTACTACCACTGTTAAAATAAGCATTAATGGCAGCGATAAACAAAAACTGATCTGGTTGGTATTTATTCAGGTGATATTTGTAACTATGGTGTACGGACCAATTGCAGCATTCTTAGTAGAAATGTTCCCCACCAAAATCAGGTATACTAGTATGAGTTTACCATATCATATTGGTAATGGAGTATTTGGGGGATTATTGCCAGCGGTTGCCACTTACCTTGCTACCAATGCAAAGACCTCGGGAAAAGCAGACTGGTATTTAGAAGGATTGTGGTATCCTATAGGAGTTGCAGCCGTTTGTTTGGTGATAGGAGTGATTTATATTAACGGAAAAGACAAAGAAATTAACGATTAAACCTTTTAAAAATACTGTTATGAATATTATAAAGAAAGTACTCGGCATTGTTTGGCTGGCATTGGGAATAGCTGTAGGATATTATGGAATAACCATTTTAGGAATTCCTAAACTAACCAGTGGCAAACAAGATGATTTAGTATTTGGTATTATTATTTGTTTTATTTTGCTGCCGATTGTAGTTGGCGGATTATTCGTATTTGGTAAATACGCACTACAAGGAGAATACGATTTAATAGACGATAACCCAGAACACGCACATTTTAAAGAGTAGTTAATTTGAGCATATACCCCCAAGTGTAGCTTTTAGTAACACGGATCCCTTCATTTTTAATGAGGGGATTTTTTTATATTCATAGCATGATTGCAGCCCAACAAAAAAAACACCCCATCAAATTATTGTTGATAGCACTGTTGATGATGGTGGTACTAAACTTTCCATTGCTTTCCTTAGCAAATAAACCCATACTGGTTGCAGGCATTCCTTTGTTGTATTGGTATGTATTTATTTGGTGGGGAACCATTGTTTTATTGGCAGGCATTGTTGTACATCGCAAATACAAATCATGAGTACAACCTTAATCATTCTATGTGGAGTAGGCTATTTATTATTGTTATTTGCCATTGCCTCTTATGCGCAAAAAACCATTAATACCAGCAGAAATTTAGTAAACCATCCTTTCATTTACGCTTTGAGTATGGGGGTGTATTGCACTGCATGGACATATTATGGAAGTGTGGGAAGATCGGCCAGTTCGGGCATTGATTTCATCACCATTTATTTGGGCCCAACCATCATGGCCGTATTATTTTGGCCGGTATTACGAAAAATACTAACCATTAGTAAAAGCTTAAGAATCACGTCTATTGCTGATTTCATCAGTACTCGTTATGGAAAGAATTTTTCCATAGGCATGGTGGTAACGCTGTTCTGTGTATTTGGAGTAATACCATATATAGCATTGCAAATTAAAGCCATCACAGGTAGCATTGCAGTTTTGCAAGAAGATAGCTCCAGCAGTTTATCTACTTTTTATATAGCAGTATTTGCCACCATTATACTATTTGTGTTTACCATTTTATATGGAGCCAGAAGTGTAGACGCAGCCGAAAAACATCCAGGGCTTATGACCGTAATGGCATTTGAGTCGTTGGTAAAATTGCTGGCATTTTTGGTGGTAGGTATTTACATCACCTATTTTGTGTTTGATGGCATGGGCGATATATTTTCACGCATAGCAGCATCAGAAAACAAACACTTATTAACCTTAAAAAAAAGCAGTGGCTATTCGGGATGGATGAGCATGACGGTCTTGAGCATGTTGGCCATTGTATTTTTACCGAGACAGTTTCAGGTAAGCATTGTAGAAAATGTGCAAGAGCAACACTTAAAAATGGCTACTTGGTTGTTTCCCTTGTATTTAATATTGATCAATATTTTTGTATTGCCCATTGCAATGGGCGGATTATTGCTGCAAGGCAATACGGTAAATGCAGATTATTATGTACTCTCTATTCCCTTGTTGCAAAACCAAGATTGGTTGGCCATGACCACTTGGATAGGAGGACTGTCTGCAGCAACGGGTATGATCATTATTGAAACAATCGCATTGAGTATCATGATCAGCAATCATTTAGTAATACCCTTGTTATTACGTAGTCAACAAAACCAAAACTGGAAACAAGTATCACTGCAGAGCAATATCCTAAATATCCGAAGGCTTAGTATTGGAGCTGTATTGCTTTTAGCATTGCTCTATTATTTAAACTTAGGGCAAGGGGAAAGTTTGGTATCTATTGGATTAATTTCTTTTTGTGCGGTGGCGCAATTTGCACCTGCATTATTAGGAGGTATTTATTGGAAAGAGGGAAATAAGCGAGGCGCTATTAGTGGCATCATCATTGGATTTGTAATTTGGTTTTTTACCCTTGTAATACCAGGGATGGTGAATAATGGATTTTTAGGAAGTCAATGGTTATTTGCACAAAAGCTATTGGCATTAGATCAATTTAACACTATCAGTAATTCGGTGTTTTGGAGTTTGCTGTTAAATATTGCAGCCTATGTTTTTATTTCGGTGTATACCCAACAAGAAGCACAAGAACAATACCAAGCAGAAATTTTTACCAATATAGATAAGCATGGGGCCATACAAGAAAATGGATTGGAATGGAAGGGAACAGCCCAAATGCAAGATATCCGCAATCTGTTGAAAAGCTTTGTGGGAGCGGAAAGAGCAGAGATTTTATTAACAGCTTATGCCAAACGTCATAAAATAAACTTACAAGAAAAATTAGTGGCCGATGCAAGAATAGTAGGATTCACAGAAAGAATATTAGGAGGAGTGGTAGGTGTTGCATCTGCAAGAATATTGGTACAAACTGTAGCCAAGGAAGAAGAAATTAGCATAGAAGAAGTCTTAACCATTTTGAATGAGAACCAACAAATGGTAGAGATAAATAAAGAGCTAAGGAAGAAATCGTTGGAATTATCTAAAGCCACTCAGCAACTGCAACATATAAATACACAATTATTAAGTATAGACGAGCAGAAGAATGAATTCTTGTATACGGTAACACATGAACTTAGAACACCGCTTACTTCTATTAGGGCATTGAGTGAAATTTTATTTGACAACCCCGATTTAGATTCCGAACAACAACAACAGTATCTAGAAGCCATCATTAAAGAAACCGTAAGATTGAGTAATTTAATTACGCAGGTGTTGAACTTAGAAAATTTTGAAGCAGGCCGAAGAAAACTAACCATCACTGAAATTAATGCCGGCAAATTACTAGATGATATGGCCGCCACATTAAGTGGAATCATACAAACAAAACAGTTAAAACTAAATATACAATTGGCACAAAGGCCCACCATGATACAGGCCGATGCCGACTTGATACAACAGGTATTCATGAATTTATTGGGCAATGCTATTAAGTTTGCTACATCGGCTATAAGCATCAGTATTGCTAAGAGCAATAAGGAATTTATTATTGAGATAACCGACGATGGAAAGGGCATAGATGCAGGAATGGAAGAGCTGATATTTGATAAATTTTTCCAAGCCAAAAATCAAACCCTCAAGAAACCAGAAGGCACCGGATTGGGACTGGCCATTTCAAAAAAAATCATTGAATTACACGGGGGTAAAATATGGGTGAACAAAGGGTTTACAAAAGGTGCCCAATTTGTATTTACTTTGCCATATGAGCAAGAAAGTATTGGTGGTAGATGATGACCCATATATTTTAATGTCATTGGAATTTCTGATGAAGAAAAGCGGCTATGGGGTAATGGTAGCTCGCAATGGACAGGAAGCGATGGAGCTATTGAAAGAAATACCAGCATTGGTAATTCTTGATATCATGATGCCCGATGTAGACGGTTACGAAATATGTAAATATATAAAATCAACTCCTACTCTGAACGAAACCAAAGTGGTTTTCTTAAGTGCTAAGTCTAGTGAGGCAGATATCAAAAAAGGATTGGCATTGGGCGCATCATTATATATTACCAAACCTTTCAGCACGAGAGAGCTGACAAAGCAAATCAAAACTTTATTAGATTAGGAGTTATTTTTATCCTGCTCTTTCACCCGTCTAATTTGCTCAACACACTTGTATTTTTGATTCTGTGCATTCTGCTTGGTGGTGTATCCGTATTCTTTTTGGATTTGCTCAATTGCTTTTTGTTGAAAAAACATATCATGAATCAACCCTTTACAATGATCGGAAATTTGATGAAGGTAGTTTTGCAGTTTATCCCAATAAGATTTTTCGGCTTCAATAGCCAAATTGATTTCTTCAAAATATTGCTGCTCAAAAATTTCTGCGTACTCAATGGTTTTCTTGGGAGAACGCAGTTTTTTTAACCAGATATTTTTGGCTATAGCCATAATATAGGTTTTAATGGAAGCGGTAAGTTCAAAATTATCTTGTCTAAGTTTTTCTATTAATACCACCATGGTATCCTGAAATAAATCTTCAGCATCTTCTGTTTGTCCACTATTATTCAGCACAAAACGATTCACCATCGAAAAATGTGTTTTGTACAATTGACCAAAAGAATGGTTATTCTCTCCTTTTAAGTCATTGATGAGCTCTTTGTACATAGAATTGCTTTGTTTGGAAAAATTTATTGAGGACCTGGGTGATTTTTATTTCTTTCTGGTATAAAGGTATAATTCGTTCTTATTGACGAATGTAAATTTTAAAACAACAAACAATGAAAAAAATTATTCTTTCAATCAGCTTGAGCTTTTTTGCAATTATTTTAGGCTTAACTACTTTAACAGCTCAAAGTGCTACTCAGTGGAAACTTGATAAGTCTCACACATCAGTTAATTTTTCCATCAATCACTTCTTTTCAGCAGTAACAGGAAAGTTTTCGAATTTTGAAGGGTCTTTCAATTTTGATCCCAATAATGTGGCAGAAAGTAAGGCAGATTTTACCATTGCGGTAAAAAGTGTAAATACAGATGATAGTAAGCGCGACAAACACTTACAATCAGGAGATTTCTTTAATGCCAGTGAATTCCCCAATATTAGTTTCAAATCAACTAAAATTGAAAAGAAGAACAATAAAGAGTTTTTAGTACATGGACAGCTAACCATTAGAGACAAAACCAAAGATGTTGTGTTGCCCATAAAAATTACCGGAGAAATGGAGCACCCAATGATGAAAGGAACAATTATCTTAGGATTGGCTTCTAATTTAAAAATTAATAGAACGGAGTATGGTGTAGGAACTGGAAGCTGGGCAGCTACTATGGTAGTTGGAGATGAAGTAGATATTAATATTCATATGGAATTGAATAGGAAAAAATAAATGTTATGAGCAGAATTAAAGTAATTCAGGAAGCGGATGCTACAGGCAGGTTAAAAGAAGTGTATGAGGAGATTGTTTTGAAAAGAGGCAAACTAGCTGAAGTGATTAAAATACAAAGTCTACGACCAGAAAGTATTGTTAAGCATATTGATCTGTATATGGAAATTATGTTTTCAAAATCTTTACTCAGCAGAGCGCAAAGAGAAATGATTGCCGTAGTAGTATCCGCACATAACCACTGTAATTATTGTGTTACACATCATGCAGAAGCACTGAATCATTACTGGAAAAACGAAAAGCAAATTGAACTACTCACTAAAGATTTTTCATTGTTGAAATTATCTGAACAAGATAAAAACCTTTGTGCATATGCAGTAGCATTAACAAAGTATCCCAGTAGTAACACTAATAATGAAATAATACAAAAATTAAAACTATCAGGCACGCCAGATGAAGCCATACTAGACGCAACATTGGTGATCTCCTATTTCAATTTTGTAAACCGAATGGTGTTAGGATTGGGTGTTGAACTAGAAACGGAGAAAGGAACTGGCTATAACTATTAAATTAAATATTATGAAAAAATACTTGTCGTATATCGGAATATTATTTGTGGCTGGTGCTATCTATTTTTATAATAATCCTCCAGTTAATTTTGAAAAAGAAAACCCAGATGGGATTCAGTTTTTTAAAGGAAGCTGGGAAGAAGCTTTAGCTAAATCCAAGAAAGAGCAAAAACCCATATTTCTAGATATTTATGCAACTTGGTGCGGGCCATGTAAAAAAATGGCCAAATACACATTTTCAGATAAAGAAGTTGCTACGTATTACAATGCCAATTTTATCAATTTAAGTTTAGATGGAGAAAAAGATTTAGGTGGTGTTTTGGCTAACCAATATGGTATTAAAGCCTATCCCGCTTTACTATTTGTTAATGCCGATGGAAAACTAATCCATCAATTTAGTGGATACCACAACTCCAATCAATTTTTAAAATTAGGTAACCAAATATTAGCAAAATAATCAACGCAGTGAATCATACAAGTATACTAGATCAACTGAATAATATCATTAAACAATACATTGCATTGAACGATGATAAAGATGCATTGGTTGTAGACTATAAAGATCCAGGAGAACTAAAAAAGTTAATACAATTTGATATTGATGAAAAAGGCGTTTCAGAAAATGAATTTTTAGACCTACTTAATCAATACTTAAATTACTCGGTAAATACAGGTAATAAACAGTTTTTAAACCAACTCTATTCAGGATTTAATTTCCCAGCATTTGTAGGCGAAGTGGTAACCGCAGTAAGCAATACTTCTATGTACACTTATGAAGTAGCTCCAGTTGCTACTACTATTGAAAAAGAGATGGTACAGCTGATGAATTCTTATTGTGGTTATTCAAATGGAGATGGCATATTTGTAAGTGGCGGCAGCAATGCCAATTTAGTGGCCATGTTTACAGCCAGAAATCAAATTGCACCGGCTACTAGATTTAGTGGATACGATGCTTCGTTAAAGTTGACTGCATTTATTAATGAGCAGGCGCATTACTCTTTTGAAACAGCAGCCAATATCATTGGAATTGGAGCAAAATCAGTAATCAAAGTAAAAGCAACAGATAATGGGAGCATGTGTTCAGCGGCCTTAGAAAAAGCAATACTCGAAAGTAAGGAAAGAGGCGAAACCCCGTTTTTTGTTGGAGCAACTTGTGGAACTACTATGCTAGGAGCATATGATCCATTAGATTCATTGGCCAGCATTTGCAAAAAATATGGGATATGGTTACATGCAGATGGATCATTTGGAGGTTCGCTTATTTTAAGTAAACAACACCGAAGATTAATGAATGGAATTGAATTGACCGATTCATTTGCTTGGAACCCGCATAAGCTGATGAATATTCCATTGATTTGCTCTGCGTTACTGGCAAAGAAAAAAGGAGTATTGCAGCAAAATATTACTGATATTAATACCGACTATATTTTTCATGATATTGATAATATTGAAGACCTCGGAAAGAAATCTATTCAATGTGGTAGAAGAGTTGATGCGGTAAAGCTATGGTTTGCATGGAAATATTTTGGCTTAACAGGTTACGAAGCTAGAATTGACAATATCATTGCAATGGCCACTTATGCTGCATCAATAATTGAATCAAACGAATATTTAGAATTATTAGCAGAAAGACAATCCTTTTCAGTTTGTTTCAGGTATAAAGCCCCAGCAGGAAAAAATGCTAACGAGTTCAATCAAGCAATAAGAGAGCAACTTAGAAAAACAGGTAAATCAATGGTGAATTATGGCTATTTAGGAGACACACTTGCCATCCGATTAATCACTGCAAACGGAGATTTAACCAAAGAAGACATTGATTTGTTTTTTCATAACTTACTAGCGTGTTGTATTTAAAAGCATTAATTTATAAGTACCAGCGATGGGAGTTCTGGCATTCTTACATTGTATATGCAGTTCCAAGCATGTATTTTTTATATGCAGGATTAAAAGCCCGTTCAATTGGATTTTATAATGCAGCCAATCCAAATATTGCCAATGGGGGATTTGGTATGGAAAGCAAATATGATATCTATCAAACCATACCAAAAGAATATAGCCCTATAACTATTTTTTTTGCAGCCAATACAAGCCTAGTCCAAGTAATGGAGCAAGTTAGCAATGCGGCCATTGCATTCCCTTTTATCATTAAACCCGATATCGGTTTTCAAGGAAAAAGAGTAGAGAAAATTAATAATGAAAATGAACTAGGCAAATACTTAGCCAACGTTCATTTCAATTTTATTGTTCAAGAACTTATTCAGTATCCCCATGAAATGGGGGTATTTTATTGCAGATATCCCAGTCAACAAGAAGGCTTTATTACTGGTATTGTTTACAAAGAATATCCATCTGTAATAGGTGATGGAATTCATACCATAGCAGAACTGATTAAGCATGATATGCGGCTATACATACAATCGCATTTATTCAATATAGAAACGGCGCCTTACAAAAACTTGGTTTTACCAGTAGGTGAACATTTCTATTTAAGTAAAATTGGCAACCATGCAAGAGGCACAAAATTTTTAGACATAAGTCATTTAATCACACCTGCACTAAGCAAACAAATGGATACGATTTGTAAAAATATTCCCTTGTTTTATTTTGGAAGATTAGATATCAAATACAATAGTTTGGAAGAACTAGCAGTAGGTAAAAATTTTTCTATAATAGAATTAAATGGGGCAGCCAGTTTACCCACTTATATGTACGATCCCAAACATAGTTTGTTGTTTGCGTGGAAAGAGATGATTAAGCACTTTCGGTTATTATATAAAATTTCAGTAGAGAATCAAAAAAGCGGACACCATTTCTTATCTTTCAATCAGGTAATCAATTTTGTAAAAGAGCATATTGATTATATGAAAGTGATTAAAAACACCAATAATAGATAATATGAAAAGCTTTTTGTTGATTTTACTTTTAAGTTTTAGTACAAGTTTATTGCAAGCGCAAACCAATGAGAAATACGCTAAAGACGTAAGCTCTGAAAACAATATCATTGCGGCATTATACAACGTGATTTGTGGCGCACCTGGAGAAGCCCGCGATTGGGAAAGATTCAAATACTTGTTTGGGAAAGATGCCAAATTAATTCCAACCGGAAAAAATCCGAATGGAGGTTATCAGTACAGAACCATGACTCCCGAAGAATATGTTACTATGTTTAGTACGCGTATTAAAACAGGATTCTTCGAAAAAGAATTAAAACGCGAGACCGTTTCATTTGGAACAGTTGTACATGCATTCAGCACTTATGAAACTAGAGAAACGGAAAACGGTCCTAGTACCAACAGAGGAATCAATAGCATTCAACTGTTTAAGGACCAGGACCGTTATTATATTGTAAATATATTTTGGTGCGCAGAGAGCATGGGTTTTACCCTACCTGCATCTGCATTGAAATAAATTATTTTTTAATCATAGGCAATTTAATGACTGAAGGATATTGTTTTGAGTGGTGAATTTTATTCTCTACCACAACACCTTTAGATTCATCGTAATTGTTTCCACCAGTATTTAAGTTGCGATCGAAACGAGGGAAGTTACTACTAGAAACTTCAATGCGAATTTTATGGCCAGGTGCAAAATAGTTACTAGTCACCATTGGTGTTAAATCTACTTTGTACACTTTGCCTTTTTCCATGAATACTTCTTTGTCGTAACCCTCTCTGTAACGCAAGCGCTGAATGGTTTCATCTAAATTGTAGGCTTTCCCATCAGGGTACACATCAATCAATTTAATAGTTACATCAGTATCCAAGCCGGTAGAAGAAACATAGAGGGTAGATTCTATGAACCCGGTCACTTCCACCCCATCCTTTAATTCATCAGAAGTGTACACCAAGATATCATTGCGTAATTCCATTTGGGATTGATCAAAACTGCCGCCTTGCACGGCGTTTCCCGTACAGCAAACATTACCCCCGTAAGAACCCACGGGATTCATTGGATCATAAGTGAATGCATCAGGAATATCTTTCGCAGGAGGCATCATGGTTAAAGCCCCATCCCCATTGCGGGTATTGGCTTTGCCCGCACTAGCTAAATAGAAAGGCTTCATCTCCGTATTAGGTAAAGGAAAACTCTCGGCTTGTTGCCATTTGTTAGCACCCATAGTATAGTAACGAACACGAGGTTGAGCCGTTTTAAAATCATTTGGTTGACCTTTCAACAACATATCGAACCAACCCCAAGTAAGCTCATCATAATTCAAACGAGCATCACCCACACTGCGCTCACCCACGATGGTATTTTCTGAAGCGCGCTTGTAAGAGCAATGCAAAACAGGGGCAATCACTAAGTATTGATTATCTGCCACCATCTTAGATTTGGCTGCATTGCGCACGTGATTGAACAAAGCAATATTGGGAGCAGAAGATACATCGTACCAACTCACGAACCAATAAGCAGGCACTTCTAAAGGCATATTGTCGTGATAGAGACCACCCTTGAACCAAGCGGGATCATTGGGTTTGCGCACAATCATTTTTTCATAAACACCTTCAGAACCTTGCACATTTTTGATGATGTCTTGAACAGGTAAATGTCTTAAACCTTGCGCCCAATCTACTCTTGGATATTCGGGACCCATATCATAAAACTTCTGCAAACGCTGCACATCTTTTTGTTGAATACCCAACGGTAATCTAGGAGCTAGTTTATCGTGTTGCGTGCCGTATAACCAAGAAGTGAACAACATTTGTTGCGCACCACCACGGTACCAGTTGCCTTGCTCCATGAATTTTCCTACACGACCCACACCTGCACCAAAACCTTGCGCCACCATAGCTGCCAAAGCAGGATGATTTTGAGAAGCCACCGCCATCTGCCATTCAGCAGTAGAAGAACAACCAATCAAACCCACTTTACCATTACTCCAAGATTGTTTGCTCATCCACTCAAGGGCATCGTAGCCATCGGTGATGGGCGTACCTAAAATATCCCATTCACCTTCAGAGAAAAATCTTCCTCTTTCATTTTGCACCACATACACATAGCCTCTGCTCACTGCTTCATACGCAGCTTGCAAAGGACCGTTGACCATTTTACCATCAATCCAAGTATTGAAATTATACGGCGTACGAGAAAACACTACCGGATATTTTCCATTGCCCTTTGGGCGATAGATATCGGTAGCCAGGCGAATACCATCGCGCATGGGCATCATTACTTTTTGATCAATCACCGCAATAGAATCGAGCTTTCGATAAATAGCGAGCGTGTCTTGAGCTGATGCGGTTGTTGCAATGGCTGTGCATGCAAACAAGCCAATGGCAAGGAAAAGTTTTTTCATGAGAATGCTTTAGGTAGCTTTCAATTTACGAAAAATCTTCTTCGTTCATGGAAAAGTTGACAAGAAGAAACGCCAAACTCGGAAGATTTAATTTTTACCCCAACCAAAACCAGGTTTTGGTACACCAGCAGGATAAGGCGGTCTAGGTTTATTATTCTGATTAGCCACAAAATCATCAACGGTATATACTGCAAGTAGCTTAATCGCATTTCGTTGTTCGCGGGTTAACACTTCGAGTGATTTCTGATATAATTTAACATCATCGAATTTTATCTTATTAGACATTAAAGCTTTAAAAACACTATGAAAGTCAATATAAGTCATTTGCAAAAATTTATCTCCCAGCAAAGACTCTATATCGTTATTTGCAAAACCAATATTTTTAATTGACAGATAGTACTCAGTTAAAGCAGCTACTCTTTCGTTCGTGCTTTTGGCTCTACTTAATGCAGATTGGTATTTAGATTCTTGTGGTTCTGGGCTTGTCTTTTTTATTTTACCTTTTCCACTTACAAGAATTGTTTTACCATTTTTGATAATGCGATAACCACCTGGCGATAAAGCTCCGCCGTCATATAATGTATCATATTCAAAAGGCAAGATGATTTCATTCTTCAAATTAATGATGCCAAATTTTCCATTTTGCTGAGCAGCAATAGCACTATCGGTAAAATTATAAACCAGATCATATTTAAATGGAATAATCGGTATTAATTTACTATCTAAAACACCTGCTTTTTTTGTTATAGCGTCTTGAACAACAATAAATTTATTAGGGAGCGAGGTAACATTGGCTAAGGTCTGAGGATATACCTGCTTACCATTGTAGTCAATAATACCAATTCTAGTATTTGATGTTGTATCAATTTTAGCAGTAAAATTTTGATTAAATGTTACATGTACACCGCTGTATACAAAGAAAATCTTATTTGCGGTATCTATTGTTACCCAGTCATATTTTGGGAGTACAATTACTGCATTGTTTTTAGAAAGTATGCCAACCTTAGCACCAGAATAATCACCAGTAGTTTTGTTTTGAACAACCCCATTCATCACATGAATAAAACCAAAGAAATCATTTTTAAACTGAAGTTTACCAGAAGCAATTGGCTCCGCTGCTTTTACAACTGAAGTTACTGCGGGGGTTGAATTTTTAGACAACTCCATTAACTTACCCGCCTTATTAATAAATCCAGACTTGCCGTTTTTTGTTACCCCAGACCAACCTTCGGAAAAACCATATAAATAGTCATAGACCAATGGAATAACGACTTTCCCGTTTTTATCAATGGCTCCATATTTATTGTTACTAGCAACTTGGGCCAAACCTTCTTTAAAATTTCCTATCAGATCATAACTAAACGGAATTTTTAGTACCCCATTAAGGTCAATGACACCTGCTTTTCCCAACTTACCATTAACTAATTCTCTTACAGAAATTAAGCCATCACTAAAATCGGCAAAAACATCCAAAAAATACCATTTAAAATCGGTGATTTTATTTCCATCCATATCAAACAATGCATAAGGGCCTCCAAATTCTTTCTTTGCAATCAAACGACCATTCAACATTTTAATATCGTCAAACTCTACTGGTAGAATCACTTTGCCATCTGCTTTTATTAGTCCTTTTTTTTCATTTGGATATTTGCCATTAGCAACAATTGCAAAGCCATTATTATTTTCATAAATGCGATCATACATAAATGGAACAACTTCTTTTCCAGACTTATCAATCAAACCCCATTTGCCCCCCGACAATTCATAAGTGGGTGTTTGTTTGGCGCCTATATTCACAGCTGCAAAACCATCAATAAAATCTCTACCATCATCATATTTTTCAGGAATCACAGCAGCCCCAAAATTATTCAAATAACTTACTTTTCCATTAAATACACGCTTTACCAAACCAAGCCCATTCGAAAAATTACGGGCTACTTCATATTTAAATGGTACAACTAGATTTCCAGACTTATGAATGTATCCTTTCTTATTGGTGTTGTTTTCAACAGGAATCATTCCGTCAATACACTTTACACCACCGAGTAGTATAATAATATCATACTGAAAAGGAATGACTGTTTTACCAAATTGATCAATAAATCCAACTTTGGTTCCTGGCTTAGTAGCTTCAGCAATTCCGTTACTAAATGAGCCAATACTTTTAAATTCAAAAGGAACAATTACTTTACCAGTTTTATCGACAATACCCAGCAAATTATCTTTTTTCAATACGATGAAACCATTATTGAATTCATAATGGGGAAAATTGTCTTCGTAAATAGGAGGGATTACTTCCTTACCAGAAATATCAATAAACCCAAATTTTGATCCAACAAAAACCTGAGCCATTCCTTCTTTAAAATCACCCAATCTATCATATTTGAAGTTGAGTGACTGTGCATTAATAGGCAATGTTGCTAATATTAAAATTGTAGAAGCCACTAAATATTTCATAGAGCACTGATTTGGGGTGTTCTATAAATTTATGAAATACTATTCACCTTTTATGATTGCGATTATTATTTTTGGTCCTCTCTAATTTCTTAATATCCTCTTCTATTTCTTTAAGGCTTTGCTCTTTCTCAATAGCCTTTTGAGCAATTTTAAATTTCTCAAATTCTGCTTCGGATTTTTGCAATGCTTGTTCATGGCTAATTATTCCAGCATGAGTGAGCAATTCTCTACCGTTGAGTGGTAAAATACTATCTAAACGTTGAATCCAATCGGCCATATACATAGGAGTTCGTTGAAATAATTCATGGAAGTGCCCGTCTTAAAACAATCGTCGTTTAAAGCAAACCCCTTGATAATGTATTCTCTTAGGCGTTGAGTAGCCCAAATGCGGAACTGTGTGCCTTGGGGAGATTTTACGCGATAGCCTACAGAAATAATGACATCGAGGTTGTAATATTTCACATCTTTTTCTTGTGTTTTTCCTTCTATAGCACCATGTTGAGTGGTATGTCGGAAATTCCGACACACCAGATTCTCATCCAATTCACCTTCAGCAAAAACATTTTGAATATGCTCGGTTATACCCGGAAGTTTGGTGTTTTTATGAAATACTATTTCCCTTTTATGTAAAGCTCAACTGGTTCAAAAAGTTGATTTCCTACAGAATAATGAATTTTCTTTTTATGTTGTAACCTACCAATAATGACAGCTGGATGAGTATTAAATTTTCTAGCAAAAGTTCGTATTTGGGTAATAGATAACGGGGCTGCATCCAAAATTTCAGCTTCTTCGTTCTCCGATAATAACCATTTTGCTGCAAATTCATTAGCTTCTTCTTCTTTTTCAAAATCCTTATCTGAGTAATCAAGATTTTCTAAGAATATATCCTTTTTGCCATGTAAGAGAATATGCCCTACCTCGTGAAAAAAAGAAAACCAAAAGATGTCATTACGTTTGTAACGTCCAGTTAATTGAATCAATGGAGTATCATTTATCCAACGAGCAGACCCATTTATTGGCGCCTTATTAATTGTAGGTGTATGAACCACTTTAACTCCAGCCAGAAGACAAAGGTCTTGCAACTGATTAAAAAAATTATCTGGGTGATATGCCATAATCGACTTAATCTGAGGAAGAATTTCTCTAAACTTTTTCTCTGAATAATCTTTTGCTAGCAATTCAGCAGCTTGCAGCTCTCCCTTTCTAAGCCATGCAGAAATGGCATATGGCTCTTTGGTTTGAGCCAGTGATATACGAAATGCCACTTTTAATTGCTGTTTAAAATAATATTGCTCCCAAGCTGTATGTGATGAAAAACCAAAGAAATTTAGCAACTCCATTGTTTTTTCTTGTATTGAATTCACTTTGGGTAACCAACCTTTATTTATCAAATCTGTCATAGGGAATTGCCTAGCCCATGATATTGCCCCTTGTATAACTGTTTTTCGCTTCTCTCTTGCAATATATTCATCATAGCTCCTTTGATGATTCATCCAAAAATTTGCAGGAATCTTGGTAACATTTTCAAACTGTACTGCCATATCAGGGGTAATGGAGCTTTCCCCTTTAAGGATTGCAATGATTGTTTTTTCAGGTTTACCAGTTCGGAGTGCAAACTCTTTCGGACCCATTACCATTTCTACTAGCTTCTCCTCCAAGGTTTCACCAGGGTGAGGCCTTGATTGTGGGAAATATTGATTTTGGATGGTCATAACTATTTTTCTTTATGATAATTAATTACTTCAATAACTTCTACTGCTTTAATTTCAATCCAAATATATTGTCCATGTTCGTTAATAGGAATGGGGCTTTCATCTGGCTTGAAAATCAAACGATTAGGTTGATCTAAGTCACAAGCCCATTGCCCTTTCCTATTGTGGGAAAGTTCGTGGTAGTTGCCAGGTAAGTTCCTTATTTCTTCTAAATTACTTGCATCCTCAAGCTGAGTAAGCCTTCTACGCAGAATCTTGGTTCTTAACATCCCTAACTCTTTAACCAATTTTTGATCATCGTTAACGAGCTTCTCAAACTTTTTATCTGTAAAAGTTATTTTCAATGCAAAAGTAGTTATATTTTAATTAACAGCAAGTGTAAGTTAAATTATATATTTTTATAAGAGCCTATGTAAAATTAAACACAGCTACTGTTTGTTTATAGAGTATTAATACCTAAATCAATTATACCCCATTCTCAAACACCAGCTGACATTCCATATTGGCGGTAAAATAAACGGTAGCTAATTTTTCATTTTTGGGGTAATATCACCAATATTATAAGCATAAACAGAGACAGGCAAAAAGGTAATTTTAAGCAGATTCAAATCTATCTATTGTAACATTTTTTGTTTGTTTAAACAATTTAAACTGTTTTTAGAACCCTAGTTTTTCCATCTGCGGCAGTTGTACGGAAATTCCGAATAACTTAACTTTCATTCAAACCCCATCCTCATAAACCAGCTGGCATTCCAATATTGACGTTTAAATAGACGTTGGTGATAGAGCCGCAGCGGTTAAGGGCAAATTGATTCGCTAAAGTATTTGTGCAACAGTACGTTGCACTATTTCTAATTATACCCCACATCCTCCAAAATCGTTTGCGTTTCCATATTCGCGGTAAAGTAAATGGTGGTAACAGGGCCGCAGCGATTCAGCGGAATACGAAGATGCATTTCACTAAAGCCCTTGGGCAAAGGATTCCCATTTTAGAAAAATGACCAGGGCTAGAACCATCTTCCCCGGTTGGAACGGCATAATAATTCGGCATCAATAAAAACATCACCACATCAATCAAGTGTAAGTTGAAATTCTTTTGACGCAATACGTATAAACGAGGCATACTATCTGCATCATTATCAGGATCCAGCGGACTGGTTTCAGGAGATACCAAGAGCGGAATATTAAAATCGATGGCAATCATTTTTAACTGCTCCATTAAAGAAGCGAGAATAACCCCATAGTCATCCGATTCAGGAGTAGGTTTTTCTTTTTAACGGTAATGCTTAATAATAGGTTGAGCAAAAACGCCGTTTTACCCGACTCAGAAGCAGCGCTTAAAACCAGAAGACACGCTCACCGCAGGTTCTTGAAAATGTTGAATACTAATCAACCGATCTAACTCGGCATCGAGAATGTTTTTAAGTGTTTGCATGGTGTGTATTTGAGGGAGGTAAAATTAAAGGGGGTGATTGCCATGTATTGGTATAGATCTATTTTTTGTTTCCTTTTTTTGGTGGTAAAAAGTTTTCGCCAGTAATAACACTTTTACCTGTTTTGTCTTCTAATTCTTTTCTTGCATTTTTGGCTACTGCACCACCTTTTTTACTGGCTGCTGCATTTTGTTGTAATCCTTTTGCGTTTTCGGTTTCTGCTATTTGCCTAGTAGATAATTCTGCTAATGCGGTAAAAATTAGCTCTGCTTCGCTCATATGGTCACGTAAGTTTTGAGATTTTAAGCCTTTTAGGTCCTTGTGTTTCTTAACCGTTAAACCAGTCCATTCTTTATGAATTATATTGGTGAGGGCTGCAAACTCTTCACCCTTTTTTACGCCACTTTCTTGCCAATAATCGGTTAATTTGTTACGGGTTTCTTGACCAGTCATTCTTTGTTGTATCCATTTTTCGCTACGCCCCAAATTTTGCCAGTTTTCTCTTGCCCTGTCTATGCTTTGGCTGGGATCATTTATTTCTTGCATACGTTCGTAGCCTACCTTTGCCAACCATTGTTTAAAAGGCTCTGCTTTTGAGCTTGGAATAGATTGGATTAGACGGAAAATATCTTCTACACTCCCCACATCGGTTTTATAAAATTTACCATCTTCAGACTGTAGTTTCAGTTGGTTACAGTTTGTAACCGTCTCGTTTCCCTCTTTCTTTAGCCTGCTTTTAAGCACTTTCCAGTAGTTTCTTGCCCTTTCGACTGTAGGTTGGTCAGTTAAAATGCCTACAATGTCTACAATGCTGAAATACCATATTTCTTTCTCTGAATCGTATTGGCTACGCACTTTTTTTTCTTCAAATATTTTTATGCTGCTCATATTTAAATGATATATTACTGTTAAGATTTTACTTGATTTCCTTCCTTGTAAACTTACTAAAATCAGATTGTTTTGTAATTAGTTTCATGGATAGCTTGAATATGCTTGTTTAGAAGGTGGCTATTTTTTAAAAATCAATCTCGCAACGGATTGATTTACCACATTCTGCATTGCAGCCATAATGCCTACAATGTAAAATCACTTGGCCAGCCGTATCTACTTGTTCAAGAGTAATGGTTTTATTTTCTTGAAATATTTCCCAATAAAATATTTTTATAAAAATACATAGACCTACACTAACAATTATAGAGTATAAATACCTAATCAATTATACCCCACATCCTCCATAATCGTTTGTGATTCCATATTGGCGTTGAAGTACACGGTGGTAAAAGGGCCGCAGCGATTGAGCGGAATACGAAGATGCATTTCACTAAAGCCCTTGGGCAAAGGATATCCCGCTCTTGAAACATGACCGGGGTTGATATCATCCTCCCCAGTTGGAACGGCATAGTAGTTCGGCATCAACAAAAACATCACCACATCAATCAAGTGTAAGTTGAAATTCTTTTGACGCAATACGTATAAACGAGGCATGCGATCGGTTTCAACATCAGGATCAAGGGGACTGGTTTCAGGAGAAATCAAAAGCGGAATATTAAAATCGATGGCAATCTTTTTTAACTGTTCAATTAAAGAAGCGGGAATAACCCCATAGTCATCCGATTCAGGAGTAGGATCACCCTCCACCGCAATGCGATTGATATTATCTATCACTACAATAGAAGGCAATTGATTTTGCACTTTGAATTCGGTTAATTGCGCACGAATGGTTTCGATAGAGCAGGATTTTTCTTTTTAACGGTGATTCTTAATAATAGGTTGAGCAAAAACGCCGTTTTACCCGACTCAGGAGAAGCGCTCAAGAGGTACAAGTGTTGTGGCCTAAATCCATTTATGGCTCTATCCAAATACTTAAATCCAGAAGACACGCCCACCGCTGGTTCTTGAAAATGTTGAATACTGATTAACCGATCTAACTCGGCGTCGAGAATGTTTTTAAGTGTTTGCATGGTATGTATTTGAGGGAGGTAAAATTAAAGGGGGTGTTTGCCATGTATTGGCAAACTGGGATCAAACTCAACCAGGTTCCTGTCAAGTGAAATACCCTTTTCTTCACCATTAGCGCCCTTGATATAATAATGAGCCGCTAATTCGGTTCCAATATTTAGTTCAAAGACCTTTTTTATTTTAGAGATCTTTTGGGAGGCAGAGGAACTTAGCGCATTAGCCATATCGTCTATCCTACCCCTCATTTCATTAAAGTCACCGGTATTAGCAAGGGCAGAATAAATGGTATATAAATCTTCTTTATGCTCACAAAGTTGGGATAAGGGAATACCATGAGGATGGCATAGAAACAAGATATAAAGTGCTTTTTCTAAAGGAGTAAGTTTAATTTCAATATTATTAAAATCTGGTAGAAAAATACAATACTGCTTATCAATGATAAGCTTGCTAGGCGGAAGCTGCTGTTTAAAGCTTTGAGAAAAAAGCATTTTAATCCTTAAAGACTCCAACAATGACAAAGCATGATTGATCATTAAAAAAGGCATCTGTTTTTTTAAACGGGTCATGCAGCCCATACATATATCTGCTGTTCGCAGTTTTAGGATGATTTCCCTTTTATTGGTGCAGAAATCATTTACACATCCGATTGATTTATTATGAAATACATTAAAGAAATCATCATCACCTTTAATTGAGTAATGATGAAGAATTTGTGCAATTACCTCATAGGCAATCGGAAATTGGGGTTGGCAATCAATATAATGTTCCCAATCATCAGCATGAACAAAGCTGTTGTATAAATTATCAGGATCGAGTGCAGCAAACCAGTTTTTCTCATTAGCTACTTCAGTCAATAGAATAACAAAATCATCTTCTTGTAGCCTTTTTTTAGCTCTATACTTGTTGCACTCACCAAAAATAGTTTTCCAGGAAACAGTATCCATCTCTAATGGGAATACTTTTTTATAAAGTATAACAGTTTCCCTAACATCGATTGTTTCAAATTTTCCTTCTGATTCATACACAATTGAGGAAAAAGATTCTTGGTTATAATTTATTGTATCCTTTTCATCATAAATAAACTGGATAGGACCTGGAATAGAAGTTAACAAACCAACAATGTCTGTAAATAGTTCAATATCGAGTTTATTGCTTTTGATTAAATGTACTTTCATTAGGACATGATTATATATTGTATTAATTATTTTCTGACAACATACGCTTTTTGGAAACTTGAAATCTGTATATCCGCCTCCTTATCAATTAATTCTTTTTCGATAAACCAATCAATTAGCTTGGGGTCTTCTATATCTTCAGCAGTTAGATCTGCATATATAACTTCTATACTGAATCCTGAAAGGATAGATTCAACTGTTGGAAATTTTGTTTTCTTGATGATATTATTGATAATTTTTTGAATCGCTTTTTCTTTTTTATCTGCGTCTTTAATTCTTGAAATTTCCTCAGGGGGAGACTGATTTATGGTGTTTTTTAATTGTTCACAAACTTGTGATTTAGCATTCTCAATTGATTTTTCCAAAGCATGACTCATGTCCTTAAATTTAGTTTCTTGAAAAGTTTTAATCGCTTCAAAGTCCTTAACAAAAAGGGGCTTGTCATTTTTTCTTAAAATATTCCTATTTTTTCTTAGGCTACAAGACTTTAAAAATGTTTTTCGCAGATTCTCAACTTTTTGCTTACAGTCTAGCAGTACTGTCCATTTTTCAGCATCTTCCTTACTAAATAATATATAATTCGTTTTAAGTCTTTTTTTAAATTCTATACTAGTAAAAGGAAATGCTTCTTCAGGGATTGTTATGGTTTTTGATTGAAGGTTAGCGCCTTCGAAATGGATATCCGCAAATTGAAAAAAATTGGAGTAAACACTAATCTGCCTTTTTAAATCAGGCTCAACTGGCGGATTTGCTTCCAACTTAGCCTTAACAATTGTCAATTGAATTTCATCTAATGGTTTAACTGTGAAAGTTTCTTTTGCTAATGAAATATCAGACTTTGTTTCCACTTGTTCAGTCGGGAAAAAATGATCCTCTATACTCATAAACTGCTTGTCATTAATGTGGAAAGCATTTAATCCTTTGGGATCACCTGCAATAATTCTGCTCTCCAAAAAAATTAAGTAAGGTTCATCATCTACTCGTAAATAATTGATCCTAACTCCTTCACATTGTTTGATTTCTGCTTCTAACTTTTTTAATTTATCAATACTAGTAATGGATCCATAACCATTCCTAACAACAGTTTCTGAATTTTCAATACAGACTTTTACTTTTAGCTTTGATCTCTTTGCGTTTCGCTCTATTGCCATAATCCACTCTTCGTGTATGGAAGGCATACAAAGTACAATTGTATCATTTGCATTGATCAACAGATCTGCTATATCGTTCCAGTTTAATTGTAAAAGCATGGTTGTTTTTGTTGTCTTTATTTAGCTATATCATCAAATAGATTATCGTCGGATTGCTTGTTCTTCTTTTTTTGGCTATAGTTAAAAAGTGAAAAATTCAACTTATCCCAGACTACAGAATCCATTTCGTTTTTATTGAATGAATAACTATTCTTTGATTTAATAGACATTTCTTTAGCTACTTCAACTGCATCAAAAGTTGCACCTATGAATGCAAAATTCCACTTGGTAGTTTCCTCCAGCCTAGCTATCATTAATTTTATTTCTGCCATTGAAAAAACTTTTGAAGCATTTTCGTGACCATCTGTAATTACCACAACAATTACACTGGTATCCTGAATATTATTTGAACGTTCCAGTTCACTTTCAATACGCTTAACGGTAAAACCAATTGCATCTAATAAAGCAGTAGATCCCCCGGGCTTATAAGAAAATGAATCAAGAAGACTAACATCATGGGGGTCGGAAGCCAGATATTTTATAATTACTTCTTCATTAAAGATAGTTAAATTGTAAATACCAGACAATCTGATCCCCATTCGCCAAAGCAATGTGACCCCCTA
>CAZTDV010000004.1:0-6645 GCA_964612195.1 uncultured Sediminibacterium sp.
GGATTTTATATTACGGATAAGCAAATGGCGCTCCCGGTTTTAAGAATTGTAGAGTCTATTGATGGTGAGTCGCTTTTTAATGAATGTGGCCTGGGATTAAGCAAGTGTTCTGCAACTCATCCCTGCCCAATACACAATGAATATAAACACGTACGTGATGGTTTTAAGCATATTTGTATTCAAAATTCAGTGAAGGATTTATGTTTGCCTATTAATAATGGGTTAGCTTTTTTAATGGATTAATGAATTACTAAAATCTTTTTAGCTTCCTCATCCTCATACTGATCAATCAATTGAGCCAGTTTCTTTTTTAAATCGGCCGTAACTTTTTCAAATCCTTTTTGCCCATAAATATTGTTCATTTCACTAGGGTCTTTTTCCAAATCAAATAATTCCCACCCACTTACACGAGTATAAAAGCGAATTAATTTATAGCGGCCTGTACTGATTCCAAAATGAGGTGATACGGAATGTTCCCCATTTTCATAATAATGATAGTATATGGCATCTCTTCCTTTTTTAGCGCTGCCTTTAATTAAGGGTAAAAAAGATTTGCCCTGCATATCATTAGGTACTTTAATACCTGCAGCATCTAGCAATGTTGGGCCAATATCTAAGTTCATAACCATATTGCTATTTACTGAGCCCGATTTTACCACACCAGGATAGCGCATTACCATTGGCGTTCTAAAAGATTCCTCATACATAAATCTTTTATCGAACCAACCATGTTCGCCCATATAAAATCCTTGATCGCTCACATAAATTACAATAGTATTTTTAGACAATTGATGCTTGTCTAGATAATCCAACGTACGGCCAATATTTCTATCTAAAGAAGCAGCAGTAGCTAAATAATCTTGCATATAGCGTTGGTATTTCCATTCAACCAAAGCTTTGCCACTTAATTTTTTTGATTGTAGGTCAGCATAAATGGAATCATAAAAAGAGATATAAGCTGTTCGTTGAGCTGGAGTCATTCGTTTAATTGACAATTCTTTGTTTTCTTCTTCTTTGCTACCAAACATTTTTAAATCGTAACCCATTCTCATGGTTTTATCAATGGTCATGTCTTGAACTGCAGCTGCTGCGCGTGTTTGGTAAGTATCATAGAAGTTAGCTGGGAGTGGAAATGTAGATTGATTTAATTGTCTCAAATCTTTAATGTCAGGCATCCAAGTACGATGCGTATTTTTATGTCCTATCACTAAACAAAAAGGTTGGCTGGTATCTCTTTCGTTTAACCATTTTTCAGCAGCATCTTCTACCACATCAGAAACATATCCATCTACCCTTTTTCTCTCTCCATTCATCATCAAGAAATCTGGGTTGTAATAACTGCCCTGACCAGGTAATACTTGCCAATAAGAAAATCCTTGAGGATTGGTTTGCAAATGCCATTTACCAATCCATGCAGTTTGGTAACCAGTTTTAGTTAATTCTTTTATGAATGTATTTTGCGACCCATCAAAACTTGAATTGACATTGTCTTTAAATCCGTTTTTATGGCTGTATTTACCAGTTAAAATAACTGCTCTGCTTGGACCACAAATACTGTTGGTAACATAGGCTTTATCAAAACGAATTCCATCTTTGGCAATGCGATCAATATTGGGAGTTTGCATCAACTTACTTCCATAAGCACTAATTGTTTGGTAAGAGTGGTCATCGGATACAATCAAAACAATATTGGGGCGTTGGGCATGAATTGAAAGGGCCGTTATTAAAGCTAGCCCAAGAATAAAAAGATATTTCATACACAATGATTAGATAAAATAAATCTAACACTTTTGCGCCAAAACACTATAACCTTACTTTCACCACCATTTTCTTAATAGTACCATCACCTATCATTGGGGCGTGTACATCATCTGGAAAATAAATGGTGAAATGTGCTGGTTTTAATTCAAAAAATAATTCAGGTGCGTCCTCATAAAAAAGTACATCTTTTTCGGTATTATATTCACCACGAGGGAGCAAGCAATTAGTGCGAGACTTCCATCCTACTCGCTCAATACCTTCATACACAATCTGAATATCTATATAGGTATTATGACATTCAAAATAATCAGTAGACTCTTTTTCACTCACTAATTGATCGTGAATGACAATAGCACGAATATCTTCCCCATCCCATTTAATTTCACCTGCTTGTAGTTCATTGTAATTGGCTGCTATAATGCATTCCATGGCTTTTGCAAATCTGGGGTGTAGCTTAGAATAAGCTTGTAAACGATTAATTGAATCTAAAATCATAGTTTATTTTATTAAATAAATACTGCCCGACAACAATGCTTCTCCATTGCCGCGATTGATGATATAATAGTAAACGCCATTAGGAACATCTTTGCCTTTGTATTTTCCATCCCAACCATCTGTGTAAGGTTTTGCTTGGAAGACTATTTGTCCTGCTCGGTTAAAAATACTTAATTCAGAAAAGGGATAAGTTTCTAGTCCTGGAACTAGCCAAATATCATGAATGCCATCGCCATTGGGTGAAAAAGAATTAGGGGGAGCTATGCTTACGAATACGCGAACTTGCACTGTATCCATCGTTAGAGGGCATCCATTTAAACCGTATGCAGTTAAGGTGTAAGTAGTGGTATTAAAAGGACTAACCAATGGAGTTAATGTAGTTTGTTGTAACATACTATTGGTGGGAGACCATATAAATCCACTATTTTGTCCAATGATACTTCCTAACAACGCGGCACTATTTCCTTGCATGATGCTTCTATTAGGGCCTGCATCTACTTCTGGTGGTTTAATGACATATAATGGAATAGTGATAGAATCAGCGCATCCCATTGCGTCTCGTAACAAAAGTTGATAATTAGTGGTATCACTAGGTTTAGCTAAATAAGTACTATTAGACCCAATTATTGCACGTGTATTATTATACCATTCAAATTGGTTGCCACCAACTGCAGATAGTAATGTGCTATCTCCTAAACAAATTACCGTGTTGCCTGTGTAAGATCCATTGATGGCATTAAATGCTGTAATAGTAATTGTGTCATTCGCTGTACATCCTTCAAGTGTTGAAACTTGAACAATATATTTTCCTGTATCTGCTGAGCGAATATTTGTAAGGATAGGATTTCGAATAGCAGCAGTAAAGCCAGATACTCCGTCAATACTAGCAGTCATTGCAGGACCACATGGCCTGAAAGTAATATCATCCAATGCAAGATCATTTCCGCAACCCGTTCCTGCGTTATTGGCAATCCTTAGTACTATTGTGGTGGTATTTATATCAGGCTTAAATAAGAATCCATATTGTTTAAAAGTTAGTACCGCATCTTCATTAATATTACCTGTATTGTAAGTTTCTAAAATTGCTCCTGCAAGGGTTTCAATAGTAAATGTTAAGTTGGGTTTGGTTCCATTTCCATTACAACTCGAAGGTTTTAATACATTGGCTACCCATGCGCCAAACTCATAAGAAGTATTACCACAAAGCCCGGTGATAGTGTCCACAAAAAATACGCTTGGTGCATTGGTGGCATTGATCAACATAAACCTGCCTTCTTCGTCTCCTGTATGATCTCTATTTATATCGTGCCAGCTACTCGAAAAACAACCTAATGCCCCATTGGTGATAGTATAGTTGCCATCGATTGGGCAACCAGTAGCAACATACCCTAAATTGGTGACTCCTGGTCGTAATGGACCTGCTGCAGTATTTTTGTTTCCAAAACTATTATTAACTACAGGCTCTCCCAAACTACCTGTACAGAGTTGTGCAAAAGCACTTAGATTAATTAACAAATAAAAAATAAAAAGACAATATCTCACATCAATAATTCAGTTTGTAAATTACTGAATCATTTTAACTATTGGGTACTGGTTCTGGTATTTTCTCTACCGGAATTAAATCGGCAAGCTCTACATTAATAGGTAATGCCCCAATTTGAACGATGGCTCGCTTCCCACGTATTTCTTTTACTTCACCTACTTGGTAATTCTTTTTTAGTTTAACAAGAGTGCCAATTTCAATAAGGGTATTCAATTCTTTGTATTTTTTGTCTACTTTTTTAGCCAATTTATTTACTACAATCGTTTCTTTTTGTTTAAATAATAGGTTCTGTAAGTTTTTAATGACTTCGTTTTTGTTTTCCGACTTTTTCCAATCTAACACAATTTGCTTAAGCTTTCGTTCCATGTCTTTCAAGTAAAGCAAACGTTCTTCAGTAATTTTATTTTGATTTTTAAGTAGTTCTACTTGCTGAATATGGCGCTCTTTATTCATCACTTGCTCCATTTCCTTTTTCAATCGTTCGTTCTCTTTCATTAAACGATTGAGTTCTTTTTTCTCTTTTTCTAAATGTTGTAAATCTTGTTCTGTTCTATTTAGAAGACGGTCTAATTTAAAATGGTCTTCTTCCACCAATTTTCTTGCCCTATTAATTAAATTTTTAGGTAATCCAATTCTTTCTGCTATGGCAAATGTGTAAGAACTACCCGGCTTGCCAATAATTAATTTATACATTGGCTGAAGGTTCACTTCATCAAACTGCATTGCACCATTTAAAATACCCTGTGTGTGGTTGGCCATAACTTTTAAATTCAAGTAATGGGTAGTAACTACTCCAAAAGAATGCTTACGCCCCAGCTCTTCCATGATTACTTCAGCAAAAGCTCCACCCAAATTAGGGTCTGATCCAGATCCTAATTCATCAATAAAAAATAAGGTCTTCCCATTTGCATTCTCCATAAAATGCTTCATATGCATTAGATGACTTGAATAAGTACTTAATTCAAATTGTAAACTTTGGGTATCACCAATATGAATATAGAGCTGTTTAAAAATACCCATTTGCGAATCAGGATGAACAGGAACTAACAAACCACTTTGCAACATCATTTGATTGAGGCCAATGGTTTTCATTGTTACTGTTTTTCCTCCAGCATTAGGACCACTTATAACCAGAATTCTATTCTTTTCGTCTAAATGTATAGAAACCGGGATGGTTTTTTTACCAGAATCTTTATTATACAAATACAATAAAGGGTGATATGCTTCAATCAATTGCACCACAGCCTTATCTATAACATTAGGTAAATGGGCATTCATATTGATAGCCAATTTGGCCTTGGCCCTTATAAAATCGAATTCTCCAATTATTTGAATGTATTGTTGTAATAGTGGTGCATAAACAGAAAGTTTGGCAGTAAGAGCACGCAATATTTTTTGAACTTCTTTAATTTCTTCATTCTCTAAAGCAAACACATCATTATTAAGCTCAATGGTTTCTTCTGGTTCAATAAATGCTGTTTTACGACTGTCACTTTCACCGTGTAAAATTCCCTTTACTTGCCTCTTATATTCTGAAAAAACAGCTATTACTCTTCTTCCATTACTAAAACTTTCATCAATATCTGCGGTATAACCTGCTTTGGCCATTTTTTGGACCATTTTTTCGAATACCCTTCGCAGCTCATTTCTTTTTTTGTATAAGTTCATGCGAATTTTCTGTAGATCTTGCGAAGCATTGTCTAAAACAACTCCTGCATCATCTAACACTTCATTAATCATTTCTACAATCAACTTCTCGTAATAACTATCACTTAAAACTTGAGTTAATGCAGGGAAAGCTATGCGGCGTTCATTATCAAACCAACGAAAAAGAGTACCCATACTTTCCGTTAGTTTTTTAATCATCATCCATTGCTCTCCTACTAATAGAGCGCCTGGAATAGATAAAAGCTTTATGTCTTTGGATATATTTGCCGTAAAATCAGCAGGAAAATATTGCTGTTGTTGTAAAATTAATTTGTACTCGTAAGCTTGTCTTAATTCTCGATCTATAAAATCTTTTCGGGTATGAATTCGAAGTTGATTGGATTTATTTTTGGAAAAATCTGTATTGCACAAAGCACTTAACAATTCTTTTATCTTGTCAAATTCTAATTGAGTTAAAGCCGATTCAGGGTACAAACGCATCATAAAAGCCAGTTTCTGCTGGCAAAGTTACATTGTACCAGCTAATTAAATGAATAACTCGGTTTGGGTTGCTTTTGTTTAGAAGGAAATAGAACAGTAAGCGAGTAAAAGATAAAAGCAATTTGTAATAAAACTTGTGCTGATAAAATTACATAAGTAGCCATGGTTGCTTCCATCCATAATTTGTTTTCGGGCAAATCAAAAATGGGGGTTCCTCTGTCGGGGGAAGAAGGTTGAATTACCTGATAAGTAAACATTAATGCTACTAATAAAAAGATAGAGAGTGCTACGTGCAAGAAATTGACTAATACATGCCCCTTGTCTTGGTCTCGCATAAAGCGATGCATTAAGTATGGAATCAAGAATATGGGAATATGAAAAATTAAAATATTGGTACTCAAAATAAATGGTACCGAAACCCCAAAATACGGGTCAATGCTGAGTGCGTCGTAGAAGTGGTATAACGCAAAAAATAGCAACAGCGGCATAGCCAGCAGCAGCGACTCTAAGCGTAGAGACATGTACTTCCAAAATTGGGACTGAAAACTCATAGTGGTTACGGTATCACAAATTTATCTTAAAATATCAATTCTTAAGTATATATCGCTTAAATAAGACCGTTTCGTATATAAGAGGGTACTTATTCAACAAAAATACCAAACTGTTTGTAGTATATATCCGTAGATTAGAAAAAGCAT
>CAZTDV010000004.1:6655-106843 GCA_964612195.1 uncultured Sediminibacterium sp.
ATCCTAATAAAGCAGCTTTTAAAATGAACCCTAAACCCAATTTAATGAATATTATCACTGATACTGCAACATTTGGAGAAGGTTGTTTCTGGTGTACAGAAGCTTTTTTTCAGCGTTTAAAAGGAGTAAAAGAAGTGTTGAGTGGATATGGTGGTGGATTTGTTGAAAATCCTACCTACGAGCAAGTTTGCGATAAAAATACTGGTCATATTGAATTGGCCAGAATTGTTTTTGATCCAAAAGAAATTAGTTACGATGAATTGTTGGAAGTTTTTTGGAAAACCCATGATCCAACAACCATGGATCAACAAGGAAACGATATTGGACCACAGTATCGCTCGGCCATTTATTACCATAATTCCGAACAAAAGCAAAAAGCCGAAAAATACAAAGCTGCATTGGATAAAAGTGGTGCATGGGCAAAACCAATTGTAACTATCATAGAACCATTCAAGAATTTTTATCCTGCCGAAAATTATCACCAGAATTATTACAACAATAACCAAAACCAGGGTTATTGTCGTTTTGTCATTGCCCCGAAACTAGAAAAATTTGAAAAAGTGTTTAAAGACAAATTAAAGAAGCAATAAACTTTCTTTTGATGAATATGCTACATTTAGCAAATGAATAAAAAACCTTTGCTAAAGATATGTCTATTGCTTTTCCTGCCATTATCTCTGTTGGCACAAAAAGCAACTACCACACTATTTACCAAAGCTGATACTTTAAGGGGTGCTATAACCCCAGAAAGAGCTTGGTGGAATTTATTGCACTATGATATTCAAGTTCGCCCAAATTTGGTTGATAAAACCATAAAAGGCTCTGTTAGCATACGTTTCAAAGTTTTAACCAAAGCGAAACGCATGCAGATTGATTTACAGCAACCATTGGTGATAGATAGTATACTTTTTATTGGCAAAACTAAGCAGCCTTTAAGCTTTACCAGAGAAGGCAATGTAGCTATGGTGAATATGCCTAAAAATATACAAGTTAATATGGAGGGATTGGTGCAGGTTCATTATCAAGGTGTTCCTAGAGCCGCCATTAGAGCCCCATGGGATGGAGGTATAAGCTGGACAAAAGATGAATTAGGAAACCCATTTGTTGCTACATCTTGTCAGGGTTTAGGTGCGAGTGTATGGTGGCCATGTAAAGACCATCAATATGATGAACCTGAAAATGGGATTACTATTTCAGTTCGGGTACCTGATACGCTAATGAATGTATCTAATGGAAGATTAATTAATACAGTACAGCATGATGATGCTACTAAATCTTGGATATGGCAAGTAAATGAACCTATTAATAATTACAGCGTGAGTATGAATATTGGGAAATACATACATATGCACGATGAGTATAATGGAGAAGCAGGTAAATTGAGTTTAGATTATTATGTGTTGCCACAAAATAAGCTGGGTGCAGAAAAACAATTTGCGCAAGTAAAACCAATGTTGGAATGTTTTGAACATTGGTTTGGGAAATATCCTTTTTATAAAGATGGATTTAAATTAGTGGAAGTGCCTTATTTAGGCATGGAACACCAGAGCAATGTGGCTTATGGAAATAAATACATGAATGGCTATTTAGGAAGAGATTTGTCTGGAACAGGATTTGGATTAAAGTGGGACTTTATTATTGTACACGAAAGTGGCCATGAGTGGTTTGGGAATAATATCACTTCAAAAGATATTGCCGATATGTGGATTCATGAGGGTTTTACCAATTATTCGGAAACCTTATTTACCCAGTGGTTAAGTGGTAAAGAAGCCGGTTCAGCCTACAATAAAGGAGCAAGGAAAAATATCCGCAACGACAAACCAATACTTGGTAGGTATAATGTTCACAATACTGGAAGTGGAGATATGTATCCAAAGGCATCCGCAATGTTACATAGTATTAGAATGTCTATGAACAACGATGAAAAATTCAGACAGTTGTTGCGCCACCTCAATAAAAAATTCTATCATCAAATTGTTACAACACCAATGATAGAAAAAGAAATCTCATTGTACGCAGGCTATTCGGTTAAAGGAATATTTACTCAATACCTTACTACTACCCTAGTTCCTTCTTTTGATTATAAATTATCTGCAGATGGCAGAACCCTTAGTTATAGGTATTCAAATGCAGTCAACAATTTTGAAATGCCTTTGCAAGTGAAAACAACCAATGGATTTTTAGTTTTAAAACCAAAAGTGAAAACATGGCAAACACTAAGATTAACATCATCTCAAGCAGCTAATTTGCAATTGGAAAGTTTAGAGAACTATTTTTACATCAGCATTAACGGTAGAAAAGAAGTACAGATTAAAATGAATTAGTGCGCATGGGAACCATTCGGAAGCAAACAATTATCTCTAGTTTATTAGTCTATATAGGATTCTTTATAGGCGCCATCAATATGTATATTTATACAAAGGATGGTTCATTTACTTTAGAGCAGTTTGCGCTTACCCGAATATTTTTTGATTTTGCCCAGAATATGTATGCGTTTGGAGCATTGGGCGTAATTCCAGTTATCTATAAATTTTATCCTTATTATAAAGACAATTTAGAAAAGCACAAAATCGATTTAATGACTTGGGGCATGCTAGCAGCATTGCTTGGATTCATTTTAGTTTTATTGGCAGGATGGTATTTTAGACCAGTATTTGAAGCCCAGTTTTATGAAAAGTCAAAGCTGATTGTAGATTATTATTATTTAATGTTTCCCTTTGCCTTGGGAATGTTATTTTTTTCTGTGTTAGAGGGATTTTGTTGGGCATTACAAAAAACAGTATTCTCTAATTTTTTAAAGGAGACAGGTTTAAGGATATTCACTAGTGTGTTAATAGCATTGTATTATTTTAAGTTAATTCCCTTTGAATCTTTTATCTTCTTTTTTGCATTTTTATATTTATTGATTTTTGTAATTCTCGCCACCTATTTGTACGCAACCCAACAATTGCATTTCCCTACTACAATCAGTAAGGTCACCAAAAAATTCTGGAAGAAGATGTTGGGGATGCAGGTGTTAATTTATAGCGGTACAGTGATAGCTTCTATTGCAGCAACTATTGATAGTTTTATCATTGCTAAATTTCAAGGGTTGGCCGTTGTGGGTGTTTTTGGATTGGCTCAATATGCAGCCAATTTAATTCAAGTGCCACAACGCAGTATACAAGCAATTTCTGCAGGGGTACTTTCACGTGCATGGAAAGATAAAGACCTTAATGAAATCAAAAGAATTTACAAACGCTCTTGTATTAATTTATTAATCATGGCTTTGTTCATCTTTGGAAATCTTTGGTTAAACGTTGCAGATGGAATGCGTGTTTTACATATTCAAAAAGAGTACGAAGCTGGTTTAGGCACCATTTTTATTTTAGGAATGGTGCGGATTATTGATGCAGGAACTGGCTTGAACGCGATGGTAATCAATACGTCCACTTATTGGCGTTTCGATTTTATAAGTGGCGTAATTCTTTTGGCTTTTAGATTACCGCTTACTTATTATTTAATTATGCACTATGGCATTATTGGATCAGCTTTTGCAGAGTTATTCGCCTACAGCTTATACAATTTTATTCGCTTTGAATTTTTGCGAAGAAAATTTAAAATGCAACCATTCGATATAAAAACAATATTGGCAATTAGTGTGTCAATTGGGGCATTTGCCATCAGTTATTTAATTTTTCAACATATGCATGGATGGGCCGGCATAATACTAAGAAGTATTTTGTTCTCAGGGTTAATGGTTTTGGCCATATTTAAATTAAAGCTAACTCCAGATGCAGGACAGCTTTACCACAATTTCATGTTACGTTTCAAAAAATAATTAACGCATTCTTCCCCCACCCCTGAATTTGGGATTCCAATATTTATCGCTTAAGTCGGTAATAGTTACTCCTTGAGAGGTAGAAGCATGAAGAAATTTATTGTTTTGTATATAAATGCCTACATGAGAAATTCCTCTTCCGCCCGTATTAAAGAATATTAGGTCTCCTTCTTGTAATTCATCAATTGCAATGGGCTGCATGATATTAAATTGCTCCTGAGCCGTACGAGGTAATTGTACATTGTATACCTCTTTCATAATTACTTGAGTAAACGCAGAGCAGTCAATACAATTCATTGTAATACCTCCAATACAATAACGTGTTCCCCACCATTTGTCCATTAATTCTAACAAAGGAATATTCGTCAATTCCTCTGCAGGCATATCCATGACGATGGCATATTTTATTTGCAACCAATTTGCTTTTTCAAGTTCAGCCTTAGAGGGTGGATTGCTGCCATTACCGGTTGCTTTCTTTTTAGCAGTGGTTGCTGTGCTACTGGTTTTATGTTTAGTGGTTGTGACTGTTCCTAATGTAACTTCAATTCCATTGATGAACTCCCTTTTTTCATTGGAATACACTTTTGTAACCGGTTTATTAGCCGATTGATCTTTGTTCACCATCTTTCGAACGGTATTACAACTGCTTATTGCAAGCATTAACAAAAATAAATTGATATATGATTTACTACTCATATGGCCTGCAATTTAGCTTCTTTATGCTAATGTGGAAAATTGTCACTTTGTTATGGTTAATCAATGCCCGAACTTTGAAGACTATTTTTGATTTATGCCGCAGTTTTCTCATTTACATGTTCATACCCAGTATTCTTTATTAGATGGTGCAGCACCCATAGATGAGTTATACAAAAAAGCAGCGGCTAATCATATGCCTGCTTTAGCAATTACCGATCATGGTAATATGTTTGGCGCTTTCGATTTTGTAAGTCAGGCATGGAAAAATACCAAAGTAGTTGGCAAAGACGCTAATGGAAAAGACATTCTGGAGCCAGTTGTTAAACCCATAGTTGGTTGCGAGTTTTATGTGGTAAAAGACCGTCATATTAAAACTTTTACAAAAGAATCTAAAGACAATCGATACCATCAAGTATTATTGGCTAAGAATGCAATTGGTTATCAAAACTTAGTAAAACTTACTTCACTAGGATATATTGAAGGGATGTATAGTAAATATCCTAGAATAGATAAAGAGTTAATAGAACAATATCATGAAGGATTAATAGCCACTACATGTTGTATTGGAGCCTACGTACCTCAAACAATATTGCACCAAGGCGAAGAGAAAGCAGAACAGGAATTCAAATGGTGGTTAGATTTATTTGGAGAAGATTATTATATTGAAATACAAAGGCATGATATAAAAGAGCAGGAAATTATTAATAACACGCTGCTCAAGTTTTCCAAGAAATACAATGTGCCTGTTATTGCAACCAATGACAGTCATTATGTAGACCAAGACGATGCCAATGCACACGATATTTTATTGTGTATTAATACAGGAGAAAAACAAAGCACTCCAGGTTTTGATGATTTTGTAAACGATGAAGTTCAAATTAAAAATCGTCGCTTTAAATTTCCCAATGATCAATTTTATTTTAAGACGCAAGAAGAAATGGCTAAGCTATTTCATGATATACCGGAGTCTTTAGATAATACCAATCGCATTGTAGACAAAGTAGAAGTACTTAATTTAAAAAAAGATATACTCCTCCCCGCTTTCCCAATACCCAAAGAATTTCAAATACACACAGATGCCAATTTGAATCAATGGGAATTATTAAAGCACTTAACTTACGAAGGGGCTAAACAACGATACAACGAAATTACTCCTGAAGTTCAAGAGAGAATAGACTTTGAGTTGTTCACCATCAAAACCATGGGTTTTGCAGGATACTTTTTAATTGTAAGTGATTTTATTAAAGCGGGAAGAGACATGGGAGTTTTCATTGGCCCAGGTAGAGGCTCTGCTGCTGGATCTGTTGTAGCTTTCTGTATTGGAATTACCAATATTGATCCTATTAAATACAATTTACTATTCGAGCGTTTCTTGAATCCGGATCGTAAGAGCATGCCCGATATTGATACAGACTTTGACGACGAAGGACGTCAAAAAGTAATTGATTATGTAGTTCAAAAATATGGTAAAAGTCAGGTAGCACAAATTGTTACTTATGGTACAATGGCCGCGAAAATGAGTATTAAAGACGTTGCGCGTGTGCTAGATTTACCATTGGCAGAAAGTAATATGTTGGCCAAGCTAGTACCTGATAAACCTGGAACCGAATTAGGACGCGTTTTAAAAGCCCCGCTTACTATTAAAGAAGGGCCTAAATCATTAGAAGAAAAAGAAGGATACCAACAAGAAGATATTGATAATGTAAAGAAGCTCAGAGAAATTTATAAAGGATCTGATATTCGTGCTCAAGTACTTAGAGAAGCGGAACGATTAGAGGGTTCTGTACGCAATACAGGTATACATGCAGCTGGAATCATTATAGCACCAAGAGATTTAACCGATTTAATACCCGTTGCTACAGCAAAAGATTCAGACTTATGGGTTACCCAAATTGAAGGAAGTATTATTGAAGATGCGGGCGTAATTAAGATGGACTTTTTGGGTTTGAAAACCCTTTCCATATTAAAAACTGCGCTGGAATTAATCAAATTAAATCATGGCGTAACCATCGATTTAGACACAATCCCATTGGATGATGAAAAAACTTTTCAATTGTATCAAAGTGGCCAAACCAATGGTACTTTTCAGTTTGAGAGCGTGGGTATGCAGAAATATTTGCGTGAACTAAAGCCCGACCATTTCAACGACCTGATTGCAATGAACGCATTGTATAGACCAGGTCCTATTGCATATATTCCCAACTTTATTGCGCGAAAACATGGTAGAGAAGCCATCAGTTATGATATAGAAGAAACTAAAGAATACCTCAGCGATACCTATGGTATTACTGTATATCAAGAACAAGTGATGTTGCTAAGTCAAAGCTTAGCTGGTTTCTCTAAAGGCGATGCAGACGTATTGCGTAAAGCAATGGGTAAAAAGCAAAAATCGGTGCTCGATAAAATGAAAGCACAATTTATTGCTGGCGCAACTTCCAAGGGACATCCAGCAGATAAGCTCGAAAAAATTTGGACCGATTGGGAGGCATTTGCGCAATATGCATTTAATAAGTCTCACTCTACTTGTTATGCTTTTGTGGCTTACCAAACAGCCTATTTAAAAGCCCATTACCCAGGTGAATACATGTCTGCAGTATTGAATCACCAAGGCAATATCGAGAAGATCACTTTCTTTATGGAAGAATGTAAAAGGATGGGTATTAATGTGCTTGGACCTGATATCAATGAATCATTAAAAGGTTTTGCAGTGAACGCTAAGGGCGAAATCAGGTTTGGTTTGGGCGGATTAAAAGGCGTTGGTGAAATGGCCATTGAATCTATTATTTCAGAACGCCAAAAGAATGGCCCTTATGTAGATATTTTTGATTTTGTTCAACGAGTATTGCAGAAGTCGGTCAATAAAAAATCTTTAGAAAGTTTGGTGTATTCAGGAGCATTTGATTGCTTCCCCGCTTTGCATCGGGCGCAATATTTTCATACGGTTGATGGAGAAAGGGTAAATGGCTTAGAAAAAATTGTGAATTATGGTCAAGTGCAACAGAGCTTAAGTTCGGGCACCACCAATACCCTTTTTGGAGATTTGCCTGGGGCCATGCATGTGCCAAAGCCTAAGATTGCTCCATGTGAGCCTTGGACTTTAACCGAGCTATTGAATTATGAGAAAGAAGTTACTGGTATGTTTATGAGTGGGCATCCATTAGACCATTTCAGGTTCGAATTAAAGCATTATGAAATTACCAATATTGCCGACTTTAATGAAATAAAAGATGCTTTAGTGGAAGGGGCTAGTTTGGGTAAAATGTATAGAGTTGCCGGATTGGTAACCGATGTACAACATCGAATGACCAAGACCGGAAAAAATTTCGGGTCATTTGTAATTGAAGATTACAGCGGCAAAACCGAATACATGTTATGGAGCGAAGATTATATTAAATACAAGGACTATTTAGAAAAAGGCCAGAACATTTTGTTGAATGGATACTTTAGAAACCGCTACAATCAACCCAATTTATTTGAATTCAAAATCAGTAGTATGTCTTTACTTGAAACAGTAAAGCAACAACTAACCCGATCTGTTGAAATTAATATGCATCCTTCTGCAGTAACGCCAGCAATGGTAGGGTTTATTGAAAACAATTTGAAGACCTATCCAGGTAAGAGTACGCTAAGGATAAATATCATGGAGCCCAAAGAGAACTTGAAGATCAGCATGTATACTATTGAGCGTGGATTCCAAATGAATGAGGAAATGGCAGAATACCTTATGAATAACCTTGATGTGGAGGTTAAAGTGGGTCTTGTAGGATAAGGATTGCCAATTTCAATGCAATCAACCTTGAATTTTTGCGCTCATCCTAAATCTACTTGGAAAGCTTAAAACATTGCCTTTATTTTAAGTAAATCAAGGCAAATGCAAAATTTATCAAGTCCACAAAGAATTCAAACAGTTGACGCATTGCGCGGCATGGCATTGTTAGGTATTCTATTGGCACATATGGTATATTGGTACAATGCAGGGCCATTGCCTGGGGAACTCTATGGAAAGTTTAATGGAATTGGAAGTCAGATTGTAAGCATTTTGAATGATATATTGATCTCCGGAAAGTTTTTTGCATTCTTTTCATGTTTATTTGGGTTGAGTTTTTATCTACAGATGAATAGCATGGCTCTAAAAAGCCAAGATTTTGTTTGGCGTTTTGCATGGCGCATTCTGGTCATGGGGTTGATTGGTTTAATACACCATGCATTTTGGCGTGGAGATATTTTATCTATTTATGCTCCCCTTGGTTTACTATTATTGCTTACCAGAAAATGGTCGAATCGTTGGGTGCTTATCATAGGAATCCTCTTTGCATTCAATATTCCCCATAAATTGATTGAACTAGTGCATCTTCTACAACCTGTGGGGAATGCCCCTAAGGCTTTGCCTTCCAATCAATATGATCAAGATGCGAAAGCTTTTTACGCAATAGTTAAGGGCAATAGTTGGGTGAATATTTGGGTAGATAATTTGAAAAATGTAGATACTAAGTTTGATTTTCAATTCAATAGCGGAAGGATTTATATCACTTTTGGCTTTTTTTTATTGGGTATGTATTTGGGTCGATTAAATTGGCTTAACAATATCAACGATTCGCTTCCAAAATTAAAAGCAATTATGAAAAAAGGACTTTGGGTTTGTTTGGCTTTGTTGGTTACAGGATTAGGTATTATTTTAAGTAATGAACTCTTTAAGTTGGGTTGGCAAGAAAACCGAATGGTTGGGTTTCTGTTTAACATTTTGTATGATTCTTTTAATGCAGTATTAGTAATCGTATACATTACTGGCTTTAGTATTCTTCTAAACAAGAAGAGTTGGAAAACAATAAGTGGCTGGTTTGCAGCTATAGGCAAAATGGCCTTAACCAGCTATTTAACTCAAACTTTATTTGGTCTTCTATTATTTTTTGGCGTTGGTTTGGGATTAACCGGCAAAACAGCCCCATGGCTAAACTGGATTATTGGGATTGCTTTTTTTGCGATACAAGTCATGCTGAGTAAGTGGTGGCTAAAACATTATCAATATGGACCCATTGAATGGTTTTGGCGTTCAGTTACTTATTTTAAGTGGTACCCAATGCGAAAAAAGGAAGATTAACTGTCCCAATGGCAGAGAAATCGGCCAAAACAAACTAGTCACATCGGTGGAAAAGTCAAATGAGCAGTTCCTATGCTTTGGTAGTAAATTTGATTAAATCAAACGTATAAAACAATAAATATGGCATTAGAATTAACAGACGCGAATTTCCAAGCAAACGTATTGGACAGCGATAAATTGACTGTAGTAGATTTCTGGGCAGAATGGTGTGGACCATGTAGAGCAATAGGACCAGTTATTGAAGAACTTTCTAAGGAATACGACGGTAAAATAAATGTAGGAAAAGTAAATGTAGATCATAATCCAAATTTGAGTGTGAACTACGGTATAACTTCTATCCCTGCTATTCTATTTATTAAAGGCGGACAAATTGTAGACAAACAAATTGGAGCTGTTCCAAAATCTGTTTTAGACAAAAAAATTCAAGCACACATGTAGTGATTCCGTATCTTTCAAACCTAATCTATTACCAACTGATTGTATATGGAAAGGTTTCAAGGAATTATTGGGATTGTACTGATACTGGGCATTGCATTTTTGTTTTCTAATAACAAGCGAAGAATTAACTACAGACTGGTTTTTAGCGGAATATTATTGCAGATCTTTATTGCAGTAATGGTGCTAAAAGTTCCCCCTGTTACCCGCTTTTTTCAATTGCTGGGTCATGGAATGGAAAAGATTGAAAGGTTTGCTAGAGAAGGTGTTGCTTTTGTTTATAGTGGCATTATGGTTAATGCTCCAGATGGAGTGAAGAATTTTAGTCAGGGTGGATTTGTATTTGCATTTAGTGTTACCGCAACCATTATTTTGGTTTGTGTATTGGTAGCCATTCTATATCATTTTGGGGTAATGCAGTTCATTGTATCTGTTATTGCCAAAGCCATGAACTTTATCATGCGCGTAAGCGGAGCCGAAGCACTCAGTAATGTTGCTTCGGCTTTTGTTGGTCAAGTAGAAGCCCAGGTAATGATACGCCCCTATTTAAGTACCATGACCAAGAGCGAATTACTCGCGAGTATGAGCGGAAGTTTGGCTTGTATAGCGGGTGGAATTTTGATTGTTTATGCCAATATGGGTGCTAAAGCAGAATACTTGCTTACCGCTAGTTTAATGGCTGCGCCAGGCGCATTGGTAATTTCTAAAATTGTATTTCCAGAAACGGAAGAATCTCAAACAATGGGCAAAGTGAAGTTGGAAGTAAAAAGCCCATACAGCAATATTATTGATGCCATTTCTCATGGCGCAAGTGATGGGATGAAGATTGCCTTGAATGTAATTGCTATGCTAATTGGATTCATTGCATTGATTGCTTTAATTAATTATTGCATTGGATTAATTATTCCTGGAGTAACCTTAGATGTAATTTTCAGTAAGATTTTCTATCCAATGACATGGGCCATGGGTGTACCACAGGTGGATATTGCCAATGCAGCTTCTTTATTGGGTCAAAAATTGACTATTAATGAGTTTGTGGCGTTTAATAATTTAACCACAAAAACGATTCCTATTGTATCTGAAAAGGGGTTGTTGATTGTTAGTATTGCCATTTGCGGATTTGCTAATTTTAGTAGTGTTGGTATGCAAATTGGTGGTATTGGAGAATTAGCTCCTACCCGCAGGGCAGATTTAGCTAAGTTGGGATTAAGAGCACTATTATGCGGAACCCTTGCTTCTTATTTATCTGCAACAATTGCAGGCATTCTGATGTTTTAATGGCGTAAATTTGCACAAAATTTGGAGCCATGCATAAAGAAGCAGTTAAGGTATTGGTAGACGCTGAGAAAAATCAACAATTACAATCCATCGGATATAAAATAATTAACAAAGAACGCATCAGTTTTGAGGAGGGCGTTGCATTGTTTGAAAATGCTTCCCTTTCCTATGTGGGAGCACTTGCCAATTGGGTAAGAGAACAAAAGCATGGCAATAAAACTTATTTCAATAGAAATTTTCATATTGAGCCAACAAATGTTTGTGTGTTCTCATGTGCTTTCTGCTCTTATTCAAAACTATATGCACACCGTGAGGAAGGTTGGGAATTAAGCATCGATCAGATGATGCATATTGTTAAAAGTTATGATGGAAAACCTGTTACTGAAGTACATATAGTGGGTGGAGTACATCCTAAAATGAATATGGATTTCTTTTTAGAATTATTGCGCACTATTAAAGCTCATCGTCCTGAATTACATATCAAAGCATTTACCCCTGTTGAGTTAGATTATATGTTTAGGAAAGCCAAAGTTTCTGTGGAAGAAGGTATGCGGTTAGCGCATGAAGCTGGGTTAGATTCATTACCTGGTGGAGGTGCTGAAATTTTTCATCCTGATATTCGCAAAAAAATCTGTGAGGATAAAGTGGATGCAGATGGATGGTTGGCTATTCACAAAGCTGCACATGAATTAGGCATGCACAGTAATGCTACCCTACTCTATGGTCATATTGAATCTTATTGGCATCGCATTCATCATATGGATCGTTTGCGCAGCCTACAAGATGAAACAGGAGGATTCAATACTTTTATTCCGCTCAAGTTTCGCAACAAAGACAATGATATGAGCAATGTTGCAGAAAGTACCATTGTAGAAGACATGAAAATGTATGCAGTATCCAGATTGTATTTAGACAACTTCAACCATATAAAAGCTTATTGGCCAATGTTGGGAAGAAAGAATGCCCAACTAACATTGTCATTTGGCGTGAACGATATTGATGGCACTATAGACGATACTACTAAAATATATGCAATGGCAGGTAGTGAAGAACAAACGCCTACCATGAGCACAACTGATCTTGTTCAATTAATTAAACAAGTGCGTCGTCAACCTGTAGAGCGTGGTACTTTATACAATGAAATCAAAGATTATAGCGAAGTGACATTAGAGGCTGTTTAATTCACTTTTTTCGATTATTTATTTTACAATAAATTCTCCGAAATGCCAGAGTATGCCCGAAGGATCGTGTAAAAAACATTCTTTGCACCAATAAACGGGCGTATAGAGATTGGTTTCATTTTATTTATTAAGTAGCCCAAATATAAGCACAGTAGCCGCTATCAACACATGTACTATTAACCAAGTTCTTTGCCACTTTGGTCTATTACTCCAACTAACCTGTTGATCAAATGGATCAAAAACTAGGGCAATCCCTAAGTTTATAGCACAATCAATTACGTTTTTATTGATGAGTAAATGATAAACGGCCAGTACTACAAATAAAGCATAACCTACTTTTATGAACTGTTGCGCTTTGTTGGTTTCATTTTTTACCATAAAATCTAGATTTTATTGTTCTATAATTTTATTGGTAGCAAACTGTCAATAAATATTACACTTGAAACAATTGTTTTAATTTAACACTCACTTAATCCTAACGGAACTTGAATTGCAAGGCCTCCATCGGCTGTTTCCTTATATTTACTATTCATGTCTAATGCTGTAGTCCACATAGTAGCAATTACTTTATCAAGACTAACCAATGCAAAGTCTGGCGTGCTCTGTAAAGCCAATTGCGAAGCAGTAATAGCTTTGATAGCACCCATGGTATTCCTTTCTATACATGGAATCTGAACTAAACCGCCAATTGGGTCGCAGGTTAATCCTAAGTGGTGCTCCATCGCAATTTCAGCAGCCATTAATGCTTGTTGTTGTGTACCCCCCATGCATTCAGTAAGTGCGCCTGCAGCCATAGCAGATGATACGCCTATTTCTGCCTGACAGCCACCCATTGCTGCTGAAATAGTGGCTCCCTTTTTAAAAATAGATCCTATTTCAGATGCCGTTAATAAAAATTGAATGATTTTATCTTCCGTTCCACCTTCACAAAAAGCAATATAATACTGCAATACGGCAGGAATAACACCTGCAGCACCATTGGTTGGTGCAGTAACAACTCTACCAAATGAAGCGTTTTCTTCATTTACAGCCAAAGCAAAACAGCTTACCCAATCTAAAATATAATTGAAAGAATTTCCCCCTTTTCGAATGGCTGCTAACCACTCTTCGTAATTATTATAAGGCTGTTTATTAATGAGCTTTTTATTTAATTCAAATGCTCTTCTTCTTACCTGTAATCCGCCTGGTAATTCTCCCTTTGAATGGCAACCTCTATAGGTACAATCGCGCATGGCATACCAAATAGCCAATACTCCTTTCTTAGTCTCTGCTTCTGATAGCCAAGTAGTTTCATTTTCTAGCACCATTTCGTGAATGGCCATCCCTGTTTTTCTACACCAATGCAAAATATCAGCGGCATTGTTTGTTGGGAATGGAAGCTCTACACTTTCTTTATTGCCAGCTGAAGACTCTCCTTCTTTCACTACAAAACCGCCCCCTATTGAAAAATAAGTTTCGCTGAATTGCTCACCGTTGTTAAGTGTAATTAAAAAACTCAACCCATTTGGGTGAAAAGGCAGTGATTCATTGGTTAAGAATACCAGGTCTTCTTTAAATTCAAATGGGATGGCATGTTCACCTCCTAATAATAAAGAATGGCTTGATTTAATTTCGGCTATTTTCGGATTAATGCTGTTTACATCAATCGTTACAGGATCCTCTTTCATTAAGCCCATTAACACAGCTATATCAGTGCCATGCCCCTTCCCTGTCTTAGCTAGTGAGCCATATAAGAGCACAGTTACTGCTTTAACTGTAGCTAAAGGATATTGCTTACTTAAGTTATCCAAACAGCGAAGAGCGGCCCGCCATGGTCCAAGTGTATGTGAACTAGAAGGCCCTACCCCTATTTTAAACATATCAAATACGGAAATTGCTTCATGTGGCATTTGGCAAAGTTAATTATCAATTTTCATTAAGTTTGGTAAATGAAGCATCTCTTTTTTATAACCCTAATTTGTTCTTTTACTATTATGGCAAATGGGCAATTACTCAACTCGCAGTCTCCCCTTCATCAGGCACTTCAAAACAATCCACAATTTTTTAGTAGAATTACTAATAATCCGGATAGCTTTAGGGTACAAATTATTTACACACAAATCAACCGAAACAAAAGAAATAAGCCCTCATTTAAAGAGTTTAGTTATCGATTAAATAGTCAAGAATATTTCTACCCTGCCAGCACGGTTAAGATGCCAATTGCATTATTAGCATTGGAAAAAATTAATGAACTGGGTATTAAAGGGCTTACTCGAAATAGCATTATGATTACCGATAGTGCAACAGCTGCGCAAGACCATGTTTATAATCAACCAAATGCAAATGATGGAGCGCCAACTATTGAAAATTACATCAAACAAATTTTCTTAGTGAGTGATAATGATGCGTTCAATCGTTTGTATGAATTCTTAGGTCAAGAATATATTCAGCGTAAATTAAAAGAGAAAGGTTATCCTGATGTAATTATACGTCATAGGCTACAAGTAAATCGAACGGTAGAGCAACAAGCCATCACAAACCCTGTCAAATTTTATGACACTGCTGGAAACTTAATTTATGAACAGCCCGCCATAAAAAGTAATGCAGTGTTCGAAGCTACTGATGTGTTGCTGGGTAAGGGTTATATGAAAGGGGGAAAAATAGTAAATGAGCCTTTTTCTTTTTTAAATAAGAACAGAATCTATTTACAAGATCTACACCATATTTTGCAATCAGTTATTTTTCCTGACCAATTTCCTCGAAAAAAACGTTTTAACTTAACCGAAGACGATTATGCTTTTGTTAAAAAATACATGAGCATATATCCACGAGAATCTGTATCTCCTTCTTATGATTCAAGTTATTATTATGATACCTACTGTAAATTTTTGTTGCAAGGTTCAGAAAGAAAAACCCTGTACCCTAATGTAAAAATTTTTAATAAAGTAGGTGATGCATATGGATTTCTATTAGATATTGCTTACATAACAGATACTGCAAACAATATTGAATTCATGCTCAGTGCGGTTATATCTTGTAATTCAGACGGCATTTACAATGATGATAAATATGAATATGACTCAATTGGATTTCCTTTTATGCGAGATCTGGGGATTGCCATTTATCAACAAGAATTGCAACGCAAGGGCAAATTGCCTATAATTAAGTAAATTGTCGACTTAAATTTTTCTGAATGGAATTGTCTTCTTTATTGAACAGATTTAGTGAGCCTGAAACACTCAAAATGGCTAAAATGGGTCGTGAATTACGAGCCCAAGGAATTGATGTGATTGATCTTAGTTTGGGTGAGCCCGATTTTGATACGCCACAACATATTAAAGATGCAGCTATTAAAGCAATTAATGATAATTGGAGTCATTATACCCCAGTTCCTGGTTTTTTAGATTTAAGGGAAGCGGTTTGTACTAAATTAAAACGCGACAATAATCTTGATTATAAACCAGAACATATTGTGGTTTCTACGGGTGCAAAACAAAGTTTAGCTAATTCAATTTTGGCATTAGTTGATGAAGGTGACGAAGTGATTATACCCACTCCTTATTGGGTTACCTACTCTGAATTAGTAAAGATTGCTCGAGGTAAAGTGGTTGAAATTAGAACTACTGTTGAAAATAAATTCAAAACAACAGCAGCAGAATTAGAAGCTGCTATAACGCCAAAGACTAAAGTCTTTATGTTTTCTTCACCCTGTAACCCTTCAGGTGCAGTGTATAGTAAAGATGAATTAGCTGCCTTAGTAAAAGTATTTGAAAAGCACCCTGAAATTACTATTCTTTCTGATGAAATTTATGAGTACATCAATTTCATGGGAAAACACGAAAGTATAGCACAATTTGATAGCATAAAAGATCGAGTAGTCATTATTAATGGATTGAGTAAGGGATTTGCCATGACTGGATGGCGCCTAGGTTATATAGCTGCTAATTCAACCATCTCAAAAGCTTGTGAGAAATTACAAGGACAGTTCACTAGTGGCACTTGTTCTATTGCACAAAAAGCTGCAGTAGCTGCACTTACTGGCGATTTAAGACCTTCTTTAGAAATGACAGAAGAGTTTACAAGAAGAAGAACTAAAACCTTGGAATTGGTTAATGCCATACCAGGTTTCAAGTGCTTCGCACCCGAAGGTGCATTCTATGTATTTCCTGATGTAAGCTATTATTATGGGAAATCGAGTGGTACTGAAACAATCAAAAATGCAGCAGACTTTAGCATGTATTTATTAAATACCGCCCATGTGAGTTCAGTGATGGGCGATGCATTTGGAGAACCCAAATGTGTCCGATTTTCTTTCGCCAATAGTATGACTAATATTGAAAAAGCTTGGGAAAGAATTGCATCTGCGCTTAGTAAACTTAAATAGTAGATTAAATTAAATAGAAAAAGGCTGGCACTTATTAAGTACCAGCCTTTAATTTTATTGGTGAGGTATATTTTAAATGAATGTCTATTTTGTTGCGCTAGCAATGCCTCCTTTCTTACTGTCTACACTTACTGAGAATTTCCCCTTCCCTTCTACAATCCACTTTACGGTAACAGTGCCCAATCCTGGTATATTCTCCACTTCAATGGTGCCTGGATTATTTTTTTGAATTTTTGAAAGATTTAAATCTTTATCTGTCATAATCATTCCAGCTACTATTTTAGCAGAAGTGTTTAACGTAATATAATCAGGGCTTTCAATTTTGTTTTTCACATCTTGACTGCTATGAGTTGGCATTAATCTTTCATTAGCAATCACCGCTGTAAGTTCAGTTAAACCACCACCTAAATCTTTTTCTTTGATTTCTGAAACAGATAATTTAGGGGTATGATAGCTATGATAAATACTGAAAGCCATATTTCTGTGTGCATCAGACTCTAATAAAAATCCTGGATGAGCTCTGCCAAAGTTCTTTTTAAATCCACCAATTTCTACTTTACCATATTGAGGATGATCGTATTCTTTCCAATCAACAAATCCATCTTTAAATAGTAAGTACTTATCAAAATTATAAGAGCTATTGTCAAAAGGGCTTCTAGTGCTCTCTTTCATGAACATTAAATACGGCGTCCACAACTCGTTGGAATAGGTATAAATTCCTCTTCCCGCATAAAACCAATCCAATTCTCCTCCATAGGCCGAATACAGATCTTTATATACAACCAAGTATTTATAACCTGGCATCAATTCCTCTCCTTTTTTTGCAATTGCATCATATATAGCTACGTCTTGTGAATTATAAGTAGTAACATCAGCAGATGCTCCAGGCCCTCTTAATATCATTCCTCCTGCATTATGATACGATTGTGCAGCAGCAATATTGGGATGTTTCATTACAAATTCCATCACCGCTCTATTCTCAGGTATAGAGAAAGGATATTTATATGCACCATTCTGAATATAATTTGGTTGCCATCCCCAACCCCAATCTCTATTAGGGTCATATTCAAAAGCATAGCCATCTTCATTCACTCTACCATCACCATCATTGTCTATACCCTCCATTCCAAGGAGTTCATAATCCCCTTGTTCGTCTGCCGATGCCATCACCATATTTCTAGGATCACGTGGGTCTAATTTGTAACGACCATTTACATTTTTTCTCCGCATCATGGTAATATGTCCGTCGCCATCTAAATCATCATACCAATCCTCATTTACCAATCCATCTCCATCATTATCTACTGGCTTTACACCAGATCTAGGTGAACTAGAAGTATTGGGTTGATGCATATAGCTATCTCTTCCATCAGGGTTAATACTTGGTACAATATAGAATACTTTATCTTCTAATAGTTCTTGAATGAATTTTGTATCACCAAAACTCTCAGTTAAATACCAGGCGGTATATAAGGCAAATTCAGCACCTTGAATTTCATTAGAATGAATATTTCCATCAATATACATTCCTGGCTTTTGTAATTCATTACCCTTTTTGAAATCGGTAATTGTTAAGCACCATAAATCTCTACCTGCATAAGATTTTCCTAAAGAAGTTAATTTAGCCAAGTCAGGATACGCAGCCGCAATTTTTTTACAGAGTGCAGTAATACCCGCATGATCATAATAACGATTCCAACTGGCCTGCACTTTAGGATTAACAGGGGTTCCAGCCGCTTTAAAAACTTGATTGGCTTCTTGAGCAATCAAGCTTGCGCTCAATAAGAGTGCTATAGAAAATGAATATATTTTTTTCATGATTGAATTTTTATTGTAACGAAATGGCTTTAGAAGTTAAGCCAATTGCAGGCGATCCGGTTTCAACAGTTATGCTTCCAGTCCCTTTTACAATCCAGCTGAATTGTTTCATTGTATGAGGTTCCATATTGTTGATTAGCGTTAATTTTTGGCCACCAATCAATTGTTGTTTGTCGGTTAATTGTAATGCCACTTTCAATCTTTTTACAAAATAATTTCGGTCTGCAAACTTGCTATGTGTAGGTAGCATGCCAGTATTGGCTACATCAATGGTTATCTTGGTTAAGCCACTACTCAATTTTTGGGTTTCTACTTTTTGAATGACCACTTGAGGTTTTAAATAAGTCAATTTGGTTAGAAAGTCGGTGTGCTTTTGGGCAATTTCATTTACCATCTTAAATGGAGGATTCATCATTACAAAAGGATCAACACCACCTACTTGTACAACTTGACCAGGATAGTCAGGATGTTGCACTGTTTTCCATTCATTAAAATGATTTAACCCTTGTTGTGCACTCCACCTTAAATAATTAGCAGTTGCGTCTTCAACTGTAAATGCTTTTTCTTTCTTTGCTGTATCTGGCTTGGCTTTGGGAACCCACCATCCTTGTGTACTGAAACTAAAGCGACCATAATGTTGGTAAGCCCAACTCATAAAGTCTCCTCCTTCTGCACTTGGCTTAGGAGCATCTTTTACGCCCAATGTTTTATTATATAATTCACTTACCACTGTTGTTACTTTATCATCATTTGCACTCAAATTATTCATGCTACTAAAACTTACCACCGCATACACATTAAATGCATCGTATAAAAAGTCTAGAATGGCCCTTGTTTCTATTTCACTAGCAGGAAATTCTCCCGCACCTGCTGCAAATGTTTTATGCTTATAGGTTAGGTTCTTGTTGAAGTGAATTCCACCTACCCCATCTTCATTAAATTGTCCATCTTTATCATTGTCTATCCCTTCTGTTAACAATAAATATTTTCCCTTTTCTCCTTTTGTAATATCTGCCTTAATTAATACTCTTGAGTCGTCTGGGTGTAGTTTATAAATTCCAACAGGGCTTTCTACACGCATCATGGTGATTTTCCCATTTCCGTCTAAATCATCAAAAGCGTCTTCATTGGTTTTCCCATCTCTATCATCATCGGTATTTTTGGCATTACCCAATTGCTCAAAAGAAAGTTTACTAAAATAGGTTTCCATGGCATCAGGGCTCATATTTGGAAACAAATAATAAGTGTTTTCATTTAAGAGTTTTTGTACACTGTCTTTGTCAATTTGCTTCAATAATTTTTCTGCAAATTGAATGACCAATTCGGTGCCTAATAAATGAGTGCCTTCTACTCCACCCACTACTGCAATAGCAGGTTTAGTTTCGGTTTTACCACTACCCAATGTCATTACCCAGATATCTTTCCCGCCAACTGTTTTGGCCAAAGATTGAAGTGATGCCCATTTAGGGTTGTTCTTAGCCAACTGAGCTAGTCGGTTTTGTTGCTCTAATAATGCAGGATACTGTTGTGCTTTAATTTGCCCAATCAGGGGCAAAAAACAAGCCATCAGGAAGAGTTTTTTCATGTACAAGCTTTAGGTTATAAATATAAATGAAATGATGGTTCAAAATTTACATAATGGATAAATGGCTTGTACCTTCGTATCCCAAATTGGATATATGATTGATCCGGTAAAAGCAGAAATGTTTAGAAACAGGCTAAGTAAAGTTTTTAAGCACAAGAGTAAATTGGCCCGAAGACAAAATATTTTATGTTACCGTATTTATGACCATGATTTACCAGAATTCCCATTCAGTATTGAGCTGTACGAAGATCAATTATATATTGCTGAATACCTAAGAAGGCATGGCATGGAAGATGAAGTACATGATGCATGGATGGAAGAATGCAAAGAAATTATTTCAGCAATTGTTGGTATTCCTATTGAACGCATGAACTTTAAACTGCGCAAAAGGATGAGCCATAAAGATGAGCAATACGAAAAAATAAGTACCGAAAAAGAGTATAGTACTGTTTTAGAAGATGGGCTAAAATTTTTGGTAAACCTAACTGATTACTTAGACACTGGACTATTTTTAGATCATCGTATAACACGTAAAATGGTCAGGAATACTTGTGCCAATAAAAGAGTATTAAATCTATTTTGTTATACTGGTTCTTTTTCAGTGTATGCCGCTGCTGGCGGGGCTTCTAGTGTTACATCGGTTGATTTGTCTAAAACTTATTTGGCTTGGGCTGAAGACAATTTGACCATCAATTTATTTAAGGATAAAAAAGCGTATCAATTTATACATGCCGATGTTAAGCAATACCTCAAGACCTTGCAGCCTAATAGTTTCGACTTGGTGATTATGGATCCGCCTACGTTTAGTAATAGTAAGCGAATGAAAGATATATTAGATATTCAGAGAGATCATGCAGAACTCATTAACGATGTTTTAGCAGCATTAACTCCTGGTGGGCAATTGTATTTCAGCACCAATTTTGTGCGATTTCAATTAGATGCAGCTGCAATTCATTCAACCCAAATTAAAGATATCACTAAGGCCACTACCCCATTTGATTTTGAAGGAAAATTAAAGCGTTGGTGTTATTTGATTAATAAGTAGCCCATTCATTATGTAGTTTCAAAATCTGTGGTATCAATAATGATTGCTCATCGTTGATAATTACTTTATCGCAAAGCTTCATTTTTATAGTTTGACTAATCTGATGGTTCATCCTATTTAACACATCTTCTCTAGTAATCTTATCTCTTTGCATTACTCGCTGGATACGTAAGGCGTCGGGTGCATAAACACCAATAATAATATCCATTCCTTCTGCAGAACCCGATTCAAAAAATAAAGCTGCTTCTTTAATGATGTATGGTGCATTTTGTTGCGAGGCCCATATTTTCCCTGCTTCAATAGTGGCTGGATGTACAATTGAATTCAGTACTTGTAGTTGAAATGGGTCTTTGAATACTATATTGGCAATATAGGGTCGGTTTAATCCTTGTAGATTGTATGATTCAGCGCCAAATGCATTCATTATTTGGGCTTTCACTGCTGCATTTTCATGCATGATTTTTTTTGCCAAAGCGTCTGCGTCTAAAACAGGAATACCCAAAGTGCTAAATATTTGAGCTACTATTGATTTGCCACTTCCAATTCCTCCTGTAAGTCCTATACTGCGCATAAAAAAAAATCCTGCAAGTTTGAATCTTGCAGGATATAAAATTAAGGTTTAATTGGTAGCTACTAAACAGTCCAATTGTCGGTTTATTTTTTCTCTTCAGGTGCTGGCTTGTTAATTGCAGCTGTCCACTCCATGCTCAAAGCAGATTTTTCAATCTTTAAATAGCTTCCTGGAGTTACTTCTAACTGAAGGGTGCCATCTTCATTAATTTTATTAACCACGCCATGAATACCAGCAATGGTAACGATTTTGTCTCCCTTTGATAAATTATCAATGAACTTCTTTTGCTCTTTTGCTTTTTTTGCTTGTGGTCTAATCATGAATAACCAGAATACCAATATAATGGCACCCATCATAATCAATTGTACAGTTCCACCCTGCTTTGGGTCGGCAGCTAAAATAATTAACGCGTTCAATAACATATATTCTCTGTTTAAATGATTTGCAAATTAAATGGAATTACTTGAAACTTACTTTCTGAATCTTACCTTCTGCAACCAATTCTTTGTGAATATTATCTAAAATACCATTTACGAATTGCCCACTTTGTGCGGTACTGTATTCCTTAGCTAAGTCTATATATTCGTTTATAGTCACTTTTGTTGGAATGGTGTCAAAATACAACAATTCACATAAACCCATTCGCATCAACACCATGTCTAATTGAGCAATTCTTTCTGCATCCCAGTTTTTTAACTTTGGTTTGATTAATTCTGCACAATAGTCTTTTTTGTCGATGGCTGTATTTAAAAGTGATTTAGCAAACTCCCATTTGTCTGGGCTCATGATTTCATTAAAATGAACGGATTTGGGCTTTTGGATATAGGTTAATACCAACTGCTCCATCATTTCTGCATCATCATCCCAGTTATTAAAATGCTCTTCAATATGTGAAATAAAATTCTCATTAGGAAGCATTAACTCGCTGAATATCAATTTAATAATTTCTCTCTCTTTGCCCTTGTCTCTACTGTCTTCTGTGATATAAATTTGATACGCATCACTTTCAGATAATGCTTTATACACTTTGCTTACTAGTTCTTTATCCAATATTTTTTCAGGATGGTCTCTTTCTAAACTTTGTTGGTATCCCTTGTTTTCTAGAAGATTCCAAATAAAGTCGTTGCCTGCAATTTTGATATTTACATTGAGGTCTGCCCTACTAGGGAGGTTTTTTGAAGCCCTTTTTTGTGCGCTAGTTTCTGCATAACGGGCTACTTCTGCAATAAAATAAATCAGGTAAACAAAAAGTTCCCTGCTTTTATCCATTTGTTTTTCTAGTGTTTGAACGGGATGCTGAAACGTATTTTTGGAATCCGCGGCTTCAATCATATAGAGCAACTGCATTACTTTTACTCGGATATTTCTTCTGCTGATCATTAAACAAGAACTTTTTTTGAGCAGCGCGAAGGTAGGGATTTATCGTTTATTTTAATTTGATAATTGTTCTTTCTGGTGAAATTTTGGCACTCTTGTTACAAGTCCCGCGATTGTTAGCCAGCTAATTCTGTCAACAACAGCGTTTTAGTTCCTCATTTACTCCCTTTAACTGAAAAATTGGCTGAAATGACGCTCTGGCATAATTATAGATTACTCACAGTAAATTTTAAACAACTAACCAAAATCAATAACGTATGGCTAAGAAAATCAACGTTACTCCTCTGCACGACAGAGTTCTTGTAAAGCCTGCTGCTGCTGAAGAAAAAACAGCCGGTGGAATCATTATCCCTGATACTGCAAAAGAAAAGCCACAACGTGGTGTAATCGTTGCTGCCGGAAAAGGTAAAACAGATGAGCCAATGACTGTAAAAGTAGGTGACACTGTATTGTATGGCAAGTACGCTGGTACTGAGGTTCAAATTGAAGGTCAAGATTTGTTGATCATGAGAGAAAGTGATCTATTGGCGATTCTTTAATTATTATCATTTCTAAAATTGTAAAACTACAAATATGGCTAAGCAAATTTTCTTTGATATTGAAGCTAGAAATAAAATGAAGAAAGGCGTTGACACTCTTGCCAACGCAGTTAAAGTAACATTAGGACCAAAAGGTCGTAATGTGGTTATTGAGAAAAAATTTGGTGCACCTTCTGTAACAAAAGATGGTGTTTCTGTTGCAAAAGAAATTGAGTTAGAAGATGCAATTGAAAACATGGGTGCACAAATGGTAAAGGAAGTAGCTTCTAAAACTGCAGATATTGCAGGTGATGGAACTACTACTGCAACTGTACTTGCACAGGCTATCATCAGCGAAGGTTTGAAGAACGTTGCTGCTGGAGCAAATCCAATGGATTTAAAGCGTGGTATAGATAAGGCGGTTGCTAAAGTGGTTGATAGCTTGAGAGCTCAATCTCAGGCAGTAGGAAACGATTCTAAAAAAATTGAGCAAGTAGCTACTATTTCTGCAAACAGTGATAGCGAAATTGGTAAGCTAATTGCAACTGCAATGGCTAAAGTTGGAAAAGAAGGTGTTATTACTGTAGAAGAAGCAAAAGGCACAGACACTACAGTTGATGTAGTTGAAGGTATGCAATTTGACCGTGGTTATATCTCTCCTTACTTTGTAACCAATAGCGAAAAAATGGAAGCTGAAATGCAAAATCCATACATCTTGATCTACGATAAGAAGATCAGCGCTATGAAAGATATTTTACATGTCCTAGAGAAAGTGGCACAAACCGGACGTCCTTTGGTAATTATTGCTGAAGATTTAGAAGGGGAAGCATTAGCTACTTTAGTGGTGAATAAATTGCGTGGTACCATTAAAGTTGCTGCTGTTAAAGCACCAGGTTTTGGAGATCGCAGAAAAGAAATGTTAACTGATATTGCTATCCTAACAGCAGGTACTGTAATTAGTGAAGAACAAGGCTTCAAATTGGAAAATGCCGACCTTACTTATTTAGGACAAGCTGCTTCTATCACTATTGATAAGGATAACACTATTGTTGTTGGTGGTAAAGGTAAAAAAGCAGATATCACTGCTAGAGTTAACCAAATTAAGGCTCAGGTTGAAAATACCACTTCAGATTACGATCGCGAAAAATTACAAGAGCGTTTAGCTAAATTAAGCGGTGGTGTAGCAGTGCTATATGTAGGTGCTGCAACTGAAGTTGAAATGAAAGAAAAGAAAGACCGTGTAGACGATGCTTTACACGCTACAAGAGCTGCTGTTGAAGAAGGTATTGTACCAGGTGGTGGTGTTGCCTATATTCGTGCGGTTGAAAGCCTAGAGAAGCTAAAAGGAGCTAATGAAGATGAATTGACTGGTATTCAGATTGTTAAAAGAGCAATTGAAGAGCCATTACGTCAAATTGTAATCAATAGTGGAATTGAAGGTTCTATTGTGGTTCAAAAAATTAAAGAAGGAAAAGGTGATTTTGGTTTCAATGCTCGTACAGAAGTTTACGAGAACTTGTTTAAAGCAGGTGTTATTGATCCTACCAAAGTAACTCGTGTTGCTTTAGAGAATGCTGCTTCAATTGCTGCAATGTTGTTAACAACAGAGTGTGTAATTGCCGATAAGCCAAAACCTGAAGCTCCTCATGCGCACGGTGGTGCTCCTGATATGGGCGGAATGGGTTACTAAGATTAGCAGACAATACTTATACAGCCTCACCATTTATTTGGTGGGGCTTTTTTTTTATAAAACAATTTAAACAGTAGGTTTAGTCAATAAATAGTTTTTAAATCCCTTAGCCAAAAGGAACTGCGCAAATCCATAAGTAAGCATTACAATCACTCCTAAAAAAACATTCTTGTAGGCAAAAATATTCAAAGACAATACGGAATCGGACAATACAAATAAGGCAGCTCCTGGTACAAAATAATTCACTCCAAGCTGTTTGGTTCCTGCATTTGTTGAGATCATTAATGCACTAGCAAACATGGTAGCAATTACAATCATATAAACCAATATAGGCAAAAATAAATCTCCCAATTTGGGTGCTAAATGGTTCAGAATGATGGCCCCCATACAAAGAACCACAATCCCACCTATAATGGGTAAAATGGCATTATTAATTTTAAAGGGCTGTATGTTTACAAACAATATGATATAACAAAAATGTGCTAACATAAAGCAAAGCATTCCCCCGATAAAAAACAGATTCCCTTCATACAATAAAAATACATCGCCTCCCCAAGAGGCTAAAAATGCCATTGCTACCAGTCGATTTGATAGTTTTAATTTTGTTGGAGAAGGCGCTAATGCATCAGATAAATACAATAGCAATAAAGGCATCAAAAGAATTTTGGTTATTCGAGCCATTTCTAGCTGTTCAGTCCAAAGCAAAAAACAATGTATCAATAATACAAGCAAATAAACAGGCGCAGTAATCTTTTTTAAAATCATATTGGAATAATTAATACGAGAAACAGGTAACAGTAATCTACGATTTTTAGCTTAAACTGACCTAATTTTGCGCCATGCAGATGGACGATGAAGCATTTTTTGCCTTTTGGCAAAAAAATAGTGAAAAAGAAAAAAGTAGCCGAAAAACTTTTATGTTAGGCCTTTCTTCAGGCTTTGCCATTGGGGTTGTTGTACTTGCCTTTATTTTATCTGGTTGGTATAAACGTGCCACTATGGAAGCCAATAGTAAAATGAGTGCATTCGTGCTTTTTATGGCCATTTTAGGCATTTCTATATTTATCGCTTTTATGTATCGTAAGTTTAAATGGGAAATGAATGATCAACGATATCATGAAATTTTAGCTAAAAAACAAAAATTAACTACCAATGATGCAGCCATAAACAATGGTTCTGCGTCTTAAAAAGAAAACTGAGAATGAAAAAAACACTGATTGCTTTGGGTTTATTGGTCACTTTTGCTGTTTTATCGTGTGGGAAAACCCAAGATACTGGCTGCACCCCAGTTGCGGTTGCTGCTGAAAAAGATGCCATGGTTAAATTTTGCACAGATAATGGTATTACTTACTCCGAGCATCCAAGCGGTTTATTGTATCAAATTATTAATGCGGGAACTGGAGCTACTTTAGACGCTTCATCCACTGTTTCGGCCATTTATACGGGCAAATACCTTAATGGGGTTACATTTGAAGCCAATGCTACACCAGCTACTTTTGGGCTTAATCAAGTGATAGAAGGCTGGAAAATAGGCATTCCTTTGGTTAAAAGAGGCGGCCGTATCCGTTTAATTATTCCATCTGCTTTGGCGTATTCATGTGTAGGTAGAGGCTCTATTCCGCCCAATACCCCTCTTTACTTTGATGTTACTGTGAATTAATCGCTCATTCCCCTATCTTTGCCGTCCTGAAAAAATCAGGAATAAAACTTCGTAAACCGTTACTAATATGCAACTGAAAGGTTTAGTGCGTTTTTTTGCCATAGCACTTACATTGATTTGTCTTTACCAGTTATCATTCACTTGGTTTGTAAACAACCATGAATCTGCAATGGAAAAGAAAGCCACAGAGTGGTTAAAGCGTTTCCCAACAGCAGAACAACAATATCCTGGCAATAAGGAATTGCAAGCTGCTTACACCGATTCTTTAGAAGACCTAAAGAAAACAAGATTACTTCGTTTATTAGACAGTACCAAAGACACCAAATTGGCTTTTGGTTTAACTACTTATCGTAGTGCCAAAGAAAAAGAATTGATGTTGGGTCTAGACTTACAAGGTGGTATGAGTGTTACCATGGAAGTAGGCTTAGATGGTTTAATTAAATCTTTAAGCAACTTTACTAAAGATGCTAATTTCAACAAAGCGTTGGATGCCGCAGTAGCTAGAAAAGCCAATAGTGGTGCAGATTTAATTACTTTATTCTTAGAAGAATACAGTAAGGTAAGTCCTGATGGAAAATTGGCACCTTTCTTCACTACAAAAAGCGCTTCTGCCGTAAAAATTGAAGATTCCAATGATAAAGTAGAAAACTATTTAAGAAAGCAAGCTGAAGCTGCATTCAATAATACTTTCAGAATCCTAAGAACTAGAATTGATCGTTTTGGTGTATCATCAAATAATATCAACCCTGATCCTGCAAAAGGCAGAATCAATATTGAATTAGCTGGTGTAAACGATAAAGATCGTGTAAGAAATTATTTGCAGTCTACTGCCAATCTTCAGTTTTTTGAAGTGTATACTTGGGAAAACAAAGATGTTCAATCAGGTATTGTAGCTGCAGATAAAGCGGTTCAAGATTATTTAACTGGTGCCGATAAAGTTGCAACTGTTGTTGATACAACTAAAGCAGCTGCATCAGTTCAGCCAAAAGGAGATACAAGCAAAACAGCTACCATTTCTTCAATGGCTTCAAAAACAACTGCCGCTAAGACCGATTCGGCTGCCATCAAAGCAACAGAGAATCCTATTCTTCGTTTAATGCAGTTGACACAACCTTATCAAGCTGAAAATGGTCGCCCGGTGTATCCTGCCGCCTTAGGTTATATTCAATCTAAAGACACTGGTACTTTAAATGATTACTTAGCAATGGAATCTGTAAAAAGCAAATTCCCTTCTAACTTGTTATTCATGTATGGTAAAGCTGAATTAGATGATCCTAAAGCAAAAGATATTCTTACACTATATGCAATTAAAACCTTAGACAATGGTCAAGCCGAATTAGAAGGTGACCGTATTGCGGGTGCTTCTCAAGATTATGATGAGCGCGGTAGAATTGCTATTAAAATGAATATGGATAAAGTTGGTTCTAATATATGGGCAAAAATGACCACTAGAAATGTGGGCAAGCCCATTGCAATTGTATTAGACAATTTTGTTTACTCAGCTCCAAATGTGAATGACCCTATTACTACAGGTAACTCACAAATCAGTGGTAACTACACCATTAAAGAAGCACAAGATTTATCAGAAATTTTAGAGAGTGGTAAATTACCTGCTCCTGCTAAAATTGTTCAGAGTCAAACAGTAGGGCCAACTTTGGGTAGCGAATCTATTAAAGGTGGTGCATTGTCTTTTGGCATTTCATTCTTGGTGATTTTTGCTTTAATGTTATTGTACTTTAACACCGGTGGATGGGTGGCTAATATTGCATTAATCTTAAACTTATTATTCACTATTGGTGTATTAAGTGCTTTAGGATTTACTTTAACTGCTCCAGGTATTGCTGGTCTTGTATTAACGATTGGTATGGCTGTAGATACCAACGTAATCATCTTCGAGCGTATTAAAGAAGAATTAACCAAGGGTAAAAACTATTCTGCTGCTGTTAATGAAGGCTATAAGCGTTCTTTGGCTCCTGTATTGGATGGTCATATTACTACGCTATTAACCGCAATAATCCTTGCTTACTTTGGTTTAGGCCCTGTATTAGGATTTGCTACCACTCAAATTATTGGTATCTTATTATCATTATTCTGTGGAATTTTAGTATCTCGTTTAATTTCTGATTGGTATACTAACAAGAACAGACACTTTGAATATTTCACAGGCATATCTAGAAAGATATTCAATCATGCCAATTTCAAGTTTATTGAATACAGAAAGTATGCTTACATGCTATCTGCAGTAATCTTTGTAATGGGTATTGCTTCTTTCTTCCATGGTTTTGATGAAGGAGTTGAATTTGCAGGAGGTAGAAGTTATACAGTGAAATTTGACAAAGCGGTTGATCCTGAAATGATTCGCCAAGATTTAAAAACAGTTTTTGGTGAAGCGCCAATTATTAAAACAGTAGACGTTAAGAATCAAGTAAATATTACTACTTCTTACAAAATAAAGGAAACTGGAAATAATATTGATGCTGAAGTAGAACGTAAGTTATACGAGGGATTAACTAAATACTTACCTGCAGGAACTAGTTTTGATACATTTGAAAATTCTTATAAGCAAGGATCACAAACCGTATTGCCAACAATTTCCGATGATTTAAAAGCAGGTGCAACCAAAGCTACTTTGTTTGCGGTAATAGTAATTTGCTTGTACATCTTTATTCGTTTCCGTGATTGGAGATATTCTTTGGGATCTATTGTTGCATTAATGCACGACGTATTCGTAACATTAATTGTATTTAGTTTCTTAAAAGATTTTGTTCCATTCCCATTAGAAATTGATCAGCACTTTATTGCTGCAATTCTTACGGTGATTGGTTTCTCTATGAACGATACCGTAATTGTATACGATCGTATTAGAGAAGATAGTGCAATGATGAAGGGAACGCCAAACGCAACCATCATCAACAGAGCAATCAATGAAACATTAAGCAGAACCATCATGACTTCTGTTACGGTGTTCTTAACCATCTTAATCCTATTCATTTTTGGTGGAGAAGTAACTAGAGGTTTTGCATTCGCTATGTTGATTGGTGTGGCCACTGGTACTTATTCTTCTATATTTGTAGCAGCTCCTTTCTTAGTAGATTTTGGTAAAGGAAGAGCTTTAGGCACAAAAGCTAAATAATCAAATAGACTGATAACAAAAATGCCTCGATGAAAATCGGGGCATTTTTATTTAATTTAATTAAAGCTAGATTGTAATTGAAGTTTTTATCAACGACCACTTTAAAGGGCTAAAATCATTGGATTTTATACAGCAAAAGAAGTTCCACAGCCGCAGGTTTTGCTGGCGTTGGGGTTGCTAAAAGTAAATCCTCTGCTGTTAAGGCCACCTTGCCAATCTATTTCCATACCATATAAATAAAGGCTATGACTTTTATTCATGATACATGGTATCCCTTCAATTTCAAATAATTCGTCTTCTTTTTCGGTTTGGTCAAAACCTAAAACATAAGTCATTCCGCTACATCCTCCACCTTTTACTCCTACCCTTAAACGTTGTGAAGTATCAAAGTTGGGTTCAGCCATTAATCGCTTAATTTCTACAATTGCCCCTTCAGTAAAAGTTACTGGAATTTGAGTTGTAATTGCTGTTTCCATATTCACTATTTAAGTTACAAAGTTACCATTTTGCCTGAACCTTTGTCTCTTTAGGTTTACGATAGAAGGAATTCCTTGTTCATCCCCTACCTTTGCACAAAGAATTAGTAGTATGGATAATTCGGTGTTAATCACGGTAATTGTGGCTTTTTTTATAGCTTCTATGGCAGGTTATTTAATTTATTTGCAACGAAGGTTGGTCATTTATGAAAAGCAACAAAATAAGGCAACGAGCCAACTCCCTCTACAAGCTTATGAGCGACTTCTTTTATTGACCGATAGAATTGCTTTGCCCAATTTAATCAATAGAAATGCTGCAAATGCTATTACGGCAACAGAATTACAAATGATGTACACCAAAATCATTCGAGAAGAATTTGATTTTAATGTAACCCAGCAAATGTATATCAGCCCAGCATCTTGGAAAGCAGTTAAAAATTTAAAAGAAAAAAATTTACAAATCATCAACCAAATTGGGCAGCAATTACCTTCTGAGGCAACAGGATTAGATTTGCAAAAAAACATCATGCAATACTTAGTTGCCAATCCTTCTGCGGCTTTACACGAGTTGGTGTCGGAAGCATTGAGTTTTGAAGCCAAGCAATTACTGTAATATAAAAAGACAACCATGCCAGCGAAAAAAATGACCGATAGCGGAATTGAAATAAAAGCTTGTTATACAGCTTTAGATATTGAAGCATTGAAATTGAATGAAGAAATGCCTGGTCAGTTTCCTTATACCAGAGGCGTTCAAACCGATATGTATAGAGGTAAGTTGTGGACTATGAGACAGTACGCGGGTTTTTCTACTGCAGAAGAAAGTAATAAACGATACCACTATTTATTAAGTCAAGGAGTGATGGGATTAAGTGTTGCCTTTGATTTGCCTACTCAAATAGGTTACGATAGCGACCATTCATTATCGGAAGGTGAAGTGGGTAAAGTGGGTGTTGCCATTGACAGTTTAGAAGATATGGAATTGTTATTTAAAGGGATTCAATTGGAACAAGTAAGTACTTCAATGACCATTAATGCAACGGGATTTATTTTATTGGCCATGTATGTTGCATTAGCTAAAAAGCAAGGGGCCGATTTAAATAAAATTGCTGGTACCATTCAAAACGATATACTCAAAGAATATGCAGCAAGAGGCACTTATATATATCCTCCAAAGCCTTCCATGAGAATTATCACCGATATATTTGAATGGTGTAGTACGTCATTGCCCAAATGGAATACAATCTCTATTTCTGGATATCATATTAGAGAAGCAGGCAGTACAGCTGTTCAGGAAATAGCTTTTACTTTAAGCAATGGGAAAGCCTATGTAGAAGCTGCATTGGCAAAGGGTTTAGACATCAATATTTTTGGGAAAAGATTGTCTTTCTTTTTTAATGCACATAATAACTTATTTGAAGAAGTAGCTAAGTTTAGAGCTGCTCGAAAAATGTGGGCACGTATTATGAAAGACTTGGGTGCTACAGATGAAAAGGCATTGATGTTGCGTTTTCATACTCAAACTGGTGGCGCTACCTTAACAGCTCAACAACCATTAAATAATATTAGCAGGGTTACTATTCAAACCCTTGCAGCAGTTCTAGGTGGTACACAAAGTTTGCATACCAATGGATACGATGAAGCATTGAGCTTACCAACAGAGGAAGCGGCCCGAATAGCTTTGAGAACCCAGCAAATTGTTGCTTTTGAAAGTGGTGTGCCAGATGCTGTAGATCCTTTGGCAGGTAGTTATTTTGTAGAATCACTAACCGCTGAAGTAGAAAATAAAGCTTGGGAATTAATGAATAAAATTACTGCAATGGGAGGCAGTGTAAGTGCTATTGAACAAGGTTTTATGCAAGAAGAAATTGCCCGAAGTGCTTTCGATTACCAACGCAATATTGAAAGTGGTGAAAAAATTATTGTAGGGGTAAATAAATTTACTATTGATAAAGAAAATCCAGTGCCCGGTTTTAAAATAGACGAAAGTATTCGGCTATTACAAACAGCTAAGTTGGCTGAATTAAAAAGCAAAAGAGATCAAGCAAAAGTAGCCCAATGTTTAAGTGCAATTAAAACAGCAGCTTCGGGTACAACCAACTTAATGCCACTAGTTGTAGAAGCGGTTGAAACCTATTGTACACTTGGCGAAATTGCAGATACACTTCGCCAAGTATACGGAGAACATAGGTGATTTATAATACCGTTATCAGGGCAAATATTACTCCCGGTATCCAAAATAATAAAGTAAGTAGTACACTAATCCAAAATGTACTGTTCGTAGTGCCTTCGTGTAGGTAAACAGCTAATGGAGGAAGTAAAATGGCTAGAATAGCTAACAATACTTTGTCTGTTGAAGGAGTAGCATTTGCTTTATTGGCTTTATACTCTTTCATCAAATTCTTTACTTCCTTTAGTTTAGCTTTTCTGTCTACTCTAGACAAACTTTTAAATTGACTCATGGCGTCTGTTACTACAGCATCATCCATTGTTATAGCTGCACTAGTAGTAGTTTTGTTGGATTCTCCCGTTGTTGTTCCAACAGATGAGGCAGTAGCTGTTGAACAGTTTAAAACAATGGCTGCTGCAAGTAAATAAGTTATTTTTTTCATAAGTTTTCAGGTTTATTTGAAGTTACACTAAGTTTAACAGAATATCCATTTTAAATTTCTACTTCCACTTCATTTAAGAAAGGTATTCAGTAACTTAGGAAATCTTAATTATTTGCTCCATATGAAAAAAATTATTGCCCTTTTATTCCTGATTTCAGGCTCTGCAGCTGCACAGCCCACTGCAGTTAGTCTTGATCAATTGTTCAAAGATGAAAACGCCAAAGTAGTCAATTGGCGTAGGTATTTTCATGAATTCCCCGAATTAGGGAATCGAGAATTTAATACTTGCAAAAAAGTAGAAGAAACGTTGAAGAGTTTCGGAATTAGTACACGCATTGTTGCAAAAACTGGTGTAGTGGGTGTATTAAAGGGAGGTAAACCAGGACCTGTTGTTGCTTTAAGGGCCGATATGGATGGTTTGCCAGTAGAAGAAAGAAACAATTTAGCATTTGCCTCTAAAGCAAAGGGCGAATACAATGGGGCAAAGGTTCCTGTAATGCATGCTTGTGGCCATGATTCACATGTGGCTATGTTATTGGGGGCTGCAGAAGTCTTAAGTAAAATTAAAAATGATATTAGTGGAACGGTAGTATTCTTATTTCAACCTGCCGAAGAAGGCCCTCCAGGAACCGAGGAAGGAGGAGCTCCATTGATGATAAAAGAGGGTGCAATGGATGATCCTAAAGTGGATGCAGTATTTGGAATTCATATCAATTCAAAATACGACTTAGGTAAAATTTATTATAAACCAGGATCTACTATGGCATCTTCTGATTGGTTTACTATAAAAGTAAAGGGTAAACAAAGTCATGGTGCCTATCCATGGAATTCAATAGACCCTATTGTAGTAAGTGCAGAAATAATTCAAGCTTTGCAAACCATTGTTAGCAGGAATATTGACATTACTAAATCACCAGTAGTAGTTTCAGTAGGTAAAATTCAATCTGGAGTTAGATCAAATATTATTCCTGAAGAAGCTATTATGGAAGGAACTATCAGAACACTAGATGATCAAGTACAAAAAAATGTGCATGAAAAAATAAAATTGATTGCTAAAAATATTGCAGAAGCAAATGGAACTACTGCTGAAGTTAGCATAGATACTAAAACATTAGTAACCTATAGTGATCCTGAATTGGTTACAAGAACCCTGCCCTCTTTGCAAACTGCAGCGGGTGGCGCAGATAATGTGAAGTTAACCAATTGGGTAACTGGTGCAGAAGATTTCTCTTTTTTTGGTACCAAAGCACCTGCATTTTATTTTTTCTTAGGTGCAAGAGATCCGCAGTTTGCTAATTTTGAAACTGCCCCTGATCATCATACACCAGGTTTTATGATCAATGATTCAAGATTAGATGTTGGTGTGAAAGCATTTGTTCACCTAGTATTGGATTATGCAAAAACAGGTAAAAAATAACCGAATGAAAAGAATATTGTTATTGGTTGTATTGGGTTGTATACAATTTGCCCAAGCACAAGAAAATTTAACGCCAGAAAAACTATGGCAAATACAACGTGTTTCAGCATTAGGTATTAGTAAAGACAGGCAATATATTGTCTATTCTGTTTCTACTCCAGATATTGCATCCAATAAAAATAATCGAAAGAAGTTTAAGGTTCCAGTTAACGGAGGGCCGGCAATTGAACTTGTAAATAAGGAAGACTTAATTGCGAATGATCGAATTTCTTCGGATGGCAAGTTCATTTTATACTCAGATGAAGTGAAAATTAATAAAGTAGCTGGGAAAGAATTGTATCCAGACTTGCCTAAATCGGATGCCTATATATATACTTCCTTAAATTATAGACATTGGGATACTTGGGAAGATGGAGAATATAACCATGTTTTTGTTGCCCCTTTTGCAAATGGAAAATCTTTACAAGGGAAAGACATTATGCCTAATGAACCATATGATGCACCAACTAAGCCATTTGGTGGTGATGAAGATTTTATATGGCACCCAGATGGAAAGCATATTGTTTATGTAGCAAAGAAAAAATACGGAACAGATTACGCTATTAGTACCAATACAGATCTCTATCTATATAATATAGAGACTGGTGTAACAACTAATTTAACCGAAGCCAACAAAGGATACGATCTCTCGCCTCAGTTTAATCAAAATGGTGTACTCGCTTGGATGCAAATGAAAAGAGACGGTTTTGAAGCAGACAAACAAGACCTCATTATTTTGGCTAACAACAAGTATCCAGTAAATCTTACTGCGCATAGAGATGATATTCATGTAGAAGGATTTAAGTGGAGTGAAGACGGTCGTTCTATATTTTTTTGGGCCCCTATCAATGGTACTTTGCAATTGTTTCAAGTTAATAATCCTGGACTCACTAAAATGTTGCCAGTGATTAAACAATTGACTTCTGGAGATTTTGATATTACAGGAATAGTTGCACAAGTGGGTAATAATATTGTGGTTTCCAGAACTGATATGAATACTGCAGCCGAATTATACAAACTGAATTTGCAGAACAATAAGATGGAGCAGCTCACCCATGTAAATGACGCTTTTTATAGTAGCATTGCTAAGTGCAAAACAGAACGCAGATGGGTACCTACTACAGACGGGAAAAAAATGTTGGTTTGGGTTATTTATCCTCCAGGTTTTGATGCATCAAAAAAGTATCCAACCTTATTATATTGTCAAGGCGGCCCCCAAAGCCCATTAACACAGTTTTATTCTTTCCGATGGAATTTTCAGTTGATGGCTTCACAAGGATACATTGTAGTTGCGCCAAATCGTAGAGGCATGCCAGGTCATGGCACTCAATGGAATGAATCTATTAGTAAAGACCATGGTGGTCAAGTGATGAATGATTATTTATCGGCCATAGATGAAATTAGCAAAGAACCATTTGTAGATAAAAAAAGAATGGGCTGTGTAGGAGCTAGTTATGGAGGGTACTCAGTATTTATGTTAGCAGGAATACATAACAACCGTTTTAAATCATTTATCTCTCACGATGGAATTTTTGATACTAAAAGTATGTATGGAACCACAGAGGAATTATGGTTTGTTAATTTCGATTATGGTGGTGCATATTGGGATAAAAATGCTGCTGCTCAAAAAACCTATGGTGCTCAAAATCCTATAAATCATGTAGCTAAATGGAATACTCCAATCATGATTGTACAGGGCGGGATAGATTTTAGGGTGCCTATAGAGCAAGGATTACAGGCATTTCAGGCTGCTCAATTAAGAGGAATCAAAAGTAAGTTATTGTATTTGCCAGGTGAAAATCATTGGGTATCTACCGCACAAAACGGTTTGGTATGGCAGCGAGAATTTTTCAAATGGTTGAAAGAAACCTTATAGTAAAACTATTAAGACTTGATAAACTTCTAAAAAGCGAACCCAATGGGTTCGCTTTTTAATTAGTATAATTTCTTGCTCCAAATAGCAAACTACCTATTCGAACCATCGTGCTGCCCTCTTCTATTGCTAAGGCATAATCACCACTCATGCCCATTGATAAAATAGGCATTGAACCACTGTGTTCGTTTATCCAAGCTTTATGCTGTTGAAATAATAAGTGCAGGTGGTGAAATTCTTTTTTAACGATGGTAATGTTTTCTGTAAAAGAAGCCATACCCATTAAGCCTTGAATTCTTACATTGGATAATCCATCAATTTGAGCAATTATTTCACTTAACTCAGTTTCATTTAGTCCAAATTTGGTTTCTTCCTCTGCAATATGAATTTGTAATAAACAATGAATAATTCGATTATTTTTTAAAGCTTGCTTGTTTATTTCTTGTAACAACTTTAAACTATCTACCCCATGAATTAAATGAACAAACGATGCAATATATTTTACTTTATTGCTTTGTAAATGACCAATAAAATGCCAGCGAATATCTTTGGGTAAAGCAGCCTCTTTATCTACCAATTCCTGAACATAATTCTCTCCAAAATCTCTTTGACCCAATTGGTATAATTCCATTAAGTCTTCATTGGGCTTGGTTTTACTTACTGCTACCAAAGTGGTATTAGTATTGTCCAATTCTGTTAAAATATTTTGAAACGCAATAGTGTTTACAGGCATAGAAGTAATTAACCAATCATTATTTTAAAATACTTCTACTAATCACTATGCGTTGCACTTCACTAGTGCCTTCATAAATCTGTGTTATTTTAGCATCACGCATTAAACGTTCAACATGGTATTCTTTCACAAAGCCGTATCCACCATGAATTTGAACTGCTTCTGTAGACACCCACATAGCTGCTTCACTGGCAAACACTTTAGCCATAGAAGAGCTTAATGTATAATCTAATCCATTGTCTTTTTCCCAAGCTGCTTTTAAACAAAGCAATCGAGCAGCTTCAATTTTTGTAGCCATATCAGCTAGTTTAAATTGAATGGCTTGATGATGCATAATTTCTTTTCCGAAAGCTTTACGTTGTTTGCTGTAAGCCAATGCTAATTCATAAGCGCCGCTGGCTATTCCTAATGCTTGAGAAGCAATTCCAATTCTACCTCCAGCTAGAGTTTTCATGGCAAATTTGAAACCAAAACCATCTTCCCCTATTCTATTTTCTTTTGGAACTTTCACATCATTAAACAAAATAGTATGAGTGTCACTTCCTCTAATACCTAATTTATTTTCTTTTGCAGCAACCGTTACACCAGGCCAGTTTTTCTCAACTATAAAGGCATTAATACCCTTACTTCCTTTTGCAGGATCCGTTTGAGCAATGACTAAATAAACAGATGCAGAAGAACCATTGGTAATCCAGTTTTTAGTACCGTTTAACAAATAATGATCTCCTTTATCTTCGGCAGTTGTTTGCTGACTTGTTGCGTCACTTCCTGCTTCTGGCTCACTTAATAAGAATGCACCTATAAAAAGCTGATTATCTTTTCTTCCTTGTGCTAATGGGGTTAAATATTTTATCTTTTGTTCTTCATTTCCAAAGGTTTCTAATCCCCAACATACCAAGCTATTGTTTACACTCATACTAACACTAGTACTTGCGTCTACCTTGCTAATTTCTTCCATAGCTAATACATAACTAAGGGTATCCATTCCAGCACCACCATAATCAGGGCTTACCATCATTCCCATAAAACCCAATTCAGCTAGTTTCATAACTTGTTCGTATGGATATTTTTGGTGTTCATCCCTCTCTATAACACCGGGCTTACATTCATTTTGGGCAAAATCTCTTGCCGCCTTCTGAATCATCAAATGTTCTTCACTCAACTGAAAATGCATGGTTATAAAATTTTATGGCGCAAAAATAAGCTAACAAGCGTTAGGAAGTGCGATGTTTTGTAAAAAAATGGTTACTTCTTTGTTTTAGTAAACAAATTATTAGAACAAGTAAAAAGTCCTTCTTTGGTTTTTGTATCTAGATTTAGGTATTTGCCTGCTAAAATGCTTTGCCCAATATAGCCAGGATTATCACCCTTCCCAAGTGGCCAATAACCCACTGTATTCTCAATTTTTATACTACTTAATTCAGCAATAGTCAAAGCAAAATCGGAGCAATTATAATCGCTTAAATGATATTCATTACTAATATTGTGATCAATATATTCTAGTATTGTTTCAAATTGTTCTTTAGTAACAAATTTTCCCAATAATTGATCCCAGTTATGGTATGAATCGTCTTTTATTACTGAATTAGCAATTGGCAAAACCGGATTTACCGGAATCAGTTGTCCTTCTTCAGGATAAAATCCAAAAGTTTTACTAACTGCTGATTGATCTTTATTGTATTTAATCAGAGAAATAAAAGAATGTCCAACTTCACCCAGTCCTGTGTTCGTATTTTTTTGACCAGGAATTGGTTGTTTAATAAGTAGCGCCAAAGCATAATGGGTTGCTACTTTTTGGTCTAGAAAAGCTTCAACTATTGATACTGGTTTTATTTGTTCCGACTCAAATTCTTCGGTTCTCTCCAGCTCCTTTTGATTGATTTGATCTTGAATCATTAACTCTAAAATCTCATCATTTACAATATCCTCTTTTATTTTATTTTCATAATTAGTATTAGTGCTAAAGAATGACAGATACCGCTTACCTCTCTTGGTAAAATTGTACTTTGATTCAATAGAACCTGCTTTATAAAAGCAAGCCATAGCAGCTGTAAAATTGTTGTAACGAGCAAGCACGATTGCTAAATTATTGTATAAGTGAGATAGTATTCCTTGGTCTGTTACAGTTTCTTTTGTTTGTAATACTTGATGTAATTGAATCAATGCAAGATGTGATTTGCCTTTAGCAATATATTGATCACTAGCCTTTAAAGAATTGATGATTTCAATATTGGGCAATAGTTGTGCCGCTACCTCAGTATTTACTAAATGCAAAATCAGCATTGCAGTTAGCCAATATCTCCTTCTCATATTGCTAAATTTACTTCATTAGAAATACTTCTTTTGGAGATTAAACAAAATTTCTTTTCCATAAGGGGTCATCCCTTTGGTAGTATCTTGTAAAAAATGTCTTTTAAATGCAACAATTGCTGCAGTAGTGTCTTTTATATCAAATCCAACAATTCTTAGGCCAGTTATATGATTAAATCCTTCTGGAACAGTATCTCTTATTTCGTCATACCAGTAACCAAACCCCTTTTCTGCTAATTGATTCCAAGGGAATCTCCAATTAGGATCATTTTTTCGAGTAGGGGCAATATCTCCATGACCAATAAAATTGGCCGTAGGAATATTGTAAGCTTTTTTTAGTTTACCTAATACAACCAATAAACTATTTATTTGTGCTTGTTCAAAATATTCAAACCCGTTGTTGTCTAATTCAATACCAATTGAAGCAGAATTCATGTCCAATTGATTTCCCCATCTACTTACCCCTGCATGTTGACCCCTGAAATAGTCGTTTAACATCTGAAATACTTTGCCATCACTTCCAATTACATAATGCGCACTAACGGCAGTTCTTGGTAAAGTGAAAGTCTTTAATGTTTGATCAGTAGAATGTTGTGCAGTATGATGAATAATCACATAGCTGGGTTTGCGAATCCCAAAATTAGTAGTACCAACCCAATACGGAGATGGTGGAATAGTATCGTTTACAATTGATTGTTCAGGTATTGCACCAATAGTGGCTAAGTAATTCTTTACTTGTTTTTTGTAAACTTTATTGGTGGCTTTATAAGGGTTCTTATTACACGCTAATCCTATGGTAATTATGCTTAGTGCAATCAGGACATTTTTTTTCATATTCAAATTATAAAATGCTAAGTTATTGATTCCCGTTAATCGTACTTGGTTTTCTTTTCTGGTGTATAATCTAGTTGCTCTTTCATTGCAGCTTCAGTAGGATTATTGGTAATGGATACAGCAATTTGAAATAATATGATGGCTGCAATAATTGAACCTATTAGCTCCTCCCAATGAAGCCAATATCCCCAGAATCTGTATATACTAGCTTTTGAAGGATGCTCTGTTTCAAATATAACGGTTACTTTTTCACCTGCCTGATACGACAATAATGGATAGGCTACATTAATTGAATAAGCATTTATGCCAATCGTATAAAATGCTTTTGGAATAAGTTTATTGGTAGAACTGTCTTTAACCAATTGAATAGTTGCCGGATATTTTTCTCCATCAAAATAATCAGGTTGTCTAGTCCATAAGATATAAGACCCAAAGATGATTAAGTATAATATAATGAGTGATCTGGTCAGGAAAAGGGGATTAAATTTTAAAATAAAAGTCCTGCCGGATAAAAACGGCAGGACTTAATATGATTAATTGTTTCAGCTACTTTAAAATTATCCTGCAACTTGCTTGCGAATAATATTCAATGCGCCACCAGCTTTGAACCATTCAATTTGCTGTGCATTGTAAGTATGATTCACTACAATCTTGTCTTCAGAACCATCCTTATGCTGTAAAACAATGGTTAAAGGCGTTTCAGGAGCAAATGAAGTTAACCCTTCAATATTGATAACATCATCTTCTTGAATTTTATCATAGTCGGCTTTGTTGTTGAAAGTCAATGCCAACATACCTTGCTTCTTCAAATTGGTTTCGTGTATACGTGCAAATGATTTTACTAAAATAGCTCGAACACCTAAATGACGAGGTTCCATTGCAGCATGTTCTCTTGAACTTCCTTCACCATAATTTTCGTCACCAACCACAATTGAACCAATGCCAGCAGCTTTATATGCACGCTGTGTTGCAGGAACTGCACCGTATTCTCCTGTTAATTGATTTTTTACGTTGTCGGTTTTCTCGTTGAAGAAGTTAACCGCTCCAATTAACATATTGTTTGAAATATTATCTAAGTGTCCACGGAATTTTAGCCAAGGACCTGCCATAGAAATATGGTCTGTAGTACACTTGCCTTTTGCTTTAATCAACAGCTTTAATCCCTTTAGGTCAGTTCCTTCCCATGCAGCAAAAGGATCTAATAATTGTAAGCGTTTGCTAACAGGATCTACTTTAACGTTAACTGAACTTCCGTCTTCAGCAGGTGCTTGGTATCCTGCGTCTTCAACTGCAAAACCTCTTGGAGGTAATTCCATACCAGTAGGCTCATCTAATTTTACCTGCTCTCCTTTTTCGTTGGTAAGGGTATCGGTTAAAGGGTTGAAGGTAAGATCTCCAGCAATCGCTAAAGCAGTTACCAACTCAGGGCTAGCAACAAATGCCATGGTATTAGGGTTACCATCCGCACGCTTTGCAAAGTTTCTATTGAAACTATGTACAATAGTATTGCGTTCTTGTTTTTCGGCACCTACTCTATCCCACATACCAATACAAGGTCCACATGCGTTTGCAAAAACGGTAGCTCCAATTTTATCAAAAACTTCTAAGAACCCGTCACGTTCAATGGTATAACGTACTTGTTCACTTCCAGGTGTAATGGTGTATTGAGCTTTGGGCTTCAATCCTTTTTCAGCCGCTTGACGAGCTAAACTAACTGCTCTACTAATGTCTTCATAAGAGCTATTGGTACAGCTCCCAATTAAACCTACTTCTACTCTTGTTGGCCAACCATTTGCAGCTGCTGCTTCTTTCATTTTTGAAATAGGCGTAGCTAAATCAGGTGTAAATGGTCCGTTTAAGTGTGGTTCTAACTCACTTAAATTAATTTCAATTACTTGATCAAAGTATTTCTCAGGAGATTCATATACTTCCGCATCAGCATTTAAATAAGCTTTAACGCCATCCGCAAGATTGGCTACTTCTTCTCTGCCAGTTGCTTTTAAGTAACGGCTCATGCTATCATCATATCCAAAAGTTGAAGTAGTAGCACCAATTTCGGCGCCCATATTACAAATGGTACCTTTACCAGTGCAGCTCATAGCCACAGCTCCTTCTCCAAAATATTCAACAATCGCGCCAGTTCCACCTTTTACAGTTAATATACCAGCAACTTTTAAAATAACATCTTTAGGAGCAGTCCAACCACTTAATTTGCCAGTAAGCTTTACGCCAATTAATTTAGGCCATTTTAGTTCCCAAGGCAATCCTGCCATTACATCACAAGCATCAGCACCCCCAACTCCTACTGCAATCATACCTAATCCACCTGCATTTACTGTATGTGAATCTGTACCAATCATCATACCACCGGGGAAAGCATAATTTTCTAAAACCACTTGGTGTATAATACCAGCACCTGGTTTCCAAAATCCAATTCCATATTTATTTGAAACTGACGCTAAGAAATCATACACTTCTTTACTTTCTGCATTTGCAACTTCAAGGTCTTTTTTAGCTTCGTTTTTGGCTGTGATTAAATGATCACAATGCACTGTTGATGGAACAGCAGCCTGTTTGCGCCCTGCTTGCATAAACTGTAATAGCGCCATTTGTGCGGTTGCATCTTGCATCGCAACTCGGTCTGGAGCAAAATCAACATAACTATTGCCTCTTTCAAAATTCGCAATGGGCTGATCTGAATGTAAGTGTGCAAAAAGGATTTTTTCAGATAAAGTAAGTGGTCTACCTAATACTTTTCGGGCATTATCTACTTTGGCAGGCATTTCTGCATACACTTTCTTAATCATGTCAATGTCAAAAGCCATAAAGAAGTAATTTTATATTAAATGAATCTTTTGCGTAAGCAAGGCAAATTTACTAAAAAACGAGCTTAGGTTAAAATGGATTTAAAGATTAATATGCACATAATTGATAATTTAGTGCTTAACTTTAACTGTTATTAAGAAATAGGCAACTATGCAAAAAATTAGAGAATTTTTAGAATTACAGGCTTTTGGGGTATGTTCCTCCATAGGTGTTAGACTAGGAATTGCGTCTACCAAAATTCGCATGTGGTTTATCTACATTTCTTTTCTAACTATGGGGTCTCCTATTATCATATACATGATCCTAGCTTTTTGGAAAAATATTAAAAATTATGTTTTTGCAGCAAGAAGAAACCCACTGAAATACTACTAGTTTTATTTGCCTTTGTTTTTCAGTAAATAATTGAATCCAACACTAAAGTTGGTGAGTGGCGAACTAAAGAATCCAGCGTTAAATGTTATACTATTATTTTTAGTTAGTGTGCCAGTATTATCTTTTACAACGCTGTTTGAATAACTTAAATCTGCAAAACTAGTATTGGGCTGTAAGTTGATCACCAATCGATTAGAAATTTGATAGCTAAGAACTGGTGCAATTCCAACTGTTGCTGTATAGGCATTTGTTTTTATTGGATTGGGTACGTTTTTCTGTGCATTATTTTGAATACTTAAATTTCCACCTATGCTTAACCCAATGAATAGTTTTTTGGCAATTTCTTTAAAATGAATCTGGCGATACCCTGCGTTAAATCCATTGCCTACATTAGAAACTTCTTGATTATTAGTGATATTTTTATTACTACTATAAGTGTACCCTAAACTAAAGAAAGACAATACATTTGTTTTAATGAACCGACCATAACCTATTCCAACACCTAAAAAAATATTTTTTTGTTGGCTCGAAAAGTTAGGCTGGCTTTTGCTTGAATTAGGACTTAAGTTAAATGACCCGCTAAACAATTGTTGGTTCGCTTCACCAAATTGAGCATTAACTAAATTGCTGAGAACAAAAAAGGAAATGGTTAAGAGTATCGTTTTCTTCATATTGAATAATTTAATTCAAAAATGATGATTTATACTTAAACCATTTCCTTTAAAAAAGTTAATATGAGTGTCAATTACACTTTTTTTACTTCCTTAGCCCAGGTATCTTTTAGTGTAACAGTTCTATTGAATACCATTTTACCAGGAGTGCTATCTGAATCTTTTACAAAATACCCCTTTCTTAAAAATTGGAATGCCTGATTAGATGTATCATTAGCTAGTGCTGGCTCTGCATATACATTTGATAATACAGTTAATGAATCAGGATTGATATGATCTTTAAAATCACCATCTGCATTTGCTACGTCTTCTACTTTAAATAAACGATCATACAGTCTCACTTCCGCATGAATGGCATGTGAAGCGCTCACCCAATGCAATGTTCCTTTTACATGAATACCTGATATGTCATTACCACTTCTACTTTCGGGTATATATGTGCAGTGCACTTCGGTTATATTTCCATTGGCATCTTTAACAACTTCCTCGCATTTAATTATATAAGCACTTTTTAAACGAACCATTTGACCCGGTGCTAAACGGAAATATTTTTTAGAAGGAATTTCCATGAAATCATCTTTCTCAATCCATATTTCCTTGCTAAAAGGAACCGTTCTAATTCCGCCGTTTGGATCTTCTGGATTGTTTTCACTAGTAAGTTCTTCTTCCACTTTATCATAGTTGGTAATAACAACTTTAAGTGGATCAAACACGACCATTCTTCTAAGGGCTGTTTTATTCAACTCCTCTCTAACACAAAACTCTAATAAACCAACATCAATTAAATTATCTCTTTTTGCAACACCAATTCTATCGCAGAATTCTCTAATGGCCGCTGCGGGATATCCTCTCCTTCTCATGCCACTGATGGTACTCATTCTAGGGTCATCCCAACCATTCACCATTTCTTCATTTACCAATTGCAATAGTTTACGTTTACTCATAACGGTATACGTCATGTTTAAACGAGCAAATTCATATTGTTGTGAAGGGAAAGTGGCTAATTTTTCAATACACCAATTGTACAAAGGTCTATGGGGAACAAATTCTAACGTGCAAATGGAATGGGTGATTTTTTCAATTGAATCACTTTGTCCGTGTGCAAAATCATACATTGGATATACGCACCACTTATCTCCTGTTCTATGATGATGCGCATGTTTAATTCTGTAAATGATGGGGTCTCTTAATAACATATTAGGAGATTCCATATCAATTTTTGCTCGAACTACTTTTGCTCCATCTGGAAATTTACCTGCCTTCATTTCTTCAAATAAAACCCTGTTTTCAGCAGGCGTTCTATTGGCAAATTCATTTCTTTTACCAGGTACAGTTGGGGTTCCTTTTTGTAAAGCAATTTCTTCGCTCGTGCTATCGTCTACATAAGCCAATCCTAGATCAATGAGTTTTAAGGCCATTCCATACAACTGATCAAAATAGTCGGAAGCATATAATTCATTGGCCCATTCAAATCCTAACCATTTAACATCGTTCTTGATGCTTTCTACGTATTCTGTATCTTCTGTTACTGGGTTGGTATCATCGAAGCGAAGATTGGTAGAGCCACCATATTTTTTAGCTAATCCAAAATTCAAGACAATACTTTTAGCATGACCAATATGTAAATATCCATTTGGTTCAGGTGGAAAACGAGTGGTTATTGATTCGTGTTTTCCGCTGGCTAAATCTGATTCAATAATCTCTTCTATAAAATTCAAACTTTTCTCTTCGCTGCTCATTCCCTATTTATTTGTTGAATTATTCGGTTTGTAATTGGCTATAAAATTAATTGAATTTATCATGTCTGTATGTAAAATTCTATCTGCATCATTAAAGCAGACCACTTTTCTAAATTTGGTCATTAATTCTTCTAATATTGGAGAAGTCTTTAATGGTCTTCTAAAGTCTAGTGCCTGAGCTGCTGTAAGCAGTTCAATTCCCAATACTTTTTCTACGTTTTGCATTAATCGATAGCACTTTGTAGCTGCATTAGCCCCCATACTTACGTGATCTTCTTGGTTATTGCTACTTGAAATGCTGTCTACAGAAGCAGGGGTGCATAATTGTTTGTTTTCACTCACAATTCCTGCAGCAGTGTATTGTGGAATCATAAACCCTGAATTTAAACCAGCATTTTTAACCAAGAACATAGGTAGATTTCGCTGGCCAGAAATTAATTGGTAGGTTCTTCTTTCAGAAATACTGGCTATTTCACTCATAGCAATACACAAATAATCTAAATTAATGGCTAAGGGTTGACCATGAAAATTTCCCCCACTTACTATTAGGTCTTCTTCTGGAAAAATATTTGGGTTATCTGTAACCGCATTCACTTCTTGCATAAATACGCCTAGCACATGCTTGAATGCATCTATACTTGCACCATGCACTTGTGGTATACACCTGAATGAATAAGGATCTTGAACCTGCAACTTTGGTTGAATAGCAATTTCACTCCCATATAAATAGCATTGAATAGAAGCTGCTGTATCAATTTGACCTTGATGTCCTCTAATCTTATGGATTGATGGATGATATGGCTCAATTACACAATCAAAAGCATCAATAGATAAAGCGGCTATTAAGTTGGCCATTTCCAATAGTTGTTCCGCTTTTTTTAAACAATACAAACCATACGCGTTCATAAATTGGGTGCCATTAATCAAAGCCAATCCTTCTTTACTTTGCAAGTGTATTGGATCCCAATTCATTTTTTTTAAAGCAGCTGATGCAGCCATTTTCTCCCCTTTAAAATAAACTTCACCTAACCCCAATAAGGATAAACTTAAATGACTAAGAGGAGCTAAATCGCCTGATGCGCCCAATGAACCCTGGGTAAAAATAACAGGTAAAATGTCATTATTATACATATCCATTAAACGAATCACTGTTTGAATTTGCACACCGCTATGCCCATAACTCAGTTGCTTAATTTTAAGCATCATCATTAGCTTTACAATCTCTTTTGGAACTTCCTCTCCTAACCCACAAGCGTGAGAAACGATTAAGTTATATTGTAATTGTTCAATTTGATCTAAGCTTATTTGTACGTTTTGAAGGTAGCCAAATCCGGTATTGACACCATAATACATTTTACCAGGCTCCTTCATTTTTTGATCTAAAAATTCCCTACAACGCATTATTTTCTCATGAGCATCAAAAGTGATAGATACCAGTTGGTCATAATCTAATAAATGCTTGATTTGTTGAAATTGCAGCGGTTTACTGTCTAGGGGCAAATAATTGTAGCTCATGAAGGCAATCGTTTGATGCAAAGTAAACTGTTTTACAATTTATCGACCCAATTTGAGACCTTGTTTGATTTAGTAAAAAAAATTCCTTTATTTTGCACCTCCAAAACTGGTTCGGTAGCTCAGCTGGATAGAGCAACTGCCTTCTAAGCAGTAGGTCATTGGTTCGAATCCAATCCGAATCACGAAATACCCAATAAAAAACCCTACAATTACTTGTAGGGTTTTTTAGTTAGGACGATTTAGGGGCACAATTATTCAGCTGCAACCAATTTGCTCGTGCTCCTATATAAATAACTAGAATAAATATGCCTTCTGGCAAATCTACCCGGGGTTTCGGCATTAATTAGTTTTACATAAATGGCTTTGGGAACCCCAAAATATTCGTATTCGTTGCCGTCTTCAAAAATGATTTTGAGCACTTCTGACTTGTAATCAAAGTCTACAATACTTGAATTATTAGTTGTTTCAGTATAATCAACTAATGTTAATTCTCTTGTTTCAGGCGCAATACTTACCAAAAAATGGTAAGCTTGTATAATTTTCTTGCTTTTTTCTTCAGCATCTAGCTTTAGGTCTAGGTTGTCAGAAAATTTGTCGGGATGCCACTCTTTCATTAACCCTCTGTAAATTGTTTTTAACTCTTTAAGGCTGGTTGTTTCAGTAGCCCCTAATAATTTTCTGTAACTTAAAATTTGTCTCATAAATAATTGATGCGGGTAATTTTTACCCAAATTGCGCGCAAAGGTACCGTATTTAAGCTTAATATACGTTTCAATACCCTTGCTTCAGTTGTTTTTGTTAATTTGCCTTATGAATGTTTCAATGGAAAAAGGCTGGAAAGAAATATTGGCGAAGGAATTTGAGAAGCCTTTTTTTCTGCAGGTTGTTGCACATTTAAGAACAGAGAAAGCAACTAAGGAAACAATTTATCCTCCGGGGCCCCTTATTTTTAATGCATTTAATTCGACTCCTTTTAGTGATCTGAAAGTGGTGATTCTTGGTCAGGATCCCTATCATGGCCCGGGACAAGCGCATGGCTTAAGTTTTTCTGTTCCTGATGGAGTAAAGCCACCGCCTTCTTTGGTTAATATCTTCAAAGAATTGCATAAAGATATTGGTATGCCTTTTCCTAATACCGGGAATTTGCTTCCATGGGCAAAACAGGGCGTATTGCTCCTAAATGCAGTATTGACTGTTAGAGCTAATGAACCTGCAAGTCATGCTAAAATAGGGTGGATGGATTTTACGGATAGCGTTATTAGAAAAATTTCACAAGAAAAAACGGGAATTGTTTTTTTGTTATGGGGTAAGTTTGCACACGAGAAGCAAGCGTTGATAGATGAAACCAAGCATTATGTATTAAAAGCTGCCCATCCCTCTCCTTTTAGTGCCGACAAAGGATTTTTTGGGTGCAAGCATTTTAGTAAAACCAATGAGTTGTTAGCTCAACAAGGAATTGACCCCATTAATTGGCATTTAAATAAAGATTGAAAAATAGTAAAATGAAAATTTTTAAAGCAGTATTTGCTAGAGTTTGGGCCTTATGGGGATTGGTTAGTTTCTCTGCCACTTTCTTAATTATTTTAATCCCCTCCCTACTTACCGCTTTAATACCTGACCCTAAAGGGATGGGATACTTTATAAAACTCGCTAGATTATGGATGAATACCTGGTTATTTATGATTGGATGCCCAGTTACAGTAAGAGGGAAATTTCATTTTAAGAAAGGTCAAACCTATATTGTTACTTGTAACCATAATTCATTGTTAGATATACCGCTCTCCTCCCCATTTATTCCAGGTGCAAACCAAACTATAGCAAAAAAAGAATTTGCAAAAGTTCCATTATTTGGTTGGTACTACGAAAGAGGATCTGTAATTGTAGATCGAAAAAGCGATGCGAGTAGAAGAAAAAGCTATGAACTCATGAAAGCTGCTCTAGAAAAAGGTTTTCATATGTGCATATATCCTGAAGGAACAAGAAACAGAACAACTGCCCCTTTGAAACAATTTTATGATGGCGCATTTAAGTTGGCAGCCGATTCGGGTTATTCAATTATTCCTGCTGTTATTTTAAATACTAAAAAAGCATTGCCAGCAAATCGATTTTTTTATTTGATGCCTCATTCATTAGCCATTCATTTTTTAGAACCTATTGAAGTTAACGGGCAATCAGCCAATGTTTTAAAAGAGATTGTTTATAACAAAATGGCCGAACATTATTTAAAGCATACTCGCTAAAAATTAGAGAAAGTTCTACTTCTGTTAATTCTTAAGTCTCTTAAAATGCCCGATTTAGGATTCACTGTAATATTAAATGATCGGTATAATCCAATTGGGGTAACGTTGATAGACAATTGCCAGCAATGCATTTCACGAGTAATAAATGTGCTTAATTGCTGTAAATTACCCCGAGTTATATCATAGAATCCTGTAGCACCCACTTTCCATTTATCTGTTAGGCTAAAGTCTCCATTAAAATTAAAAGAGGAAAATGTTTGCGTTATAAATCCACTATAATCAGGGGCAAGTACCCTGGTGAAATTGAATGAATAAGCAATAGAAAGATTCCAAGGAATATTGAAATCAGTAAATTCTGCAGGATTTGCCCTAGCAAACTGTAATTGTCTTTGCTGCTCATCAGGCGTCATGAAAGGATCAACTGGAATTTCTTTGTCATTCTCTTCTTTTCCATCTTTTGATTTACTTCTGAAAGAGGTTGATATAGCCACATTCCCACTAGTGATTCTTCCAAATTTAAATTTAGCTGGATCCCATAAAATTTGTTTTGACCTAAACCCTCTATTATCAATATCGTAAGGATCTAAATTGGCACTTGCAGTAATATTCACTTTTTCAAATAGGGTACTTCTTGCATAGAAATTAAAATTTCCTAACTGAAAACTGTCTGCTAAGAAATTATAATTAGAATTGAAGCCAAAACCATCAATTAATTTTATTTTTTTACCTGCTTTGTCTGCAGTGTCTTGCTTGTTCTTCGTTTTCATTTCAAGCAAGTTGTCTATACCAAAGCCAATACCACCAAAAGATCCTTCACTAAATGCACCAAGAATACCTCCATCAAATTGAGAAACCCTTAAAGTTCTATCACTGGTATCTACTTTTAAATTGTAATAATATTTGGCATTCATATCTGGTTGATAGTTAACAGAAATGGTAGGCCTAATTTCATGACGTATGGCAACGATATTACTGGTTGGTTTAAATTTATAGGTACCAAATATGCGGGTATTGGCAGCAATCCCAAAACTCATTTGTCTGGCTGCATAAAATCCGCGTTGAATTACCGTGTCTACTTTGTTAGTGGTATTATTCCATGACCTGAAATTTCGTTGGCCATACCATCTCTCTGAATAAGAAACACTTGGGGCAATAGTAATAGGCCCCAATGAAGGAAGAGACAGTGTAATAGGAATACTATGTTGTGCTCCATATTGTAAAGTATCTAACAGTCTTCTTATACTAAATGCAGTATCGTAAAAAGAAACTTGGTTTTGAAAGTTTCCACTATACCCAATACCAATTTTTTCATACCATTTACCTGATCCAACTTGGTCTTTAGGTTGAAATGGATAAAAAGTTACCACGTTAAAGTTAACGGTGGGTAAATTCATATTTACCAATCTTAAATTGTTATTTTGGTTATGATTTAAGTTGACTGATAAATTGTATTTGCCCTTCCAATCTTTGCTATAACTAATTGAAGAACTTAATTGATTCTGAAAATTAACAAATGGATTATTGAGTAAGGTTTGGTTAAATCGGCTGCTACCAAAATTGACGTTTGCTGAAAAATTAGTTCCAGGCCTTGCTCTAGAATCTCTATTATGCGACCAATTAATCATGAAAGATCTGCTCGAATTAAATTCGTCTTTAGATAGGGTGCTCCTATTTAAACTCTTGGTATTCTGAAAAGTAATATTCAAGTTGCCAGTATAGGCATAACGCTTAATGTACTTCGAATTAATATTTAAGTTCCATCCTCCAAATGAATATAAATTAGAACGTAAAGTCACGTCCATTTTTTCACTCAGCACAAAGTAGTAACCTAATCCTTCTAAACCCAAACCAAAATCAGGACTGGCGGTAAATGCTGGTGGCAATAATCCCCCATGCCTACCTTTATTTAAAGGAAATATACCAAATGGAATTCCAATAGGCATTGGAACACCTTCAAATTCAGGAAATGATGGGCCAGCAATTCCCATTTTATTATTAATGATTTTCATTTTGCTGGTTCTGAAATTATAATGAGGCATATCTAAATTACAGGTTGTAAATCGGGCTCTTTTGGCATACACTTCTGTTGAACTAATTTTCTTTAGGTCTATGGCGTTTACATATATTTCTCCTTCCTGAAAAAAAGTGTTTTTAGTTAACCCCTTACCAGATTTCATATTATAGAAAATGGTATCACTAATCGATTTCATTTCTCCTTGAATAAACTGCGGTTTACTGGCTGGATTACCCGATGAATCTTTTGATCCATATGCTTGAACCATTTGAGATCGCTGGTCATATTTAATAGTGGCAGCATCTAACTTAAGGTCGGTATAATCTACTTTGGCTTTGCCGTATAAGAAAAACTCACGGGTAGAAATTACCAGTACCCCAGAATCCTCTGCATTATATTTTATAGGGGCATCAATTGAATCTTTAGAAATTTTTAACGTATCAGTTTTAATTTGTATACTGTCTTTGAGATTCGGCTTAGACAGCGTATCCTTAAGACTCTTAGGGTTATTAGAAGGTAAAGTTTGGCCTTGCAGTTTGGGCATCAAAAATGTTAATATCCCCAAATAAAGGAACAGAACAATAGCCAGCCTTGTTTTTACGTTAATTTTACTTATCCTGTTCATGGTGCTGAAGACAAAATTAAGGTCTAAAACCGTGTAAATAGAATTTTAGGTCTGATTCCTTAATGAAATGATATGATTAAAAGACATATTGCTGCTTTCTATCTGTTAAGTTTTGCATTCCTACTGTTTACTTCATTTACAGATAAGCAACCTGTACCTCAACAAAAACAACCTTTAAAACGTATTATAATAGACGCAGGGCACGGTGGAACCGATGTTGGTGCAAAGGGAAAGTATTCTACTGAGAAAGATTTATGTTTAGCCATTTCTTTGAAATTAGAGAAAATGATGAGCCAGGAAATTCCCGATGTGGAATTGGTAATGACTAGAACTACTGATGTATATGACGATGTAGTTAGAAAAGCTGAAATAGCCAATCAAGCAAAGGGCGATTTATTTCTATGTATTCACGTAAATAGTGCTAGACCAATTAAACAATCAGAATTTATAGGTTATAAAACGGTCACTGCTTATAAAGGAAAGGGTAAAAAGAGGAAAAAATATACCAAAAAAGTAAAAGATTACAGAACCTGGTATTTGCCCAATCCAGCTAAAGGAACGGAGACTTTTATCTATAATGTAAATAAGACCAGTGGTCGAATGAAGGCTTTAAGTCAAGGCGATGACTTTAGTATGGATAGTGCCACTCAGCAAGAGATGAAGTTATTTGAACAAAATGATCCAGCTAAAATGATGCTTCTTAGTATGAAAACCCAAACTTACTTTCAAAGAAGTGCAGATTTGGCATTAACCATTGAAGATGAATTTAAAAAAGTAGGCCGAATTAGTAGAGAAGCTAAACAACGTAATGAGGGCATTTTTGTATTACATGCAGTAAATATGCCCGCAGTTCTAGTAGAAACTGGCTTTATTTCTAATCCTGAGGAAGAAGATTATTTAAATAGCGAGGAAGGACAAAAGGAAATATGTGAAGTTATTATTAAGGCTGTAAAGCGCTATAAATACTCTTTAGAAAAGCAATTAACCAATTCTGGGTCTGGTAATAGCAGATAATAGCCAAGCCGAATTCTCGTAAAACGAACGAAGTACCTTAAATTTGTTCTAGACTCAATTAAAGTTTTATCAATGACTGTATCGAACGAAACAAAAGTAGGTGCTCTTACTGCTGTGGCCATCACATTACTTATTCTGAGCTTTAATTTTTTAAAGGGTAAAACTTTATTAAAAACAGGGAATTACTTATATGCCAAATATACAGACACCAAAGGCGTAAAAATTTCCAATCCAGTTTATGTGAATGGCTTTCAAGTTGGAGCAGTTGCAGATATTGAGAATGCAGATCCTTCGCTTAAATCATTAATAGTAGCCATTAAATTGACCGATGTGTATGATATACCCAGTAATTCAATTGCTGTTATAAATGAAAACCCCTTAGGGACTCCTAGTATAGAAATAAAGCTAGGAAATGGTAAGACATTTTTGCAACAAGGAGATACATTGGAAACTGCAGAAAGCAAAGGCTTGTTGAGTGGCGTAATGGATAAATTAGGGCCAGTTACCGAACAACTTGAAAAAACAATTGAAACCTTGGATATTGTTTTGAAAAATATCAACTCTGTATTTGACCCTCAAACAAAAAATAATTTGCAAGCAGTTATTGCCAATGTAAATAAGACTACAGAAAGTTTGGTTGTTTCTTCAGCTTCATTACAACAAATGTTAAATCAGCAAACTGGGGCTGTTGCACAAAGCATGAACAACGTGAATATGTTCACCAAGAATTTGAGCGACAATAATGAAAAAATATCACAAACGCTTTCTAACGTAACTAAAGCTTCAGATAATTTCTCCAAAGCAGATTTAGCAGGATCTGTTGATCAATTAAAAGCAGCTATTGGAAATTTAAATAAGTTGGTTGATAAAATTAATTCTAATGAGGGTAGTTTGGGTAAATTAGTTAATGATAAAGCACTGTACAATAATCTTAATAATACCATAAAAAGTGCCAACATTTTGGTGGATGATTTGAGGGTTCATCCAAAACGTTATGTAAATATTTCGGTGTTTGGTAAAAAAGATAAGACCGGACCATTAATGGCTCCATTGGCTGATTCGGTAAAAGAAAATCAATAAATGACTAGCAGATTTATATTACTAGTTCTATATAGTTTTGCTTTTGGTTTTTCCTTTGCGCAAAGACTCCCCACAGATACTGCCAGCCCAGAGGGAAAACGAATTGATATTTTATTTGCAGATAAATATAACTATCAAAAAATTGATTCATTAAATGAATTTGTTTCCTTAGTTGGAAGGGTAAAAGTGCAACAAGACAAAGTTATTTTTTATGCAGACAGTGCAGTTTTAAATAGGCAATTAAATATTCTAGAAGCTTTTGGGAACGTTCATATTAATGACGCAGACAGCATACATACCTATGCACAATATTTACGTTATTTAGGCAAAGAAAAAAAAGCTTTTCTGCAGAAAAAAGTTAGATTAACAGATGGTAAGGGCGTATTAACTACTGAAGAATTAGAATACGATGCCTCTGTAAAAATTGGAACTTATTTAAAAGGGGGCAAACTAGTTAATAAAAAATCTACGTTAACCAGTCAAGAAGGTTATTATTATGGTGATACCAGGGATGTGATTTTTAAACGAAAAGTAGTAATGATTGATCCTGATAATAAAATCACTGGTGATACTTTGCAATATAATACTGGTACAGAAATTGCCACATTCACCTCTCCTACTATTGTTTACAACATAAAAGACAAGCGTACCATAAAAACAAGAGAAGGTTTTTATGATATGAAAAATAAAAAAGCAGAACTATATAAGCGCTCAGTTATTGAAGATAGTTCCGCTGTTTTTACAGCCGATGAAATGGCATTTGATGATTCTACTGGTTTAGGTGAATTCAGGGGCAATGCAGTCTATAGAAGTAAAGACACTGCTCAAGGTTTTGATATGATTGCAAATAATATCAGAACGAATAAAAAATCTAATTCTATGGTGGCTACCCAAAAGCCATTATTGTTAATTAAGCAAGGAGTAGACACCATTTATATTTCAGCAGATACACTCTATTCAGCCAAGTTATCTGATTTAACTAAAACAAGAGTGGTTCCTCAAATTAGAGATAAAAGTGCAAATGATACCTTAGCCATTAAAACTGTCCTTACTGATAAAGAGGCAGAAGATAGCACTGATAAATTTTTTGAAGCATACTACAACGTAAAGGTTTTTTCTGATTCATTGCAAGCTGTAGGAGATAGTTTATTCTATTCTTTAAAAGACTCGGTATTTAGATTATTTAAAAAGCCAATAGTTTGGGCACAAGAAAATCAAATTTCAGGAGATACCATCTATTTATACATCCAAAATAAAAAGCCAGAAAGATTGTATGTATTCGAAAACAGTATGGCCATTAATAAAGTAGATAGCTCCATTTATTTTAATCAGTTAAGAGGAACAACATTGAATGCATTGTTTATTGATGGAAAGATAAATACCATGAGGGCAAAAGGGAATGCAGAAAATGTTTATTATGCAACAGATGAAGATAAAAGTTTTATAGGGGTAAATAAATCAACTGCTGATATTATTGATGTCTTTTTTGAAGATAGTAAACCCCAGAAAGTAGTCTTTTTAAGAAATTTAGAAGGCACTACTTTTCCAATGAGGTCTACGAATCACGATGAATTAAAAATCAGGGGATTTAAATGGCATGATGAACTAAGACCTAAATCTAAATACGAATTATTGACTTTTAAATAGGAAAAGATGGCGGCTAGAAAAATGGTAAAAAAGGTATTTATTGACCCATTGGTTACTTTTATTCATGATAGTAAATCAATAGGGATTGTTTTATTATTTGCTACTGCATTATCAATCTTATTGGCAAATATTAACAGTATTTCTAGTAGTTATATATCATTATTTCACTGGAGTATTGATGGCACCAATCATCATTCATTTGATTGGAGCATTTTCCATTTGCCCAATTCCATTTTAGTCATCATTAATGATTTATTGATGGCTGCATTCTTTTTTATAGCGGGTATGGAAATCAAAAGAGAATTAGTAACAGGTGAATTAGCATCTATTAAACAATCTATTCTACCAGTAGTAGCAGCAATTGGTGGTATGTTAATTCCTGCATTAATTTATAGCCAATTCAGTAGAGGAACAACTTATATGAATGGCTGGGCAATACCTATGGCTACTGATATTGCATTCACACTGGGGATTGCATCTTTACTGGGTAATCGAGTTCCAGTTGCCTTAAAAATATTCATTACAGCATTGGCTATTATAGATGATTTAGGGGCCATAGTTGTGATTGCATTGTTTTATGGGGGTCAATTAAAACTACTGTACCTGCTTTTGAGTGCAGTAATAATGCTTATACTATTATCATTACAGAAAAATAAAGTAAAAATTGGCTGGTACACTTGGGTTTTAGGATTAGCACTTTGGTATACTATGTTTAACTCGGGTATTCATGCAACTGTTGCAGGAGTATTATTTGCATTTACCATCCCAGTTAACAAATTGGCAGAACTAGAACTTAGTTTTCATACACCTGTTTACTTTATAATAATGCCTTTATTCGCTTTAGCTAATACCGCTATAGTTTTTCCTGAAGAAGGGTTAGCTGCACTAAACAATTCTTTTTCCTGGGGTATTATGGCGGGCTTATTTATTGGTAAACCACTGGGGATTTGTTTGGCCTGTTATTGGATGATCAAACAAAAGTGGGCGAATCTTCCTTCCCAAACGAATTGGCACCAATTAATTGGAGCGGGCATTTTAGCCGGAATTGGGTTCACTATGAGCATATTTATTTCAATGCTGGCATTTGACAACAATATTGTTCAAGATATTGCCAAAATAGCCGTACTGGTTAGTTCTATTTTATCTATGATAGTTGGGTATTTATGGTTAGCTGCAAAGAAGTAATTGCTTATTTGCGCCATTCAAAAAAGAATGTACTTCCCAGGTCGGGGCTGCTTTCTACCCTGATTTTACCTCCCTGTTCTTCAACTAGCATTTTTAACAAGTTCAATCCTACACCTGTGCTAGACTCGCCAGTTGATTTATTGTCGGTTGTTTCAAATAGTTTAAAAATCTTAGCATGATCTTTTTTTGAAATCCCTTGCCCATTATCCTTCACATAGAATTCATAAAATTCATTTGAAGAAGTATGAATACCAATTTCTAATTCAGGGTTTGGTTTATGATTATATTTAATTGCGTTGGTAATTAAATTTTGAAAAACCTGCTGCAATTTTATTTTCCTTGTTTTTAGTTTGGGTAAATTAGTATCTACAATAATCTTAACTCTTTCTGGTAAAACCAGTATTTGAATAATTTCATTTACTAATTTAAAGCTGTCAACATCTTCAACTGTTTGTTCACTTAAACTTTTTCTTGAATAATCTAAAATAGATTCAATCATTCCAGTCAGTTTACTTGCGGCACTGTAAATTATACTAGTGTTTTCTAGTAATTCTGGTTCTTTTTTAACTACTTCATCTTTTTGCATCATATCTGCCAACATTGCAATGGTAGCAATAGGTGATTTTAAATCATGGGAAACTATGAACACAAATCTTTCTAATTGTTTATTTACTAACTCAATTTCTACTAAACTATTTTTCAGTTTTTGTTGAGCAAAATAAAGTCTTTCAAATACATTTACTTTGGCACGGGTAATATTTATATCCAATGGCTTTTGCAAATAGTCAACTGCCCCTTCTTCAAATCCTTTCAAAACAAATTTTTCTTCTTTACTAATAGCCGTTACAAAAATAACAGACAAATGCTGTGTTCTTTTATTTTGCTTAAGCATTCTTGCAACCTCAAAGCCATCCATATCGGGCATTTGAACGTCTAATAATACTAATCCAATATTATCGTGTTTGAGTGCCAATTTCAAAGCATCATTTCCAGAATTGGCTTTTATAAAACTGCGCCCTGGTTTATCTAAAATTTCCTCCAAGGCAATCAAATTCTCAGGTCGATCGTCTACTAATAGAATCAGAAAATCTTCATTGCTTTTTAATAGTTCCATATATTTCTAATTGTATCAAATTTATTATGATAGCCATGTTTTAATTAAGGTCAGTAATTTTTGTATATCAACTGGTTTGGTAATATAATCTGAAGCTCCAGCAGCAATACATTTTTCTCTATCCCCAGCCATTGCATTAGCTGTTAATGCAATTATAGGAAGTTGATTAAGTTTTAAAGTTTGTCTAATATGCTTCATTGCTTCATATCCGTCCATCTCTGGCATCATAATATCCATTAGTACCAAATGAGTGTCGGGGTTTTGTTTAAGCATCTCAAGCGACTCCTTACCATCTGCTGCGCTAATTATCTCTGCATGATTTGATTCTAAGGCAGTACTAATTGCATAAACATTTCGCATATCGTCGTCAACAATTAATATTTTCTTTCCTTCTAAATTGTCAATTAAATTATTCTGAATAGGCAAGTCTAAATTTGATTGATTTTCATTTTGCTTTAGTTTGTATAAGAATTGTTCAATTTCATCAATTAACTTAGAAGTTGCAGATGCGGTATTACGTACAACTGTTTCAGAAATTGTTTTTAATCTAATTTCATCTTCTGCAGAAATATTATTATTAATCAAAAGGATTATAGGAATGTTTTGTTCAATTAATTGAGGCTTCCATTCTTGCATTATTTTTATTCCATCACTAGTGTCATCTCCCAAATCTGCAATAATACAATCGAAATGAATATTGCTGGCTTTAGACTTTCCATCTTCTATTGTAGATGTAGTGATAAAAGAAACCTCTTTGTATTTTTGTTGAAATAGTTGTTGAAGTTTTTTGTCTTTAAAATTATCAGCCGAAATAAGTAAAACGGTTTTAAAGTTTTGTTTTAAATATTGACTTATTTTGGAAAAAGCTAAATCAAGTCCCTCCAAGTTAATTGGCTTTTTTACATAAGCTAAAGCCCCGCCCTCATTAAATCTATTGTCGTCAAATGCAGAAATAATATGAACAGGAATATGTTTGGTGTCTTTATCCTCTTTTAAGATTTTTAATAATGACCAACCATCTAAAACAGGTAATTGAACATCTAAAATGATTGCATTTAATGGATACCTTTTTGCATACAACAAGCCTTCATCGCCTTGTAATGCTACTATTGTTTTAAATTTTTTATTTCTTGCGAAGTCTCTCACAATAGTAGCAAAATTGACATCATCTTCTATAATTAATACAACCAGGTCTTCTTCAGTAATATTATTTCTGTCGTCTAATACCTTGTCTTGTTCTTCAATATTATTTAAAGAGGGTGCTGCACTTGTTTGTAAAGCTTCTTTAACAACTTCAGTGGTATGATTAGTTTCTTCTGGAATAATTAAACTAAACATACTGCCCTCCCCTTCAATACTATGTACAGTTATTTCGCCACCCAGTAATTTTGCTAATTCTTTGCTAATTGATAAACCTAAACCAGTACCTCCATACTTTCTACTTGTAGAACCATCTGCCTGTTGAAATGCTTCGAAAATTAATTGTTGTTTTTCTGCTGATATTCCAATTCCACTGTCTTTTACTGATATGCTGATTTTTTTAGGGTAGGTATTTTTTATTGGGTTAATTTCCACAGATACTTTACCCCCTTCAGGAGTAAACTTAAAAGCATTAGACAAAAGGTTTTTTATAATTTGTTCTAACCTTTGTATGTCAGTTTTAATAAAAGCAGGAATTGAAGGATCTTGAATAATATTAAATTGGATGTTTTTTTGAGAAGCAACTACACTAAACAACTGTTGCAAGTCTAGCGTAATTGTTTCTGGCTTCACATCTTCTATGTTTAGTTCAATTTTCCCTGCTTCAATTTTAGATAGGTCTAGAATATCATTAATCAATTTTAGTAAATCTGTACCAGACCTATGAATAATTGATGCATATTCTATTTGTTTAGGGTTAAGATTTTTGGGGTTATTGTCTGATAATAGTTTTGCTAAAATAAGTACGCTATTTAATGGCGTCCTCAATTCATGCGACATATTGGCTAAAAATTCAGATTTGTATTTGCTAGTTTCTTGTAATTCGTGCGCTTGCCTACTTAATTCATTATTGGTTTGTCTTAGTTCTTCTTGCTGATTAACTAAACTTTCTTTATGCTCTTGTACTTCGGCTAATAGGATATTAATTTTAGCTCTAGCCTGTTGTGCTTGAATGGCTGAAGCAACATTATGCGAAATATTTTCTAATAAGTTTTTTTGGTGTGCAGAAAATTTTCCGAAAATTCCTAGTTCTATCAATCCCTTTAGATCGTTATCTAGCCAAAGAGGCATACACAAAATTTCTCCCTTACCTGTCATATCTCCTAAGGAAGTTTCTACGTGCCAATAATCTGATGGTACGTCTGATATGCTAACAGCTTCTTTTTGCAAAGCAGCATTACCAATAATGCCCTCACCTATCTTAAAACTAATTTTAGCATCCGAGGATATTGCAACTCCAGCAGTCATTTCTAAAATGTTTGCCTTCTCATCTTTAATATAAATTACCCCTGCAGGAACTTCTAAATACCCAACTACCGATCGAATAACATTATATGATAGTGTTTCTAAAGAATGAGATTTTTGAATATGGTCATTTATATAACTAACACCTTCTAATAATTTATTTTTTTCCGCAGCAAGCAAGTTAATTTCTTCCATTTTAGCAACAGTATCCTTTAACCTTCTTTCAGACCTAAATCTGCTTTTTAATGTAGCTACAACAGCGTTTACAAGAATTAGTACAATCACTATTAATAGAACGACTCCTCCAACAATTATTTTGGTTGAAATTTCAAAAGATTCTTTAATGCTCTTTTCTGTTGAATCTAACTCATAAACCAATACTCTTTTTGTTTGATCTATTAATAACAGCACATTTCTGATTAATTTTCCTTCAGAAATAACTTTATTGTTTAAATCAGTAAGGTTTTGACCCACTAAATTTAGGCCACTGTTATCCCAAAACATATTTAATCGGGTAATTGCCGTATCTAATGCATTAATCTTGTCTATTGTTGAGGGGTTTTCAGGGAGCTCCATATGGAGTTTTGCCATAATTGGCTTTATACTAGCTGCAGAAATGGTATAATTGGTAATTGCCGTATCGTTTTGCGTAACCCAATAACTTAATCGATTATTTCTCATTTGAGAAATATTGTATTGCAAGTCTTGAATATCACTAATTGATTTTTTAATCTTTATTAATTGGGTGGTTTTTTCAACCTGGGTATTAAGGGTATTAATTGAAAAATAGCCAACCATTAATACCAAGAAAATTGAAATACCTAATCCAGAATACAATTTGAGCGGAATATTGCTTTTCATTACGAGTTAAGGCTTGGTTAAGATATTTTATTTGTTTCTAAGTTATAATTAATAATCAGTAGGTTACTAAATAATTATACATATTTGCTCTCTGTAGTGGTATCACTACAGACAAATTTGAGCTTGTTCTACACTTACGGCATCATATTGTGGATTAATCAAATTAGTATATAATTTTAGTAATATTATAGAGATGAATTGGTGCGATAAAATAATGACCCCATTACATTTGACCACACTTGTATTGGTAATTATTTTACCTATTTTAGGAAAGACTCAATCTAGTAAATATGATTCAAGTTTTTTCTTGTCTTCTAAGAAAGGATTAATAGGTGCTATAGGCAAATCCATTTCAGTTTCCAACCCAATTTCTGGTATACCACAAAACGATGCAGAAAAAAATGCAGTCGAATTTGAACCTTTTGAAGGAAAATTTATTCGGAATATTTCAATAAACAAATTGCAGTTTAATAAACTGGTAAATGACACAAGTGTTAATAATACTAATATTTTTAATCAGATAGGAAATAAGTTACACATTAGTACCCGTCAGGAAGTGATTAAAAAGAACTTATTTTTTAAAGTTGGCGATAGAGTGGATCCTAACTTATTTGCAGACAATGAGAAATTTTTGCGTGACTTAAGTTTTTTACAAGATGCCAGAATAATTATTGTTTCAATAAATGAAAACTCAGATGAAGTTGATGTATTGGTTTTAGTAAAAGATGTATTTCCGATTGGAGGTAGTGTTTCTGAAGTGAATACCAATTTGTTCGACATGGAGATTAATAACGATAATATATTTGGTTCTGGAAATCGCTTAAAATTTCAACAACTGTTTGATACAAAAAGAACCCCCAAATATGCTTATGGGGTTGAATTTCTCTCTAGAAATATAGCAGGTAGTTTTTTAAATATAGCTGCCGGAATTAATTTTGAAAGACCTGCATTTAATTCTGCTAAAAGAGAAGAAAATAGTTATTTTCTAAGAGGTGAATTGCCTTTAGTAAGCCCCTATCACCCATATACCGGTGGATTTGACCTATCGGTAAATAATACCCAGAATGCCTATTCCTCAGATTCGTTATACAATCAACAATTAAAATATGGTTATTATAATGCAGACTTGTGGATTGGATATAGCTTAGGCGCAAAGGAAAGAATGTTAGATAATCTCGGGACTAGAAAAAGAAATATTTTATCTGCCAGAGTTTTGCATAGATATTTCACTGTTCGTCCTGATACGTTACAATTTTTATATGATAGCAGATATAACGATGTAACTGGTATGCTTTTTTCATACACAATTTTTGAACGAGACTTTTACCATACCAATTTTATTTATGGCTTTGGAAGAAATGAAGACCTTCCAGAAGGATTTAGTTTATCGTTTACTGGTGGATGGGCAGATAGACAAGATATATCAAGATTTTATTTTGGCGTTGAATATCAACGGAGTTACTTTAATAGTAAAAAAGCATTTTTAAATTATACCTTAAAATCTGGAGGATATCTAAATAGAAATCAACCAGAAGACATTTCTGCATTAGCAAGCCTTGAACTTATTACCCCATTAAAAAAAATGAAAAAGAAGAATTGGTTTATAAGGCATTTTTTAAGTGGAAGTATTACGCTTCAAAAATTTATCCGATTAAATGATCCATTAAGAGTATCCAGTATTTTTGGTATACCTAAAATTCGAAATACTAGGATAGATGGTACAGCTAGATTAACCATTAACGCAGAAACGGTATTTTATAATACATTCAAATTAGTCGGCTTTAATTTTGCACCATTTGTTTTTTCGAATATTTCCTATTTAAAGCTTTCTGCGCTTGATCCTGCTGTCGGAGCTGTTTATAGTTCACTTGGTGCTGGGTTACGAAGTCGTAATGAAAACTTAGTTTTTGGCACAATGGAGTTAAAAGCCTACTATTTCCCCAAAGTTGTTGAAAACATGAATAGCTGGAATATTAGTTTGTCTACTAATTTAAGATTTAGGTATCAAACAGATTTAATCCGTAAACCTGACTTTGTTGTTGTAAATTAGATTGAACCATTTATCTCTTAATACGTTAAATAGAATAATTATGAAAAAGATCATCTTAACCGCCTTATTTGCTGTAGCATCATTGAGCATGCTTTCATTAAAAGCACAAACTGCTCCGAAGCCTAAACCAAGTCCTGCAGCTGAAGTTTCTGCTGCTTTATCTAATGGGATTACTATAAGTATAAAATACAGCCAACCATCTTTAAAAGGAAGAACTCCAGGTAAAGACATTGAACCTATGATGGGTAAAATTTGGAGAGCTGGGGCTAACGATGCAACGGTATTTGAAACTAGTAAAGATATAAAAGTGAATGGTCAACCTTTGCCAGCTGGTAAATATGCATTCTTTACCTTGCAAAATGAAAAAGGAACCACCCTTATTTTTAATAAAACTTGGAAACAATGGGGTGCTTTTCAGTATAAAGAAGCGGACGATGCATTAAGAATTTCAGCAAAACAAACGGTAGCTGCAGAATCTGCTGAAAAGTTAGAATACCTTATATCTAATAAAGGATTGGTTGTATTGAAATGGGGAACAATAAATATTGAATTTACAGTAGAATAAAGGTGAATGGTACAAGCGTATAATTTTTTGGCTAGTTGGCAATTGTTTCCTGAGAAATGTATTTTTGAAAATGGAGTTGCACCTAAAAGTGGTAATTACAAAATTGAAAGTATTGAAAATGGACAAGCACTAAGTATAAGTATCAATTGGGTTAGTTTAGACAACGAGGCATTTTATACGCAATATCGAATAGTCCCCAACGAAGAATTACTTGTATTGGAAAACAATGAAATAGCCAATCAAGTTCAAGCAAGTATTACGAATGCTTCAACTTTGAATGCCCTTTTTTATAAAGATAATTTACAAGTACTTCGAGTTGTACATGAAATAATGCCCAATGGGTACATGAAGATAACGCAAGAAGGCTATGACATAAATGGTAAGGAGTTTAAAAATGTAGAAGTATATCATAAACAATTGAGTGTACTTCCCTACTCTGCTTCAGTTGCAGGAGTTGCCATTAGGCCAACTAAAGAAGGGGTGATAAAGCATAAGGCGCTCAGTGCAATGGAAGACCAAACGAATATGCAATTAGACCAGATAAAGCAACAAATTGAGCTTTTGGCTAGGCAAGCACAAGAAATAAGAAAGCGAAAGGAGTTGAGTATGATTATTTACGAAGCTAAATTGAATTTCAAACCACAAATAGGCCAGGTTTATCATTTGTATGAGAAAAGAGATAATACCCATTTACTCTCTTTGGTTGCTCCACAAGAATGGGGAACCCATGGACCTTTTAAACAATTTGTTTCTTCTGTAAAACTATTAGCCGATCATACCTGGGTTGAAGTTTCTTAATACGAAAGTTATGCTTCCTTCATCTTCTAATACAACAATATTCAAATGGGGTATGAACTTATACCCCATGTTTTTTGGTACTGGAGGAAGAATTATAACAATTCGAAAGGACTGGAAATATATCAAAGTAAAACTCAGCAGAAATATTTGGTCTTATAATTTTGTAGGGACCATTTTTGGTGGTAGCATGTTCGCTGCTTCCGATCCTTTTTACATGTTAATGTTTTATCACTTACTTGGAAGAAATAACTTTGTCGTATGGGACAAAAGCGCAACCATTAAGTTTGTAGCTCCAGGTAAAACCAAACTGTTTGCTGAGTTTATAATTACCGATGAAGAAATTGAAATGGTGAAAGAGGGTATAAAAAACAACGGCTTTATCGTTTTCGATAAAACCGTTGAATGGAAAGATATTCATGGAAAAGTGCATGCTGTTATTAACAGATCTATTTATGCAGCTTCCAAAGAATTTTATAACAATCGTAAGAAATTAGTTAGCTAAACGCTTGCTTAATTCGTTATCAATTGCATCTAAGAATTCCTCAGTATATAAATAATGTTCTCCGTGATTTACTTTATTGCCATAAATGCAAACAGCTAAATCTTTTGTCATTTTGCCAGACTCAACTACGTCTACACATACTTTTTCTAACGTAGTACAGAAGTTAATTAATTCCTGGTTCTTATCTAATTTACCACGGAATTCTAATCCTCTTGTCCATGCAAAAATGGATGCAATTGGGTTAGTAGAAGTTGGATTTCCTTTTTGATGTTCTCTATAGTGACGTGTAACAGTTCCGTGTGCTGCTTCAGCTTCCATTACAGTACCATCTGGGGTAACTAAGGTAGAAGTCATTAATCCTAATGAGCCAAAACCTTGCGCAACTGTATCACTTTGAACGTCGCCATCATAATTTTTACAAGCCCAAACAAAATTTCCATTCCACTTTAATGCAGAAGCAACCATATCATCAATTAAACGATGTTCGTATGTAATGCCAGCTTCAGTAAATAATTGTTTAAATTCAGCTTGGTATATATCTTCAAAAATGTCTTTGAATCTACCGTCGTATTTCTTTAAAATGGTATTCTTTGTAGATAAATACAAAGGCCACTTTTTAGATAATGCTTGGTTGAAACAAGCCCTTGCAAAACCCTTAATACTTTCATCGGTATTGTACATAGCCAATGCAACTCCGTCTCCTTTAAAGTTGTACACTTCAAACTCTTGAACAGTACCATCTTCTCCTTCAAACTTAATGGTAAGTTTTCCTTTTCCTTTTGTAACAAAATCGGTTGCACGATATTGGTCACCAAAAGCATGTCTTCCAATACATATAGGCGCAGTCCAATTGGGTACTAATCTTGGTACATTTGAACAAACAATTGGCTCTCTAAATACAGTACCATCAAGAATATTGCGAATGGTGCCATTAGGGCTCTTCCACATTTGTTTTAGCTTGAATTCCTTAACTCTTTGTTCGTCGGGAGTAATTGTAGCGCATTTAATACCAACCCCATATTGTTTAATGGCATTAGCAGCATCAATGGTAACCTGGTCATCCGTTTGATCACGGTATTCCATCCCCAAATCATAATATTTTATATCTAGCTCTAGGTAAGGTAAAATCAACTTGTCTTTAATGAATTTCCAGATAATTCTAGTCATTTCATCACCGTCCAGTTCAACTACTGGATTTGCAACTTTAATTTTTTGGGCCATAGTTTGTTTTATTTTGTTGAATATAGGGTGCAAATATATTACATTATTGGGGAATGACCTTTTCGGAAACATTAACTATTAACACAGGGATGGTTAATTGATGTCTAACATCTTCAATGGTTTCACCAAAAACATAATCTTTTAAGCCACTATGTCGGTGTGCCCCCATAATCAGCATTTCTGCTTTTGATTCGGTCACTATTCGCACAATTTCTTTAACGCGATGAGTATAGCCCAATATAGCTTTTGCCTTGTACCCTTTTTGGATCAATTGGCTTACATAACTATTCAATCTCTCAGTATCTTTTCTAGTTTCTGCATCATCACTTGAATAATTAGAATATCTAGCGGAAACACTTTCAACAATATGAATTAATTGGTATTCAACTTCTGTACTGCCCTGTGCTAAAGCATGCGCAATTAACTTTTCATCAGCTTTTGTGAAATCAAGCGCAACTGCAATGGATTGTACCTTATTAACTGCTAAATTTTCTAATAATATGGCTTCTCCATAAAGCATATCTGTAGACTTTTTCTTTTTCTTATTTAAAAGCGGGTAAAATGTCATTGTTACAAACAGCCAAATAAATAAAAGGATTACTACAATAATAGCAGCTTTAGCAAACCAACTGATATCGGTATTAAATATTGCCATTGTTTCGTCTGCAACTAAATTGACATTTAAGAAAACAAGTATGATTGCAACCAGCCATGATAGTATTTTGGTTTTAGTACTAATTGCAAAGTCTCCCATGGTAGTTTTATCACTTACAAAATGAATCAGTGGAATTACTGCAAAACCCAATTGAAGACTTAATATAACCTGGCTAAAAATTAATAAGTCGTCTACTTTTTCATCTCCATAAATGACAATTACAAATACTGCTGGCACAATAGCAATTAACCGAGTAAGTAATCTTCTTAACCATGGGTTTATTCTAAGATGTAAGTAGCCCTCCATCACTATTTGGCCTGCCATTGTTCCTGTAATAGTAGAACTTTGCCCCGCAGCAATTAATGCTACTGCAAACAAAATAGGCGCCAAAGCAGATCCTAATAAAGGTTCAAGTAAATGGTGTGCATCTTGAATTTTAGCTACATCCGTATTTCCTGTTTTATAAAAAACAGTGGCAGCCAAAACCAATATAGCGGTATTAACTAAAAATGCTGCATTTAATGCAACCGTGCTATCAATTAAATTATATTTAATAGCAGTTTTAATTCCTTTTTTATCTGGGTTAATTTTCCTTGTTTGAACCAAAGCGGAATGCAAGTACAAATTATGCGGCATAACAGTTGCGCCAATTATACCTACTGCAATATACAAAGCACCGTTGTTTAAGAAGCTGGGGACTAACCCTCCTACTACTTCACCCATTGCTGGTTGTGCTATAAGAATTTGTACTAAAAAAGACATGCCAATAATGGCTACCAATGCAATAATGAATGCTTCTAATTTTCTTATGCCCCAACGTTGTAAAAAAAGGAATAGAAAAGTGTCTAAAACGGTAATAACTGTACCCCAGAGTATTGGTAAACCAGTTAATAGATGAATACCAATAGCCATGCCTAACACTTCTGCTAAGTCACATGCAGCAATGGCCAATTCTGCCAAAATATATAAACAAAAATTGACTAGTGGTGGATAGGTTTCTCTATTAGCTTGTGCTAAATCTCTTCTTCTTACAATACCCAAACGAGCACTTAAACTTTGCAAAAGTAAAGCCATTAAATTACTCATTAGTAATACCCAAATTAATTGGTAGCCAAACTTTGCCCCACCTTGCAAATCGGTAGCCCAATTGCCTGGATCCATATAACCAACGCTTACTAAATAAGCTGGGCCAATATAAGCCAGTATTCTTTTCCAGCCTTTTCTGGGCAAAGTTGTGTCAACGGTTTCGTGCACTTCACTTAAAGACTGTTCCACATTGCTAACTCTCATAGTTCAATTTTTTTACGAATAAATGCTGTGCCAGTTTAGCACTTATATTTACTAATAGTTTGTTGTTTATTTTAACATCAATTGATTCGTCAAATGCAAAGTATTGTTCTACACTAATTTTTGAGCCAATTTCAATATGCTTGTGACTTAGCAAAGACAGCATATCTGAAGACTGACTGCCAACAGAGCATACTTCACCAACTACATTTAAAGGGAACTTGGTCAAATTAATTTGAGATAATACGGGCATTTTTCCAGCTGCGTCTGGTATAGGGTCGCCATGCGGATCAAATTGAGGATTCCCCAAAAAGTCATCTAAATGATCAATTAATTGATTGCTTTGAATATGTTCTAATTGTTCTGCCACTTCATGTACTTCATCCCATTTAAAATGAAGGATATTCACTAAGAATGTTTCCCAAAGTCTATGTTTTCGAATAATGGTAAGTGCTGCTTTTTTGCCTTCATTATTTAATTTAAATCCCTTGTATTTTTCATACACCAATAATTTTTTCAACTTCAATTTTTTTAGCATATCTGTAACAGAAGCTGCAGAAGTTTCCAAAGTACTTGCAACTGAATTGGTGCTGACCATCCCTTCATTCAATTGTAATTGAAAAATGGTTTTAATGTAATTTTCTTCGGCAGCAGTAAAAGGCATATTTAAAAATATTTTTAGACAAATCTAAAAATTTAAATGATGAATTACAAACAATTATAAACTCAACCCTCAAAAACCTTATTTTTATGAAAATATGCATACAATGAAATTTGCTAATCAATTAGTAATCATTTTGTTATCGTTGTTTATATGGGTTGGGTGTAAAACTGACCCAATTGATTTATCAGGTAAAACAACGGTAAAGGAGAAGGATTTTTTGAATGCATTTAAACCAATGACCTTGCCGTTTAGTGTGGCTGATACCAATATAGATGCAAAGGCAGATACACTAGTAATTGGCAAAGAAGTATTCTTGCAATTTTATCCAGACAGTGCTTTTAGTAGTATTATGGGTAAATCAAAAATTTATACCATACACCCAATTGGATTGATTAGTAAAGAGAAAGAAAAATATTTATTATTCATTATCAAGGAAAATAAAAAAAGAAAAAGATTGGTAGTATTGGTTGCCAATGAAAAAAACCAATTTCTCGCTAGCAAAGAATTATTAAACAATTTTGAAGGAACTGAATATCACCGTTCCTTATCTATTAATAAAGAGCCTACGTTTTTGATTAGCAGAGAAAAAATGGGGAAAGCAAATGATATGTTATTTACACGTGCAGGATGGGTATACAATGATGCAGGTTTTTTTATGGTGGTGATTAATGATTCAAACGAAGACCCGGCTAAAACAGCCGTTATTAATCCCCTTGACACCTTACCCAAATTAAATAAGTTCAGCGGTGATTATATAAAAGACAAAAACAATTATGTTTCTATTAGAGATGGAAAAGACCAGAATACTTATTTGTTTTTTATATTATTCCAGAAAAGCAATGGTGCATGTAAAGGAGAATTAAAGGGTGAATTTAAATTGATTAAACCTGCAGAGGGATTGTATACCAAAAATGGTGACCCTTGTTTAATTGATTTTATTTTTACTTCCAATCAATTAAAAATTAAAGAACAAGGGTCTTGTGGAAATCATAGAGGTATTAAGTGTTTTTTTGACGATCGATATACTAAAAAGCGTGAGCCAAGAAAAAAGAAAGTGAATAAACGTTAGTTAGTGTAAAATTTACATTATCATATTTTAGGCTTATATTGCCATACCATTATTAACCAAACAAGTAGAAATGAATTTTAGAAGTTACCAAGTTCCCTATCAAATTAATGAGCAATACGCTAAAAAAGCTGCGTATTTCTCCATGGAATTCGCCATACATCAACCATTAAAAATATACAGTGGAGGTCTTGGATACCTTGCTGGCTCTCATTTACGTAGTGCTTATGAACTCCGTCAAAACATGATTGGAGTAGGTATCTTATGGAAATATGGATACTATGATCAAGCTAGAAACCAAGATCAAACTTTGCAAGTAACTTTCATGGAAAAGATTTATAGTTTCCTAGAAGATACTGGCATTAAATTTCAAATCTTAATTCACGAGCATCCAGTGTGGGTTAAAGCGTACTATTTAAATCCAGAAACATTTAATAGTGCTCCCCTATTTTTATTGAGTACTGATTTACCAGAAAACGATTACGTATCACAAACTATAACTCATCGTTTATATGATGCAAATGTTGCTACTAAAGTAGCGCAGTTCATTTTATTGGGTGTAGGTGGAGCAAAGCTGATAGATGAATTAGGCTTTAATCCAGATGTTTATCACTTAAACGAAGCACATGGAATTTCTTCAGCTTTTTATTTGTTGAATAAATTCAAGAGTGTACAAAAAGTAAAAGAACATTTAGTATTTACTACACATACGCCAGAAGAAGCAGGTAACGAAAAACATGATATTTATTTATGTCATAAAATGAGTTATTTCTGTGGATTAAGTATAGATGAAGTAAGAAAACTAACAGGTATAACCGACGATCAGTTTAATCACTCATTAGCAGCTTTAAGGTTTGCTAGAAAAGCAAATGGAGTTTCTGCTTTACATGGTGAAGTGAGTAGAGAAATGTGGAAAAATTACGAAGGTATTTGCCCCATTACTTCAATTACTAACGCACAGAATTGGCGTTATTGGGCAGATAAGCAAATGTACCGTGCTATGGAAGAAGGCAATGATGAAGTGTACGATGATCGTAAGAAATTCTTGAAAAAGCGTGCATTTGAAATTGTTGCAGATCAAACGGGTAAAGTATTTGATCCAAATGTATTAACCATTGTATGGGCAAGACGTTTCGCGGGCTATAAGCGTGCGGATATGCTTACTTATGATATGGAGCGTTTTGAGAAAATGTTGAGTAATACCAAGCACCCAGTTCAAATTATTTGGGCAGGAAAACCTTATCCAGTAGATTATCCAGCTATTTCACAATTCAATAACCTGGTGCATTTAAGTAAGAATTACAAGAATGTTGCAGTGGTTATTGGCTACGAGTTAGCGTTAAGTAAGCGTTTAAAGCAAGCGTCTGATATTTGGTTAAATAATCCACGTGTGCCAAGAGAAGCTTCAGGAACCAGTGGTATGACGGCTGCCATGAACGGAGCCGTTAACTTTTCTACAGATGATGGTTGGATACCAGAATTCGTGAATCATGGCAACAATGGTTTCGTGGTTCCTAAAGCCGATTATGCCAATATGACTACACACGATCAAGATGAATATGATTTAAACAAAGCATATGAAATCTTAGAACAGCAAATTATCCCATTGTATTACGACGACCATGATACTTGGAGACAAATCATGAAAAACGGAATGCGTGATGTTAGATTCCAATTTGATAGTAATAGAATGGCACATGAGTACTATGAAATCATGTATAAATAAGCTTTAATGAATAAATTAGAATACCCTCCCCAACAAGGAGGGTATTTTTTTAACCTTTCCTACTTAGTTTTGTTAGTATTACATGAAGAATAAACTCATCATAGCAATTACAGGTGCCAGTGGTTCCATTTATGCAAAAGGTATATTGGATAAATTAGTGCAATACCCAGATCAATACGAGGCCGTTGGTATTGTGATGAGCAAAAATGCTAAAGACGTTTGGGAAACAGAATTAGGCAACCAATCATATACTAAATATCCTTTTTCTTTTTACGAAAAACAAGATTTTTACGCCCCTTTCGCATCTGGATCAGCACAATACAATACAATGATAGTAATCCCTTGCAGTATGGGTACAATGGGAAGAATCGCAGCTGGCATAAGCGATGATTTACTTACGAGAGCAGCTGATGTAATTTTAAAAGAAAGAAGAAAATTGATTCTAGTTGCAAGAGAAACTCCCTATAATTTAATTCATATTAAGAATATGGAAACCATTACGCTGGCTGGTGGAATTATTTGCCCTGCAACACCCTCTTTTTATAGTAAACCAACTACAATAGAAGAAGTTGCTGCTACAGTGGTAGATCGGGTATTAGATTTAGCTGGAATTGATGTAAAAAGTTATCGTTGGGGAAAATAAAAAGTCCCGATAATATATATTACCAGGACTTGTATGAATTGAATGAACTATTAAGATTCTGCTTTAGCCTCTTCCTCTTCTATTCTAGATTTAAAATTGAATTCCAATAAGCTGGTCTCTTTATTTAAATCGGCAATTAAAACATCTCCTTGTTTGATAGACATTTTCATGATTTCTTCAGCCAAAGGATCTTCTAAATATTTCTGAATAGCTCTATGGAGTGGTCTTGCTCCAAATTGAACATCATATCCTTTCTCTGCTATAAAGTCTTTAGCTGCTGCTGTTAACTCTAATTCAAAGCCAAGATTCAATAAGCGTTTAGAAACCCCCTTCATGAGAATATCAATGATATTGAAAATATTCTCTTTAGTGAGCGAATTAAACACGACTACATCGTCAATTCTATTTAAGAATTCTGGAGAGAAAGTTTTCTTTAATGCTTTTTCAATAACTGCTTTATTATTCTCCTCTGCATTTTGCATTCTTGTAGCAGTTGCAAAACCAACGCCATCTCCAAATTCTTTTAATTGTCTAACTCCAATATTAGAAGTCATGATAATCATCGTGTTCTTAAAGTCTACTTTTCTACCAAGCCCATCTGTAAGTTGTCCATCGTCTAATACTTGTAGTAAAATATTATAAATATCTGGATGTGCTTTTTCAATTTCATCTAATAGTATTACAGAATATGGTTTTCTTCTTACTTTTTCTGTAAGTTGACCACCTTCTTCGTAACCAACATATCCTGGAGGGGCACCAATCAATCTACTCACAGTAAACTTTTCCATGTATTCACTCATATCAATTCTAATTAAAGAATCTTCTGAGTCAAACATATAACGAGCTAATGAACGAGCCAATTCTGTTTTACCAACTCCAGTAGGACCCAAGAAAATAAATGTTCCAATTGGCTTTTTAGGGTCTTTCAATCCTACCCTATTTCTTTGAATAGCTCGAACTACTTTTTGAATGGCTTCATCCTGACCTATAACCATTCCTCGCATGTCTTCGCTCATTCTACGCAGCTTCTCTGTTTCTGCTTGAACCATTCGCTTCACAGGAATACCCGTCATCATACTAATTACTTCTGCAATATTTTCTTCAGTAATTGGATAACGTTTATTCTTGCTTTCTTCTTCCCACTGAATTTTTGCTTTTTCTAATTCTTCGCCTAGTCTCTTTTCTGTATCTCTTAATGAAGCAGCTTCTTCAAAGCGTTGACTTTTAACTACTTTATTTTTTTCGTTCTTTACTTCTTCAATTTTTTTCTCTAATTCTACAATGGTTTCAGGCACATTGATATTCTTTAAGTGAACTCTTGCACCTACTTCATCCATTACATCAATGGCCTTATCGGGCAATAAACGGTCGGTCATATAACGATCGCTTAGTTTAACACAAGCATCAATTGCATCATCACCATAATGAACATTGTGAAAATCTTCGTATTTAGATTTAATATTATTTAAGATTAATATGGTTTCATCTACACTAGGTGGTTCAATCAATACTTTTTGAAAACGACGATCTAATGCTCCATCTTTCTCAATGTACATACGATACTCATCTAAGGTAGAAGCACCAATGCATTGTAATTCTCCTCTTGCTAAAGCAGGTTTGAAAATATTGGAAGCATCCAAAGAACCACTTGCACCACCAGCGCCAACAATAGTATGAATTTCATCAATGAAAAGAATAACATCTCTGTTTTTTTCTAATTCATTCATGATGGCTTTCATGCGTTCTTCAAATTGTCCTCTGTATTTTGTGCCAGCAACTAAAGCTGCCAAATCTAATGATATCACTCTTTTATCGAATAATACACGACTCACTTTACGCTGAACAATCCTTAGCGCCAAACCTTCTACAATGGCAGTTTTACCCACACCTGGTTCACCAATTAAAATAGGATTGTTTTTCTTTCGTCTGCTCAAAATTTGGCTAACTCTTTCAATTTCAGCTTCTCTGCCTACAATAGGATCTAATGTGCCAGCTTCAGCCAATTTGGTAATATCTCTACCAAAATTATCTAATACGGGAGTTTTACTTTTTGCAGCCCCTGGTGCTTGTTTACCAGGTCTTGATTGTTGAAAGCCTGATCCTTTTTTCTCTTCATCAAAATCATCATCACTATCTTCTGGAAATTCACTTCTTGGGGGAGGATTAGATGTTCCAACCATGCCTAATTCATTGCGAAATAAATCATAATCAATATCAAATTGATTTAAAATTTGAGTAGCAATATTTTCTTTGTTTTTTAGAATGCTCAACATCAAATGTTCCGTTTCTACTAAAGGACTTTTCAAGGCTTTTGCTTCTAAAACAGTTACCCTGATTACTTTTTCTGCCTGCTTAGTCAAAGGCAAGCTATTGATATTGGCAATATTTTTACCAGTTTTATCTTTTACGGCCAATTCTACTTCCTTTCTTAGTTCATAAAGGTCAATATTTAGCTGTTTTAATACTTTTATAGCTGTATTATCACCGTCTCTTATTAAACCAAGCAATAAATGCTCAGTTCCAATAAAGTCGTTCCCTAACCTAAGCGCTTCTTCCCTACTAAAGGAAATGATCTCTTTTACCTGAGCTGAAAAATTATTATCCATATCTTATTTGGATTTATACAATTATAACGAATATTTTTGAGTGAAGTTGTGCGGTAATTGTACACAGTATGTTAATATACCTTCTATATGCTAAATGTCAAAATTGATACCAAGGAAAAATTCACGGTTCTAACCCTAGAAACCGCCGATATAACTGCAAATATGTCAGCAAGTTTGACTAATCATTGCAAAACAGTGCTAAATTCTCCACAAAAAAACCTGGTGCTGAATTTGGAAAATATTCAAACAATGGACAATGAAGTGGTAGCTGCTTTAACGGAATCTCAACAGAATTTTTATGAAAATAGCGCTTCATTTGTCATCTGTGGTATTAAGGAAAAACTAGAAGCATATTTAGATCAAATGGAAGTATTGGAAATGTGGAATATTACACCTACTGAGTCTGAGGCTTGGGATATTGTACAAATGGAAGAAATTGAGAGAGAGTTATTAGATGGAGATGACATCAATTTTGAAAATCATCCAGAAGAGCCAGCATAAAGTAGAAAATAATGGTGGAACCTAATTGGTATTCAGTTTTAGGAATTACTTCTTCTGCATCTGAATCTGACATTAAACGTGCGTTTAGGAAACTTGCACATATTTATCATCCAGATAAAAATAGCAATCCTATTTATTTTGAACAGTTTAAACAAATTAAAAAAGCCTACGAAATTTTAGGAAGTACAAGCTCAAAAAAATTATACGATAAAAGCCTTCAATTAGAAGGGAAATCAGCAAAATCACAACCATCTATTCAATCCATACAAGATTTATTGAATTATTTTCATTTGTTTGAAAGAGAAATTCAACAAACTGATTTTCGGTTTATCAATTATGATCGAATTAAGTGGAAGCTTAACTATCCGTTTTTTATGCCTTTAATTAAAGAGTTGATTCAATCAGGCAATTCTCAGGTACAGCAAAAGATTTTGAAACAGGCATTATATGTCTTAAGCTTTCTGCCATATAAAGAAATCATTGCGTATCAACCAAAATTAGAAAATTGTTTTTTTAACCAAGATCATATTATTCAAATAAGACAACTTATTTCAGACAAAAGAATAGAAGCAAAATGGGACCAATTAAAAATTCCATTAGTTGCTATTGTAAGTGCTTTGTTGTGCTTAGGTATTTTTTTATTGGCCAAATAAAAAGTCCCAGCTGCAAAGCAACTGGGACTTGTATTCCAAAACAAGTAGAATTAGTTATTCGCAACTAAAGTAGTAGAAACTGTATTTGCTGGTGCCCATGGCGATGGAGTTACAGCTCCTCTAACAACAATTGTATAAATTTTCCCTGATACTGCTGTCATCGGTTGTGATCTAATTATTGCATTAGTTGTTGCATTTCTAATTTGAATACTATACGAAGTACCTCTTAATGTTGCATTCAAAGCAATAAAACTAGTAGCTGTTTTATAAGAAATAGGTGCAGGATATAATGCTGTTGTTGATGAACCACTAAATGCATTAATAGCTGGTGCATCAGCACTTGCATGAATGATTCTTAAATGTGCTTTATCATTTGCTGGGGTAGTTAAATTATCTTGAAACCACAATAATTCAGCGTTTTGAAGTTTATTTACTGCCATCAAAGTATATCGAGCTGGTTGATCCCTTAAATCTGAAACATTATATTTATTTGTAGAAAATAAAGTAGGTTGACCAGCAAATTTTACTGTAATTTCTTTGGTGCCAGGGGTTGTACTATTATATCCTGTATTAGATCCAAAAGCAATCGGTAAAATATTTTGTTTAAGATCACCTACAAAAAAGTCTAATCCAGCAACTACATCGGGAGCAGCATTAATAAACATATATTGAGCGTAACCTGGATTAACCGGTTCTTTTGCACAGCTAGTAAAAAGCAAAACCGAAAATAAACCAGCTATAAATAACATATTTTTTTTCATAAATATCATTTGTTAGTGTCAATTAATAAGTGGCCATTACAGTTAAGCCCCTAGACATTGTTCCAGAAGTAGATTGGTATCTTCCTCTAAATACAACATTATAGGTTCTTTGCTTATTGAATGTAAAATTATTTAAAATTGTAAGTGCAGTTGTCGTTCCAGTTGCCCTTACTTCTAGTGTATCAGATAATCCTGTAATATGCTTAATATAATTCGAATTACCCAAAGGAGCAATATTGGTAGCAATATTGGCTCTTTTTCTTCTAGAATACAAATCCACATTAGGGACAGTTGATGAACTAAAGATGATGTTTACAAATTTTACATTTGCAGTGGTATCAGTTGGAACTGTGAATTCATCTTGTTTAACAATTACTTTGACCGCATTAGTAGTATCATAAGAATATATTGTATAAAACTTACCCGCTTCAAAACTGCTAGAAACACTTACAGCTGTTTGGGTAGTTGTAGTTAAACTGTCATACACTTTAACGGTTCTTGTACCTGGTAAAATTGTAGCAAAAGCAGTAATGGTAGATGCTCCAGGGAATACACCACCCATTGCCAATGCGGTACCATTTAATCTTTGACCATCAATAGAAATAAAATTTCTAGCAGCAGCTAAGCTTCCTGGCACAAAGCGAATAAATGACTTATTTGCAGTACCAGCAGATTCTGTGGCTCGGCCATCAAAATCCTTTTTACAAGCAGTGAATAAACCAATTACTGCTATTATCAAAAAGAGTTTCATTTTCATATTTTTCATTTTAATCGTAGTAATTAAGGTTTAGAGAACCATTGTTCTAAAGTATGGTAATCCAAAGCAATTGCTCCAATTCTAGTTAATTCTTTTACGTTATATAGGTATTCAGAATTATAACGAGGTCTTGCTCTGTAAGTTAATTTTCCATTGTTGTTCGTAAATAAATTGATTCCAGTCGGAACAACTAAATCTGCGTATACTGGCGTTGTTTGTCCAGCTTCTACATCTGTGTAATGAAACCTTCTCATATCTGTCCAAGTTTCATGCATACCATAACCATATAATGCAATATATTTCTGTAACATGATATGAGACAAAGTCAAATCATTGGCTGCAGGAACAACAGTGGTATTGGCCAAATAAGCATCTCTAACTACATCAGTAATTACTCTTGATGCAGGAACGGATGAACCATAATCGTTTATTAATAAATCAAAACTTAATCTGATTCCGTCTATGTATGCAGTTCTTGCTGCAGCTTTATTTCCCTTTCTATAATGCGCTTCTGCAATCATGAATTTCATTTCGCTTGCAGTAATAATCGGGAATGGAGAACCGTTCTTAAAAATATACCTACACTCAGCATCAGAAGTTGGTGCAGCAGTTGATGTGAATATATTGCCCCAGAAATTTCTTGGTTGATCATTTACTCCTAAACCACTTGCACCTGAATTAGGTCGAATACCTCTATATGCTCCATTGGTATTTTCTCTTATGATATAAGCTGCTCTAGGATCTGTTGCACCAAGAAAGCGAGAATTAGTTCCATTCATTAAATTGACAATAAACTCAGTTTGTCTTAATGCACCAACGTTAGATCTATAAGGTCCAAAAAAGTTAGAGGTGCCGGTAATGCCAGTATTGGCAAAACGCATAGTAGCATTGTCTGCATTTACATTCATAGCAAGGTTTGCATAGAATATAACTGAGTCAGCATTATAAGAAGCTTTATTACTTAAATGATTAAAAGAACGAGCCATCACTGCATAAACAAATTTTTTCCATTTGTTCACATCTCCATTATGAAAATAAGCATCCCCTTTCGCTAAGTTAGCTGGACTAGAGCTATCTCCTGTATTATTCAAATTAACAATCGCACTTCTGCAAATTTGCCTCACGGTATCATACACCAAGGATTGCTCATCATAATTGAACACCAATTGGTCGGCTTTAAAAGCCTCTCTTACAATAATGTCTCCATACATTTCAGCAGTGGTTAACCAACTCCAAGCAGAAATGGCCTGCCCAACTCCCACATAGTCCCATTTTTTTTCTATAGTTGACCACTCCATCATGCGTTTGAGATTCTGCCCCATTCCATAGTAATGCATGGCCCATATTGAGCCCATTAAATCACTTGCGCCAGTTGCTCCACCCATCTGGTCAAATGCATTACCAGCTGTATTGGTAGCCCAAAACTGAACATATCTACCAATGTATAATCCATCATTATGAGTACCGTATGCTGCGCCAGCTGCAGAAGAACTTCCCCCCATATTACTAATTATGCCAGGCAATAATGTTTCAACAGGAACACGAACACCGGCATTAGGATTGGGAAATGCCTCGTCTAATTTTTTCTGGCAAGAAGAAATTAGTAAACCTGCAAAAACCAGGGTTACTAATGTTTTTAAATTTATATATGATTTTTTCATGTTAGCTATTTTTTCAAGTTAAAAACCTACTCTTACACCAAAGTTTACACCAATAGGTGTTGCTAGGGTTCCATAATCAAAACCAAATGCGCCTACTCCTCTTGTTGCAGAAGTGTTACCACTTACTTGAGGGTCAGCACCCATATAATTGGTGATCAAGAACAAATCGTTTCCTGTGATAAATATGCTGGCAGATTTAACACCATTCAAGTTTCTTAGTGCACGATCAGTTAAAGAATAGCTTAAAGTAATATCGCGCATTCTTAACCAATTCACATTTTTCTGAATAAATGCTTCTTCAGGCATAGATGAAGCTGTATAATAAGCATCATTATATCCAGGAATTACTGAAATGGTATTTATGGTTGGAGTTGCAGAATTTGCAAAGCCATCATTTAACACTCCATCTATTACCCTAGGAGTAAAACGATCAATAGTTCTATTGCTTCTACCTATACTGGTCAAGAACATTTCGTTGGCATTAAATATATCTCCTCCAATTTTGAGATCCCATAAGAAACTCAAGCGCCAATTTTTGTAACGGATAGAATTTTGTATCCCTAATGTAAAAGCAGGATTTCTATCACCCCTTAACTTAAATCGACCATCTGTTAAAGGAAGTCCTGTTGAAGGATTAATCAAAATCTGTCCTGCATTGTTTCTAGCATAACCCCAAGAAGCAATACCAGTAGTTGGGCTACCCAATCCTAATACACTTGCACGCGCATTACCGTATAACCAAGTATCAGAAATATAAAATTCAGAAACGTTTGCAGGGAATCCTACTACCGCATTCCACATTTTATTAAAATTCAATCGAGTGTTCCAACCAAAGTCTTTTTTCTGTACCAATTGATAATCAATAGCAATTTCCACCCCTTCGTTTCTAGTACTAGCAGCATTCTGGGTATTTAATACAAATCCAGTACCATAACTCAAACGCATATTTTCAATGATCTGACCCTTGGTTAATGTATTATAATAAGTAGCATCAATACTTAACCTGTTTTTCAAGAATTTAAATTCAGTTCCAATTTCAAAAGTGCTTTGACGCTCAGGCTGTAAGTCTGGGTTATTGTTGGTGAAACCATAAGAGTAAGCAGGTCCATTAGAACTACCAAAATTATTAACAAAAACAGACTGGGTAGAATATGGCGTATTTAAACGAGCTGTATTCGCCATTGAACCTCTTAACTTCCAATAGTTGAATACTCCGCTTTTCTTTAATCCTGGTAAGATATCCGTCATAATAGCACTTAAGCTTAAACCAGGGTAGTTATAATTTCTATTGGCTGCTGGTAATGTAGATGCAGATTCAAAACGGTGAGAATAATTAAAAAATAGTAGATTCTTATAACTGATAGCAAATTCACCGAAAAATGCAATTTGTCTTAATAAACGTAAGTTTGGCTCACCAAACTCATTACGTAATAAGCGTCTTCTAGTGTTTGGAGCTGTATTATTAGAATCAGTTCTATTTGGGTCAGCTACGTTGTTACCACTAACAGCAAAAACTTCGGTTCTATAATCTTGCCACATTGTACCAGCCATTAAACGTAAACTAAAATCACCAATGGTTTTCTTAGCAGTAGCATTAATGGTATGGTTATATCCTTTATACGTATTCCAATAATTATCCTGAGATCCTCTTAATGCTGTTGAAACAAAGAAAGATTGTGGATGGTAATTCTGGTAACCAATTGTTTTATAAGTATCGTATCCAAATCGTCCTATTATGCTTAGCCAACTTGTTGGGTTAATATTTACTCCTAATGAAGTAAACAAGCGATCGGTTTGGTCACGACCTCTATTATTAGCCACGTTCCAAAGTGGATTATCTACTTCTCCATTGGCATTTGCAGAAAATAAGGGTAATTTATTTCCCCCATCATCTTCAGATTTGGTAACATCTACTGTATTAGGGTATTGCATCAATCCTAATAAATATCCACCAGCTGATCGCAATACTTTAGCGGTGTTTGTTCTAGTATATGCTACTGCAGGAGTAATTTCTAACCATTTTCCAATTTTGGTCGTATTACGTAAACTCAAGTTTATTTTTTCTTGGTCATTGTTTGGTACTACACCTTCTTGCTTAAGATAAGTTGCAGAAAAACGGAAGATAGATTTTTTGATACCAAAGTCTACACCAAGATTATGCGTTTGAGATTTACCATTTCTAAAGAATGCCCCAATATTATCGTATAATTTGGTGCCAGCTGGATAAGCAGGTCCAAAATACCGGAAAATATTACTCGGCAAAGTATTGGTACCGTTGGTATACCCATCAAATGTTGGAGGGAAACGATTTAACTTTTGAACACGAAATGCATTGTCGTACTGAACAGCTAATTTGCTCGTTTTTGCTTTTCTAGTCGTAATTACAATTGCACCAGAACTTGCTTGGCTGCCATATAATGCAGTAGCTTCAGGTCCTTTTAAAACCGTTACATTTTCAATATCATTGGGGTTTAAATCGGAAACCCTGTTACTATAATCGCTTCCTCTATTCGGACGATCCGATGCAAGACCAACTCCTCTACCTCCATCAGAAGTTTCATCAAATGAAGAGTTATCCATGATAACCCCATCAACAACGAATAATGGTTGGTTGCTTAAAGACAAAGAGTTAAATCCACGAAGTACAATTTGAGAAGAAGCACCTACAGTTCCTGAAGTTGGATTCACAGTTAAACCTGCAACTCTACCTTGAAGGCTGTTTACGAAGTTATCGCGCTGGGTTTCCTGAATTTCAGCACCCTTAACTTGTTGAGTGGAATAACCCAACTCACGAGGCTTTCTTTTCTGGTCCATCGCAACAACTACTACATCTTCTAATTCAGAAGATTCAGCTCTTAAGCGAACGATTATTTTCTGGTCATCTTTAACTGATACACGTTGGGTTTCAAATCCCAATGAAGTAATCAATAAGGTTTGACCCTTAGATGCTTTGATAGTAAAATTACCTTTAGCATCTGTTTTGGTGGCAACTGATTTGCCTACTACACGGATGGAAACCGACTCTAATGCAGAGCCTTTTTCTAAATCGGATACATTACCGGTTACAGTAATATCCTGTGCAGAGACTTTCATAACAAGGAAGAAAAGCAAGAAAGCAATCCTCCAGGCATAAGCGAGTTTTCTCATAACTACAGTGTTTGGTTCATTGACAAAAATTTATCGCAAAAAGCTGCAAAAAATTTTAGCATTTCGTTAATCAAATAATTGAAGACATAAATATATGGTTAATCATCTGTTAAAACCATAAAATTCACGGCAAAATAATGCACATTTTTTTGCGGGTATTTAAGTGTATGGGGTACACAATGCTATAAAATGGTCAATCCACGCTTAGCATAAGGGGAAAGTTTCTCATTTATTGGGTCCAATTCAGTAATTAAAACGTCTACTTGGTCAAGTGTGCAAACTTGTAAACGTTGAGTTGAATTGAGTTTTTCTGAAATAGCCAATGAAACGGTTTTTTGGGCACAAGCAATCATTGCTTTTTTTACCTCAATGATTTCCCACTCTAAGTCGGTAATGCCAAAATTTAAATCGATGCTATTGGTTCCTAACAAACATAGGTCTGCTTTAATTTGCCCCAATCTTTGAACCACTTCTGCCCCTACCGCCATTTGTGCACTTTTTAATAGTTTATTACCTAAAAAAATCACTTCCGCATTGGGATGTTCCAATAATTCTAGTGCTATAGGAACATTAGTGGTAACGAAAGTAGCATTGAGGGCTGGGGGGAGCATATTCACCAACTCACGCATAGTGGTTCCTCCAGATATAACCACCAACATACCATCTTTTATTAAGTCGATGGCTTTGTGCGCAATTATTTTTTTCTCAGGTAAAGAGTAAACTTGCTTGCTTTCAATGGTAAAATGGAAAGACTTAGCCAATGCACCACCATGCACTTTTATTAGCTTTCCTTCTTCAGCCAATTCTTGCAGGTCTCTGCGTACAGTATCTTCAGAAACATCTAATTGTACACATAAATCAGAAGATAATACTTTATTATGGATATTGATTTGCTGTATTATATAAGCCTGGCGTTCTTTTTTAAGCATCTTTAAAATTAACACGTTCCCGCATAATCACGCAAAAAATTTTTATTTTGGCCTTTACACTGCCGCTTACCTAATTTTGGTGTCCATTTATGATATCTCCCAATACAATACAACAAATTACCAGTAGAATAGACATTATTGATGTGGTAGGTGAATTTGTGAAATTAAAGAAAAGAGGAACCAATTATTTAGGCCTCTGCCCTTTTCATGGCGAAAAATCACCTTCATTCACTGTTTCACCTGCAAAAGAAATTTATAAATGTTTTGGATGTGGCAAAAGCGGCAATACCATTACTTTTTTAATGGAGCACGAAAAGTATAGTTATGTAGAAGCGCTTAAATGGTTGGCCACTAGATATAATATTGAAGTTGAAGAAACGCAACAATCTCCTGAGCAATTGCAACAAGTGCAAATGGCAGAGAGTTTGCACGCCATTAATTCTTTTGCACAAAAGTTTTTTGCTGAACAATTATTTGACGTTGAAGAAGGGAATTTAATTGCCCTCTCCTATTTAAAAGAAAGAGGCTTCAGAGAAGAAGTGTTGCGAAAATTTCAAGTTGGCTATAATCCCGAAGGAAAAGATGCTTTAACAAAGGCGTTGGTAGCCAATCAATTTAATAAAGAACTTTTACCTAAAACAGGATTAGTAGCTTTAAGAAACGAAGAGTTAGTAGACAATTACAGGGGGAGAATTATTTTCCCCATTCACAATAATTCTGGTAAGATTATTGGATTTGGAGCAAGAGTAATTGGAAAAGCAGATAGAGCTCCAAAGTATATAAATACCCCTGAGAATGAAGTCTATAGTAAGAGCAAAATTTTATACGGTTCTTACTTTGCAAGACAAGCAATAGATAAATTAGACGAATGTTTATTGGTGGAAGGATATACCGATGTAGTAAGCTTACATCAAGCAGGTATAGAAAATGTAGTGGCAAGTGGTGGAACTTCTTTAACTGTTGATCAATTAAGGTTAGTAAAAAAGTATACCAATAATCTCACCATAATATATGATGGTGATAGTGCAGGAATAAAAGCAGCACTTCGTGGATTAGACCTTGCTATTGAAGAAGGCCTCAACGTTCGGTTGGTGTTGATTCCCGATGGCGAAGACCCCGATAGTTATGTAAATAAAGTTGGAGCAACTGAGTTCAATGCTTTTATTGCTCAATCAAAGAAAGACTTTATCCTCTTTCAATTAGAAGTTTTGTTAAAAGAAGCTGGGAATGATGTAAATAAAAAGAGCAGCATTGTAAATCAAATTGCAGAAACCTTAAGTAAAATTAGCAAGGCCGAAGATTTTACACGGCAACAAGATTATATAAAACAATGTGCTTCTTTGTTACGCATAGATGAAGCAGGATTCACCAATTTGGTGAATAAATTTAAGCGAGATAAAATTTCAAAGGAAGAGAAAAAATTGCCTTTTGATGAAGCTAATTTTATTCAACAAGATTCCTTTCAAACCAATCAAGAATTTGATGAGGGTCAATTATTATTACAACAAGATGATCAGGTTGAAAAAAATGTCATCAGGGTTTTATTTGAATATGGTTTAAAAAACTATAGCGAAGAGCAAACTATTGCTGCGTATATATTTGAGCAGTTAGAAAATTATCCTTTAGAAAACACAGACTATGAAAAATTAATTGAGCTATATAAGGATTGGTATAATAAAGGTTTAGAACCTACTACCAAGTCTATGTTGTATCACGAAGATGAACAAGTAAGACAATTATTGATTAATATTTCGATGTTCCCCTTTGAGTTAAGCAATAGATGGGATGAAATATTACCCAATATGAATATTGTAAACAAAGACATATCCATAGCCGATACAGAAATGAGTTTAAATTATTTTAAACTTAGAAAGATTAAAAAAATGTTTGAGCAAAACCAGCGAGACATGGAGTTTGCTCCATTTGAAGAGCAAATGAAATTAATTCAATTACATAAGCAATTAAAAGAATTTGAAATTGCTATTACTAAGCAATTAGGAACAGTAATACTTAGATAATACTAAATTTTTTGCGAGAGTCAAGACATAAAAAAGCCCCGAGTAAATATCAAATCACTCAGGGCTTTTAATTTATTATATAACGCTTATTTTACTTCTTCAAACTGAGCGTCTTCAACTGTATCAGACTTAGGCTGCTCAGCTCCACCCGCTTCAGCACCTGGTTGACCACCAGCAGCTTGTTGCGCTTTGTAGATGTCTTCGCTTGCTGCAGTCCAGGCAGTATTCATTTCTTCCATTGCAGCATCAACTGCAGGGATATCTTGATTTTTATGTGCTTCTTTTAACTTAGTTAAAGCAGTTTCAATTGCACCTTTTTTATCAGCAGGAATCTTATCTCCAAATTCTTTGAATTGCTTCTCTGTTTGGAAAATCAAACTATCTGCTTGGTTCAATTTTTCAACACGAGCTCTAGCTTCATTATCAGCGGCTTCATTTGCTTTAGCTTCTGCTTTCATTTTCTCTACTTCTTCTTTGCTCAATCCACTACCCGCTTCAATTCTAATTTTTTGCTCTTTGCCAGTTCCTTTGTCTTTAGCACTAACGTTTAATAATCCGTTTGCGTCAATATCAAAAGTCACTTCAATTTGAGGTACACCTCTTGGAGCTGGTGGAATTCCATCCAAGTTGAACATACCTAGGCTCTTATTCTGATTAGCCATTGGTCGCTCCCCTTGTAATACATGAATTTGTACTCCAGGTTGGTTATCGCTAGCTGTTGAATATACTTCTGTTTTCTTGGTAGGGATTGTGGTGTTTGAAGCAATCATTGTAGTCATTACACCACCCATGGTTTCAATACCTAAGCTTAAAGGAGTAACATCTAATAACAATACATCTTTTACTTCACCAGTTAAAACCGCACCTTGAATAGCTGCACCTAATGCAACTACTTCATCAGGGTTAACACTTCTGTTTGGTTTTTTACCAAAGAAAGTTTCAACAATTTCTTGCACTTTAGGTATACGAGTAGAACCTCCTACTAATATTACTTCATCAATTTCAGACTTGCTATAACCAGCATCTTTTAAAGCAGCTTCACAAGGCTTTAAGCAACGAGCAAATAAGTTATCTGCTAAAGCTTCAAACTTAGCTCTTGTTAACTTTAGTACCAAGTGTTTAGGAACTCCATCAACTGCAGTGATATAAGGTAGATTGATTTCAGTTTCTGAAGAAGAACTTAATTCTACTTTTGCTTTTTCAGATGCTTCTTTCAAGCGCTGTAAAGCCATAGGGTCTTTACGTAAATCAATTGCTTCTTGAGATTTAAACTCATCTGCTAACCAATCCATGATTACTTTATCGAAGTCGTCACCACCTAAGTGAGTATCACCGTTGGTAGATTTTACTTCAAACACCCCATCTCCTAATTCAAGGATAGAAATATCGAAAGTACCACCACCTAAGTCGAACACGGCAATTTTTTGGTCGGCATGTTTTTTATCTAAACCGTAGGCCAAAGCAGCAGCAGTAGGTTCGTTAACAATTCTTCTAACATTTAGGCCTGCAATTTCACCAGCTTCTTTAGTAGCTTGACGCTGTGCATCGTTAAAATAAGCAGGAACTGTAATAACTGCTTCGCTAACTTCATGACCTAAATAGTCTTCAGCAGTCTTTTTCATTTTCTGCAAAATCATCGCAGAAATTTCTTGTGGAGTGTACATACGGTCTTCAATTTGTACTCTCACAGTATTGTTATCGCCTTTGGCAACTTGATAGCTCCAATGGCTAATTTCTTCGGTTACTTCGTCAAAACGACGTCCCATGAAACGCTTAACACTTGTAATAGTGTTTTGAGGATTAGTGATAGCCTGTCTTTTAGCAGGATCACCCACTTTTCTTTCTCCATTCTTTAAGAATGCTACTACCGATGGCGTAGTTCTACGTCCTTCGTCATTTGCAATGACTACAGGCTCATTACCTTCCATAACGGATACACAACTGTTGGTGGTTCCAAGGTCTATTCCAATAATTTTTGCCATAATATATGTTTTCTATTACAGCTTATTATTCAATCATTATGCCACGGGTAGTAAACGTGAAATATTGTCAGCAAACAGCGTAAAAGCTCATCATTCAGCCAAATTAGCTACCAAAAAGTCGGTTTTAGTCTAATTTAAAGGTCATTTTAGCGGGTTCGGTGACACTATTTTAGAGACTTCGCTTTAAAAGTGAAGTTCCTTTGCGAGTAATAACTGAATAGAACAACAAAAACGGTGGTCAATATCTTAGAAGGAGTTGGATACCAACTAAAACTGTCTACAAAAATTTTGAGGAAGATATAGTTGAGTAAAATACAACCAAAAACTACTATGAAATATTTGCCCAATTGTTCTCTTTTGGTAACAGATGTTTCTTGAAAAACCACATACCTACTTAAATAGAACCCAGTAGGAAATGTGACAATAAAACTCATCATAAAAGATGCAATATGGCCACTTATAATAATATTACCCACATGTACAGTAGATTTTTCTAATAGGTAGTTATAGGCAATAAAAAAAAGTCCAATATCCAAAACCGTGTTAAAGCCGCCACATGCAGCATAACGGTAGGTTTGTTTGGGCATTAGTTTTTGGAACATTGGATAGAACCAATCCACCACTGAAAGGATGAAATGACTAATGTATTTGTGCAGCTTTTGCATAACCGGCGGCGAAGGTAGCTTATAAATAGTTAGTTTTGCATCCCGAAATTGTTAAGATTATGAGCGTGGTAAATAGGATCAAACAAGCAGCAGCAAGCAGTATCCATCAATTATATGGTTCATCAGTTCAGCCAGAACAGGTACTGGTAAATCAAACTAAACCAGAATTTGAAGGAGATTATACTGTGGTCTTATTCGCGTTCGTAAAGGAACTCAAAAAATCTCCAGAGCAATTAGGACAAGAATTGAGTACAGAAATGGTGTCGCGTTTTCCTGAACTGTTTACGGCTTTTAATGTAGTCAAGGGATTTTTAAATTTATCCATTAACGCAGCTTATTGGACTCAGTTTTTGATGAATCAATACAATGATTCACAATTTGGGCACTCCACTCCTACAGGTAATAAAGTAATGGTAGAGTATTCCTCTCCCAATACCAATAAACCCTTACACTTAGGGCATTTAAGAAATAATTTCTTAGGAAGAAGTATTGCAGAAATTTTAAAAGCTACGGGAAATGAAGTAGTGAAAACCTGTATTGTAAACGATAGAGGTATCCATATATGTAAAAGCATGATTGCCTGGAAGAGATATGCCAATGGGGCAACCCCAGCTTCTACTCAAATGAAAGGCGACCATTTTGTGGGCGATTATTATGTAAAATTCAATGACGCCTATAAAGCCGAAATAGCCGATTTAAAAGCAACAGGCTTAACAGAAGAACAAGCCGAGAAAGATGCACCGATCATGAAAGAAGCCCAGCAAATGTTATTAGATTGGGAAGCTGGCGAGCCTTCTGTGATGGAGTTATGGAAGAATATGAACGGATGGGTATATGAAGGATTTGATGCTACTTATAAAAGAATTGGTACCGACTTCGATAAAATTTACTACGAAAGCAACACCTATTTATTAGGGAAAGATTTAGTAAATAAGGGTTTGGAAGAAAAAGTATTTTATCAAAAGGAAGACAATAGTGTTTGGATTGATTTAACCAGCGATGGACTAGATGAAAAACTCGTAAGAAGAAAAGACGGAACATCGGTATATATAACCCAAGACATTGGATTGGCAGAACAAAAGCAAAAAGAGTTCAATGCGAATCAGAGTATATATGTGGTAGGCGATGAACAGAATTACCATTTTAAAGTATTAAAGCTAATCTGTCAGAAATTAAAACTTCCTTCCGCAGATGGCATAGACCATTTAAGTTATGGAATGGTAGAATTGCCTACTGGTAAAATGAAAAGCCGAGAAGGAACAGTAGTTGATGCAGATGATTTGGTGGATGAAATGATTAAAATAGCCAGAGAAAAAACAGAGGAATTGGGTAAAGTAAATGATTTTACCGAAGAAGAAAGGGCTGAATTGTACGATACAATTGGTTTAGGGGCACTTAAATTTTTCTTATTAAGAGTAGACCCTAAGAAAAAAATGGTCTTTAATCCTGCGGAAAGCATAGACTTTCATGGATTCACTGGACCATTCATTCAATATACGTATGCTAGAATCAGTAGTATTTTGAGAAAGTTGAATTATCAAAATTCTGCAGAATTAACTGTTGATACAAAAGACACTTGGTTACCACTCGAAAAAGAATTAATTGTAACGCTAGAGCAGTTTCCTGCTGTATTAAAAGATGCAGGTATGGAACAAGACCCATCTAAAGTGGCAATTTATATTTTTAATTTAGCTAAGACTTTCAGTTCCTTTTATAGTGAACATTCCATTGCAAATGCAGAGAGCAATTCAAAGCAAGCATTACGCATCATGTTATCAGTTTTTACAGCTACTGCCATTAAAAACGGAATGGAAGTATTGGGTATTAAAGTACCCGATAGGATGTAAGAAAAATATTTTAATATTGCAGCCTATCAATTAGGCGCCCGGGTGTTGAAATTGGTAGACAAGCCACCTTGAGGTGGTGGTGCTGGAAACGGCGTGCTGGTTCGAATCCAGTCTCGGGCACAAAGACCCTGACACGAAGTGTCGGGGTTTTCTATTTGAATGCGTCAAAAGCTTGCTTTTGTAAGCATGAAAATGGGAAACCCTAGCAGCGCCGAAGGTGCGGCAGGGGAATTGGGTAAGCCCCCCTATTTGGAAGTCGGCGAAGCAGAGCGAGCCGACAATCTTTTATGATGATTTGGGCGCAGCTAAGCGAAGCCGACAATCTTTTATGATGATTTGGGCGAAGCAGAGCGAGCCGACAATCTTTTATGATGATTTGGGTGCAGCAGAGCGAAGCCGACAATCATTTTTATTGATTCAACATATATAACCTTTTTCATAAATTTAAAGACAAATGTCAATGGTCTAACCCCTCTAAGACTTCACAATAAATTTGGAATATGAAACATAAATTAATAATCGGTGCTTTCGTTCTAGCATTCTTTACTTTTTCTTGCAGTTCTACCAATACAAATACCACCAATTTTGATGCTCATTCATCTCAAAACGCGCTAGATTGGCAAGGAACTTATTTTGGTATTTTACCATGTGCTTCATGCCCTGGTATTGAGACAGAACTTACGCTAACCAATAATCAAGCATTTATTTTAACACGCAAATACATTGATAAAAAGGAAATATTTACTTCGAAAGGAACATTTATATGGAGTAATAATTCAATCAAACTAATTGATACAATCAACAAAGAAAACCCAACCATATTTAAAGTAGAAGAAGGAAGAGTAAGGCAATTGGATATGAATGGGAATATAATTGAAGGTAGATTAGCTTCTAGTTATCTTCTAACTAAAAATGGCAACATTGATGTAGAAGAAAAAAAGTGGTTAATTATTGAATTAAATGGGAAGGCTGTATCAGAAAAAAACGCAAACCCTTACCTTATATTTCATTCAAAAAATGGCTTTATAGAAGCAAAAGCAAACTGTAATTCTTTAAGGTTTAACTATTCCATACGAAATCAAAACCAACTTATAATACAACCGGGCATTACAACATTAATGGCTTGTCCAGATAATTTGGAACAGGAATTAATTAAAGCAATTTCCAATTTGGATAAGCTAAGTTTAATTGGAACTACTTTGTCACTACATAATTCTGAACAAAGAATGCTTATTAAATGTAAGCTAGCTGAATAAAATGAACAGACAAACATGAAACAAGAATTAGCACATATAGCAATAGTAGTTGACGACTACGATAAAGCCATCGCATTCTATACACAAAAACTTCATTTTGAATTAGTGGAAGACACTGTATTAAGTGAAACCAAGCGATGGGTAACAGTAAAACCAAAGGGAACTAATGGATGTAGCTTACTATTAGCAAAAGCTGCCAATGATGAGCAAAAGAGCAGAATTGGTAATCAAACTGGCGGAAGGGTCTTCCTATTTCTGTATACAGATGATTTTAAGAGAGATTATCAAAACCTAATTGATAAGGGCATAAATATTATTAGAGAACCAAGCCATGAAGTGTATGGAACAGTGGCAGTTTTTGAGGATTTGTATGGTAATCTTTGGGACATGATTGAACCAAATAAAATAGCATCATATGAAATATGAAAACCACTTTATACCACCTGAAGAAATTCCACAATATGTAAATGTTACTTTGCAACCAGTTGAAGCTGTTTATAAGAAAGTATTATATATTAATTGGGGTATTGCTTATACACTTTTAATATCCATCATAATTGCATTATTTATTTTTATAAAACCTTTACAAATAAACTGGTTAATAGCAATAGTTGCTTTAACCTTAATATTTCTTATTTCCATTACGATTGCCTCCGTTGAAATTGGTTTTAAAAATAAAGCCTGGGCACTTCGCAATAAAGATATTCAATTCAAAAAAGGTTGGTTGTTTCAAACAACGCATATTATTCCTTTTGTTAAAGTACAGCATTGTGAACTAGTTAGTGGCCCCATAGGAAGAAAATATGGGCTTGCTTCTATTCGAATAAATACTGCTGCAAGTAATGATATAGATATTAGCATTAAAGGGCTTAAGCAAGAGACGGCTGAACAACTAAAAGCTTACATTATGGATAAAATTGAAGCTTATGAGCACCAACAAATTTGATTGGTCGGTTCCTCAAAGGCTTTCTCCTGTTGCTTTAATTTTTATTCTAGGAAAGATTATTAAAGATAGTTGGCCCCTTGTTTTAATTGTTGTAGGTAGAATAATTATCAATGAACAGAATGATGAAAAAAGAAATACAAGTGTTGGAATCTATTTTATTCTCGGGATCACTTTATTAATATTATTTATACATCTAAATCAGTTAATTAATTTTTTCTTATTTAGAATTCAAATAAACGGTGCTGAATTAGTTGTTACAGGAGGATTATTATCAAAATCAAAAACTATTGTACCAATAAATAGAGTACAATCGGTTCATCTAATTGAAAACTATTTGCACAAATTGACGAATACCTGTGCAATCAAAATTGAAACAGCGGGATCCGATGCAACTGAAATAGAAGTCAAAGCCATCAACAAAGAGAAAGCGCTATCACTACAATCATTGTTACAGAATTTGGTTATTGAAAATAGTCAAGAAAATATTCCTAAAGAAGTACAGATTATGGGAATTCAATTTGCCGATGTATTAAAATTAGCCATATCGGAAAACCATATCAGAACATTCTTAATTATACTTGCTTTTGCTTATGCAAGATTAGAAGATGTGAAACAATTGATAGGCTTTGATGCATCCGATATAATTGATCAACAAGTTGATAATGCCAGTTTTTCTATATCAGGATTATTAACGCTTCTTTCAATAGGCTTGTTTATTACATTATGGGTTTCCTTTATTCGGGTAATACTCCGATACCACGAAATGAAAATAACTACTAATAATAAAGGTTTTCAGATGGAATGGGGATTCTTACAAACACAACAGAAAATGCTTAATCAGAACAAAGTGCAATTGGTTAGTTGGAATTACAATTTTGTAAGAAAAATATTAGGGATTAGTATACTACGTTTTTTCATGACAGGAGAAAATATAAACAAAACAAAACAACATATTCAGCTGCCTGTTATGGATCAACAGTTATTATTTCAGTTGATTTCACCATACCAAGCCATTTGGCCATCATCAAAAATGAAATCAAACAAAGCACATATAACTTTTGCTTGGAGAAATACCATTTTTTTTGTTTTACCCATAATATTGGTTAGTTCCACTGGCATTTATTTTTGGAATCCATGGTATATTCTATTCCCATTATTGTTATTCATTTATTTAGCCATTTCTAATTGGGTAAAGTATCTAAAATTCAAATACTGGTTTAATGAAACTACCATTCAAATTCAAAAGGGTATTTGGGGAGTAGAAAATATTCTGCTCAACTTCAACAAGATTCAACATGTTATGGTTAAAACAAGCCCGTTTTTAAGACGCAAAAAATTGGCTACCGTTGAATTACACACAGCAGGTGAAACAATTGTAATACCATATATCTCAATAGAACAAGCTCAGTATTTAGTAGACCAATCATTAGTTCAAGTTGAGTTCCATTAAACCCAATTAGTTCTTTGTTTTTTAATACCTTCACTGTAGAAAATTTGTATATGTCTAGTTTTATAATAACATGTCCTAATTGCAGCCATCAGTTTGAGCCTGGGGATACCATGCGTGATGAAATTGAGAAAGAGCTTCGAGGTAAAATGAAAGAATGGCAAAAAAAAAAGGAAATTGAATCTGCTGAACTGCTTGAAGCTGAGAAAAAGAAAATGCAAACAGAGATGCAGGAAGCAGTTAAAAAATCATTGGCAGCCGATTATGAGAATCAGTTAAAATTATTACAACAAGAAGCTACTGAAAATGCAGAGAAGCTAAAAGAATCTAGGAAAAAAGAATTAGAATTCTTACAAAAAGAACAAGCTCTAAAAACAAGAGAGGAAGAAATGCAATTGACCATTCAACGTCAATTAATGGAAGAGCGGTCTAAATTAAAAGAACAATTACAGAAAGAAGAATCAGAAAAAATCAGTCTAAAAGAACAAGAATACCAACTAAGGACTAAAGAACTAGAAAAGCAAATTGAAGACCAGAAAAAATTGGTTGAGGAAATGCGAAGAAAGTCTGAACAAGGAAGTATGCAATTACAAGGAGAAGTACAAGAGCTGATGTTAGAAGAAATGTTGCAATCTACATTTCCATTCGACAAAATTGAAGAAGTTGGGAAAGGGGTACGTGGTGCAGATTGTATTCAAATTGTACGCAATCAATTTGGCAACGAATCGGGTAAAATCATTTACGAGAGCAAGCGTACAAAAGACTTTTCCAATGAATGGATTGAAAAGTTAAAAAAAGATATGCGCAGTCATGCCGCAGATGTGGCTGTTATAGTTACCCAAACTTTTCCTAAAGACATGGAAAGATTTGGTGAAAAAGACGGGGTTTATATATGCACTTTTACCGAAGTTAGAAGTGTTGCCTTATTACTAAGGAATGCGCTTTTAAAAATTGCTGATGCGCGTAAAAGCCAGGAAAACAAGGGCGACAAGATGGTTATGCTTTACGACTATTTAACAGGAACAGAGTTTAGTGAGCAATGGAAAGCTATAAGAGAGGGTTTCATGAGTATGCGCCAGAGTATTCAAAAAGAAAGAGATACCATGGAACGACTTTGGAAAGCTCGTGAGAAACAGTTAGAGAAAGTATTACTGAATGCTGCTCATATACAAGGTTCAGTTGAAGGTATTGCGGGTGCAGATGCAGTAAACTTGAATTTAATTGAAGACAATGATACTTTATTAATTGATTAATTTCTTTGACCATATTAATCCAGAGGGGAAAGCCAATATTCCCTCGAAAAGGAAACCAATGTTTCCTATTAAAGAAGATTTGCGTCAATACTTGAAGCGTTATGGCAGAGAAGTTTTATTGCCATTTAGCTATGAAGATTTACAAAGGTTTACTTATACAATACCCTTAAAAGACAAAAATGGGAAAGAAACTGCTTGGGAACAAGTTTCGTACGATATGCGTGAGTGGGATTTCCTTCGTAAAAGTCTGGTAAAAGTATATGCTATTTTAAAAACGGAAGGTGATTTAAGTTTTGCCAATCACTTAGATGTAGCAAGAATTGATTATTGTTATTTTGGTAATAGTCAGCCCTTCCGAATTAGAATTGTAAATAAATTTAATGATAATTATGATCATTACTATATTAAAAGAGCGGATGCTAGTAGAATATATGGATTAGAATTAGAACATATACTTTCCCCCAATCGCATTACTTATTTTACCAGTAAAGACACATTGATTGAGGAACATATTCCTGGAATTCCAGGTGATTTATTTATTCGTGATTATATAGATGCTACAAATACCAATAAAATTAGACTTGCTAAAGAGTTTGTCAAATTTAATGAACGTTGTTTTGTTCAATTACTGGGTGATATGCGCTCTTATAACTTTGTAGTAAATATTATTCCAGATATCGAAGACTTTCAATACCGTATTAGGGCCATCGATTTTGATCAACAATCTTATGAAGGCCGGAAAAATTTATACTTGCCCCAATTTTTTAAAGACAATCAGGCATTGGTTAATATGGTATTAAAACACTTAGACAAACAATCTATTGAGCAATATCAGGCAGAGGAAAAAACCATGATGACATTTAGATTGGTTTCTTCTCGATACCGAGTTAAAGAAATTTTAGACATCATGGACGATGACCAAATTTCAACCAATGAAAAAATTACAGAATTACGAGAAGCATTATTTATTCATTTCAATAACCCTCAATATTTAAAAACAAGAACCATGGGACAATTATTGAAAACCCATTTAAAATGTTCCCTGAGAAAATACTTAAAAAAAATGCCCAAAACAGGTAAATATGAATAAATCAATCATTGTTTACCCATACCAAACTAAGCTCGTTAGTTAGCCGATAATGCAATTGCAAAGTTGCCTTAAAGGCATCTTTCTGAAAAAAAGCTTTTAAAACACCGGTTGAATTCAAGTCAACAGCTTCCACTTGCATACATTCACTGAAATCAATATCTCCCCTTCCCCACCATTTAAACATGGCTTCCTTGGCACTCCATAATAAAGTAAGGGTGCGATACTTTTCCTTCTCTTCCATTGCTTCAATATTCCAATTGGCTAATTCAGAAACATGCAAATATTTATGCCTGATTCTGTTAACTCTGTGGGTCACCAACTCAACATCTACCCCCACTCTTTGAGTAGAACTTACTATAGCTGCAGCATAATCCCCGCAATGTGAAATAGAAAAATGGTAGACTTCGTTGGGCAAAAAGGGTTTACGGGTATCGGCAATTTGAATTAACTCGCTAGGGAAATCTGCATATAAATAAGGGAGTAAATACCTTCCGGCCAAATGCTGTAATCGTTTATGGGGATGGGTTACCTGCTGTTGTATGGTTACTTTTTGGGTAAAAAAAGACTCGGCTTCTTCAATCTTCCAAACGGCTAATTGAGTAAAATCGTTGATATTTTGTTGATAATAGATGGGCACAAAAAGATTTTAGCGTATACATTGCAGAATTAGCATTTTTTTGCAATTAAACAGTAAAATTAAAGGGAATGATTTTAAGTGATCTACGCATTTTAGAAGAAATTGAAAAAGGGACTATTAAAATTGAACCTTATGATAGAGCCGACCTAGGGAGTAATAGCTATGATGTTCATTTAGGCAAATGGTTAGCTACCTATACCGATGAAGTATTGGATGCTAAAAAACACAATACAATTACCTATTTTGAAATTCCTGAAGAAGGATATGTATTGCACCCAAGCGGATTTTACTTAGGCGTTACCGAAGAGTATACGGAGACCCATGCCCATGTTCCTTTTTTAGAAGGCAAATCTTCTACAGGAAGATTAGGTATTGATATTCATGCAACAGCAGGAAAAGGTGATGTGGGTTTTTGTGGCAACTGGACTTTAGAAATATCTTGTAAGCAACCTGTGCGTGTATACAAAGGAATGCCAATTGGTCAATTAATTTATTTTCCGGTTGACGGAGAAATTGGTGTGAAATACAATCAAAAAGGAAATGCTAAATACAGCGGCCAACCCAATAAGCCAATTGAAAGTATGATGTGGAAGAATAAATTTTAATTTAATTGCCAGATGCTTCCATTAAGTATGCTGGCAAAACTTACCCATAATAGGTAAGGAATTAATAAAGCGGCAGCAAGCGTTGAAAGTTTTCTGAACTGTATGATTGTGAGTAAAATAAATACCCACATTGCAATAATTTCTACAAATGCCCATCCAATTTGGTGCATCGAAAAGAAAATAATTGACCAACAAAAATTCAATATAAATTGAAAAATGAAAATTCGTATGGCCTGGGTTCGGGACGCACTAATGGGTAATTTCCAAATCAGGTAAAAGCTAATACCCATTAATACATATAAGGTTGTCCACATGGGGCCAAATATCCAATTGGGTGGATTAAAAGAAGGCTTATTTAGCCCAGCATACCAAGTAGGTATTTCAGCAATGGTGAATATGCCCCCCAAAGATCCTAGACCAACTGTTGCAATTATTGAAAGGATTAATTTTTGTGTATTAGTTATTTTCATTTTTTCTTTTTTGAAAACTGATTAGCCAAGCAACCACTTCGTTATAACTATCTATTCCAGCCATTTGATGGTTCATTTTTAAAAACTGGTCATATAAATTATTGCTTATAGGGCTAAAATCGTTTCTACGTTTATAAAAAAAATCGCGAATGTCTTTCCGATCTTTTTTTACCAAAGAATCCATTCGATTTCGATTGCTATTAACCACTTGTTCAAATGTTCTATAATTCTCTTTGGCATACAAAAGGTACTGTTCATTCAACGAATAACTCAATAAATCTAAGTACATAGAATACTGTAGGTATGGATTGGTGCTTGATTTTGCAGCCAAAAATCCTACAAAGCTCGCTTCACTTTCACTCGCATATCCTAATTGATGCCCTACTTCATGACAAATTATAAAGGGATTTAAAATTCCAGGTAAATCATTTCTCAATTGGGCTTCCCCGGTAAAAGGGTTATAATAACCAGAGAACCCTATATAATCTGCAACTGGCTCAAATAAGCTAAATTTTATGGATTGAATATTTGTGATTAAAAATGGATATTTGATAGATGCATGGTTATAGGCTAATTGAGCCTCTTTAATAAGTTGGGGCTTAGTAAATACGGGCAAATCACCAGGCCCTATTTTATTTCGATAATAATTTGCAGAATCAATTAACCCATTGGTTAGCTCGGTAATTTCTTTTTGAGTATATACGGTGAAATTTAAGCCTAATGATAAAGCTATTCCTCCTCGCTTGTAATTAAATCCCCAAAAGACTTGAAACAACAAATATCCAATTAACCCAAATTGGAGCATTCCATGTATTCCTGACCCAAAAAAAGCTAACCGTTGGGTTGATTTCAAAAACCGTACAAGCCACTTTACAAAAAGTATAAGAATATTAACGATTAATGCGATGTACAAGCAATCTCCCAAACTAAAAGAAAAGAAATTGGAACCCTTTTTTAAAAAATTTGACCAAAGTGGATAAAATTTTGCAACATACCAGTTTTCCACAAACCAAGGAGATTCTCCGGCCAGATAGGCTAAAATGCCCCCAAGAAGTAGCAAAAAGGTCTTTTTTATCTTTTTTTCATCTATTATTAGCTGCATATTTGCATAGTTCTAGACTAAAGTTAGGATGGAGACTGCACTTAAACGGCTTATTTTTAGTTTACTTTGGCAAATTGGGCTGTTTTTTCTACCTTTGCAAACCCTTAAAACGTGGATATGAATCATCGGCGCGAATATGAGATCGCTTTTGTGGGTTTGAAGCCGGGTGTTCATGTATACGAATACAAGGTGGACGATAAGTTCTTTATTCCTTATGGCGAACAAGATTTCAGTAATTGTGATGCTACTGTAAAATTGTTACTAGACAAAAAATCGGGTTTCATGCAATTGAAATTTGATGTTGATGGTAGCATACAAGCAGGTTGTGATCGTTGCGGAAATACGCTTCCTCTTCAATTATGGGACGAGTTCAACATCATTGTAAAAATGGTTGATGAACCCGACACTTTAAATGAACAGGAAGAAGATCCAGATGTCTATTATATTAGTAGAAACGAAAGTCATCTACAAGTAGCCAATTGGATTTATGAGTTTGTCAACTTGAGCATTCCTTTGCAAAAAACCTGTTCTCCCGAAGAGATGGGCGGCCCAAAATGCAACAAAGAAGTGTTAGAGAAATTAAGGAAAATGGAAGAAGAAGCAACTAAAGACAGTACCCCAACCGTATGGAAGGGATTAGAAAAGTTTAAAGATTTAGAATAAAAATTTTGTTACCATAAATTTTGAGCAATGCCAAATCCAAAACGCAGACATTCACAGCAGAGAAGTGCTAAAAGAAGAACGCACTATGTAGCACAAGAAGTTACTTTG
>CAZTDV010000005.1:0-94995 GCA_964612195.1 uncultured Sediminibacterium sp.
GGGGTGTTCTTAGCCATCACCATGGAGCTATGCGGCATTAAGTCATTAAGTTTTGCGGTGGGAGCATACCTTCCTTTAGCCACCACTTTACCTATCTTTTTAGGGGGTGCTATTAGAGGGATTGTAGAAAGCAAACAGAAAAAAGCGAATCAACAGTTGAGTGCCGAAGAAGAAGAATTGGGCAAGGGTAATTTATTTGCAACCGGATTGGTTGCAGGTGGCGCAGTAGCAGGAGTAATCATTGCATTTGTATCCGGCTCAGAAGCGGGTGAGAAATTCCTGGCTGCGGTAAGCCAAGAAGAAGGCTTGGTTCACATGCTATCCGAAAATGGCTATTTCTTATTGGGTTCTTTGTTTTTTGCATTGATGGCTGGTATCCTTTATAAAGTGGCCACCAAAAAATAACTTTTCACTCGTTAAACCTTTGCTTCGTTTAGCTATCTTACTGCAAATTCAGTACATGAAATTTGCAAAAGGCATTTTATTTTGCTTAGCGATTACGGCAACCTTTGGATTTAGCTCATTGGTGGATAATCCCATTCCCTATAAAAAGTTTGGCTATACCCCCCAACAAGCAGCAGCCAGATTATTGGATCGATTTAGTTTTGGTGCCAAGCCAGGTCAGGTAGAAGCAGTGGTGAGTATGGGTTTAGAAAACTGGTTAGAGCAACAATTCGCAGCTAATCTACCCAATGAAGCATTGAACAAAAGACTAGCTGCATTTAAATCATTAGCACTAACCAATGACACCATTGTAAACTCCTATTTAAACGCTGGTCAGGTCATTCGTTTAGCTAGTAGAAAAGGCATCATCAACAGGGATTCTATTAAAGGAGACCCCAAAGAATACAGAGAGCAGGTTCGGGTAATTATGGAGCAAGAGGGGTATAAACCCATACTCGAATTACACCGCGAATTGGTGAATCAAAAAGTATTGAGTGCAGCTTACAGCAATAATCAATTACAAGAAGTACTCACCGATTTTTGGTTCAATCATTTTAATGTTTCAGTAACCAAGAATCAATGCCAGCAATACGTGTACACTTATGAGCGAGATGCCATTCGCCCCAATGTGATGGGAAAATTCAAAGACTTATTATTGGCTACTGCACAGCACCCAGCCATGTTAGAATATTTAGACAATGCAAGTAGTGTTAGCATAAAAAATCAACCAAGAGCAAATATGTCAGCGCCAAGAAATGCAAGAGGCTTGAATGAAAACTATGCACGGGAGGTAATGGAATTGCATACACTGGGCGTAGATGGTGGATACACGCAGGCTGATGTAACAACAGTTGCCAAAGCTTTAACGGGATGGACAGTGATGCCCTTGGCAAAAGATGCACCCGCAAGAAACCTATTAGAAAGATTGAATCCTGCTCAGTTAGAAAGAAGAGGGTTTGTAATGAAAGGTGATTTTTTATTCAGAGCAGATCAGCACGATAATGAACCCAAAACAATTCTAAATAAAAAATTTCCCGCCAATGGTGGATACCAAGAAGGTATTGATGTGTTAACCATATTGGCAGAGCACCCATCTACAGCAAAATTTATTTGCACCAAGTTGGCCACCAGATTTGTGAGTGATACACCTTCTGCGAGTTTAATCAAAAACATGGTGAAAACATTCCAATCAACTGATGGAGATATCAAAGCGGTTTTGCGAACCATGGTGTATGATCCCGCATTTTGGAAAAAATCGGTTTCGCATGAAAAAGTAAAATCGCCTTTTGAAATGGTGATCAGCGCTGTAAGGGCAACCAATGCACAAGTGATACAACCTTTTCAGTTGTTTAATTGGTGTACCAAAATGGGGCAACGTTTTTATTATTACCAAGCACCAACAGGTTTCCCAGATAGAGCTTCAAATTGGATTAACACAGGCGCACTATTGAATCGAATGAATTTTGGTTTGGCATTTGCTTCACAAAAAATTCCTGGCGTGCGAATGGACTTAGCCGCTTTAAATAATTATCATGAGCCAGAGAGTGCCATTGATGCATTGACGGTCTACAGCAATATCTTATTGCCTCAACGAGATCATTCAGCTAATATTAAACGATTGATTCCGTTGGTGAATGACGAAGCAGTAGAAGAAAAAATTAGTAAGGCAGCAACAGTAGAAAAAGCAACTGAGCAAATGACACTGGATAAGGGAACAAAAAATATGTTGTCGCAAGTAGTAGGAATCATTATTGGCTCACCCGAATTTCAAAGAAAATAATATGAGTAGTAGAAGAGCATTTATGCGATCAGGTGCAATGGCACTATTTGCAACCGGCATTGCAGGTGGGATACCTGCGTTTATCACTCGAGCAGCTGCTGCAGGAATACCCCCTGCTCCCTACAAAAAAAATAAAGTGTTGGTTTGCATTTTTCAAAGAGGTGCCATGGATGGACTCATGGCGGTTACGCCATTTACGGATATGGAATTGAAGAAGGCAAGACCCACTTTGTTTATGGATCCCACGAATGGTGCGGGTAAATTATTTGATTTGGATGGACAGTTTGGATTGCATCCCAGCTTTGCTTCGTTGCAACCATTTTTTGCAGACAAAAGATTGGCCATTGCACATGGTGTGGGGAGTCCGAATAATACCCGCAGTCATTTTGATGCACAAGACTACATGGAATCGGGTACACCATTTAGCAAGAGTACATCCAGTGGTTGGTTAAACAGGGCAGTTGGTTTAATGGGACATGATGCCAGTCCATTTAGAGCAGTGAGCATCACAGGCGCATTGCCAAGAAGTTTATATGGAAGCCAAGAAGCATTGGCCATTAGTAACCTAGCAGACTTTGCCCTTCAAACCAAGGGAAACCCAATGGCTGCTAATTTAACAGCAGGTTCATTTGAAGAATTGTATGAACAAACCAGCAATCGTTTATTGAATAGAGCAGGCAAAGAAAGTTTTGAAGCGTTGAAAATGCTGAATGTAAATGATATTAAAAATTATCAACCCGTAGCGGGCGTAGTATACCCCAACAGTCCACTCGGTAATTCATTAAAACAAATTGCCTTACTCATCAAAATGAATATAGGATTGGAAGTGGCATTTGCAGAGAGTGGGGGATGGGACACTCATTTTAATCAAGGCACCCTCAACGGTGTTTTTGCTCGCAACGTTCGAGACTTTAGCGATAGCATTGCCGCATTTTGGAATGATATGAGCGGTTACCAAGATGAGGTAACCGTAATGACCATGACCGAGTTTGGTAGAACCGTTGCGCAAAACGGAACAGGGGGCACCGATCATGGAAGAGCCAGTTGTACTTTTATATTAGGCAATGATGTGCAAGGCGGAAAAGTCTATCAACAAATAGGTTCACTCGCCAAAGATCAATTAGAAGACCAACGCGACTTACCTGTTACCACTGATTTTAGATCGGTATTTAGTGGAGTGGCCAATAAACATTTAAACATCAATAATAACGGCATATTATTTCCTAAGTGGGAGGGGAAGGAACTGAAAATCTGACTTGTCCTGAAAAAGATTTGCAACTCGTAAACTTTATTTTAGACGAGATGCGCCTAGGGCTGTGTTCAAATAATCACGAAATTCGCATTTGGTATTGCTTTTTAACAGGTTTATGCTTTCCTTACCAATTTGGTTACCTTTGTGGTGATGGAGGTTAGTATTATTGGAGTATTGCAAAGTGTGCTTAATAAACGTAAGATTAAATGTGCCTGCCTCGCGAAGTGTTTAATTTACCAATGAGTACCATTACCATTATGGAGGATGCCCTGATGATTGGTATGAGTGGAATAATGCTATTAACGATGTTATAAAATGACAGTAGTAAAATCAATAGGCCTGTTTTTATGGAAAATATTCAAAGCCATCTTTGTAAGTAAAAAAGATTGCTGTAAGTAATATATTTTCTTGTTCTATAAATTGTACAACCCAGCACCTCGCCCCACTAAATTTGTTGAAAGTTGCCATATCATCGAAAAGATAGCAAAGGGGTTAGGTTTTCAGATAAATTCGTAGGATTATGATTAAAGTCATATTTTCAACTGGTAAAGCTCATTTTAAATCAAACAGACTGCAATTAGCTTTACATTGTAATTTATTTCAATGAAAAAGGTAGGAGCCATATTTCTTCTCTTAATTTATACCGGTACAGCATTCGGGGCTTCTGTTAATTTTCACAATTGCGGGGGTCATCTGGCTCATGTTTCGGTTCTAAACTTTGGTGGAAAAACTGGTTGTTCATGTAACCCGGATGCTATACCAAAAGACTGTTGTAAAGATAAACTCCTTATAAACAAGACTGATAATCACAATTCAAGTCAGATATTTTATATTCTCAACAATATTTTTTTTGTAGCCGATTTGCCTCCCATTGACAACCTTCATAATTTACTTCTGAATAGCGGTGGTTTTAATGCTGATAATTCTTATACTAAATCCGTCAAACGAAGTTGCCCCGAGCCTATTTACATTCTTATCAGGGTATTTCGTATTTAATACAATTCTTCCTGCATATTCTCCTTAGCATTTCTAGCTTCACCTTGTTATACAAAGAGCAGAAATTTAGAATACACAATTGAAGAATTTTCAAACGATTTCTTGCCAGCATCACAGTATCTATAGGTATATAGATGTGATAATTTAAAACAATCGTTTGCTACAATTGACATTTAAAATCAAAAAAATGAAATCGTTTAAAATGTTGATAATAGCAGCTTTAACTATCTTATCTGCTTCAGTTTTTGCTCAAGACACAACTCGACAGAAAATTAAAAAAGAGGAAACTTAAAAGCTAAACTACATATGCCCGATGAATCCGGAAGTGATAATGGATAAGTCCAGAAAATGTTCAAATTGCGGTAAAAGTCTTACTCTAAAGGAAAAAATGAAAATGTGAGTAATGAAAATATGCACTTGCTCCATGCATTCATATGTAACCAGTAGTAAGCCTGATAAATGTCCTAAATTTCGTATGGATATGAAAGAGAAGAATTAGTAAACTATTTATCAACGTTTTTTAAACTTAATAAAATGAATAAGATATTTTTTCAATTAATAAGCACATGTGGTCTGGTACTTTTTACTCAGTACTCTTTTGCACAGAAAGACAGCAGCGGTATTTATAAAACCGCAGATGATTACACAAGCCGCAGATTATCTTATGCTATTAATTATAAAACTGAAAAGCACAAGATAAACACATACCTAATATTCAAAGGTAATACAGTAAGAGTGAAGCACCGGGGCATTACATATGATTTGAAAAAATCAGAAACATACGGTTACAGAGATACAAAAGATAGGGAATACAGGTTTATTGGCGAAGTTGAGTATATCATACTCAATCCAGGTGAGCAATTACTTATGTATGTTTATCAACACCCGGCACATTCAGGAAAAGAAGCGGCTAAATACCAACCTGCCTATTATTTTACTGCAGACGCTGCCGGTAGACCACAGGCATTAACAAAGGCAAACCTTAAGGCGTCTTCCCCCAACAACCATAAGTTTCATGATGCACTGGATGCAACCTTTCAAGAGGATAAGGAGTTGCATGTCTATGACAATTTTCACAAAATGTATAAGCTAAACTGGTTATTGAAAAATTATAAAAATTAAAATATGAATACAACTCATTTGCATATCAAAAATATGTGCTGCGAAAGGTGTGTTGAAGTAGTAATGAAGCTGTTAAAAGCCACAAAATATAAAGTTATTTCAATTACGCTGGGCGAGTTGGTATTGAAGGGTAAAATAAGCAGCCAGGACAAGTATAATATTGAACAGCGGCTTAAAGACAAGGGCTTCTCCCTGACAGAAACCTACAATGAAAAAATGGTTTCGAAGATAAAAGCGCTGCTGCTTCAGTATAGGGATGAACTCTCTTTAAATGATAGGCCTGGCAAGCTCTCAGCATTTATTACTGGAAGTATGCAAATGAGTTTTTCACATATCAGCAGAATCTTTTCGCAGTTAGAAGGAATTACGATTGAAAAATATTTACTGCTCCTCAGAATGGAAAGTGCAAAAGAGTTGCTCATTCAAACGGAATTATCGGCCACGGAAATCAGTGATAGATTAGGATACAGCAGTCCACAATCATTCACAACTCAGTTTGGAATGGAAACAGGCAAAACACCGGGAGAATACAGGCGAAATCCTGCACCTGCCAGGATACATTTGGATAAACTGGCATATCAAGATATCAAACAAAAAAAGCGGTTGAGCAAACAGCCTGCAAGATAAAAGCTGTTTAAGTTTGTAATAAAAGAATTGGTTTTTAAAATAACAGTTTTTTTACCTAAATGATTGAGATGAAAGATGATGAATATCAGTTGTTGATGAAACACAAGTCATTTTAACCTGCATCTTATGGTATTAGTTTTACAGGAGTTTAGAATAATAAAGTAATGGCAAAATTAATTTCTATCTAACAATGAAACCCCAAAGGGTCATACAACTCAAGGCACTATTCCTGCTGGTTACCTTTTCAATGAATACGGTAGTTGGCTTTGCCTGCTCTATGGGGGTTGATATGGGTTTCAATTCACACCATCATTCACACGGAGTTGAAACAGGTAAACATCATGAGCATTCCGATGCAGAACATCATAATGAGCATGATGTTAACAATAGCCATAGTCATCAGCATGGAGCTATATCACATCAACATTCTGATAATGATAACAATAATACTGTATCCTTTACATCTCAGGATGAAGAAAATTGTTGTAAGGATTTTGTAGCTGGGTTTAACTCATTAGACAAAATATTGGCAAAGCAAAGCCCAGTACAGCAAAAAATTACATACCTCTCTCCATTCATTTTATCTGCATTCATAACAGAAGTATGTATTGTAAAAGGTTATGCAATACATTTTCGAACCCCTCCAAGAGAAATTGATTACTCTCCTCCCGACATACGTGTCTTTATAAAGTCTTTCCTGATTTAATACCGCCTTAATTGTGTAAGCTGGTCAGGGGAATTGCGATTCCTTAAGGGTTGCATCAAGGTAAATTGGTACTTGCCTATTCATTCAACATCTTGTACAAACATGTTGAATGAAGTAAAGTACCAGTCAACTGCAATCCTGTTATTTAGCAATACCTCCTGCCTGGTACTTATAACAATTGAGAATGCCCCCTCATTGTTTTTATTGAACCAATCTTTTCAAATTAAAAAACAACTACCATGGCATGCGGTAACAACTGTACATGTAACAAGGATAACACCGGTAACCAGGATAATTCTAGAAGAGATTTTCTTGTAAAAGGATTAATGGGTGGTATTGGCGCCGCCTTTCTTTCAGGCTGCTCTACTAATGATAAAGCCAAGCCGGTAAGCGGTGAAAAAAAAAATGTATTAACGCACGATGGCAAGCTGATAACAGTAGATAAATCACAAGTAGCCGATTTTAAACCCCATATTTCCGAAGAGGATGTTCGTAAAGGTATACCCGGCAAAAAGTTTGTAATGGTCATTGACCTGGCAAAATGTGATGGCTGCGGTAAGTGTACCAAGGCCTGTAATAAAATGCACTATCTGCCTAAAAATAAGGAATGGATTCCGGTACTGGAAATGCAGGATTCACCGGAATTGGCACCATATTATTTCCCTAAGCCATGTTATCATTGTGATAACCCACCATGCACCAAAGTTTGCCCAGTAGATGCTACGTTTAAAAGAGAAGACGGTATTGTAGCAATTGATACAGACCGTTGTATTGGTTGCCGCTTTTGTATGGCTGCCTGTCCATATTCCGTTCGCCTTTTCAACTGGTCAGAACCTGTTAAGCCAGACATTATTGAAACAACACCAGCTGCAGAAAATGTTTTTCAGAGTAAAAAAGGTTGTGTTGAAAAATGTGATTTCTGCCCACACATGGCAAGAGAAGGAAAGCTACCTGCATGTGTAACGGGATGCCCTATGAATGCAATATGGTTTGGCGATGCCAATGAGGATGCAGTTACCTGTTATGATGGAACGACTACCAAACTGTCTCAATTGCTGGAAGATGGAGCTGCTTATAGGTTTATGGAGGAATTAGGCACTGAACCAAGAGTGTATTATCTGCCGCCAACGAACCGTACCTATAATGCTAAGGAAATTAAAATAGAAAAAGAAGGTTCAGAAAAATAAAATATGCTATATGGAAAAGTTGAATGCTGAAATAAGAAATCAAATTGAAAACGAACTGCTGGGCACGGTAGGCCGAAGATACCGGCAGGAAACATTTTGGGTGATTTTTTTGGGGCTGATATGTGTGGGAGGTACCGTAGCCTGGATTATACAGCTTCGAAAAGGGTTGGGTGTTACAGCCATGAGAGACTACGTTTCCTGGGGGCTGTATATTTCACTACTATTCTTTTTTGTAGGGGTGAGTTTAATTGGCGCATTGGTGTCCTGTGTGCTTCGTATGTCAGGTGCTAAATGGCGTTATCCACTTATACGAATTGCAGAAGCAGTTACATTATCCGCCATTTTCTTCGCCGGGTTTATGCCCGTATTGGATATGGGCCGCCCCGAACGTTTATACTTTCTTATAACACATGGCCGTATTCAATCTCCCATACTATGGGATGTTGTAGCCATCGCCACGTACTTTACAGGAAGTGTAATTTATTTCTACCTGCCGCTGATACCTGATTTAGCTATCATGCGGGACAAACTAACAGATGCACCCAAATGGAGAAAAAAAATGTGGCGATGGCTTGCAATGGGTTGGGAAGATAATTTACTGCAACGCCGCCTGTTAAAAAAAGCGATGCTCATTTTATGTATTGTGATTTTGCCGGTGGCAATATCTGTTCACACCATCAGTGCGTGGCTGATTGCATTTACATTAAGGCCCGGCTGGAACTCTACTATCATGGGCCCCTATTTTGTATTCGGCGCTTTGATGGCAGGTACAGCCATTATGATTCTGATTATCGCCAAGCTCCGTCATGGATATAGGTTGGAGCATTACCTGTCACCCAAACATTTCAACAACCTGTCAAAAATATTACTGGCATTAACTGCCTTTTATCTCTACCTCAATATTAATAAATATGGAGTGCCTGCTTTTAAAATGGCAAAAGAAGAAAAAGCAGTGCTGGAAGATTTATTTTATGGTAAGAATGCTTTTCTGTTCTGGTTTACGCAGGTTGTTGGCCTTCTAATTCCAATAATTATTCTATCATTTAAAAAATTCAGGCAATCTATCAAATGGGTTGTAATAGCATCGGTAATGGTATTGCTCGGCGCTTTAATCAATCGTTATCTCATTGTTGTTCCAAATATGCTGCACCCCTTTGTACCCATTCAGCATTCACAACCTGGCTTTGCATCATACTACCCCACATTAATTGAATGGACAATTACTGCTTCATCATTAGCGGGATTTGTATTGCTGATTATTCTTCTCTTCAAACCTTTTCCTGTAATTACCATGTGGGAAGTAATTGAAGAAGTAGAGAAACGTGGCGAAGAAGAAATTGGAGTAGAAAATATTGTAAACCTTCAAAATACTCCCGGCCATGCAATTTAATAAACATTATGTCATCACCTTATTGTCATTCCTGCTGACAATGACCGTAGCTGCGCAGGATGAAAAAATAAATGGCAACATTGCGCTGCAGGTGGGCTCCAACGACAGTTTGCATGTTATAACAGCTACGGTTACCAATTCTACCACACAACTGCCTGTGAAAGATGTTGAGCTTATTTTTTACATTCAGCGGACTTTTGGATTAATGAAAGTAGCTGAAGGGACAACCGATACTACCGGTATTATTTCTGCCGAATTTCCGCTGGATATTCAGGGAAGTGATTCATCAGGAAAAATGACCTTATTGGCCAAAGTGTACGATAGTGATGTAATGAATGATACTGCATTCCAGGTTGTTCTTAAATCCAAACTTGCTTTTCCGGCAGATAAACCCATTCCACGTTCTATTGCCGGTAGCAACGCTCCCTGGTGGCTTGTAATCACTTTTACGGCAGCAGTAGGCGCAGTATGGTTATTATTTGTGTATACTGTGTATTTAGTGTACAGAATTAAAAAAGCTTCAATAAAACCTATTCCTAAACAATAAAATCAAAAAATCATGGAAAATTTAGTTAAGAACATTTTTGAAAACAAACTATTCGCTGTTTCCTTACTGCTGCTGATGGCCGTAATGGGAAGTGCATTCTTGTATCAGCAAAAGGAATGGAAGGCTCCTGCATCTGCTGATGCAAAGAAAAATCCTCTTACTGCTGACGCAGCAACTTTAGCGGCTGGTAAAAAGATTTATGTCAGTGAATGTCAATCCTGCCATGGTAAAAAAGGTAAGGGTGATGGCGCTTCAGCAAAAGACCTGGATATACCTGCCGGTGACTTTACTAAAGCAACTACACAAGGCCAAAGTGATGGAGCCCTTTATTGGAAAATTTCGGAAGGAAGAAAACCAATGCCATCCTTTAAAAAGAAATTAAATGAAACACAGATATGGCAACAAGTAATTTATATGAGAACATTAAAACAATAATATATGAAAAAGAAAATTTTAATTCAGTTTGCTGGTCTGCTGTTTTTTTCAACAGCAGTTTTTAGCCAGCAATACAACCAGGAGTATTTAGACAGCCTGATACAAAGCAAAGTACAGCCTTTAATTTCAAGGAACAGCAAATTTGTAATAACAGGCTATACCACAGCTGGTGCGAAATTTGCGAAAGACGATACAAAGTTTAACGGGTTTTCATTAAATCCTATTCTACTATGGAAGCCGTCAGAGAAAATTTTCGTTGAAGCTGAGTTGGAAACAGAACTGGAAGGAAATAAAACCGTCATCAATCTTGAATATGCTAATGTTTCCTATTTTCTAAATAAGTACATCACTTTCAGAGCAGGTAAATTCCTTTCTCCCTTTGGCATATACCAGGACAGGCTGCACCCGGCTTGGATTAATAAACTCCCTACCGCTCCGCTTGGATATGGGCATGATGGCATTGGCCCAAGTGCAGAATTGGGTTTTGATATCAGGGGCGGCATACCCCTTGGTTCTGCCAAAATGAATTACAGTGTTTATGTATCCAATGGTCCTAATTTAGTTATAGACGAGCCTGGTGAAGAAGGTATACTTTCTTATGAAAATGCCGATGATAATAATAACAATAAAACATTTGGTGGTCGTATCGGCTTATTACCTTTTTCTAATTCATCTTTAGAAGTTGGTGGGTCATGGCAATTGGCTAAACCTGGTGACAAGGGTTCAGTGTATGAAAATTTAAAAACACAACAGTATGCATTGGATTTAACTTATGTAAAGCAGCTTGATTTTATAAAAGGCCTGTTTGATGTAAAGGCACAGTGGAACTGGGTTAACGTTGATAAAGCCAATTACATAGACTCCGATGACCCTACAGGAAATACAACATACACTTACGACAATAAACGAAACAGTGTATTTGCACAGGCTGCGTACAGGCCCAGTATGGCACCCGGTAAATTTTTAAAGAAAACAGAACTGGTGTTCCGGTATTCTGGTTTTAATCCACCTGCTGGTTCAAAAGAACCGGATAAAATAAAACAATACACTTATGGTCTTAACTACTGGATAAACTGGCGAACAGCAGTGAAGCTTGCCTATCAAAACCAGAAAAACGACAATGCCTTCCTCGTACAATTTGCCGTGGGCTTTTAATAAAACTAAAATCATTTTTATGAAACGTAATACATTAATAATTGCATTAGCAATAGTGACAGTAACTGTCATAACTGTCGCTAGTTGCGTATCCACTAAAGTAACCGACAAAAGCGGTACAACACTGTGGAGTGAAAACTGTCAGCGGTGCCATAACACACCACCCAGTTCCGCATTTACCAATACACAATGGGAAGTGATTAATACCCATATGCGTCAAAGGGCTATGCTTACTGAGGACGAGTACAAAAAAATAACCGAATTCATGCAGGCTGGTGAATAAAGTGCTGTAAATAAAAAACAGGTGTTCGGATGAATAAACTGAAACGGATTACATTAAATAGAAAATAAATAAAAATATGAAAAAGGCTTTTTTAACATCAATGTTACTGACAATGTTAACAGGTACTATTATGGCACAAACCGGGCAGGTTGAGCAGAAAATGCAGCAGAAAATGCAGCAGAACGTGATTGAAGACAAGGGTTATTTATTAATGGAAAATGGCAAGGTGCTGCTTATCATGGATGAGACGGGAATGGGAATAAAAATGGAGAATGATATGACTTTGAAAAACGGAACCATTATTAAACCGGATGGTTCCTACCAATTACAGAATGGCATAAAGTTGCAACTGCAAAATGAACAGGTGATGGATGCGAATGGTGCTGCATATAAGTCTGAGAAAAAGTTTTTTAAAAAAACCAATAGGGCAAAGGTTGAAAAAATGAAAGTTCAACGTAAGCCTTCAAGCGGGCACCAGCAACATAGTAATGGAAGCAGTAGCGGTCATCAACATTAATTTTTGTGTGGGAAAGACAGTATGCAGTTAGCATCGGTGCGGATACTGCCGGGTAGCGGTATATCTCTGGAAAGGAATACGATAGGAATGGATATATAGAACTCGGAACTTTAATTAATTGAATAAGCATGCGTGCAGGTTTAATGATGATATGGCTATTAAGTTTGGGAATTACCTCAGCCGCACAATTATATCAAACCCAATCAGGCACCATACAGGTAAATGGAAGGTATAAAGGTGCAAGTGTGACAGCAGAGAGCAATCACTTGTTCATGATCTTGAATTATGACAAAGCAGAGATGCGCCTCCGGCTGGGGATTTCCACGCTTACTACAAAGAGCGATTCTTTAAATGAACTACTGCAGAAACTGGCGGGGCAGGAATTAGTTTTTACAGGCAAAATGAATATTGCTTTTGTTCAAACCAAAAGCCATCCCAAGCAAAAGTTTGTAACACAGGGTATATTGTTCTTAAACGGAACCGGCAGGTCGTTTAGTTTTAGCTCTCTGTTGGAACATTTTCCAAGGGGAAATGCAAGCTGTATTTTATCAGGGGAATTTACTATTGACCTGAAACAATTCAACATTGAAAATCTTCTTCGGGAGGAAGAAAAAGTAACAGTCAGGTTTAATCAGATCGTATTAAAGAAACCTGGAGAATAATAATGATTAATAAGACTGCAAACATATGAGTTATGAAAAATATCATTCATAAAAAAATAAAATAAAATGTCCGAAAAGCAATCTACACGAAGAAATTTTCTGCAATTCCTTGGTTTGTCTGCGGGTGCTGCTGTGGTAAGTACAACTGCTTTGGGAAGTATTGTAGATGCCACAGAAATCAGAAAATTAAATCCCAAACAGCAGGCATTTATGATCCGCTATGGAAAATGGATGAATGAATTTATGAAAGTGGCCACCATTAAGAAAACTGATCCTGGCAATATAGAAAATAATAAGAAGATGGCTACACTGGCAGAAGCCGCAGAAAAATTTAAGCCTGAGCTTTCTGAATTTATGCAGGACGAAACATTCCGGCTAATATATAATACATCAATTGAACGGGTAACTAAAGAAATTTAGAATGATGAAACAGCATTATTTTTTTGGGATAGACATTATATATGCCGCTGCAGTAATCTTTTTTATTGGTGTAATGATTTATATTATTTGGATTTCACGGAGAAAAAAGACAAAAGATAAATGAAAAACTGGAAGAAATGGACTGTATTAAAAAATAGGGAACACTATACTTTAAGTGATGAATTTAATACAAGCATTCTTCCCTGCTAAAAAGAAATCAAATGGAAGTTATTAATCAACATACAAAACATTCGCTTCGTTTCAGGAACCTGGGTATTGATACCAACCAGGAACTGGTAGTTTTTATGCCTGCCAGTTGCCATGTTTGCAAGTCAGAGGGGTTTCAGGCGTTAACAAGGCTTTCAGTGTCATTTAACGGTTCTACTATAATTGCTGGATTAAACATAACCAGTGACGACTTATTAAAAGAAGGTGAAATAAGTTTATCAAAAACCGCTATTAAAAAACTAAGTGTACAGAATAATGATTTACTGGAAGTGGCTCACATGGAACCGTTGCAATCTATGACAAATGTAAGGGCTAAGTTATATGGCAATAGATTGAACCAGGATGAATATAATACTATTATACAGGATATAGCAGATGAAAAATACTCAAATATTTTTCTTTCCACATTTATAGCGGCGTGCTCAAGTACAAATATGAAACTGGAAGAAATATGTTTTCTCATAAAGGCAATGATAAAAGCAGGAAATAAATTAGAATGGGGAAATGAAATCATTGCAGATAAACATTGTGTTGGTGGTTTGCCGGGCAATCGCACCACCATGATTGTTGTACCCATTATTGCATCTCTTGGAATAATGATTCCCAAAACATCATCAAGGGCTATCACATCTCCGGCTGGCACCGCCGATACCATGGAAGTATTAACGAATGTAAACCTAAACCAGAAACAGATGCGTAATGTGGTGGAAAAGGAAAATGGGTGCATAGTATGGGGCGGTGCCATGAAGCTAAGCCCAGCAGATGATATTATTATTAAAGTGGAAAGGGCATTGGATATAGATAGCGAAGGCCAGATGATTGCATCCATCTTATCAAAAAAGGCGGCTGCAGGTGCTACTCATTGTGTAATTGATATACCGGTTGGTGCTACTGCCAAAGTACGTACGGTTGATGATGCTATCTCCTTAACTCTACGCCTAAAGAAAGTGGCTGATTATATCGGATTGAATATACAGACTATTTGTACTAATGGAACACAGCCTGTAGGTCATGGCATTGGTCCGTCCTTAGAAGCAAGGGATGTGTTAGCCGTATTGCAAAATGCCACCGATGCTCCAAAAGATTTACGGCAAAGGGCTATCACTATTGCCACTGAAATAGTACGATTAACATCAAATATGGAAAAACAACTTGCGGAAGATTTAGTAGCAAGAAAAATTGATAGTGGTGAAGCATTTAACAAGCTTATCAGTATTTGTGAAGCACAGGGTGGATTTAACGAACCTAAGACAGCAAAATATTACAAAGCAATTGAATCAACGGTCTCTGGAATCATCCTTGAAATTGACAACCGAAAAATAGCAAGGGTAGCTAAACTGGCTGGTGCACCAGACGCTGCAGAAGCTGGCATTGACTTTAAGGTCCTGCTCGATCAAAATATTATGATTGGTCAGCCGCTGTTTACTATTTATGCTAATTCTCCAGGTGAATTGGAATATGCTTGTGAATATTACAAACAAAATGAAAAACAAATAATAAAAATTAGTTATGAATAACTGTGTGCTGTTTACAATGCCCGGTAATGAAGTGTTAGCTAACTCTTTAATAAAACTGTTGCATGTAGAGCCAGGTGAAGCAATCATCCGGCATTTTCCTGATGGAGAAACTTATGTAAAAGTAAATTCGAATGTGCATGAGAAGGAAGCTATCATAGTTTGTTCGCTTCATCAGCCTGATGATAAAATATTACCAGTCTATTTTTTAGCAAAAACCTTAAAAGAATTCAGGGCCTCTCCCGTTACCCTGGTATCCCCCTATTTAGCTTATATGCGGCAGGATAAAAGATTTACAGATGGAGAATGCATCAGTTCCGAATTGTTTGCCAAGCTGCTTTCTTCATTTGTCGATAAGATCATCACCATTGATCCCCATTTACACCGGCGAATTTCACTGGATGAAATTTATCCTATTCATACTTCGATTTTACATGTATCTCATCTTGTTTCAAAATGGATTAGTGAAAATATTCAGCAGCCGGTATTGATAGGCCCCGATAGTGAAAGTGAACAATGGGTAAGCAAAGTAGCGGCTGACGCCAATGCCCCATATATTATACTTGAAAAAATTCGCAAAGGCGATAGGAATGTAAAAGTATCTGTCCCAGAGGTTGAAAAATTCATGGAGAATACCCCGGTTCTTGTTGATGATATTATTTCTACCGGAAATACCATGATAGAAACCATTGGGCATTTAAAAAAAGCTGGAATGAAACCTCCTGTTTGCATAGGCATTCATGCAGTGTTTGCTGCAGGGGCTTATGATAAATTAATTAAGGCTGGAGCAGCGAAAGTAGTTACCTGTAATACAATTGTTCATCCTTCCAACGAAATTTTTATGGATGAGTTGCTGGCGCAGGAAATTTGTAAAAACAGTTTTGTGATAGATTAAAAACATGATGTATGAAATCAATTAAAGATATAGACCTGTCTCCAAAGCCAGGCAAAAAATACTGGAAAAACGGTCATAGAGAATGGCGGGAGGAATTTATTTACTTCCTGTTAGTTGATCGTTTTCACGATAACAATAAAAGACATAGTGCGAAATTTGATTCAGTACATCCAGGGTTTGGTGATGAAGCACAATTAGGCAAACTATGCGGCGGTACTTTGCGAGGCATAATTAATCATCTTACCTATATAAAAGACCTGGGTTGTACTGCTGTCTGGCTAAGCCCTGTATTTAAAAATAATCCTGAGTCTTATCATGGCTACGCAATCGAAAATTACCTTGAGGTTGATGAGCGTTTCGGTACTAAAAATGATCTGGAAGAATTGGTAGAAATGGCGCACTATCTTGACATGCGTGTTTACCTGGATATTGTGCTACATCATGTTGGCGACAACTGGTGTTATCCAAATGGAAATGAATATTTTTATCATGAAGGCACGGAGTTTCCATTTGGCGAATGGAGATATCCCGACAGGCCTGTTCCGATAGAGTTAAGGAACCCGGCGTTATATGGACGTAAAGGACAAATAAGAAATTTTGATGTGTATCCTGAAACAAGGGAAGGCGATTTCTTTAGTTTAAAAGCTTTTAAAAATGACGAGTCCAGAGAAGCCATATATGTTCAAAAATTATTAACAGCCATTCATTGTTACTGGATAAGGGAATTAGATATTGATGGCTTTCGGCTGGATGCAGTAAAGCACATGGGGGAATTGTCTATTAGCCGCTTTTGTTCCTATGTAAGAGAATATGCCTATTCGCTTGGTAAGAAAAACTTCTTTTTATTTGGCGAAATAGTTGGAGCTGATGCAATGACGAGTAAATATGTTGGTTCCAGATCATTGACAACCTATAACGACCCAAACATTTATTATGGGTTAAATTCAGCGTTAGATTTTCAATTACATTTTTTATTGGAAGGAGTAATAAAAGGAAAAGATTCGCCGCATAAATTGATAGAGCGTTATGAAGAATTGCAAAAAAATGCTTTAGAACGTGGCGAATATGGTGAATTCCTGGTAACATTTCTTGACAATCACGACCAGATTGGAAATGATTTTAAACACCGCTTTGGCCACGATGCCGAACCCGCACAAATTATAGCTGGCATTGCATTCCTGCTTTGTGCGCTTGGAACCCCCTGCATTTATTATGGAACCGAACAAGGCCTTGAAGGCTGCGGAAAAGGGGATCGGTATATACGGGAATGTATGTTCAATCCCAATGATAAGAATACAAACGTACTCAACCAGCAATCAGAGATATATAAGGCCATTTCATCTATTGCCAAATTCAGAAACGAAAGCAATGTGTTGAAGTTTGGCAGAATGTTCATGCGGGAAACCTCAAAAGATGGTAGTCGGTTTCATTTACCGGAATGCCATAAATGTCTCCTGGCTTTTTCAAGAATATTGTATGACCAGGAAGTTGTATTCGCATTTAATACGTCAACCAGCGAGGTGAAGGAAGAGTATATTTTGGTGGACTGTCAGTTAAACCGAAACTACAAATGGATGAAACCTGTATACGGTCTTAAAACTAATGTGGAGATACTGCATTCAGAAAACCCAGCCAACCCGGTTTGTTATATCAAACTTTATTTGAAACCAATGCAACTGGTAATACTTAAAAATTATTAATTAAAAAACAGATATATGAAAATGAAATTTCTTCTCGTAGCATTCGCAGCAATTGCAATGACTGCATCCTGCAACAATCAGCCCGCAGAAAGTAACAAGTCCAGTGAAAAGACACACGATGAGATGAGGGATATGAAAATGGATTCAATGAAAATGGATAGCACAATGCATAGTAACCATCAAATGATGGATTCTTCAAAGAAGTAATGCAATGTGTGTTTTTGTAAACAGATTGGAAAAGCTTAAAGGCTCGTTTCAAGATTCAATAGTTGTATTCTAATTTAAAGATATATATGCAACAATCGTTTGAAATTATCAATCATCTATTCAAAACAACAATTAACAATAGGTTACTCATTATTTTAAAACTTTCAGTATGAAAAAAATTATCATTTTAGTATTTGTACTTTCTTCCGGCATTAGCAGTTATGCTCAAAAAACTCACGGCAGCCAACCATCTAATAAGGTTGATACAAACCGGGTTGTTTACACTTGCCCAATGCATCACGAGGTAATAAATGATATACCAGGTAAATGTCCCAAGTGTGGTATGGAGCTAGTAAAAAAGCATCAGGCAACCAGTCCAAAGATAATCTATACATGTTCGATGCATCCGGAAATACAAAGCGACAAACCAGGTAATTGCCCTAAGTGCGGCATGAAGCTGGTGGAAAAGAAAATAATTGAAAAAGAGAAAAAGAAAAAAAACGGGATGGGGGAAATGAAGATGGGTGATATGTAATACATGACGCAAACTGAAATGGCACAGATAGTGGACCAAAAACTTAATATGACAACCATTAAAAACAAAATGTATTCTTACTGCACAGCTAACAAAGTTGTGATGCTGCATACATTGACGGGGGTGTTCATTTTCTATTTTCTCATTCATCCTCTTACCATGATAATGTATTGGTTTGAATTTAATAAAGGCAATACAACAAACTTTAATCTGGTTAATATAGTTATTCAACGGTCGTTACATGCATTTTCTTTTCACATGACAGGCATGTCATCAATCTTTCTTTTCATCGGAGTACTTACAGGAGCAGGTTCCGGAATTTATTATAAGAGTATTCAGAAAAAAAACAAACTGCTGTTAAAACAAAAACAATTTATTAGCCGGGATATTGAACAAACAATTCAGGAGGGTGAAAATGAATACACAGAATTCAAATCTTCCATCCGTTACGACTATTCAAAAAAAGCAACTAATAAAGAATTGGAGATAGTAATCGCAAAATCAATTGCCGGATTTATGAATAGCAATGGCGGCAAACTAATCATTGGTATTGCTGATAATGGCGAGGCGCTCGGATTGGAACATGATTTTGCTACTCTTAAACACAAGAACCGTGACGGATTCGAACGTAGAGTTTACGAAATAGTAAGTTGCTTTCTTGGATCTGAATTTTGTTCACTTGTACACATTTATTTCCATAACAGGCAGGAAAGAGATTTTTGTGTTATAGATATAGCAAAATCATCTTCCCCTGCATACGTTAATTTAGAAAAAAACACAATTTTCTATTTGAGAACCGGCAATGCAACAATCCCACTGTCTGTTAAAGAAACAGTTAACTATATTCAATTAAACAAAATCAAATAAAATGAAAAATGAATTTTTAGTCGCTCCTGTTTTCGGTCTCATGACTTTTATGACTTTGGTATAGATTGCTAAAGTCGGCACAAAAGACGATGTTCTGTATTTTCAATCAAAAAACAATGCGAAAAAACATATTCAAATGCAAGGATAAAAACAAATTATGAAACATAGAAAAACAAAAATCTTCGAAAAGCTTTCACATTATGCAACAGTGTTTACAGGCACTACAAAGGCCTTTATTATTGCGTGCCTGATTATTGTAGTCTGGCTGCTCACAGGCCCCCTTTTTCATTTTTCAGATACCTGGCAACTGGTGATAAATACAGGCACCACCATCATTACTTTTTTAATGGTGTTTCTTATTCAACGAATGCAGAATAAGGATTCTCATGCCGTACATCTTAAATTAAACGAATTGATTGCTTCATTAAAGGGACCGAGCAACAGATTAATTGATATTGAAGATTTAACTGAAAAGGAACTGGAAATATTGAGTAGTTATTTCCGTAGCTTAAGTACATTGGCAAAAAAGGAAAAGGATTTGTCGCAATCACATTCCATCGAAGAAGCGGAGGAATTGCATGTAGAAAAATATGCTAAAGACGTATATTAAAATACAGTTGTTAAAGGTTACAATAAAATATAGACAGATTTAAGTGGTGTTGGTAAAATATTTGACTATGAAAATAACAGTTCTGATTTTTATTTATTATATAACTATATGTATACCTGTATGACTAAAATCTTCTATTGAGGTAAGCAATATCATAGTTTCTATCCTTATGACCATGGACCTTTGTCGAAATGAAAAAGCCATGGTGAAGCAGAAAAATAAAAGTGTTAAAAAAGAAGATATGATAAAAATGGCTGAAATATTAAAGGCCGCAGCACACCCTGATAGATTAGCTATGTTAAGCCTGCTATACAAGAGTAGTGAAAAAAGACTTTCAGTAAAAACAATTTATGAGAAACTGAGTATGCAGCAGCCGATTGTGTCAAGGCATCTGAAAATACTGAAAAGCGCAGGAATAGTCAGCAAGTTACAGGAAGGGCGAAAAATGTTTTATTGTTTGTGTACGGATAAAGAAAGTATAACAACACTGTTGTGTTTTTTTTGATGATTGCCATTCTTTTAAGTTTATGTACCGGGAATTTTAGTTTTGATATTACATGCTGGTAGTGCTGATAAAGCATAAATGAAGTATCAAAAAAACGAAGGTATGTCGGGTTTAAGTGTAGGATTTTATTTGGAAATGTTTGAACAATTAAATAAATTGTATGAATTTATTGAATCATGACGAGGGTTATTTTATATGGGAGATTATAATATTTTTCATTTTTATTGTTCTCTTAAAAAAGGCTGTCTGGAAACCTGTGGCTACGTATTTAAACGAAAGAAGAAATGTTATTTCAGATTCACTGGCTTCAATAGAAAATGTACGGGTAGCGGTAGATCAGTTAAAAAAGGAAGCTGAATTGTTGAATAAAAAAACATTGGATGAAATATCAGCCTTGCAAAAAGATACAAAAGAGTTTAATGATAAAATACTTTCAGAAGCCAAGATTAAAGCCAAACTGAATTATGATCTTATTATTGAAGATGCGCTGTTATACATTCAGAAATTAAAGGTTGATGCAATAGTTGAAATAAAGAATAAAACTGGCATACTGGTAATAGAAATAGCAGACAAGGTATTACGTAAGGAATTGGCTGAACATGGCAAACAAGAAGAACTAAGTAAAAGATTGATAGATAAAATAGAGTTTAAAAGTAAAAAAGTGAAATGAAATTCAACAACTCTGGATATCCGGTCATACTAAAATAATTTAAAAACAAAAGTAACACTATGCCTCAAAACATAAATACAAACTATGATAAAAACAGCACTCCCTAATTTAAAAATTCCATTCTTGCAATTGCACTGGCATTTGTTAACAGTATTAAGTAAATGACTGGATTTTTTTAGGCCCATAGAAATCATTTTAAATAATCGTAAAACCCAACTAAATTCATGGTACAGAACCTTATAACATTTGCTTTAAAAAACAGGATGATAGTTCTGCTGGCAGCAGTGCTTTTATTCGTTTGGGGTTATAATTCAATAAAAAATAATCCCATTGATGCTATTCCCGACTTGTCCGAAAACCAAGTGATTGTATTTACAGAATGGATGGGACGCAGCCCTCAGTTGATGGAAGATCAAATTACTTATCCACTCGTATCTAACCTGCAGGGTATTCCCCGTATCAAAAACATAAGAGGTACTTCCATGTTCGGGATGAGTTTTGTGTATGTAATTTTTGAAGACGATGTTGACATCTACTGGGCCCGTACCCGGGTGCTGGAAAGATTAAACTATGCACAACGTTTATTGCCGCCTGGTATAACACCATCGCTGGGGCCAGATGGCACCGGTGTAGGCCATATTTTCTGGTATCACCTGGACGCTCCAAAATTAGATTTAGGAGAACAACGAGCCCTGCAGGATTGGTATGTAAAATTTGCCCTCCAAACGGTTAAAGGTGTTGCAGAGGTAGCTTCTTATGGCGGTTTTGAAAAACAATACCAGATTGTGCTAGACCCCGTGAAACTGCAATTCTATAAAGTATCGCTGATGGATGTAATGAATAAAGTAAAAGCGAACAATAATGATGTGGGCGGACGGAAATTTGAAATGAGCGACATGGCCTACGTTATTCGGGGATTGGGCTACATCAAAAGTAAAGAAGATGTAGAAAGCATTGCCTTGGCACAATATAACGGCATACCGGTAAGAGTTAAAGATGTTGGCTCAGTACAAATGGGTGGCGACTTACGATTAGGCACTCTTGACGCAAACGGAGAAGGTGAAGTAGTGGGAGGTATAGTAGTAATGCGCTATGGGCAAAATGCAGATGAAGTAATAAAGGCAGTTAAAGCAAAAATAAAAGATGTAGAAAAAGGTTTGCCTGAAGGGGTTACAATCAAAGCTTCTTATGACAGAAGTGGATTGATAGAAGCCGCTATTGAAACTGTAAAAGGAAAACTAATAGAAGAAATAATCGTGGTTTGTTTAGTGGTGTTGGTTTTCCTTTTCCATTGGCGAAGCGCTTTGAGTATTATTATTCAAATTCCAATAACAATTGCTATTAGTTTTATCCTGCTGAATGCGTTTGGCATGTCATCAAATTTAATGTCTTTAACGGGTATTGCATTAGCCATTGGGGTTATAGTGGATAATGGAATTATCATGTCTGAAAATAGTTACCGCCAGCTTTCTGAATGGCAAAATAATAATCACCCTGAAAAAAATTAATACGATGAATTTCTTTAAAAAATTAAAAGCACGTTTCAGCAAAAAAGATACCCCTTCTTACCGGAAAATTCCTGATGATATAAGAATGTCAATTATAGAACGTGCCTGCAAACAGGTATCAAGGGGCGTATTCTTTTCTACCATTATTATTATTGCTTCTTTTCTGCCGGTATTTCTATTAACCGGGCAGGAAGGCAAATTGTTTCATCCCCTGGCTTATACAAAAACTTTCATACTGGCGGTAGATGCCTTATTGGTGTTAACACTGGCCCCGGTACTGATTTCCTTTTTTATGAAAGGGAAATTTCTACCGGACAATGCAAACCCGGTGAATAGGATGCTTGAAAGAATTTATGAGCCTGTTATCAGGGCCTGTATAAAAAGAAGATGGGTCACTATTGGGGTTAATGTAATAGCGTTGGCAATCAGTATCCCGTTGGTAATGGGCCTTGGACGTGAGTTCATGCCTCCGCTGGATGAAGGCTCACTTTTATTTATGCCTGTGATGATGCCGGATGTTTCTAATTCTGAAGCCAAACGCATATTACAGGTTCAGGATAAAATCATAAAAAGTGTACCCGAAGTAACCCATGTATTGGGCAAAGCAGGCCGGGCAAGTTCAGCAACAGATAATTCCCCTATCAGTATGGTAGAAACTATTATTATGCTGAAACCAAGGAGCGAATGGAGAAAGGGATTTACAAAAGACAGTATCATTAATGAATTAAATGCAAAGCTTCAGATACCTGGAGTTACAAACGGATGGACGCAACCCATCATCAATCGTATTAATATGCTTTCCACCGGTATCCGTACCGATGTGGGCGTTAAAGTATTTGGGCAAAATCTGGATACAATTTATGCCTTTGCACAACAAATTAAAAAAGCTTTGGAAGGTACTCCGGGAGTAAAAGATTTATATGTAGAACCTATAACGGGTGGAAAATACATTGATATAGTAGTTAAACGGGATGAGATTGGCCGCTATAGTCTAAGTACTGATGATGTGAATACAGTTGTAGAAGCAGCGCTGGGGGGTATGCGGCTTACCACCACTATTGAAGGCCGCCGTCGTTTTTCAGTTAATGCCAGGTTTGCACAGGATTTCAGAAATAATATTGAATCTCTAAAAAGATTGCAGGTACAAACAATGGACTATGGACCCATCCCATTGGAAGCAGTAGCGGATATTCAAATAAACGAAGGCCCCCCAATGATCAATTCTGAAAATGCAATGCTTCGTGGTACTGTATTATTTAATGTAAGAGAGCGGGATCTGGGCAGTGCTGTTCAGGAAGCACAAAAAAAGTTAAATGCAATGATTAGTAAAATGCCTAAAGGATATTATCTCGACTGGAGTGGACAATACGAAAATTTAATTCGTGGTGAAAGAACATTAAAAATGATTTTGCCCATTGTTTTGTTTATCATTTTTATGTGCATGTATTTTGCCTTTAATTCTGCACGGGAAGCTTTCTTCAGTCTTATTTCCATTCCTTTTGCGCTGATTGGCGGAGCGTATTTTGTCTATTTCTGGGGCGTTAGTCTTTCGGTAGCTGTATCTGTTGGCTTTATCGCATTATTTGGTTTGGCGGTAGAAACGGGGATCGTAATGGTTATTTATCTTAATGATGCCATGGAGCAGTTAGTAGCAAAAAAAGGCAATTCAAGAGAAACAATCACCAAAGAAGATTTACGGGAATACGTGATTCATGGTGCTGCAAAAAGATTGAGGCCAAAATTGATGACGGTGAGTGTATCCTTATTTGGATTGGTTCCCATTCTTTGGAGTACGGGTGTGGGAAGTGATGTGATGATACCCATTGTACTGCCAATGATTGGCGGGGTACTTACTTCATCAACACATATTCTTTTGGTAACACCCTTAATATTTTTAATGCAGAAGGAATATGAGTTAAGAAAGCATGGGAAAATAGATGTATTGGAAACCAAGCATTAAAAAAATAGTTATGAAAATAAATACAAAATATATTTTGACAGGATTAATCGTTTCAGGCGGATTTGTGGTAATGCTGAATAGTTGTAGCCGGAAAATATATAAGGATATATCAAGCAATTACGACAAGTCAGTGGACTTTAAGCACTATAGAACTTTCGCATGGTTGCCTGATAAAGATTCTGCTGCTGCTAAAAGTACTTTTGAAATGAAGCGTACCAGTACGGAGAATTATTTTACGCATTGTATGGGCGAAAGAGGATACAAGGTAAATCTTGACAGCCCTGATATTTTATTGGAACTGATTGTAAAAAGTAAAAGACTGGAGAAGGCAGACCCTACTGCCCCTTTGCCCTACAGCACAACAACAGTAACGCAATATGGCAATCCATTTTTGCACCCGTTGAGTAATCCACTTAAATACAATAAGCCGTTTACTTACAAGTATTTCAACTACCCTCCTGAGAAGCAACAGCCGAAAGAAACCTATTTAAAAAATTCAATTACACTTAATGTGATTGACAGGGCACAGCAGAAAATCGTATGGAGTGGAACTGCTAATGCTGATTTATATGATACAGCATATTTACAAATGAACCTGCACCCGGTGGTATATGATCTACTGGAGCAATACCCTGTAAAACCCTTTTATAAACATCGCAATAAAACAAAAGACAACCGATAGATGAAATTTATAATAATAAAAACAATTAAAAATGAAAACAAATAAATATTTCGGAGTAGCCCTGGTCATTTCTCTGGTTACAATTATGTCATGTAATTCAGGTAGATCTTCTGAGAAAGATAATAAAAAAGCGATGGTTGGTGCTACAGTTATTTTTTCTGATACAGGAATTACAAAGCTTGCCAATAGCCAGGTATGTATGATCAACAACAGATTCATGAACTCGGAGCAGATAGCTGTTCCATTAAATGATAAAACATACTACGGCTGTTGCGAAGGTTGTGTAAAGGCCTTGAAAGAAGATTCAACAACACATTATATACCTGACCCTCTATCGGGAGAACAGGTTGATAAAGCAGTCGCTTTTATTATTGGTAAACCCGGCTCTAAAGAAGATGTTCTTTATTTTAAAACAGACACAAATGCAAAAGAATATTTCAGCAAAAACCTTCAACGAAAATAGTAGTTTAAAAAACAAATAGCCAGAGCCGTTAAAAGAAAATAAATGTGAAAAGGAATGCTGGAAATAAAACGATAATCAATATAAAACAGATCTAATGAAGAAAACTTTTTATTTAATATGGGGACTTATTCTTTTATCAGGCTTCACGGCCAATGCGCAAAAGCCAATGGGCATTAGTGAAATTCTCGATTCTATTCAGGCGAGTAATCCAACTCTTAAAATGTACGATGCAGAGGTGCGTTCTTTAGACGAAACTGCCAAAGGCGCTAAAAGCTGGATGGCTCCTGAACTGTCATCAGGCTTTTTTATGGTGCCCTATGCCCCCCGCTACTGGAAGTCAATGGCTGGGCAACCGGGTATGGGGCAATATACCATTGCAGCGCAACAAACCATACCTAACCCTAAACGGTTAAATGCAGATTCCAAATACATGTCGGCTATGTCATCTGTGGAAAAAGAGAAGAAAGGTTATACATTAAATCAACTATATGCTGATGCAAAGAAGAATTATTACGAATCGATAGTAATCAAAAAGCAATTGTTCATTTTAGATGATAACGAAAAGCTTCTAAACTATATGATACAAAGCGCTGAAATACGGTATAAGAACGGGCTTGAAAAAATAAGTGCCTACTATAAAGCAAAAGCTGCAATTGCTAATGTTCAAAGCATGAGGGTTATGCTGGAGAATGAAATCAAGCAAAGAAAATACAACATCAATACATTAATGTACCGTGATAAAACGATTGAATTTGATATTGACACTTCTTACACATTCAATAGCTATCAAAATCTGGCTTTTGATACTGCATTGTTTGTAACGAACAGGAGTGATATAAAAGCGATTGAAAAAGAAATGTACGTAAATATATTAAAACAGGAAACTGAAAGAACAAGACTGCTGCCCGAATATGCTGTACGGTTTGAAAATGCCTATGGATGGGCGAAACAACCTTTGCAGTTTTCTGCAATGGTATCAGTTCGTTTGCCAATGGCCCGTTGGTCGGCTAAAATGAATAAGGCAAATATTGAAGGGCTGAAATGGAAAAATGAATCATTGAAACAACAAAAGCAAATGATCCTAAATGAATCTACCGGTTCTGCTTATGGTTTGCGAACAGACATCCTCAACAAAAGAAAACAAATCAAACTGTACGAAGAAAATATCCTGCCCGCACTTCGCAGAAACTATCAAACTTATCAATTAGCCTATGAACAAAATACAGAGGAATTATTTCAATTATTTGATGCATGGGAAACACTCAATATGACTCAGCTTGAATATTTAAAACAATTACAGGAATTACTGACGATGCAGGTTGAACTGGAAAGAACCTTGCAAATAAAATAATTATTCATCTTAAAATATTTCAACCATGAAACGCAGGGTGTTTATAAAAAATACAGGTTTGGGAGCAGGTGGTATATTAACTGTTGGTTCTGTTGCCACCATTTTAGCCGCATGTAATAAGAACAACATGATGAATGGAGGTGGTATGAATATGGGCGGGCAAGCTGTCCCGGTAACAGAAGGGAGTTTCAGCAGGTTACTACCCGTACCCAACACAGTAACAGGTAATGCAGCATTAACCGCACAGGCAACAACGGCAAATATTAATGGCAGCAATATTTCTGTATTGGGTTACCAGGCTAATGGAATATTGGGTCCTACTATCCGTGCTAACAGTGGTATAAATACCAATATCAATTTTCAGAATAGTCTTTCTGAAAAAACTAATATCCACTGGCATGGTTTAAAAATTCCTGCCAATATGGATGGGCATCCGGAAGCCCTTGTAAATCCCGGCAGCAGTTTTAATTATCAATTCAATATTAATCAAAGAGCCAGATTAAACTGGTATCATCCGCACCCCGATGGAGCAACTGCAAGGCAGGCTTTCCAGGGGTTAGCCGGATTGTTTATCATTAACGATGCAGAAGAAGCAGCTTTAAATCTACCATCAGGTATTTATGAAATTCCCTTGGTAATACAGGACAAGCGGCTTACTTCATCCGGTATTACCTATAATCCATCTATGGGAGAAGTAATGTCGGGTTATATGGGCGAAACAATTATTGTAAATGGAGAAGCCTCTCCTTACACGGAAGTAGCAACAAAATTTTACAGGTTACGAATATTAAACGGTTCCAATGCACGAATCTATAATCTTGCTTTAAGTAATAATGCGGATCTGATAATCATAGGCAATGATGGTGGGCTGCTAAAAAATCCTGTGAGTGCTAAAAATATTTTATTAGCACCAGGGGAAAGATTGGATGTGCTGGTAAACTTTGCCGGAGCGACTCTTGGAGCACAGATATTTTTAGAAAGCAGGATGTATGATAATGGCGGAACTTCACAGGGGAAGCAGGGGTTTAAGATTATGAAGTTTAAGGTAACACAAACCGTAAGCGATAGCTTTATTGTACCAGCTTCACTTTCTGCTGTTAATACTATTCCGGCTTCTTCATCTTCAAAGACAAGAAATTTTGTTATTAATGCCATGCAAATGACCAGTGGGATGAATATGACTGGTATTCACAGAATCAATGATAAGACCTATGATAAAAATAGGATTGATGAAACAGTTGCTGCAAATGCAACGGAGATATGGGTATTTGATAATTCACAGGGTGATGAACCTCATCCTATGCATTTGCACGGTGTGCATTTCCAGGTATTGGAAAGAAATGGTGGCAGGGCTCAGTTGACAGCTTCCGAAAGCGGTTGGAAGGATACTGTTTTAGTAATGCCCCGTGAAACGGTAAAGATTATCATCCCATTTTCAACATTAGCAGGTGTATTTGTTTTTCATTGCCACAATCTTGAACATGAAGATGATGGCATGATGTTACAATATCAATTAACTTAAAAGATTTATTACTTCAGTTATGAAAAAAAAGAAAATAGCAATTATTATATCATCAGCGCTGGTATTGCTGGTAGCCGTCGCATGGATATATTTTAAAGTACTGCTTCCGAAAAACGATACGCATAAACAGCACGAAGGAATGGCTGGAATGGAAAACATGAAGATGGACACCAAGGATGAGAGTATGAAAACGACTGCAGCGGAAGAAAAGGTTTTATACACCTGTTCTATGCACCCTGAAATCATTCGTGATAAGCCAGGTGACTGTCCTATTTGCGGCATGCATTTAGTTAAAAAAGAAAATGACAGTAAAAAAATACACGGCGTTTCTTTGCATACTTTAATTCAGCCTACCAACAGTTATGCCGTCTCCCGTATACCCTCTACTACTCTACAGCAGCAGGAAGAAGCAATAGAAATTAATGCACTTGGATATACTGCCTATAACACTACTGAAGTGGGGGCCATATCTGCCCGTATAAGTGGCAGGATTGAAAAACTGTATGTTCGGTTTCGCTACCAGCTGGTTAAAAAAGGTCAGAAGATTATGGACATATACAGCCCGGAGTTACTTACGGCACAGCAAAATCTTTTATTCCTGCTGAAGAATGACCCATCCAATAATTCATTAATCAACGCCGCTAAAGAAAAATTATTACTTCTTGGTTTTCCTTCTGAACAATTACAGCAGTTAGTTTCCACCCAAAAAACACTGTTTACCGTTTCTGTTTATAGCAGGTACGGCGGGCACATACATGAATCACTTGGCAAGGAAATGAATGGTGCCGGTGCTGAGGTGCCTGCCATGAATGAAGCTACATCATTAACCACCCAGGAACTTAGCCTTAAAGAAGGGATGTATTTACAAAAGGGGCAAACGATTTTTAAAGTATATAGTCCTAACAAGGTATGGGCCTTACTGAATATTTATCCCTCAGACCAGCCTTATATTAAAGTTGGCAATAAAGTAAGGATTGTGCCGGAAGCAAAGCCCGGTAATGATTTTAGTAGTTCTATTTACTTTATTGAACCTTTTTTCAGGCCAGGAAGTAAAACGCTTACAGCAAGAGTAAATGTTGATAATAGTGTTTTGCAATTACCTATTGGCAGCCAGGTACGTGCAACTATTTTCAGCAACTCAATAAATGCGGATTGGTTGCCAAAGGATGCCGTTCTATCATTAGGACTTGAAAAAGTAGTTTTTGTAAGAAGTGGTATCGGGTTCAAAGCCCAAAAGGTTGAAACAGGACTTGCCTATAAAAATTTAATACAGATTACCGGAGGGATTACTATGCAGGATTCTGTAGCAGCTAATGCACAGTTTTTAATGGATAGCGAAAGTTTTATAAAGATTCAGCGTAAAGATTAACGGAAGGCTATTTAAATACGATTAGGTCAATTAATGAACAGCATAAAAAATGGTTTAATGGACACGAATCAAGATCACACAATTCTTAGTTCTTAAAAAATAAAAGATGAAAAAAGTATTTATTGTATTGGGGCTTATATTTCTGTTTGCTGCCTGTAAAAATAACAAGGTGAAAGATACAGGTGATGCGAAACATGCCGCACATGGGGATGTTTATTATACTTGTTCTATGCATACGCAGGTGATGCAGGATAAACCAGGGAATTGCCCAATTTGCGGAATGAAACTGATCGAGGTTTCAAAGACGTCAACACCTGATAACGATGGCGTTCAATTGAATGAACAACAAATGCAACTTGGTAATATTTTAACGGATACAATCCGCAACGGAATGATTGGCGACCAGATGGTACTTACTGCCACTCTAAATGCCGACCAGCGTTTGATTAATGCAGTAAGTGCAAGGGTGATGGGCAGAATTGAAAAGCTATATTTTAAAAACCTGGGTGATTATGTCAGAAAAGGGGATAAATTATTTGATATATACAGTGAAGAACTGAATAATGCCAAACAGGAATATTTATTAGCACTGGAACGACAGAAGAGGCTTGATAATTCAATTGTTGATTTTACGGCCATTATTCAAAGTGCTAAAAACAAGCTTCTTTTGTGGGGCTTATCAGAAGTACAAATAAAGGACATATCCGGTAAAAAAATCGCTTCTCCTCTCACAACTTTTTATAGTCCCGTAGCAGGTTATATAACCACTTTAGATATAAGTGAAGGTGAATATGCAACTGAAGGCGGTACAATTGTACGGATTGCGGATTTATCCTCACTTTGGGCGGAGGCTCAGGTATATAACTCTCAGTTGTCGCAGATTGATAACAATGCGGTAGCCTCCGTTCAATTTCCCGATTTGCCAGGTAAACAAATAAATGGAAAGATTGAATTCATGAATCCTGAAATTAATCCACAAACACGTATAACCCTGCTGCGTGTAAATATTGCCAACTCAGGTAACGTACTAAAACCAGGTATGCCTGCTTATGTTACAATAAAAGGAAAACAGGTAAATACATTAACCTTACCTTCTAATGCCGTACTCCGTACAGGCACCGGCACATCTGTTTGGGTGCAAACCGGTAGCCGTTCCTTTAAAAGCAGGATGGTTGAAATTGGGAAGGAAGATGGAGACAGGGTTCAAATAAAATCGGGCCTTCAAGAGGGTGATATTGTTGTAATAAGCGGAGCGTATTTATTAAACAGTGAATTTATTTTCAAGAAAGGTGCTAATCCAATGGAGGGAATGAAGATGTAATGTAGTGTAGTGTAATGAGTTCATTATTTTTCTTACCTGTTTATTACAAAATATTACAGCTTAGTAATTGGCTAAAGGCTAATAAGCGTTAAATAATTTATACTGTTCAATCGTGGTTAATTCACTCAGGTGTTATTGGATTTCTGGTTTATGTTGAAATTCAATAACACTTTTTGTTTAAAGAATAGTATTTTGCATTTCCTGAATTGTTTCTGGCAATAAAAGAACTTACCGTATTTTACACAGCAAATACCTTCATGAATTTCTAATGGCATCACCCTTTAAACTGCATATTGATAACGGCACAGCCATTTATATAGGGAGAGATATTCAAACCAAGCTGCATACACATCATGCTGTTGAAATTGTAATTGCTTTTGATAAGCCATTCCTGATATCCCGTAACGGTTCTGAGTTTGAAAAGAGTGATTGCAGTATCATAACTGCCGATCTTGCTCATCAACTTACAGGACAGGATGACTTGTATATTTTCCTGTATTTTGATGCCGAGTTGCCACTTGCACTGCAATTGGCACATAAACTGAATCTCAACAAAAATGGCATTATTCATTATTTTGGTAAAGAAATAGAAACAGCACGGGAGGATTTTATAAGATGGTTTCAGTCAGATTCATTTGATGGGGACGGGGCTATTGCAATAATTCAAAATCTTTTGCTCGCTATAACTGGTGAAGCCCCCGAAAATAGAATAACCGAAACCCGTATAATGGAAGCTATACAACTTATTCAGTCTTCACTTCACAGCGAAATCAGTTTAGAAAATATAGCATCAGGTGTTTTCCTGTCCGAGAGCCGTTTCGCACATTTATTTAAGGAACAGATTGGCATACCTTTTCGGAGGTATGTACTTTGGTGCCGGATGCAGGCAGCGTTAAAAGTAGTTTTAGAAGGAAAATCATTTACAGAAGCGGCTTATGAAGGTGGGTTTGCAGACCTGGCTCATCTTAGCCGCACTTTTACAGATATGTTTGGTGTTACTCCTTCAGATGTGCTGAAACAATAGCTGGTTTGTTCAAACAATTCCATTTTTTCTTCTTCATTTTTGATTGATAAAATATATCTCTTCATGAAGAAGCTTTTTCAATTCAGTATCTATCCTTTAATAATGTTATCGGCTGCCATCATTATAGTCAAAGGCATTCAATCTGGCTATAATCAATACGTTATTACCATTCCGGTGATAACTTTTTTCGGATTGCTGATATTGTTGCTGGAACAATGGATGCCTTATGATACAGATTGGGTAAAGGGAAAAAGTGACTGGAACTTAGACCTAACTTATTATATCATCAACTATTGTATTAAGCTGATTGCACAATTTATATTTATATGGCTAGCGAGTAGTTTTAGCTTTTTGACATGGTTCCCCACTCAACTGCCGTTTTGGTTGCAGGTAATAATTGCATTAACTGTCATAGACTTCTTTTTATATATTGTACACTGGCAAAGTCATAAGTATAAATTTCTATGGAATCTTCATGCTATTCATCATAGCTCCGAACGACTCTATTTTTTAAATGGCGAAAAACGACATGCTTTACATCAGCTTTTAGAAGGTGGCCCAGGTATTGTTATTTGCCTGATAATCGGTACACCGCAGCCGGTGGTAGTAACTGCGCTGGCAATTCTTTCCATTAATATGTTCATGCAGCATACGAATCTTAATTACAGGGCGGGTGTTTTAAAGAAAATATTTTGTGTTGCAGAATTGCATCGCTGGCACCACCGGGCAGATTATAAAGATGCACAGGTAAACTATGGTGCCTGGCTTACTATTTGGGACCACCTCTTTAGTACCGCATACGATGCTCCCAAAATGAAAAGCGAACTGGGTGAGATTGGGATAGCAGAGGAAAAGAACTTTCCCCAAAACTACTGGAAGCAATTCTTATATCCCTTTAGCAAAAAGGTACAGAAGCAATCTAAAACCATACTCATGATAACAGGATTGCTTTTAACAAATTCAATCTGTTTTTCACAAACCAATGCTGATAATATTACCGGTAATTGGCAACTACAGGATGGCAGTAAGCGAATAAGCGTATATAAAGAAAATGGTAAATTTCATGGAAAGATTTTTTGGGTAAAAGATACAGCAAATCAATCAGAAATTGGTAGAAGGGTTTTTTGGGATTTAGAGTATGATGCTGATGATAAAGAATGGAACAGTGGCGAAATCCAGATGCCGGGTATGGACCATTCTGCAAGCTGCTATATAAAACTAAAAGATATTAATACCGCTTCCGTAACGGGATATCACGGTATGCGATTATTTGGAAAAACCAAAACACTACTCCGAATAAAATAAAAATCCTTTAATTGCTGTATTTTGCTGTAATAAGACATTTATGAACAGCAACCTGACTCAACTTATCCGCCAGTATAAAGAAGATAAACAATCGGTTTACAATACCTGGTTTATCAATAACGAAGAACGGTTAAAAGCATTCCGCTCTATCCGCCGTGGCGTAATGCAGGTGATTGATGATATTAAGAACAAAAAATTCCCTAATGATTTTAAAGGTTCTTCTTTAGAGTTTGTACTTAGCTGCATTACAGAACAGAAGCAAGTGTTTGAAGGTGCTTCTCATCCTTTTTACTGGAAACCAAAGCTGAGGATACCCGACATTTACGAAGACGAAAATAATAAGCAGGCTTTTGGACAGTTTTTAGAAAATTGTCTGAATGCTAAAACAGAAGAACAAATAATTAAAGAAATCATCAGGCTGGATAGTTTAAAAATCAAAGGACTTGGCCCGTCAGTAGCCAGCATTTTGTATTTTCTACATCCCACTATTATTCCTCCTTTCAATACAGCAATAATCAACGGCTTTAATTTTCTATTTAAAGACAAAAAGAAATTAGGAAGTTGGAGCGAATATTTAAAATTGAGAGAGGTAATGATTGACACCAATATTCAACATCGTTCTGAGTTGTCATCTGATATGGGAGCAATTGCAGGATTATTATTTGAAATAGGAACACAGAAATTGATTTTAGGTAATGATGTTTATTTATCAGAACCGGAACGTAAAAAGCTGGAAAAATTAATAGAGAAACGACAGCAGGATGTGCAACAGGAAAAAGAAGAGGAAAACCTGCATACCGAAATGCAATATCACCTTTTGAAAATTGGAAACGCTTTGGGTTATGATGTTATTGCTGCTTCTAATGACCGTTCAAGGTCTCATGGGGGTAATAGTTTTTCGTTTATGAGCCTGGAACAGTTCCCTGAAATTAATTTGGATAAAGAAACTTTAAATACAGTCAAATTGATTGATGTATTATGGTTTCAGAAAGGTACTAATAATGTAATCGCTGCTTTTGAAGTTGAAAAAAGCACCAGTATTTATTCAGGAATTCTCAGGTTGGCCGATTTGAGTTTTACTATAGCCGATGGTGATGAAGTCTTTTATTTAATTGTACCTGATAAAAGAGAAAAAGACGTTTGTATGCAACTATGCCGTCCGGCAATAAAACAAAACAATGTCATTATCAAGTACATCCTTTTTTCTGAACTACGCAGCCATTGTGATGCCCTCTGCAAATTTGGTGAAAGCCATCATATCATGGAAAAGATTGCGAAATCTGTATAAAATTAAAAAGCGGCAGAAAAATCTCTGCCGCCTTTCTTTTAGAATTTTGCACCTACTGATATAAAAAAGGTTCTGCCATCGGCTGGTAAAGCCCCCGGCCCCGGATAACCACCTGCACGACGGGTAAAATACCTCTCGTCAAAGAGGTTATTTATCCCGGCTTTCAGGTTAAGTCCTTTTTTAAACTTATATGTAGCAGTTAAATCTGTTACGCTATAAGATGGTATCAGGCCGGTATTGCCGTTTGCTGAGGTCGCAACAGTATTATTTGCATCACTGAATGTTTCTCCAACACAGCTAATTTGTGCTGTTAACAGAAAGCCCTTATAGCCTGCTGTAACACCACCACGAAAAATATTTGCAGGCGCATTCTCCACTTTTTTCCCCTTTGTATTTGCATCTTTGTGGTTGCCACTGTATTTAGCTTCGGTATATCCATAAGAAGCAAAAACTATCACATCTGTATGCTGGCTTTTGGTGAATGCCCGTATTGGATTAAATTCAACATATCCTTCAAAGCCCTTGCTGGTACTTGCCCCTACATTTGTTATTAAACGATAAGTGGCGCCTGTAGGTGTAATAGTGCCCACCCGGTTATTGTATTGCAGGTAGAAACCGCTTACATCAAATTGAAGAAAGTTTTTCACTTTGCCACGGTAGCCTAAATCAAGATTGTAACCTTTGGCATCTTTCAAATCAGGGTCAACCACATCAGTTGTTGGTGGAGCCTGAAGGTTGGCAAATTGAATAGGACGATAAGCCTGCGAAATATTTCCATAAATCTCAGTTGATTTTGTGATGTGATATTCTGTTCCTATTCCTGCCAATAGAAAACTGCGGCTTCGGGTAATGTTTTGCAAAATTATTTCTGCGCCACCTGAAGTATATCCGTTTCTTCCTGATGAAGACCCTTCCAGCCACTCGTACCGGATTCCCGGAATTAATAATAACTTATCAGTTATCCGAAAAATATTTTCTGCAAATGCAGCCAGGTTTTTTGATTCAAAGGTTATATCACGGGGATAGCTTCCGGATATAGTTACATCATATCCTGTTCCGGTAGTTCCTTTACCATCTGCCTGCCTGGTGGTAGTACCGGTATATAAACGAATGCCGCCTGAAAGCGTATTTTTCATCTTACCTAAATAGTAGTCTGTAATAATCCGGCTTTCTAAACCATAGTTCCGGTATTGGTCAAGATTAACCACCCTGTTATTATAGGTAAGTGTTGTAGTATTAATGCTGTCTTTTGTAGTAATAGATTGTAAAAAGCCTACGCTGTTCCTGTCTCCAATCGTTCCAAATAGTTTTGTATTCCATCGGGTATTATCATTGACTTTAAAATTGGCAATCAGTGCCGGGGTTGTCCATGTAATATCAAACCAGTTACGACTGCGAAAACTTTGTTGGGCATCCTGTTTTATTTGGGCGTCAGTTAATCCACCTGGTTGCTGGCTAAGGATATGCGAACGCATTACTTCTGCAGTTAGCGAAAATTTATCAGTAAAATTATAAGTTACCGTTCCATAACCTGCGTTGGTATAATACTGGCTGTTTTGTCTCCAACCATCACCATTACGATGGTCAAAGAAAGTATAGTAATGCACTTTACCCTTCTTCCCACCAATAGCATTGTAACTATTAAATAGTCCATTGCTGCCAACGGTTTGCTGCGTTTCAAATTCAATAGGCTTGTTTATTTCACTGCCATTGCGAAGAATATAATTCATTAGCCCGCCAAATTGAGGGCCGTATTGTAATGACCCTTGTCCTCTTACTATCTCAATTCTTTGCACCGCCTGCAACTGCGGATTATAATATGCTTCAGGATAACCGAATGGGTCGGCAGCAATGTCGTAACCATTTTGCCGTACATTAAATTCCCAACTGCGGTTGGGGCTTAATCCTCTTGCGGCAATACCAATCTGAATGCCACTGGGGTCGCTTTCCCAGATATGAATGCCCGGTACTTTTGCCAGCACCTGCCGCATATTATTTGTTACTACATTCCCCTGCACATTATCCAGTACAATCAATGTATTCTTTTTACCGGCATAAATATTTGTTCCAACAATCTCCGGCATTTGCTGATAATCGCTTTTGCTATTCCTTCCTACCACAGTTACGTCAGGCAGGTTTTTTGCCTGTATGGTGTCTGTTTCTTTTTTACTATTCTGTGCTTGTGCAATGTTTACTATCAGTACAACTAAACTTAAAATAATCAAACTTTTACGCATATAATTCTGGTCTTGAACGGCAAAAGTGCTGATAATGCCTAGTTTAACTGTTACTCGTTCGGGAATTTGATTTATATAATCGGGAAAATTGAGGCTGTTTTGAGAATTTTTCAGACAATTGGCAGAAAGGTCTCAATAAGACTTGTAATCTGCCAAACACCGGGATATATTTACAGTATCAAGTTTTAAAGCAAGGCAACCTTTTGATGATTTGTATTGTATCTTATTTTAAAATCTGAATCTTTATGAAATTATTTTTACTACTCTTATCTTTTTTGATTGGTGGATTGGTAGTGCAGGCACAGGTTTCCGGAGCAGATTCTGTGCCAGTAAGATTAAGCACTCTGGATGCAAGAAGCAACGGAAATGATGCAAGGCTTGATTGGAAAGTGGTTTGTTTTCTCGATTATGCAAAATTTGAAATTCAACGGTCTGCTGATGGCAGTAATTATACAACCATCAATATTTTTGAGGCCGACTATTTAAGATGCCGTCAACCTTTTGACTATACCGATGCAAATATTAACGGTAAAGCTTTTTACCGGATAAAAGTTGGAGACATTGACGGACGAATTTATCATTCAAAAATTGTTGCGGTAACTGGTAAAGAAAGAGGCTTTGAAATTAACAGCCTTACACCGTAGTTACATCAAATGCAATATTGAGCATGTCATCCGCTAATACAGGTGATGCTCAAATTGAGATAGTTAATTTCTTCGGGGTAATCGTAAAACGAGTATCTGTAAAACTCAATAAAGGAAGTACGGATTTGACTCTTGACATGGGTAGCCTGGCCGCCGGAAACTACATTTTATCTCTAAATACCGGATTTTCAGACAGAAAAACAGTAAGGTTTACAAAATTATAAGAGCGGATTTTATAAAAACATTCTATAATTATATAAATCAAATTCAGGTTGGCTGGCTATCTTTGAGCATTCAAAATGCTATTTTTCAATAAAATAGCCATATCTTTACTACTATTAAATGATACGAAATTTATCCATAAAACTAAAAGCACTATTCCTGCTGATTGTATTTGCTTCAAATACGGCAGTAGGTTTTGTCTGCGCTTTAGGTATGGATATGGGTTTTAATGCGCCTAATCAAAGCGAAATTGTTGAGGCTGTGGAAGTGCATGTACATGATGACGGTAAAAAGCATGTGCATGAAAAAGAAGTTTCGGAATCAAATAATCATGTTCATGAAGATGGTGCCAAACATCAGCATGACAGTGAGCCGTCGAAACAAATTCCGGTAGATGATGGTCAGTCGTTTACTAAAAGCCCGGGCGGATGCTGCAGCAATGAAGTACAAAAGTTTCAGAACTTAGATAAAAATGTAACTGTAAATACTGGTATTGATATTCCGGTGTTTGTAGCAATCCTCAATATTTTTTCAGGTATTGATTTATCGAATAGAATTAAAGACTTACCTACTAAGTATAAAGCCCGTTTTTATTATCCTCCCTCGAATGATATACGCATAGCGATGCAGCGTTTCCAGATTTGATTATTGTAAAACAGGTGAAGCTTTGTCTTCATCCAACTTCATTTTGCCGTGTGCAATTTGAGGCTATTTGTTTTACCGTAATCATTTTTTATGTTCAGATATAGTATCATAGTTTTTCTTACAGCATTTATCAGTTTACAGGCAGCAGCACAGCAGGTGCTTACAGAAAACGAAGCTGTTGCCAAAGCATTAGCCAATAATAGAAACATTCAGGCGGCTTCACTGCAAGTAAAACAGCAGCAGCAGTTACTGAAATCAGCTATTAATCTTCCCAATCCGGATTTTTTCTTTGAAAGCCCCACGGGTAATTTTTATACCGGCAGCATTACACAGTCATTTGAATTTCCGACAGTTTATAGTAACCAATACCGCTTGCAAAAACAGCAAATTGGGGTGGCGCAAAAAGAAAAGCAGTTAACGGAAGCAGAGTTAAAATACAGGGTTAGAATATTATATCTTGAAGTACAATATGCTGATTCGCTTACCAAACAATTATACGTTCAGGATACGTTGTATGAAAAGATAAAGCTGTCTGCCATCCGCCAGTTTAACGCAGGGCAGATAGATTATCTGCAACAAACTTTCGCTGAAACACAGTATGGAGAAATTCACAATCAATATCAGCAATCGCTTACAAGAGCTGCATCTTTAAAGGCGCAGTTGCAATGGTTCACAGGCATCAAAGATTCCATTTCGGTAGAAGCACTGACTGTTTCCCCATCTAAAGCACAGTTTTCTTTTGTACTGGATTCTATGGCTTTACTTTCAAACCCTGCTGTTCAATTGTTACAGCAACAGGAGAATGTTGCCAAACAAAATATTGCATTGCAAAAAAGTAAAGCCCTTCCGGGCTTAGCCTTTGGTTATTTTAACCAGGGTGAAAGGGATACAAAATGGTTTAATCGTTTTAGAGCAGGCATAACTATTCCATTATGGTTTGGACAGTATAAAGGCAATATCAATGCTGCCAAAACAGAGCAACAGGTTATTCAAAATAAACAACAGGGTTTACAGCAGGAACTATCAGCACAGGTAATAAATGCCAACAGCGAAATGCAGACCAACTGGCAGTCTGTGCAGTATTATCAGCAAAGCGGTTTAAGAAAGGCACAGGAAGTTATCACTACTTCACAACGTTTTTTTGTAAGTGGTGAGATTGACTACATCAGCTTATTAAGAAACAGCAATGATGCATACACCGTTTACCAAAAATACCTGGAAGCTGTAAGAAATTTTAATTTAAGTGTTATCAATCACAAATATTTAATGGGTCAGTTATGAAACGATTAATTATTCAATTTTTATTAGGGGTACTACCAGTAATTACATTTGCACATGGCGGAGAAGACCATGGAGATACTAAAAAAGCGACTGTATCACCTGCCAGTTATTTTGCTTCAGAAGCTGGTTCTGAAATTTATGAAGTGCTTCTAAAATACAGCCCGATTATACCGGGCAAAGAGTCATCACTTCGGTTGTACTTAAGTGAGTATAATAATAACAAACCCATTGACAGTGCAAAACTGGAGATAACAGTAGCTGGTAATCCCAATATAAAAATTGCTGTTGTAAGAATTGATAAGGGAGTATTTGAACTGAAGGCCACCTTCCCGGAGAATAAAGCATATAATCTTGTTGTCAATATAAATAGTTATGCAGGAATTGATTTAATACAGTTAAATAATATTGAAGCAGGAAAAGAATTGACCGTAGCAACAACGGAAAGCAGTTCTCATCCTCATTGGTACAGCAGCAATTGGTTTTTTGGAGTAATGGGCCTGCTGATTGGTTTACTCATAATGTTGGTTGTAAACAAAAGCCGCAGCAGGAAAATGATTTCAGGTGCTATCATTCTTTTCTGCCTTTTACCAACCGCTACCTATAATCCTGTGTCTGCGCATGGTGGCGAGGACCATGGTGACGGTGCAGCTTCAAAAAGCGGTGGCTCTTCTACCACATTCTTAGTAGAAAAAGAAGCACAGTTTCTTTTCAGTATCCAAACACAAAAAATTGGAACAGGAGATTTTACTGAATCATCTGTTTTGTTAGGAACAGTTACTGCTGCTCCGCAGGGAAGAGCAGTAATACAATCGCCACAGGCTGGTAAAATTGCTTCGCTGAGGGTAACACCCGGTCAAAGAGTTGGTAAGGGACAAGTGGTTGCAGTTATAGAACAACAGGTAGATGCCGGAACACAAATCAGCATCATCTCACAAAGCAATACCGTGAATGCAGAATTTGAAGCCGCAAAAGCGCAGTATGAAAGATTAAAAGCAATTGAAGATATCGCTGCTAAAAAAGATATAACCGAAGCAAAGGCCCGGTACGAAAGTGCCAAAAAAAACAAAGCATTGTTTGATGCGAATACAGGGAAAAACACAGGCAGTACCAAAGCGATTACCCTTACATCTCCTGTAAGTGGTGTTGTTGGCACATTTAATTATGCAATTGGTGCCGTAGTAGGTGGTGGTGAAACGCTGTTTGAAATAACCAATCTTGACCAGGTTTTTGTAGAGGCCCAGGTGTTTACTGCCGATGTATCAAAATTGAAAACTGCTACTATGTTTACGGCCACTTCTGCTACTGACACATCACTATTTAAATTAAAAATGGTCAGCACTGCACAATCTGTCAACACAGGTAATCAATCTCAAAAAGTGGTATTTGAACTTATTAATCCCAAAGGCCAGTTTAAAATTGGCGAAAACATAAATGTGCGGATGACCGGAAATAATATAGTAAGACAGGTGGTAATACCCAATGAAGCCATTACAGAAGTGAACGGTAAACCTGCGATTTTTATAAAAGATAAAGCAGAGCAATACAGCATCAGCTTTATTGTAAAAGGAGAAAGCAACGACAAATTTACCGTTATCATTAAAGGAACAGAAGATGGAGAACGGGTGGTGACAGCTAATGTGTACCAGATGAAAATGATGTATTTTAACCAATAATTTAAAATAAACAACATGCGAAAACTACTAATGATGCTTCTGCTGCTTATGCCTGCTATAGCGGTGCTTTCCCAAACGGGGGATAAAGAAGCTGTAAAAAATGTGCTGGACAATTACAAAAAAGCAATTGAAAAACTGGACACGACCGGCGTAGTAAATCTATTTGTAAAAGATTCAAAAGTATTTGAACAGGCAAAAGATGAAGGTACAATCGGTCATTACCTTGAACATCACTTAGGGCCTGAGTTAAAAGATTTCAAGTCTTTTAAATTTAGTGATTATAAAGTAGATGTAACCGTAATAGGTGAATATGCTTTCTCAACAGAAACTTACATCTATACAATCATTCTTGCAAAAGATGCTAAAGAAATTAAAAGCCAGGGTGTAGCCACTTCTGTATTAAAGAAAACTAAAGAAGGCTGGAAGATAGTTCAAACACATTCATCATTCAGAAAAGCAAAATAATTACTTAAAATAAAAACAAGACAATGAAACAAATCAAAACAATTATGCTGTTGCTGATTGCAACAATTGCTTTTACAGCAGCAAAAGCACAGGACACAAAAACAGACACATTTAAAGTATGGGGCAATTGCGGAATGTGTAAAAAAACAATTGAAAAAGCAGCTAAAACTGAAGGAGTCGAAAAAGCAGAATGGAACAGGGAAACTAAAGTGTTTACCCTTGTTTATAACCCGGCAGTAGTCAGCAATGAAAAGGTACAAAAAAGTATTGCTGCTGCTGGTTATGATACTGAAAAATTTACCGGGGACGATAAAGCGTATGAAAAATTACCCGGTTGCTGCCAGTATGAAAGAAAGAAAAAAGATAGCCAGCCCCAGCAAAATTAATATTCATCTGAATGCAAATAATTATTCCTAATCACATTAATTAACAAATCAATAAAAATGGAAAAAGTGTTTAAAATTTCAATGGCAGTTATAACAGCCTGTATCGTAACCTTATTTGCTGCTTGCAACAATAGTGGCGGCGACTCAAAAAAAGAATCAGCAGATACAAGCCAAGTTACCGCAGCACATAGTGAAGAGCATGTGTACGCATGCCCCATGCATCCTGAAGTAACAGGCAAAGAGGGCGATACCTGCCCCAAGTGTGGAATGAAACTGGAACATAATGATAATGCAGGCGCTGCCAGCAATGTATCTATGCAGTTTAGCACAAATCCTGCCACTGTAAGTCCTAACCAAGAAGTTACTCTGTCTCTTACGCCTAAAATAAAAGATAAACCGAATGAGCAGGTTCCCCTGGATGTGGAGCATACTAAAAAAATTCACCTGATTGTGGTAAACGATGACCTTAGCTGGTTTGACCATATTCATCCGGAATTGAATGCTGATGGTTCTTATACTGTCAAAGAAAAATTTCCGGCACCTGGTAAATACACCCTGTTTGCAGATTACAAACCAAGCGGTGCCAATCATACAGTTGACAATTTGAATGTAACAGTTGCCGGTACTGCTCCTGCCGCAAAAACCTACGGCGCAGATAAATTAACCGGTGCAACTGGTGATGGTTTCTCTGTTTCACTTACCCCGGAAGGCGGCAAGTTCTTTACAAACATGGCAATGCATATCAATGGTGTTGTAATGCTGAATGGTAAAGAAGTGGATGTAACTACACTGGAAGATTATCTTGGGGCAAAAGCACACATGGTAGTAGTAAGCCTTGCTGATAAAAAATATTTACATGTACACCCAAGTGTGGAAGGCGGCAAATTTGATTTACATACCACATTTGATAAACCAGGTGTATATCGTGGCTGGATACAATTTCAGAGCAAAGGAAAAGTTTATACCAGCGACTTTGTAATGAATGTTGCAGAAGGTAAGGCCGGCGACATGAAAGACATGAAGAAAGATGAGCATGAGAACCACTAATTATTATTTAACTATAAAAATTACAATTATGAAAAAAATGTATTTCACAATGCTGCTGGCAGCGCTGGCAACATTCAGCAGTTATGCCCAGGACCATAAACATGGCTCCCCACATGGTGGAACGGTAAAATCATCCGGAACCGAATTCCATATTGAAGCAGGCGTAAAGGACGGGATGCTGATGGTTTATTTATTAGATGCCAAGGAAAAGTCAATGAAGAATGATGGTGTTAAAGCAACTGCTCTGATACAAACAGCCGATGGCCAGACTTCAACTGTTACCCTTATACCCAGCGGCAAGGAAGGTTTTATGTACACACTTGAGAAATCAAAAAAGTACAATAAAGCCATTGTAACATTAGTAATCGGGAGTAAAACAGCATCTGCCACATTTGACCTGGCCGCCAAACCGGCCGAAGATGGGCATAAGCACCAACATTAATTTAAAAGGAAAATCATTAATGAAAAGCCGCAGTCAGTAACGACAAAGGAAATAATTGTACCTGCAGGAGGCGCTTGGTAGTTTCCTTTTCGTTACTGACTTAATTCATCACCGTTGTCAACTCGTATTGCGAAAAGGTAATGATATTAATAAGTACACAGTGATAAAAAAATATTACACCAAAATAAAACAGGCAATCATACCCGATATTTTTATCAGTTCGGGAACGGCAATTCTGCTGGTGATTGTTTCATTTCTTTTTGGCTTAACAATCTGGTTGCTGAACCGTATTCCAACCTTACAACATATTTGGGAAACTTTCACTTTTGATAAAAAAATTCCAGCTTCTTTTTGTGAAAATATTCATATGAGCAACCCTGTCCGTCAGCCAGTAAATACTTTCAGCAATATTATTTATTTAATCACTGCAATAGTTATCTTAAAAAACTTGCGGGAAGAAAAGTATAAAAGCAATCCCCGCTACCTAAATACAGTTTATGGTTTTCTTTTTGGCGTTATACTGCTATATGTTTTTGGCGCAAGCACATTTTATCATGCTTCACTCATAAATGTTGCTCATAAATTGGATTACTCAGCGGTATTTGCCTTTTCACTTTTCCCGGTAATGTTTTTTGTGCATCGCTGGTGGCTTAGCCGAAACAGCAAAATTCCCGCTGTAATAAAAAACAAATCAACCGCTATATTCCTTTCGTCTTTTCTTGTACTTAATCTTTTATTCTCCTTTGTGTTGCCAAAAGGAAAAGAGAGCATTGCTGTACTTATAATCATCCTTCTGTTTTTAGGATTGGCTTTGGCAACCATGAAAACAGAACCTGATAACCCTGGCAGGCATTATCTTATTTTAAGTGTCATTTCCATTTTAATGGCTTTGCTGTGGTTTGAATTTGACAAGAACAAAATTTTTTGCAGGCCCGGCAGTTATTTTCAGCCGCATAGTTTATGGAATTTATTTGTCGGGCTTTCGGCCTTCTATTTTTACTTATTTATCCAAAATCAAAATGAGTCAGGTGCACGGGTTATTAAAATGAATGAAGAATAAGTACAATAAATTGAAAATCATAATTGACGTATAAACTATTTCATACTTTATTAAATAATTTAACATGGACGTAAGCACAGAATTTATATTACTGCCACGTTTGCTGATTGCAACAGTGTTGGGCGGTGTTGTCGGTTATGAACGGGAAATTCATGGAAGGGCGGCAGGCATCAGAACTTACGCTGCTGTCTCTTTGGGTGCTGCTATGTTTACCATTATCAATGCACATGTCCCTAACTTATCAGACCATACAAGAATTGTTTCAAATATTGTAACAGGTATTGGCTTTTTAGGTGCAGGAATTATTTTTAGGGATGCAGGTAATGGATTAATAACAGGGCTTACAACTGCTGCAACCCTGTGGGCTACTGCAGCCGTTGGCGTCGCCGCTGGTTTTGGCATGTATGTTATCAGCCTTTTTAGTACAATAACCCTTTTTCTATTGTTGTATCTAAATAATGCCCCTTTTATAAAACGGCTGAAAAGTAAGGGTAAAATATTCAAATAGGTTGGCGTAATAATGAGTAAGAAGCAGAGAGGCAAGTGACAAATGAAATTCAATAACGAAACTATATTTAAACAGTGAAAAATAAAATAATCATCCCGGTAATGCTGCTTTTATTTACGGCAGCCGGATGCAGCACCGCTTATAATTTAACCTATGCCGACTATGATAAAAGTATTGATTTTGTAAAGTATAAGACATTTTCATGGATTCCGCACCAGGACAATGACAACACACCCTATCATAACCAGATAATATTTAATAATACCATCAATTATTTTTCGCATGAACTTGCGGCCAGGGGCATGACTATTGATAATGACAATCCCGATGTTTTGATGGAACTAAAAGTTACGGAAAGCAAAAAAAGCAGGACGGAAACCGTTCGTACAACCACCCCGGTATATAACTATAATAATTCTTTTCAGTACAGGGCTATATCGCCCCGCAATCCATATTACAATGTAAACCCACGGGCCTATTATTACAACAGGCCATTAAATTATAATTACAATAATTACACTTACGGCTACACTACTAAAACAGTGGAATATACAAAGGGAAGTATTACATTAAATATTATAGACAGGAAACAAAATAAATTTATTTATACCGCCACCGTAGAAGCTGATTTATACGACCCAACAACTTTACAAAATAACCTGCATCCCGCTGTGCATACGCTGATAGAAAATTACCCGGTAAAACCACCTGAGAAAAGAAGAAAGTAAAAAATAAATAAAATAATTATGCTGAACAGACTCATACATTTTTCATTAAAAAACCGGATGCTAGTAGTGTCAATGGCTGCCCTGCTGATGGTATATGGCGTATTTACATTGGTAAACTTGCCTGTAGATGTGTTACCCGATTTAAACAGGCCAAGGGTAACTATTTTTTTAGAATCAAATGGCATGTCGCCGGAAGAAATTGAAGCACAGGTTATTTTACCGGTAGAAACTTCTCTCAATGGGGCACCAGGTGTAGAAGTGGTAAGGTCTGTAGCTTCGCCGGGACTGGGTTTAGTGTTTGTTGAGTTTGACTGGAAAACGGACATCTATCGGGCCCGGCAATTAACAGCAGAGAAAATACAAACTGTCCAGCTTCCCAATAAAATAGTACCTGTAATGGGGCCAATCAGCTCAGTAATGGGGCAGTTTATGATGATAGCAGTAAGTTCTGATACCACATCCCCTGAAGATTTACGGACGCTAAGTGATTTTGTTATTCGCCGCAGGCTTATGAGTGTTAAGGGCATTGCACAGGTCATCCCCATTGGTGGTGTCCGCATGCAATACCAGGTTTTGATTTCTCCGGAAAAATTGCGTCAATACAATTTAGCTGTTGATGATGTTGACAAGGCATTACAACTTACCAATATCAATACGACCGGTGGCTTTGTTAATGATAACAAAGGGTCCGAAGTGCTGGTTCGTAACCTTGCACGGGCAAATACACTGGAAGACCTGGCCAATACAGTGGTAGCCAACAAAAATGGCACACCAGTAGTACTCCGTCAACTTGCAGAAGTAAAATTCGGCGGCCCCGTTAAAAGAGGTGATGGTTCACTTAATGGCAAACCCGCAGTGATTTTGAGCATAGAAAAACAACCCAATGCAAATACTGTTACGCTGACATCAGAAATAATGAAGGCAGTTGATGATATAAAAAAATCAGTACCTTCTGACGTAAAGATTAATACTGATGTTTTTCAACAAAAACATTTTATTGAAAACTCACTTACCAACGTGGAAGAAGCATTGAGGGATGGTTTTATTTTGGTGATAATCATATTATTCTTATTCCTGCTTAATTTCAGAACCACCATTATTACACTTACTGCCATTCCTTTATCACTTATAATTACAGCCATCGTTTTCGAAATATTTGGAATATCTATTAACACCCTCACGCTTGGTGGGCTTGCCATTGCTATTGGTGAGTTAGTGGATGATGCCATTGTAGATGTAGAAAATGTATTCAGGCGGTTAAAAGAAAACTGGACAAGCCCCAATCCAAGGCCGCTTATAAAGGTAATTTACGAAGCCAGCAGTGAAGTGAGAAACTCAATTGTTTATGCTACCATAATTGTGGTTCTGGTGTTTCTTCCATTATTTTATTTGCAGGGTATCGAAGGGAAAATATTTGCACCGCTCGGCATTGCCTATATCACATCAATTATCGCTTCTTTAGTAGTATCACTTACTGTTACACCAGCTCTTTGCAGTTACTTGCTCGGCAAGAAAAAACATTTGAAACATGTGAACCTCGCTTTCTGGAAAGGACGAAAAAAACATAGTCATACATTTGAGGAAGCAGAACAACAAAAACCTCATGGGCATACTGTCGAAGAAGAAGCTTTGTATGCTTCATCGCATGATGACAGCACCCTTGTAAAATTCTTAAAGCGACAGGATATTAAATTACTAAAGATAGGGTTGAAACATCCTAAAATAGTTATTGGTATCGCTATTACTATGATTGTAACTGCCATGAGTATCATCCCCTTTTTAGGCACAGAGTTTTTACCGCCTTTTAATGAAGGAAGTTTTACTATTAACTTGTCCCTGCCTCCGGGTACTTCATTGGATGAAGCCAATAAAACGGGCAGCATAGCCGAAAATGAAATTTTGAAAGTACCGGGTGTACAGCTTACCGCCCGCCGCACGGGTCGTGCCGAACTGGATGAGCATGCTGAACCACCAAGTAATTCAGAAATTGAAGTAGCATTAGAGGCAGACCAAATTGGTAATAGGGATAAAATACTTGCTGAGATAAGGAGAAGGTTATCTGTATTAAAAGGAGTAACTGTAAATATAGGCCAGCCCATTTCTCATCGTCTTGACCACCTGCTCTCAGGCGTAAGGGCACAAATCGCTATTAAAATCTTTGGTAACGACCTTGCTGACCTTCGTAATAACGCCGCTAAACTGAAAGATATCATTACTACAGTACCCGGAGCAGTGGATGTACAAGTGGAAAAACAGGTATTGGTACCACAACTTAGTATTAAAATAGACCGGGAGTCTTTAAAAAGGTATGGGCTACAGGCAGGAAAAGTAGCTGAGGATATTGAAATTTTTTACAATGGTAAGATAAGTACCCAAATACTTGACGGGCAAAAAACATTTGACATTGTACTTCGTACCACCGACAGTATAAGAAATAATCTTGAAGAAGTGGGCAACACTCAAATTGCAACATCAGATGGCACATTAATCCCCCTGAAGCAAATTGCAAGGATTGAAATGGAAAACGGGCCCAATTCTGTATATCATGAAAATACACTGAGGCGCATTGTAGTTTCTGCCAATGTGCAGGGGCGTGATTTAGGCAGCACAGTTAAAGAAATGCAAAAGAAAGTAAATGAACAACTGCAATTGCCACAGGGATATTTTCTGCAATGGGGCGGGCAGTTTGAAAGCCAGCAATCGGCTTCCAAACTTATTACCATCCTGAGTATATTTTCTATAGCAGGTATCTTCCTGGTATTATATAGCCATTTTAAATCGAGCCGGATTGCGTTACAGATTATGCTGAATGTGCCACTGGCCTTAATTGGAAGTGTGGTAGCTGTGTTGCTTACTGGTGGCGTTTTCTCTATTGCTACTATGGTAGGATTTATTACACTTACAGGCATTGCATCAAGAAATGGAATAATGATGATAAGCCATTATATTCATCTTGTGCAACATGAAGGAGAAACCTTTAATGATAAAATGATTATACGAGGTTCGTTGGAAAGATTAGTGCCTGTATTGATGACGGCGTTGGTAGCGGCGCTTGCTTTGATTCCTTTAACAATGGATGCAACTGCACCGGGTAAGGAAATATTATACCCTGTTGCCACTGTAATACTGGGAGGTTTAATCAGCTCTACTTTATTGGATATGATTGTAACGCCGGTTGTTTTTAAGCAATTTGGCAAAAAAGCTTTGGATAAATATTTGGAAGAGCAAAAGAACAAGGAGCTTGAGTAATAGCAGCAGCACCGGGCAAAAAGTTTGGATTATTTAAACAAAATTAGAAAAAAAAACACGGGTCGGAGCCCTGCTTTAGTTTCCTTATTTATAATGAAACAGTTTCTGGAGCAGGGTTTCCGCACCCACCAACTGATAAATCTGTTTTAAACCGGATTCACTTTGTGTATCGTTTTATACAAAAATCATTATAATGGAGCAAAAAAAATATATACCGGCACTTCGATTCAAATGGTTAACTCCATTGTATGATTTTTTGATAAATATTACAATGCCTGAGAAGAAGATAAAAGAAGCTCTAATTGAATCAGCACACATTTCACCAGGTGCAAAGGTGCTGGATTTTGGATGTGGCACAGCTACATTAACGATTATGGTGAAAGAAATATGCCCCGAGGCAAAAGTAACAGGCATTGATGTGGATGCAAAGATTTTAGACAAGGCTATTCAAAAAGTAAAAGAAAAGAAGTTAGATATTTTTTTGCTGGATTATGATGGAAAGCAACTTCCCTTTCAGCATAATGCATTTGACAGAACTGTATCCTGCTTGGTATTTCATCATCTTGATACCGCAACAAAGCAAAAGGCTCTTGCAGAAATATTCAGCGTTTTAAATGAAGAAGGGCAATTACATATTGCGGATTTTGGCCGTTCTAAGTCATGGGTTCAAAGAACACTTTTTAATTTGATAAGAGGATTGGATGGATTTAAGTCAACAGATGCAAATGCTAAAGGTTTATTACCTCAGATGATTTCGGGTGCAGGGTTTGAAAATGTAGAAATTAAAAAGCGTTTCAAAACCATGTTTGGAGAAGTACAAATAATCTGTGCAGCAAAAAAATAAACACAAATAAATAGTATCATGAAAAAGAAATTTTATTTACTGCTTTTACTAATTGCGACAGTATTTACTGCAACGGCACAAGAACAAAAGAAAGAAGAGGTTTGCTACAATCCCAATTTAGTAAAAGACACAAGCAAGAAAAGTATTAAATCCATGGCCGTTGCTGTAACCCATGGCGACAGTATAAAAATCAGCTATCATTCACCTGGCGTTCGTAAAAGAATAATATGGGGTGGCCTTGTTCCCTATGATGAAGTATGGGTAACAGGAGCACACGATGCAACAACTCTTGAAATCGGCAAAGCGTTTGTTGTTGGAGGTAAAGAAATCCCTGCAGGCAAATATGCCATTTTTACTATTCCGGGCAAATCGGAATGGACAGTGATCATCAATAAGCACTGGAAACAACACTTAGCAACAGAATATGATGAAAAAGAAGATGAGGTAAGAATAAAAGTAAAGCCAAAGAAAAATACGCATATAGAAAGGCTGCAATATTTTATCGAAGAAAACAAAAGCGGAAAAATTACTATCACTGTAGCATGGGAAAAACTGAAAATTAGTTTTGATTCACTTGTCAGGCTTTAATAAATAATCTTAAAAACAGTTTTTGGTACGAAAGTTTCTTCACTGATTTGGTTGGGCATCACAAAAACAGTAGCACATTATGTTTAAAGACTTTCCTTCCCTGCATCCGTTAGTAGTACACTTTCCCATAGTGCTTATACTGCTGGCGGCAGCTTTCCAGGCCGTTGTGTTCTGGAAACCTCAATGGCAGCAAATCAGGTGGGCCACATTAATTGTAATGGGATTAGCTTTCATTTCTGCTTTGGCGGCGAGCACCTTATTTCATGCAATGATTGCTCCCAATGCACCTAAAGAAGCCTTGGCCATATTTGAAGAGCATGAAAAATATGCACAATATACTTTGTGGATGTCAGGCATTAATTTCCTGGTAAAAGGCATTGGTGATTTTTATAAGTTATTCCGCCGTTCTTTTCAGCTCATCGTGTTATTATTTGCAATTGTTACCGCTGTGTTTCTGTCCATTGCAGGCCATCATGGGGCAAAACTTACACATGTTGCCGGAGTGGGGCCAATGGGAAAATACCTCATGAAGGAGCATGGCGAAAAGGATATGGAAGGAATGGACATGCAGGGTGACAGTACGATGCAGATGAATGATTCAATGCCAGGTATGAAAAATATGTCGGGAATGGATACCATGAAGAGTATGGACATGAGGAATATGCAAGGGATGGATACGATGAAAAACATGAAGGGTATGAAAGGAATGAACGACATGAAGAACATGAAGGGCATAGAAAAGATGAAAGATATGGACATGAAGGATATGCCCGGTATGGATACCATGAAGAATATGAAAGGCATGGACAATATGAAAGACATGAAAGATATGCCTGGGATGGACAGCACCAAAAAAATGGGTGATATGAAAGATATGAAGATGCCGGTAGAAAATGCAATGGATACACTTCGCTTCCCGGACAACAACCCCGCCCGAAAAAAATCAAAGAAACCGGTTAAACAATAAATCAGTTTACAATGAAACAGCTTCTATTCTTTTTATTGTTGATTCCTTTTTGCAGTATGGCTCAAGAAAATAAATCCATGCAAATGCCGATGGGTAAAGAATACGGAATGCGAAAATCTACTACTTACGATTACTCTCTGCAACCCGTGCAAACCAAACCGGGAATGGCTTACACTGGAAAAAAAGTGGAGTATGATTTATATGTAACAGACACGATGGTGAACTTTACCGGTAAGCATCGCCATGCCATTGCGATCAATGGCCAGATACCGGCACCCATTCTTGAATTTACAGAAGGCGATACCGCTATCATTCGTGTACATAACCTGATGAAGATGGAAACCTCTATCCACTGGCATGGCATACTGTTGCCCAATAAAGAAGATGGCGTTCCTTACTTAAACACTGTTCCCATCGAAGCCGGGAAAACACTTACATTTACTTTTCCGCTTATTCAAAGTGGCACTTACTGGTACCACTCTCATACTATGCTGCAGGAGCAAAGCGGCTTATATGGGTCAATCGTAATTCACCCTGCCCAGCCAGAACCTGAACTAAAAGAATATGTTTTGTTATTATCAGACTGGACGGACGAAAACCCACACCAGGTATTACGTTACCTGAAACGAGGCGGCGAATGGTATGCCATCAAAAAAGGTGCATTGCAAAGCTATGGCGAAGCCATTGCTGCCGGTTCATTTAAAGACAAACTAAAACAAGAATGGCAACGTATGCCTGCTATGGATGTATCAGATGTGTATTACAATAAATTCCTGATGAACGGGCAGGAGAAAAATTATTTTAAAGATGCAAAGCCCGGCGAAGTGATTAGGTTACGAATCATCAACGGTTCAGCTTCCTCTTATTTTACATTGCAATACGGAATGAGTTATATGCGGCTGATTGCAGCAGATGGAATTAATGTTACTCCAATTTCCGTAAGCAAATTAGAAATTGCAGTCGCAGAAACGTATGATGTTTTAATTACTGTTCCTGAAACCGGTGCTGCAGAATTAAGAGCTACTTCATGGGATGTAGTAGGCTTTTCATCCGGTTATTTTGGAAACGGCCCGATAATGAATGCACCTGATATTCCCAAACTTGACTATTTTAAAATGATGAGGGAAATGGGCAGCATGAATAAGAGTGACATGAACATGGACGGAATGAATATGAAACAAGATACTGTTCCCAAAAAAATGGATATGAGTAATATGGATGGAATGGACATAGGCAATATGCAGGGAATGGATATGGGCATGCCCGGAGAATTTAATTATAATATGTTGAGGGCACTGCACCCCACGACTTTAGATTCCACCTTAAAGCCAAGAGAAATTAAATTAGCACTTACAGGGAATATGCTGCGCTATGTATGGTCGTTCGATTTTAAAACTTTATCTGTTGCCGATAAAATCATTATCCATAAAGGTGAACGGGTAAGGTTTGTTTTAACCAATAACACCATGATGCGGCACCCACTACATTTGCACGGCCACTTCTTTCGCTTCATCAATGAACAAGGCGAATATTCACCAATGAAACATACGTTTGATATAAAACCCATGGAAACCGTTACCATTGAGTTTGAAGCAAACGAAGAACAAGACTGGTTCTTTCATTGTCATATTCTTTACCACATGATGGCGGGTATGGCACGGATAGTTAGTTATGAAGGCAGTGAACAAAATGAGTTTGCCAAAACCGGTTATCGCAAATTAAAGAAAGAAGACAATATGCTTTATCCCTGGTATGACTTATCTGTTCATTCACAGGGTGCATGGCTGAGTGGAAATATTTCAAACAATAAAATGGCATTGGAATTTGAAGGCCGTGTTAGCTGGAAAGGCAATTATGAAACGGAAACACATTTACTTCGTTACCTCGATAAAAAACAATACCTCGCTTTTTACATAGGCTATGATTACCGGAAAAATAAAACACTTCCGTTAGCCAATAAGCCCAACTCTAAAGACAACCGACGTGTATTTGATGCAGGTTTTTATTATTTATTACCTATGCTTATCCGTTCCGAATGGCGGATTGACCATACAGGTCGTTTAAGATTGCAATTAGAAAGAAGAGATTTACCCCTAAGCAATAATTTCTTTTTCGATTTCAGGGTAAATACTGATAAGGAATATAATGTAGCAGCAAGATATATGATTGCCAAATCATTTTCCATCAGCACAAATTATGACAGCGATTACAAATGGGGAATTGGATTAACATGGCACTATTAATTTATCGGATAAAACATAAATATTCTTATGGAACATAATCAACAAAACCCACAACAATACACCTGCCCCATGCATTCTGAAATAATTCAGGACAAATCGGGCAATTGCCCCAAATGCGGAATGAACTTAATTCCGCTAAATGGTAAGCAAAGTGAAAGCCACTCAAATCAACATGAGCAAACTAAAGTTGAAAAACATACGGAGCAAGAGGAACAACCTGCTCCGGTAATAAACATTAAAGAAGCAAAAGGATTTCACAAATATACCTGCCCCATGCATCCGCAGATTGTACAGGACGAACTAGGCAAATGCCCTTTATGTGGCATGACGTTGGTGTCGCTTACAAAATCAAAGGGAGGTGATGGCCACGAATCACATTCATCGGGCATTGTTGATTTTAAAAAACGGTTTTATGTAGTGCTGGTACTAACCATTCCCATTATGCTGCTATCAGAAATGATTCAGCATTGGTTGAATATTCTCATCAGTTTTTCTGGTTCAAAATATATATTACTTGCTTTGGCCTCTGTTGTTTTCTTTTACGGCGGCTGGCCTTTTCTGAAAGGGCTGGTCGGTGAAATAAGGGTAAAGAACCCCGGCATGATGACGCTAATTGGTTTTGCCATTTCAGTAGCATATATCTATAGTGCTGCAACTGTGTTTGGATTAAAGGGCATGGATTTCTTTTGGGAACTGGCAACACTTATTCTAATAATGCTGTTAGGGCATTGGATTGAAATGAAATCAGTTGCCGGAGCTTCCAGAGAACTGGAATTATTGGTTCAGCTAATGCCGGATGATACTCACTTAGTAGATGGTGAAAAAGTGACTGATGTAAAAACTGAAACGCTGAAAGAGGCTGATATTATACTGATAAAACCAGGGGAAAAAGTTGCAGCTGATGGTATAATCGCAGAAGGAGAAAGCTATCTTAATGAATCAATGCTTACCGGCGAATCAAAACCGGTGGCGAAAGGAAAAGGAGATAAAGTAATTGCGGGTTCTATTAATGGGAACGGTTCAATTAAAGTTATCGTATCGCATGGGGCGAAAGATTCTTATCTCTCACAGGTTATAAAGCTGGTTGATGATGCACAAAAATCAAAATCTAAAACCCAGTTGGTAGCAGACAAGGCTGCAAAGTGGCTAACAGCAATTGCGATTATTGCGGGCATTGGTACTTTTTTATACTGGTATTTAACAGGTCAATCTTTGGCTTTTGCAATGGAAAGGATGGTGACAGTAATTGTTATTTGTTGCCCCCATGCTTTAGGATTGGCAGTGCCGTTGGTCGTTGCAAAATCGACAGCCTTATCAGCGAAAAACGGGTTGCTGATTAAAAACAGAACCGCATTTGAAAATGCAAGAAAAATCACCACCATTGTATTTGACAAAACCGGTACACTTACTGTAGGAAAATTTGAAGTATCAAAAATTGTTTCACTCCAAAAAGGCCTGAATGAAAATGAAATCATTCGCCTGGCATCTGCATTAGAACAAAAATCTGAGCATCCCATTGCAACAGGCATCTTGCAAAAAATTAAAGACTTATCTATCAAAATTCCGGCAACAGAAAGCTTTAATGCGATTACAGGTAAAGGCGTTGAAGCAACTGTAGAAAGCAAAAAAGTATTGGTTGTAAGTCCGGGCTATTTAAAAGAAAATAATATTACTGTTCCTGATGGCTTTACAGCTAATGACACGGAAACGGTTGTGTTTGTAATTATCAATAATGAATTGGCAGGATACATTGCATTATCGGATGAGATAAGACCTGAATCAGCAGAAGCCATTAAAACGTTGAAACAAAATAATATCAAATCAATATTGCTGACAGGCGACAATAATAAAGTAGCAGCAAGTGTAAGCAAAACATTGGGCATGGATAGCTTTTTTGCAGAAGTGTTGCCGCATCAGAAATTAGAAAAGATAAAGGAGCTGCAAAACAAAGGAGAATTTGTAGCCATGACAGGAGATGGTGTAAATGATGCACCTGCCTTGGCACAAGCTGATATTGGTATTGCTGTTGGCAGCGGTAGTGATATTGCCGCAGAAACAGCTGGAATCGTTTTGGTAAACAGCAACCCTAAAGACATTGTGAGTTTGATTTTATTTGGAAAAGCCACTTACAGGAAAATGATTCAGAATTTAATTTGGGCAACAGGGTATAATGTAGTGGCTTTGCCATTAGCGGCAGGTGTGTTGTATAAAATGGGAATCCTGCTAAGCCCTGCTGCGGGTGCTGTACTGATGAGTGTAAGCACTGTAGTGGTAGCCATTAATGCAAGTTTGTTGAAAGTAAAGTAAAGTTCTTACCGTAACATACTATGTCGCTATATCGCACTTAAACCAATCATAAACCTAACAACATGAAAACAAAATTCTTTTTACTCCTGAGTATTATTTTGTTTAGTAGCTGTGGTAAAAATAATTCATCAAAAGAAACCATCCAGCAAGATGATGTTTCCGCTTCTACTGGAATGACAAATGATTTATCATCTTTGCGTCAGGTATTAACCAACCTTGCAGGAGCCCAAAGTTCAGGCCAGCAGCGCCATTGGGACAGCATATACCACCATCATGATTCTTTATTCTGGCATCACCATAATAATTACCACCACAATACTTATACCCATGACGACCATAACCATCAGTGGATGCCTTATGACCCTGCCATAAATCATTCGCAGCACTACCATCATTCCTACCCCGGTCACCTTAATGATTCATTAGTAATGGTATTGACTAATCACCATCATACAAATTGTGACCATCATCCGGGCCACCATATTTGTCATCACCACACCATGGATTCCTTACATCATGTACATAATTTGCACCATCCTTAAACTTAATATTGAAAAGAGAAAAAATGACTATCATACAAAACATCATCGGTGTTATTTTAATTGGTTTAATTAGTTGTAACAGTGTAAATAAAACGAACCCTGTTGTAATTCCTCAACCTGACAGGGAAATAGATAAAATAAAATTAACTGACTTAAAAAATGAGCCGCTTGATTTAAACCAGTATGAAGGAAAAGCAATCTTTATTAATATTTGGGCCACCTGGTGCAAACTTTGTCTTCAAGAAATGCCTTCGATTGAAAAAGCCCAGCAGTTTTTACAAAATGAAAATGTTGTATTCTTATTGGCTTCAGCCGAAGCTTTTGAAGAGATTGACACATTTAGAAAACTGCATGCCTATCCATTCAAATATGTTCAAATACAAAACAGCGAAGAATTAGGTATTCAAAGTCTTCCAACAACTTTTATCTTTAATAAAAAAGGCAAACTGGTTTTTTCTGAATCAGGATACCGCAAATGGGACGAGAAAAGTAATATTGATGCCATCCTTAAAATCATAAATAAAAATGAATAAGTTACTATGTGCTTTAATTGTTGTAATTGTAATATCCTCTTGTAAAGATTCATCAAAAGAATCTGACAATAAGAAATCTCAATCTGCGCTTGCAGAAACCAGCAATTTAAAAGAGTTAGAATCACCGGCAGACACAGCCAGTGCCGAGCCATATCTGTTTACAGATAAAAATGGGTTGGTGTATTTATCATGGATTGAGAAAACAAAGGGAAAGAGTATATTGAAAATTTCAACATTGAATAATGAGTTGTGGTCAGAACCAATGGTAATCAGTTCAGGGGATAATTGGTTTGTTAATTGGGCAGACTATCCACTGGTAGCTGCGGATGGAGCAAAAAATATGATAGCACATTATTTAGAGAAAAGCGAAAAGGGTACTTATACATACGATGTAAAAATAGTTACCTCTGCTGACCAAGGAAAAACATGGAGTTCGTCAAAAATTCTGCATGATGATGGCAAGATAGCGGAGCATGGTTTTGTTTCAATGATACCATACGGAGAAAACTATTTCATTTCATGGCTGGATGGGCGAAACTCTGTTATGGAAGGGAATGGAGGACACAGTGAAGGTCACCATGGTCAAATGACAATACGAGGTGCAATAGTAGATAAGCAGGGAAAGAAATCAAGCGAATGGGAATTGGATAACAGGGTATGTGATTGTTGCCAGACAAGTGCTGCTATTACGGCGAATGGGCCCGTGGTGGTTTACAGAGACAGGTCAGAAGAAGAAATTAGAGACATATCTATTGTAAGGTTTGTGAATGGTCAGTGGACTGCACCTAAACCAATATTTACCGATAGTTGGAAAATTGCCGGATGTCCTGTAAACGGGCCCAGGATTGATGCTATGGGCAATAGTGTTGCGGTTGCATGGTTTACATCACCTGAAAAGAATGCACAGGTAAATATTGTTTTTTCCAATGATGGTGGTGCTACATTTAATAGTCCCCTTCGTATTGATGAAGGAAAGGGAATTGGCCGTGTGGATGTAGTGATGTTGGATGAGAATACAGCTATAGTAAGCTGGATGGAAGGTTCTGTAATAAAAGCTGTAAAGGCTTATAATAATGGTAAAAAAGAATCTTCATTTACCGTGGCCGCTTCAGCGGAATCAAGATCAAGCGGTTTTCCACAGATGACAAAAGCAGGTAATAATATAATTTTTGCATGGACTGATGATAAAGAGAAAACGATTAAAGTAGCGAATCTTGTTCTTTAGTTTACTTTGGTTTGGTTGTCGAAATGAGGAAAAACAGCCTGATTTTTCCGCTTTTTGCAACCACATTGCCATTTTACATGCCTAATTTTTAAGAATTTGCAACATAAGAGGTTACTTTTGCGGACAATGAAATATTTATTTTTCATAATGGGCTTTCTACTCCTTTATCTGTCATGCCTTCCATGTGGCGATAGCAGAGAGTGTAATGTAAATGCCCAGGTAAAAATTTCAGCGACTGATAATCATCAGGAACACAAACACACTTCAGAATCTTGCACTCCTTTTTGCACTTGTTCCTGCTGTACAGCTTCAGCATTTCATGGGTCTTTCTCAAAAACGCAGGTTAATAAACCAGTATTTCAATCTGACAAATATCCTCTCTACAATGTAGCCTTCAATACCGAAGCATATTATAGTATCTTCCAGCCCCCCAAATTTTCTTAATTATTTCCTTCTTATTTGAATTTGCTGCATAGCCAATCTATTGGCATGTATTGCATTTCTCATTCAATCATTTTTTATTAAAAAAGAATGGTAAGTAGTAAAAAGTCCAAAATGGCTAAACAGCCTTTTTGGCTTCGGGCAATCAAAATCATTTTTATAACACTGGCATGTGCAATACTTATCGCAGCTATTATTCAAAGAACAATTCACTTTTTCAGGTATCATGTATAATCAAACAGAATTAATATATGCTTAATAAAATCATTCAATTCTCCATAAAAAACAAACTGGTAATCGGCCTTTTTACGCTTGCCCTGATTATCTGGGGCGTTTACTCGGTTAAAAAATTGCCGATTGATGCTGTTCCCGATATTACAAATAACCAGGTACAAATTATCACGCTAAGCCCTTCATTGGCGGCACAGGAAGTAGAACAACTTATTTCCTTTCCGGTAGAACAAACGATGGCCACTATCCCTGAAGTAAAAGAGATACGTTCCATCTCCCGTTTTGGTCTCTCAGTGGTTACAGTAGTATTTCATGATGATGCCAATATATACTGGGCAAGGCAGCAGGTTGGTGAACGACTGGTAGAAGCCAGGAACCAGATACCGAATAATATCGGTAATCCGGAAATGGCCCCCATTTCAACCGGCCTGGGCGAAATTTATCAATATGTTTTACATACTAAAAAAGGTTTTGAAGACAAGTACGATGCAATGGCATTACGAACAATTCAGGACTGGATTGTAAGACGCCAGTTATTAGGAACACCAGGTATTGCTGATGTAAGCAGTTTCGGCGGCTTATTGAAACAATATGAGATTGCCCTGAATACAGATAAGCTGCGCAGCTATAATTTATCAATAGCAGACATATTCAATGCGCTGGAAAAAAATAACCAGAATACAGGCGGTGCATATATTGATAAAAAACCCAACGCCTATTTTATCCGAAGCGAAGGATTTATTAAAACAATTACAGACATCGAAAAAATTGTTGTTATCCGTACTCCCGCCGGGATACCTGTACTCGTAAGGGATGTAGCAACTGTTCAACTCGGGCATGCTACACAATACGGGGCGCTTACCCGTAATGCCGAAGGAGAAGTAGTAGGCGGTATTGTGTTAATGTTAAAAGGCGCTAATTCCAGTATCGTTATTAATAGCGTAAAAGATAAAATAATTCAAATTCAAAAAAGCCTGCCGGAAGGAGTAGTGATTGAGCCTTTCTTAGACAGAAGTGCTTTGGTAAGCAGGGCCATTGGCACAGTAAAGACTAATCTTATTGAAGGAGCTTTAATTGTAATTTTTGTATTGGTGGTTTTCCTTGGCAATATCCGCTCTGGATTGATAGTAGCGTCCGTAATTCCGCTGGCAATGCTTTTTGCAATAGCCCTTATGAATATGTTTGGCGTATCCGGTAACCTGATGAGTTTGGGTGCTATTGATTTTGGATTAATTGTAGATGGAGCCGTGATTATTGTGGAAGCCACCATGCATCAGTTGGGCCATCGAAAACCTGGAAGACTGACACAAGACCAAATGGACGATGAAGTATATAAATCGGCAGGCAAGATGATGAACTCTGCTGCCTTTGGCCAAATTATAATATTAATCGTTTACCTGCCTATCCTTGCATTGGTTGGCATTGAAGGAAAAATGTTTGGCCCAATGGCACAAACAGTATCCTTTGCCATCCTCGGTGCATTCTTGTTATCTCTCACTTATGTGCCTATGATGAGTGCTTTGGTGTTGAGCAAAAAAATAAGTCATAAGGAAAACCTTTCTGATAAAATGATGAAGTTTTTTCAAAGGCTTTACACACCTCTTATAAAAGGCGCTTTGAAAATGAAACTGTTGGTGGTTAGTATTGCCGTTGGTCTGTTTATCATCAGCCTGATAATTTTTAAAACTTTGGGCGGTGAATTTATACCGACATTGGAAGAAGGTGATTTTGCTGTAGAAACAAGATTACTTACCGGAAGTTCTCTAAGCCAGACCATTGATAAAATAACACAGGCTTCCGATTTATTGATGAAAAAATTTCCTGAAGTAAAAGAAGTAATTGGAAAAATAGGTGCCTCTGAAATACCTACCGACCCGATGCCTATTGAAGCCTGCGATATTACTATACTATTAAAAGATAAAAAAGAATGGACAAGTGCACACAACCGGGAAGAACTGGCTGAGCTGATGCAGAAAGAATTGGAAAAAATACCGGGTATTTCTTACGGCCTCTCTCAACCCATACAGCTTAGGTTTAATGAATTAATATCCGGTGTACGCCAGGATGTGGGTATTAAAATATTCGGTGAGGATTTAGATGTGCTGGCAGACCTGGCAAAGAAAATCGGTGTTATTGTGCCTACTGTAAAAGGCGCAGAAGATTTATATGTGGAGCAAGTTACCGGCCTTCCACAAATTGTTATCAAATTGAACCGTGATAAAATAGCTCAGTTTGGGTTGAATGTAGAAGATGTAAACCGTACTATAAGCGCCGCTTTTGCGGGAGAAGCCGCCGGCATTGTATATGAAGGTGAAAAAAGATTTGATATGGTTGTTCGTCTTGAAAAAACGGGCCGCCAAAGTATTGACGATGTGAAAGGATTATTTGTTGTGGCGTCTGATGGCAATCAAATTCCTTTAGAGCAGGTTGCAGAAGTTAAACTTGAACTTGGCCCTAATCAAATACAAAGGGAAGATGCCAAGCGAAGAATTATTGTAGGCTTCAATACCAGGGGCAGGGATATTTCTTCTGTAGTAAAAGAAATGCAGGAAAAAATAGATAAACAGGTGAAAATGCCACCCGGTTATTTCATAACCTATGGCGGACAGTTTAAAAACCTGGAAGAAGCTAACAAAAGATTATCGGTGGCAGTGCCCGTAGCCTTAGCATTAATCCTGTTATTGCTTTTTTTCACTTTCGGTTCTATAAAATATTCACTGCTCATTTTTACTGCTATCCCTATGAGTGCCATCGGCGGCGTATTCGCCTTATGGTTCAGGGGCATGCCATTCAGCATTTCGGCAGGCGTTGGCTTTATTGCTTTGTTTGGGGTGGCGGTGTTAAATGGCATCGTACTTATCAGTGAATTTAACAGGTTAAAAAAAGAAGGTATGACGGATATCAATTCAATTATTTTAAAAGGAACGTCAGTGAGGTTAAGACCGGTGTTAATGACGGCAGCAGTTGCGTCATTAGGATTCTTGCCAATGGCATTATCTACAGGTTCAGGTGCCGAAGTACAAAAACCCTTAGCGACAGTTGTAATTGGCGGACTGATAACAGCCACCTTTCTTACGTTAGTCGTTTTGCCGGTGTTCTATACATGGTTCGAAAAAATAGGCGCAAAAGGTAAAAAATCAAAAGTGAATAAAGGTTTAGCGTCATTGCTTATCCTGTTTCTAGCTTCATCATTTGCTGCAAATGCCCAACAACCAAACACGGTCATTAATCTCAATAGTGCAGTATCAGCCGCTATGAAAAATAACCCAATAATAAAAGTGGGAACGTTGGATATTGGCTATCAGCAACAACTTAAAAAGACGGTGAAAGATTACGGCAAAACAAACCTGGGGCTTACGTTCGGTCAGTATAACAGCCGTATAGCTTATGATAATAATTTCACTATTAATCAAAGCATACCCAACCCGGCTTACTTCAAGAGCCTGATTAAGCTTTCTGAATCCATTATCAAAAGCAGTGAACAGCAATTGAAAGTTTATCAAGGCGAACTGGCAGCCAATACAAAAACATCTTATTATCAGTTATTGTTTTGGACGGAAGAAATAAGGCTGCTAAAAGAATTACTGGCTATCTATGAAAATGTATTGAAAGCTTCCGCATTGCGTTATAAAACAGGCGAAACAAATGCTCTGGAAAATTACAATGCCGAAAGCAGGGTGAATGAAATAAGGGCACAATTAAAAAGCGCCGAAGAAGATTACAGGATTGAACTCAACCGTTTAAAGGTATTTACCGCCGACTCTTCTGTTACTGCGATTGCAGATACGGCACTGATTGAAAAAGTAATTACCATCAACGCCGACAGCAGCGCCATTGCAGCCAATCCTACCTTAGCTTTTATCCGGCAGCAAATTGATATTGCCCAAAAAGAAAAAGCGGTGGAGCAATCAAGGCTAAAGCCTGATTTTAGTATTGGTTATTTTAACCAGTCATTAGTAGGTTATCAAACGGTAAATGGCGTTGATAAGTACTATGGCGCAGGCCGCCGCTTCCAGGGAGTAAATCTTGGTATCAGCATTCCCATATTTGCCAAAGCACAAAAGGAAAAAGTAAAAGCTGCCGAAATAAACAGTACCAAACGGCAAGCTGAACTGACCAATTACCAATACAATTTAAATGCAGAACTGGCAAGATTATTTGGTGAACTGCAAAAGCAAAGGGTTCAAATCAACTATTACCGCAACACAGCATTGCCACAGGCTAACCTCATCATCAGCCAGTCGCAAAAAGCATTTACGGCCGGTGAAATTGGATATTATGAACTTACCCAATCTTTAAATAATGCGGTAACGGTAAAACAGGAGTTTACCAAAGTAGTAAATCAATATAATCAAACAATCATTGCCATCGAATTTATTGCCGGCATCAATTAATAAATAAAACAGGAAAAAATCATTATTATGAAACAAAAAATATTTAGTTCATTAGCCATACTTTTTCTTGCTGCTGTACTGTTCTCTGCCTGCTCTTCCAAAGAAAATGCAGCGGCTGCAGCACCAGAAGAACCCAAAAAAGAAGAAGCCGGTATGGTGGATTTATCGGAAGACCAGTTTAAAACGGTAAATATCCAATATGGAGCCGTTGAGGAAAAAAATCTCAGTAGTGTTATCCGGGCATCAGGCGACATAGAAGCGCCGCCTCAACAATTAATAACGGTATCAACGCCCTACGGAGGTATTGTAAAAAGCATACCTCTTCTGGAAGGTAAATTTGTTTCCCAGGGCCAGGTAGTTGCAGTCCTCGAAAATCCTGAATTTATACAGTTGCAGCAGGATTATCTCGATTATAAAAGCCAATTAGGTTACCTTAAAGAGGAACTGGAAAGGCAACAGGAATTGGCAAAAGAAAATGTAAATGCAAAAAAAACAGTTCAAAAAGCCAGCAGTGAATATAATAGTATGGTGGCGAGGGTGCAGGGGCTTAAGTCAAAACTGCAGTTGATAAATATTAATCCCGACAAAGTGGGAAATGGCAACCTCAGCAGCCGCAGCAATATTTATGCACCTGCACCGGGATATGTTACGAAGGTAAAAGTAAATACAGGCAAATATGTAAACGCAAATGAAGCCTTAGTGGAAATTGCAGATACCCGTGAACTGCACGTTGAGCTTAACGTTTTTGAAAAAGATGTTCCCAAATTGAAGGCTGGCCAGAAAGTTAGGTTTGTATTAAATAATGAAACAAAAGAAAGACTGGCTGAAATAAGCCTTATTGGAAGGGAAATAGGAACAGACAGGACTGTTCGGGTACATTGCAGGCTATTGAAAGAAGACAGGGATTTATTACCAGGTTTATTTTTAAAAGCAATTGTAGAGACAGGTCTTGCCACTACTACCGCACTACCGGATAAAGCAATTGTGCAGGCAGCCGGCAAATCATATATATTCATCGCATCTGATGAAGTAAAAGAAGAAAAGGCACCTGCTGAGAAAGGTAAAGATGCCGCCCCCGGGGAAAAACATATTCCGTTTAAGAGAATTGAAGTAACAACAGGTGTTTCGGAAAATGGTTATACGGAAGTGATTTTGCCGGAAGGTTTTGACAGAAGCAGCAAAGTGGTGATAAATGGAGCTTATGATTTGTTATCTAAGATGAATAATGTGGAGGAGGAAGAATAGAAATAGATGGGTCGGAGGAGCCCTGCGTTGTTTGTCCCGTTTTAAAATGGAAAACCGTTAGTAGCAGGGTTTCCGTACCCACCTAAATGTGACGTAATACTTAACAAGTAAAAACAATTATTATGAAAAAACTAATTTATGTTCTTATTGCTGCTGCCGGATTGTCAATTACTGCTTGTACAGATTCCGCACAAAATAAAAAGGAGCCGGAACTGGAAAAAACATGATTCCACTTATAAGGAAAAAACGGAGGCAGATACGCTGGGTATGAAAATGGGCGGTAATGAACTGGATTCAAAGAAAAAATAATTTATCATTTAAAACTAAAATTATGAAACAGTTATTTGCATTTGTTGTGATGCTGTTATCAGCATCCATTCTCTACGCACAGGATATTATAACCCTGCGTAGCGGTGAAACCATCAATGGAAAAATTGCCGAAGTCGGCACAACAGAAATCCGTTATTACAAAGCGGATAATGCTTATGGTCCTGTGTATGTAACCAATAAGTCTGATGTGGTGCAAATTGTTTATGCAAACGGCGCTAAGGATGTTTTCAACACTCAACCTTCACAGCCCGTTGCACAATCAAGAGTTTATAGCAGGCGTTCCGGCAGAAACAATTACCGGCCCTATCTGTACCCGGTAATTGTTCCACATATTGACTTAGGCCACCATGGATTTTTTGGCGGACATCATGGGAGACATTACAGCGGCCATCACTAATCTGAAATGAATCCGGCAACATCTTGTCTTAGTTGATTTCAGGAAAAATTTAATTTATGTTACAGGTTTTATCCTTTACACAGAAAAATATTATTGCCACAAAAGCAAATGACTTATTGGGCATTAATGACTATGAAAAAATTCATCCGTTAATCCATAATATTATCAATACAGGTAAAAAGGTAAGATGGTATTTTGAAATGGATGATTGCCTTATTTCAAACGCCGCAGGTTTTTGGGAAGATGGTATCATTGAGGTGAATTATGTGAATTTAAAATTCACCCATTCGGATGATATAGAAAAAATTGCCATCGTTGGCGTTAAAAAATGGGAAGAGTGGATGCGTTCAGTTATGAAACCCTTTGCAAAAGCAAGAGTTAAGTATTTTGATTTGGCAGATAAAGAACAGGCAAAGGAATGGATTTTGAATGCTGCAGAAGATACTGTTCCATTAAATAAGGATGAGTAATCGGGGAAGAATATTGCCTGTTATATATTATCAACTTAAAAGAATATTTCGATGGATATAAACGTAGAATTAATCATTGTAGCTAAACTTATTGTTTCATTTCTGTTAGGTGCATTTATTGGCTTCGACAGGGAAAGGCATGGCAGGGATGCAGGCATCCGTACATACGCTGCTGTTTGTATTGGCGCCACTTTGTTTACCGCTGTAGCTAATCATTTAGTTAGTGATGTAGCTGCTGCTTCAAGGGTAATTGCAAATATCGTTACGGGTGTGGGTTTTCTCGGCGCCGGTATTATCTATCGCAATAGCAGCGCAGGTACATCTCATGGTTTAACCACTGCTGCTACTATATGGTGTACTGCGGCTGTAGGCGTAGCTGTTGGGTTGAATATGTTTATCATAGCGATAGTTGGTGCTGTGGCTTTGTATTTCCTGCTGTCACTGCACCATCAGCATTGGTATATTAAGTGGAAACAAAAAATGCTGCATAAGCATGGAGAGAGTAATTAGACGACTGTAAATAGCTTATTTAAATCTGATTGATTGCTGAAAATGAAATCTTTCTTTTTTGATTATTAACAAAGCAAAAACGATATAACATGTATTTTTACGTTCATAAAATAAACAAGTATGAAAATGAACAGGCTCAATTGCTGGAAGTGTGTAGTAATGCTTGCTTCTATTATGGGAATGGCAAAGGCATTTTTGGCTTAGACACATATAATCTACCTACTTTAAAAGTTGCAGGGCATTATGCCTTTGCAACTTTTTTCTTTTATCACCCTGTCATTACTTTATAATGTACAATATCATTATTGGTAGTCTCTTTATCAGTTTGCTTCATGCAGTGATACCCAATCACTGGCTGCCAGTGCTTGCTATTGGAAAAAAGCAAGGTTGGAGCCTTGCTGAAACAACCCGTATCACTTTCATTGCAGGCATTGCCCATGTTATCAGTACCATCATCATTGGTATTTTATTGGGCCTTATTGGCGGCGAACTTACAGAACATATCGAAGATTTTACCCGTATCATCGGCTCTTCCATTCTTATATTGATAGGTCTTTATTTTGTGCGGCAGCATTATACTCATCACCACTTTCATTTACAAAAGGAAAAGCTTGAAAAGAAAAATAAAACTTCTGTCATACTGGCTTTGGTTGTAGCCATGTTTCTTTCACCCTGCATGGAAATTGAAGCCTATTTTCTGTTAGCAGGAACCAGGGGCTGGCATGTTATGGCTGGTATAGCAGTTATGTATTCAATTATAACTATTGCCGGTATGCTGATTTGGATACGGGTTGTGTATAAAGGCTTGCTAAAGTTGAACTGGCATAAATGGGAACACAATGCCGGAATTATAACAGGCCTCATATTAATTATAACAGGTATTATTTCATTTTTTATAAACTAACACAATATGGAACATAAACATGATGAGAAAAATATCGCTGAAGAAAAAAACAGTGAAGCCAAGGTTATAGCAATTCATTCATCGGATGATGGGCATGACCACGGAGGCAATGATGTAGATAAACCAGGCTGGAAAACACACTGGGATTTATTGCTTGCCTTGTTTATTTTAATGGTACTGCTCGTATTGGAATATGGTTTCAAAATTGAAATCCCCAAAATACCTTCCCTGATTATAAATGGAATTGCATATCTACTGGCAGGACGAAAGGTATTAGACCTTGCTTTCAGGAAATCAAAACGGGGCGATATATTTAATGAATTTGTGCTCATGAGTGTCGCCACTATCGGTGCATTCGTAATTGGTGAATATGAGGAGGGTGTGGCTGTAATGGTATTTTATCAAATTGGTGAATGGTTTCAGGATGCTGCTGTTAACAATGCCAAAAAAAGTATAAAGGCATTGCTTGATGTACGGCCAGATGAAGTAACGGTGATACGAAACAATAAGTTACTTGTTGCTGACCCTTCAATAGTTGAGTTGGGCGAAACGATTCAAGTAAAGCCCGGAGAAAAAGTGGCACTCGATGGCGAACTCCTTTCCGAAAATGCTTCTTTCAATACTGCTGCCTTAACAGGCGAAAGCAAACCCGATACAAAATATAAAGGAGAAACTATCCTTGCCGGGATGATTAATCTTAACACAGTAGCAGAGATAAAAGTAAAAGCCCTGTTTAAAGACAGTAAACTTAGTAAGATTCTGGAAATGGTGCAGGATGCTACTGCAAGAAAATCACAGACACAACTATTCATCAGCCGCTTTGCAAAAGTATATACACCTATTGTATTTTTCCTGGCAGTTGCCCTGTGTTTTGTTCCTTATTTTTTTGTTAATGATTATAATTTTCAAACATGGTTTTACAGGGCATTGGTTTTTCTTGTTATCAGTTGTCCCTGTGCATTGGTTGTGTCTATTCCTTTGGGGTATTTTGGTGGAATTGGCCTTGCCTCAAGGAACGGCATATTGTTTAAAGGCGGGAACTTTTTAGATGTAATGACCAAGGTGAATACAATTGTAATGGATAAAACCGGTACGCTTACTAAGGGGGTCTTTAAAGTTCAGCAAGTTGTTACCAATGGTATTGATGAAAACGAATTGGTGAAATTAACTGCGGCTCTTGAAAAGAACTCCACCCACCCCATTGCAAAAGCGGTTACTGAATTTGCCGGCGACAAAACGAATGGTGTGAATGTTGTAGGTGTGGAAGAAATTTCGGGGCATGGATTAAAAGGAAATGTTGATGGAAAAGAAATGCTGGCAGGTAATGTAAAGCTGCTGAAGAAATTCAATATTACTTATCCGGCAGAGATTGAAAATATAGTTGATACCATTGTTGTAGTAGCAATCAACAACCAGTATGCAGGGTATATCACTATGGGTGATGAAATTAAAGAAGATGCAGTACAGGCTGTTAAAGACATGCACAGTCTTAACATCAGAACCGTCATGCTTTCAGGCGATAAACAATCAGTAGTGGATGAAGTGGCCAGAAAAGTTGGCATTGATGAAGCCGTTGGTGATTTATTACCCGAAGGAAAAGTAGAGAAAGTCCAGCAATTAAAGAATGAAGGGAAACATATTGCCTTTGTTGGTGATGGGGTTAATGATGCTCCCGTTGTTGCTTTGGCTGATGCTGGTATTGCAATGGGTGGATTGGGAAGCGATGCCACTATTGAAACAGCAGATGTGGTTATTCAAAATGACCAGCCGCATAAAATTGTATCTGCCATCAGAATTGGTAAAATCACAAGGAGCATTGTTTGGCAAAATATTATTCTGGCAATCGCAGTAAAGATTTTTGTATTGATTTTGGGTGCCGGTGGTATTGCCACCTTATGGGAAGCAGTTATTGCAGACGTTGGAGTGGCTTTGTTGGCAATTTTGAATGCGGTGAGAATACAAAGAATGAAGGTTTGAATTTCATAGGGTTAGCAAAATGCCCAAAATACGTTTTGGCATTCTTTTTTAAAAAAATAGTACATTTACAATATGAAGGTATTGGCTTCAATAGTGGCTTTTGTCGTTTTGTTCCTTTCAGTGGAGCCTGCATTTGCATTGCTGCAAAATAAGCAAAGTACTGAATGTTGCGGTGGAAGTTGCCACAAAGATACTGATTCACAAAAGCAAGCCCCATTAAATACTGACAGTTCCCAAGATAATAACTGTAATCCCTTTCAATCTTGTGCCAACAGTATTTGTAATTTCACTGTACCACTTTCTCTCTTCAGCATTAAAGAACTTCTTTTTTATTCAAACAATTTTACCCTTTTTTCTGAAAATTTCCTTTCCCAATTTACTCCAGACTTTTGGCAACCTCCCAAGATAGCTTAATGAATTTCCTTAACTGATGCTTTGCATCTTTTATGCTTTGGTTTATACTAAAGCGTATTGTATCATTCATTAACATAAAAGTCATTTTCAATGAAATCAAAATATTTCAGTGTAATGGTGTTGCTGTTTGCAATGTCGTTCACAATTGCACAGGTTAGTTGTGCCCAAACACCTAACCCACAATCAAAAACTTCAAATCCTAACGATACTACTGTTACTGTAAAAGTATCAGGCATTACCTGCTCAGGCGATTTGTCAATGATAGCCGCCGGTGTGGAGAAAATGAATGGCGTAAGTAGTTGTAAGAAGGTAGGTAAAATGTCAACTTCCACAAGTTTTGAGGTAAAATATGATCCCTCAAAAATATCCTATGCCGAAGTGGTAAAAGTCATTGAAGGCACAGCAAGTTGCGACCATCCTGATCAGCGGCCTTACATGGTGAAAACAAAAAACTAAAGTATTTAACAACCGGTATTGGTGCAGGTATAATAATGCCTGTGCCAATACCAATAATCAATCAAATGAAAAAAATAATCATTTGCTTGTGCTTGTTAATACCTAACAGGCAAAGCTCTGCACAAACTGATACACTGCCTCATGTGCTGATAAAAAGAAGCAATGGTACAAAACTATACGCTTCGGAATTAACCGATCAGGGTAAACCAATTTTAATAAGTTTTTGGGCTACCTGGTGCAAATTCTGCATAGCAGAGCTTTCTGCAATTTCATCTCAATACCAATCATGGCAAGATTCAACCGGTGTAAAACTGGTTGCTATTTCCACTGATGCAGGGGTAACAGAAGAATACATTAAAAAATTTGCTGAACGCCGGAACTGGCCTTTTGAAATCTATTGGGATTATAAAAAATCTCTTAAAAACTCTATGGGAGTACAGGAAATTCCTCACCTGTTGTTAGTTGATGCAAGTGGCAGAATTATTTGGCAGAAAATCGGGTTCAACCCTGGTGATGAAACAATCATTTTCGCAAAGCTCAGAGAGCTTTTGCTAACTCAAGAAATCATTAAACAATGAGAACAATATTTTTAGTAATAATAGCAGCTTGTATGCTGCCTCAAACTACAAAAGCCCAATCTATAAAGGGTAAAGTTAAAAATTCAAATAACGAGCCACTTACAGGTGCAAGTGTTCATTGGCTTCGCTCTGCGATTGGTACCAGTACGGATAGCTCAGGGCAATTTGAACTGCAATTACCAAAAGAATCAATAAAAAAATTAGTTATAAGTTTTGTGGGTTATAAATCAGATACTATCACCATCACTAATGACAATGCAATTGAAGTAAAACTTACCGGGACCAAACAGTTAGGCGAAGTAGTAGTAAAAGGTAAGCGCCCCGGAATTTATATTTCGGAGATCAACCCAATTAAAACAGAAGTAATAACACAGGTTGAATTAAAGAAAGCCGCTTGTTGCGATTTGGCAGGCTGCTTTGAAACGCAGGCATCAGTTCAGCCGCAAACTACCAATGTAATTACAAACTCTAAAGAATTAAGAATACTTGGTTTATCGGGTGTTTACAACCAGGTACTAATTGATGGAATGCCACTTATACAGGGGCTTTCATATACTTATGGCATTAGCAGTATCCCGGGTATTTTGGTTGATAACATTTATATTTCTAAAGGGGCAAATTCGGTAATTCAAGGTTATGAAAGCATTAGTGGTCAGATAAGCGTAGGAACCAAAGAGCCTGATAACACAGATAAGCTTCTGCTGAATGTGTATGCAAATAGCTTTTTGGAAAAACACCTGAATGCAAACTATACTTTTAAATACAAAAAATGGAGCAACCTCACTGCATTTCATACAGTACAGCCGGCCAATAGAATTGACAGGGATAATGATAAGTTTATGGATCTTCCATTACTTACACGGTACATGATTTTTAATAAATGGAAATATGGTAACGACAGGGATTGGGGCTGGAGTTCAAGAATTGGTATCCGTTATTTGAATGAACAAAGAATTGGCGGCCAAACAAACTTTAATATCAAGACTGATAAAGGCACAACAAATGCTTACGGCCAAACTGCAAATATTCAACAGCCGGAGTTATGGACAAAAACCAGTTATCGTTTCAACGATAAACATAAAATTACATTCATTGGCTCATCATTTTATCAAAATCAGCACTCTTTTTTTGGTACTACAAAATACACTGCCAATCAAACAAATGTTTATGCAAACCTGCAGTATGAATTACTGTACAAAGAAAAACACACTGTAAAAACAGGCATAAGTTACAGGCATCTTTCTCTGAATGAGGATATTTCTTTTACGGCAAATCCATTAAACAGAACCTTTGCAGGTAAGTATAAAAGAACTGAAAATATCCCTGGCATTTTTGCAGAAAACATATTTAACTGGAAGGGTGATAAGTTGGTATGGATTACCGGCATCCGTGCAGATTTTCATAATCAGTTCGGCACTTATATTACCCCAAGAACTTTGCTTAAATATGAAACAAAAGAAGGTTCAACCTTCAGGGCATCTGTAGGTACTGGATGGAGAACTGTAAATCTGTTTAGTGAAAACATTGGTTTACTGGTAAGTTCAAGAGATATAGTTTTTACAGAACAGTTAAGGCCGGAAAGAGCTGTAAACTTTGGTGCAAATTTTACGCAGAAATTTGACAGTAAAAACATAGAAGGCTACATTACTATTGATTATTACCGAACCCAATTTCAAAATCAGATTTTTCCCGATTATGATGCCAATCCATCGAAAGCAATCATTTCTAATTTCACAGGCAAATCAATTTCTGATGGCGTCCAGGTAGAAGCGTATTCAAAGTTTTTCAGTCGCTTTGAAGCTAAAGCAGCTTATGTGTATTTAGATGTTTACCGTAAAGTAAATGGGGAAAAAATTGTTCTTCCGTTTAATCCTGCACATAAAATCCTGTCAACTCTTTCTTACAAACCTTTAACAAGCAAATGGCATTTAGATGTAAACATACATTGGTATGGTGTACAGCAATTACCCAATACATCTGCCAATCCGCCGGAGTTTCAGCGACCTCAAAAATCAAAACCATTTACACTTGTAAATGCACAGTTCACTAAAACTTGGAAACAGTTTGAGGTATATGCAGGTTGTGAAAACATATTTGACTTCAGGCAGCAGCAACCAATTATAAGCTGGCAAAACCCTTTCAGTCCTTATTTCGATACATCTTCTGTTTGGGGGCCAACACGGGGTAGAGAGATTTATTTGGGGGTAAGATTAATCTTCAACAAAAAGTAAAACTTTCTTCCTGAAACTGAATTTTAAATGGGTTCATCAACAAACTATCGGCTCGTTGTGGCTTATAATTATTTACGGGCCTCTTTTTAGTAGTTGCTTATAAAACAAGTCATAGCCCCTGATAGCTATTACTTTAATGTTGGAGTCCAAAGAGACACAATCCTTATCCTGGAAATTTAGAAAGCCAAAGGATAATTTGGTGAGGATACAAAGAATGAAAGTTTGAAGAAGCTTGCTTACTAAATTGTATTTAAGCATTTGCTTAAATAATTATAAAGCCTATCTTTGCAGCATGATTAAACAAACCTGTATCAGGCAGTTTGCCGACCATCAGCAAATTAAAAACTGTAAAGAAAGAATAAAAGCGGCGAATAAATCCTTTGTCAGTCTTTCAAATATACTTGCCCTTGCCGGTAACGAAGTGAGGTTAACAATTTTGTATTTACTGGAAGAAGAAAAGGAATTGTGCCCCTGCGACCTTTCCGATATTTTAGGCATGAGTATTCCGGCCGTATCACAGCACCTCAGAAAATTAAAAGATGGAAATGTTGTGGGAACAAGAAAAGAAGGGCAAACAGTTTATTATTCTCTTACACAAGATAACTTAAAGATTTTAAAGCCTTTCTTTAAACACATCAATCAGCAAACACAAAAACTGGAAACAGCATGATAAGTTTAAAATCATCAGGCACATTTACTGGTGCAGGTGTTCTTACTGCTATTGCAGCTTCGCTTTGTTGTATTACACCTGTTATAGCCCTGCTTGCTGGTAGCAGCAGCATTGCAGCAAACTTTTCATGGATAGAACCGGCCCGGCCATACCTGATAGGACTATCATTATCAGTCCTTGCTTTTGCCTGGTATCTAAAATTTAAATCTGGTAAAACAAATAATATAGATTGCAATTGTGAATCCACAGTAAACACTTCTTTTCTTCAGTCGAAAACATTTCTTGCCCTTATTACAGTTTTTGCGATTCTGATGATGATCTTCCCTCTGTATGCAAAGCTGTTCTATCCAAAACCAAAAGTTCAGCCATCAACTGTTACAACAATTGATAGCAAGCAACAGGTGAAGTTTATCATACAAGGTATGACCTGCAAAGGCTGCGAAGAACATGTAAACAATGAACTTTCTAAGGTGAGAGGAGTATTAATCTATAAAACTTCCTATGCCGATAAATGCAGTGTGGTAACGTTTGATAAATCAGAAGTTGATATTAAGGCAATAAAAACCGCAATTAATAAAACGGGCTGTACAGTTAAAGACTATCAATTATTAAATCAGTAGTACAAAATATGGAAGAGACAATAATACTAAAATCAACAATCACATGCCCGTTTTGCGGATTTCAAAAGGAGGAAACAATGCAAGTAGATGCCTGCCAATACTTCTATAAATGTGCAAACTGTGAAACGATACTAAAGCCCAAACAAGGCGATTGTTGCGTTTTTTGCAGTTACGGAACAGTTGCCTGCCCACCTATCCAAATGAATAAATCTTGTTGCTCATAAATATTGAGATTTCGATGTCTTACCTGCTCACGAGTAGACTATTGACCACTTTAAAACTCACTACAACTTCTTTTTTGCCTTTCAATTGCAGCGTATAAGTTTGATCAAACTCCTCAATAGCTTTTACACTGATACTGTTCCCTAAAGAGATCCCGTTTTTATCCAGGTAATTCAAAAAAGCCGGAGAGTGATCCGTTACACCGGTAAAGGTTCCCTGCTCACCCACCTTTAGTAATGAAAGCAGAACAGATTTTGATTTGGGTAAAACTCCATTAGCATCTGGTATGGGATCACCATGTGGGTCAGCTTTGGGAAAGCCTAAAAACTTATCCAGTTTATCGGTTAGGTCTTCGCTTTGTACATGCTCAAGTTGTTCTGCAAGATCGTGTACCTCATCCCATTTGTACCCTAATTTTTCAACCAAAAATACTTCCCATAGCCGGTGGTTACGTATAATCCCCACCGCTACCTGGCGACCCTTCTCCGTTAACTTAGATCCTTTCGATTTCTGATAGGTCACCAGCTTCTTTCCGGCCATACGTTTCAGCATATCGGTTACGGAAGGTGCATGCACACCCATTACCTGCGCAAGGGCTGAAGTGGCAACTACTTCACTATTGGTTTCCTGTAACTTATAAATGGCTTTTAGATAGTTTTCTTCGGTAAATGAATGCACAGTTCTGAATTATTTCTGTAAAGGTAGCAAAACAGGTATAAAAATTAAATTAGATTAACCTAATTTTATTTTTATATCAATCTAATATTATAATTTTACCTGTCTTTCAAACGATATGAAAAAACTAAAGATCATACTTGTTATTGTTCTGGTCATTACAGGCGTAGTGGCCTGTGAGAAAATACTACCGGGAACTCCTCCCGATGACGAATTGCTCGACGGACCAGTGCCAGGCCTTAGTTTCGAACAGAACCGTCAATTTCTGGCAGGAGATGTAGCTTTTAATGATGAAGTATTCACTTCACAAAACGGGTTAGGTTCCATCTTTGTGGCAACAAGTTGCGGTAGTTGCCATGCGGGAGACGGCAAAGGGCACCCGTTTACTACACTCACAAGGTTTGGGCAAACAGATAGTACCGGCAACCAGTTTCTTCATCTCGGTGGACCACAGCTGCAAAGCAGGGCTTTACCCGGCTATACTCCCGAGCAAATACCGGCTGGAGCAACCTTTTCTAAATTTACCCCGCCTGCAAATACTGGCTTGGGATTTCTTGAGCTTGTTTCTGATGCGGATATATTGGCAATGACTGATCCGAATGATACTGATGGAGACGGCATTTCCGGAGTTGCGAACTGGATAAGCTTGCCTCCATTTATTAACCCAAATTCAAACGCTATCACACAAAATGGAAAATATATTCACCGGTTTGGCAAAAAAGCAGCAGCTTATAATTTATTGCATCAAACCGTTAATGCCTATAACCAAGATATTGGTATCACTTCCACATTTCAACCGAAAGATGTGTATTCAGGATTAGATATCGACCCCGAGGTTTCTGGTCAGACCGTTCACAATGTTGTCTTTTATCTGCAAACATTAAAAGCTCCTATTCAACGAAATCAGAACGATCCAGAGGTAATTCAGGGAAAGAACATTTTCATACAAACAGGTTGCGAAAGCTGTCATAAACAAACATTAATAACCGGTTTTTATACTATTACTCCATTAGCTAATAAACTTTTTCATCCTTATACAGATTTACTATTGCATGATATGGGACCTGGTTTGGATGATGGTTATACAGAAGGTAGTGCCAAAACATTTGAATGGAGAACACCGCCACTTTGGGGATTGGGTTTATCACCTAACTCACAGGGCGGGCAATACTTTTTGTTACATGACGGAAGAGCAAAGAGTATCGAAGAAGCTATTCAATTGCATGGAGGAGAAGCGCAACAAAGCAAAGAAAAGTTTCAGCAGCTTTCTGTGCAGGATAAAAACAACCTGATAAAATTTTTGAGATCATTGTAGTACAGAATATACATGAATAGAAAAGAATTTATAATAAAATCTTGTACAGCCTGCATTAGTGCAACTACCTTATCCACCATAGTGAGTTCCTGTGCCGCTACACAATTCGTCAATGGTAAACTAACAAAAGACGGAATATTGATTGATGTAAATGAATTTGCATTAAAAGAAAAAGATAAATACCGATTGTATATAGTTGTTCGAAACGAAGAATTAGTTTTTCCGATATGTGTGTACAGATTTAGTGATACTGATTACGCCGCTCTTTGGATGCAGTGTGCCCATCAGGGAGCCGAACTGAATGTAGCAGGTGATTATCTCCAATGCCCTGCGCATGGAAGTGAATATAGCAACCGTGGCAAAGTAACCAACGGACCTGCGGACAGGGATCTGCGGACATTTCCCGTAACGCTTAACAACAACCAAATCTTTATTTATTTAAGAAAAGTATGAAAACAATTATACTAACCATTCTATCTGTATTCATTTCATCTGTCGCCGTTGCTCAGATAGACCAAGTATTATTAAGAAGAACTTCAAAGGATACATCGGGATTGTTACTAAACATGGATGCGGTATATAATCGTCCCTTCCTTCAGTTAGGCAAACTGCCTGTTGCATTGGGTGGATATGCAGAAACCAATTACCAGTATTTACAGGAAGACGGCATCTCTGAAGGACACCAGTTCCAAATGCGACGATTGACGTTGTTTGTGTCTTCGTCTATTTCCAAACGAATTAAGTTTTTGAGTGAAATTGAATTTGAAGACGGTACCAAAGAAATCAATATTGAATTTGCATCGATTGATTTTGAGTTCGCTCCTCTTCTGAATTTGAGAGGTGGTATTGTAATGAATCCTATCGGTGCCTTTAATCAAAACCATGACGGACCTAAATGGGAATTTGTAGACAGGCCAATATCTGCCACTCAAATGCTTCCGGCAACCTGGAGTAATGTAGGCTTTGGACTATTTGGAAAAAAATCTGTGAAGGATTGGGTGTATGCTTATGAAGCTTATCTCACCAATGGGTTTGATGATAAAATAATTGATAACGTTGAAAACAAAACTTTTCTTCCGGCCAGTAAAGAAAACAAAAACAGGTTTGAAGATAGTTTTAACGGTAGTCCATTGTTCACCGGTAAAGTTGCTGTAAGAAACAGAAAGATTGGTGAATTAGGACTATCTTATATTGGTGGTGTTTACAATAAATACGAAGATGGTGGATTAGTATTGGATAAGAAGCGAAGAGTGAATGTATATGCAATAGACTTTAACAGCGTACTTCCAAAATTCAATACCTATATCAGTGCTGAATGGGCATGGGTGTATGTGGATGTTCCTGAAACGTACACTGAACAATTTGGTAGAAAACAACAAGGCGGGTTTATTGACTTTGTACAACCTATTTATAAGAAACCAATTTTTGGTTTTGACAAGTCAGTTATGAACGCAGCCTTACGTTTTGAATATGTGGATTGGAATAAAGGAAAGTTTAAGTCCACAGGTGCAAATATCAGTGACGAAGTATTTTCCATTGTTTCTGCTATTAGCTGGCGACCGACTGAACAAACAGTGATTCGGCTGAACTACCGTTACAACTGGCAGAAAGATATTTTAGGTAATCCACCGGCTAAGCTGGCTGGCTTTCAGTTTGGCGTGAGTACATATTTTTAGGGTTATATCATTTTGTCAGAATATTCAGAATCTCTTCAAATTCGTACTTTTATTTTACCAAAAGTATTAGATGAAATTGTTAATAGTAGAAGACGAAAAAGAATTAAGTAAAAGCATCGTAACTTATCTTAAGGGTGAAAATTATCTGTGCGAAGTAGCAGTGGATTTTAAAACTGCGCTTGAAAAGACAGAGTCTTTCGATTACGACTGTGTATTGCTGGACATCACTTTGCCGGATGGAAACGGATTGAATGTATTAAAGGAATTGAAAGCAGATAATAAAACGGGTGGGGTAATAATTATTTCGGCTAAAAATTTGATTGACGACCGCATTGCCGGTTTAAATCTTGGTGCAGATGACTACCTGGCAAAACCTTTTCATCTTTCTGAACTGAGTGCAAGAATTGCTGCGGTAATTCGGCGCAGAAGGTTTGATGGCAATAAGGTGCTTGAATTGAATGAACTTACTTTTGATACCCTTGCCAAAACAGTTTCGGTAAACGGTAAAGGAGTTGACCTTACCCGAAAAGAATACGACCTGTTCCTTTACCTTGTCACTAACAAAAACCGTGTAGTTTCTAAAAATGCTATTGCAGAGCATCTCTCGGGTGATGAGGCAGATGTGTTTGATAACTTTGATTTTATTTATGCCCACATGAAAAACTTAAAAAAGAAAATGGTACTAGCTGGTTGCGAAGATTATATAAAATCTATTTACGGGATGGGCTATAAGTTTGATATTTAAGAAATGAAATTACTCAGTAAATCGCTGAAAGGGTATATTGTATACTCCGTATTGGTATTGATTGTATCAGTGCCGGTGTTCTATTTTGAGCTAACAAGTATTGTTGCTGAAGATGTAGACGAAGACCTTGTTGCTCAGAAGGCTGACCTGATGGCAAAGATGGAAAAGGTAATTGCAAATAAACCATTTGAGTATTTTGAAGTTTTTGAGCCTGATATTCATATCAAACCTGCAAATACTAAACGAATAAAAGATTCCACCTATACAATTTTGTTTTTTGATTCCATATCTAAAGAAAATGTGCCGCACCGTGTTTTAGAAAGCATAGTAGTGCTGAAAAGCGAATGGTACAATATAACGATACGTAAATCGCTGGTAGATAACGATAACTTAATATTCAGCATAGTGACTGTGCAAGCGGTAATTTTAGTACTCATAATTGTTGGTTTGTTATTCATCACCCGTTATCATTCCAATAAGCTGTGGAAACCCTTTTATGCAACATTAGGTAAGTTGCATGACTATAAAATAGAATGCGAAAATAGTATTGAATTGGGAAAAACCGAAATTGATGAGTTTGCTGATTTAAATACAACCATCACATCCCTAACGAGTCGTAACCATGAAATGTATCTCTCTCAGAAAGAGTTTACGGAGAATGCTTCACATGAAATGCAAACACCGCTGGCAGTATTTCAAAGTAAAGTAGAGCTGTTGATGCAAACTACACCCCTTACCGGGGAACAGGCAGAACTGATAACAGAGCTGTCAGATGCTGGGCAGCGGATGAACCGGTTAAATAAAACACTCCTTTTGCTTTCAAAAATTGATAACGATCAGTTTAACGTCAAGGAAATCGTAAATATTAATACTACGGTTCAAAAACTGGCAGAGCAGTATAAAAATGCACTTAATCAAAAAAAACTATCCCTTCATACAAGAGTAGCTTGTAATACTGTAATAAATGCCAATCAAACGTTGATTGAAATTCTGATTGGCAATTTAGTTTCAAATGCCATCCGCCACAATGTGCAGGGGGGCAAAATTAATATAATCATTGAGCCCAACCAATTTTGTATCAGCAATACTGGCAACACAGACTCGTTAGATGCAACCTGCCTTTTTCAAAGGTTTCAAAAACAAACTTCTGACGCCAATAGCCTGGGTCTTGGGCTTGAAATTGCAAAGCGGATTTGCAATTTGTATAAAGCAGCTATTACTTATACCTACTCTGATAGTTTACATTCATTCACTGTAAGCTTTAGCAATTCCTGAATTATTTTTAAGATTTCATTTAAATATCACGAATTAATTTACGTATTATATATCTACTTAATTATTAAAGTTCATGTGCCACTTGTTATTTATAAAAGCAATGATTCTATTTTCGATATTTTTTTATGAAAGTGGTTTACATCAACTACAAGGAAATGCAGTACAGAGTGAGTACCGGAAGTAAACAAATCCTGTAAACTAAGGAAGGAGATTTTATAAAAGTTAGGTAACAGTTTTGAGGAAACGTTAAAATCTTTACGCTGTATAAAAACTACAGTCTTTCTACAGAATTGAATTAAAGCTTTACAATTATATTTTAAAAATTAAAAAACAAACAAAATGAAAAAGTATTTAATGCTGATGGTTGCAGCAGCTTCTATTACAACCGCCACTTTTGCACAAAATCATGAAAAAAATGAAAAGAAAGCACATGCAAATGTTCCTGCCTCTGTAAAGCAGGCGTTTGAAAAACAATATCCCGGCACAAAAGCCAAATGGGATAACGAAGACGGTAAGTTCGAAGCTGGCTTTAAGCACAACGGGCATGAAATGAGTGTGCTGTACAATTCTAACGGCACGGTGGAAGAAACAGAAATGGAGATACCCGTTACTCAATTGCCAGCAGCAGCCAACAGCTATATAACCCAGCATAAATTGGGTAAAATAAGTGAGGCCGCAAAAATCACCAAAGCTAATGGTGAAGTGAATTACGAAGCAGAAGTGAAAGGTAAGGATGTGATATTTGATGCCGCCGGTAAATTCTTAAAAGAAATAAAAGATTGATTTTTCATGGTTAGGCTTTCATAAGCTAAGGATAAGGGTTAATGGCTAGGGGGTGTATGTACGATACATCCCCTTTTTTTTATCAGCTTATTTCCCATTCAGAATTTGTACAGAATTCATTTAGAAGTTTTCATTAATTCAATCATCATGCAATACTCTAAATCAAGCACTGTTTTTGTAATATCATTATTCATGTTGGGAATAAGTGCCAATGCACAGGTTACCGATTCTTCTACCAGTATTCTTTATATTCAGGACTAAGCACGGCAAAATCTTTCCTGGCAATTGCCGCCCCACAAAAAGTCATTCAACGTAAAGTCTTACATCATACCCGGCTTAATGGTAGCATACGATTTTACTGCCATTGAAGATGAAGGGCTGCAATGATTAAACGGAGAATTTAAAGATGAGATGTATACAGAAAATCCCCACAAGCAAATTAAAATAGACAACCATCTACAGTTTGCCCCGGCAGCGATGGTATTTGAATTAGATGCTTTTGGCATTAAGGCAAAACATAACCTTAGAGACAAAACCATGCTTTTTCTTATGTGGAACATTATAACAAATGCTACGGTTTATTCAATGAAATCAGTATCGCTTTGTATTAACCCCCTTAGTTTTTGTATAAAATTTGTTAAAAATAATCCGCAATTATGATTTAAGTCAAGAGGCTATTTAGTTATTGCTAAAAGAAACAATGTGAAATCTAGTGTAGAGAGTAAGGTATTTTTTGCGTTAGTAAATGGATGATGGTTCATTAGAAAATTTATAATCATGTCTATGTTTAAATTAGATTTTTTAGACTTTACCATACTCAACCTATACTCCTGAATCAATAAAGGATTGTCTTATGTAAGTGTAAAAATGACGTTAAGTTTTCCTTTTACTGCATTTATGATGATGGAACCATGTAATTGGTTTTCTTGAATCAGTTCTTCAATGGCTGCTAATTTAACAGCAGGTTCATTTGAAGAATTGTATGAACAAACCAGCAATCGTTTATTGAATAGAGCAGGCAAAGAAAGTTTTGAAGCGTTGAAAATGCTGAATGTAAATGATATTAAAAATTATCAACCCGTAGCGGGCGTAGTATACCCCAACAGTCCACTCGGTAATTCATTAAAACAAATTGCCGTACTCATCAAAATGAACATAGGATTGGAAGTGGCATTTGCAGAGAGTGGGGGATGGGACACACATTTTAACCAAGGTACCCTCAACGGCGTATTCGCTCGCAACGTGCGAGACTTTAGCGATAGCATTGCAGCATTTTGGAATGATATGGGTGCTTACCAAGATGATGTAACCGTAATGACCATGACCGAGTTTGGCAGAACGGTTGCACAAAACGGAACAGGTGGCACCGATCATGGAAGAGCCAGTTGTTCCTTTATTTTAGGCAATGACGTACAAGGCGGAAAAGTATATCAACAAATAGGTTCACTCGCCAAAGATCAATTAGAAGACCAACGAGACCTACCTGTTACCACTGATTTTAGATCGGTATTTAGTGGAGTGGCGAATAAACATTTAAAAATCAACAACAACAGCATATTATTCCCGAAGTGGGAGGGGAAGGCGTTGGAGATTATTCGGTAAGATTTAATGATGTTTTGTATTCAATTAGTCAGTTTTTAACTGACAGATTACCTATGAAAAATCATTTTTTGTAATTTTAATAAATAATTATATATCTTTCATATTCTATTTATCAGCTTTAACCTGATAATATTACTATGAAAAATAAATATATTTCAACGAAATCAAACAAGCTGCTATCCTATTTTCATGGACAGCATATGAATTGTTTTGACTACTCTTTGGCAAGCAAAGCCCTGCCTGATTCTAAAGAAAGTGCAGTCAGAGAATTACTCAGTGATATGACAAAGAGAGGTTTGTTGATGCGTTTGAAAGAAGGTATTTATTACATTATACCCTATGAAAAAAATGCGGAAACCTTTATGCCAGACTGGCACTTGATTGCAGCGTATTTGGTGAATGATGCTACACATTACATTGGATATTATTCCGCTTTGCAAATACATAACCTAATTACACAACCATCATTAAAAGAACAAATCGTTGTTTCAAAACAAATCCGGCCTTCAGAAATAAAAATTAAGGAAGTCCCTTTTCAATTTATCTATCATAACGAGAAACATTTTTTTGGTTCAAAGAAAATATGGATTGACAGCTTTAATAAAGTCATGTGTTCCGACTTAGAAAAAACTTTTATTGATTGCTTATTCAAACCTGATTATGCTGGTGGCATAGTTGAAGTGGCGAGAGCGATATACACTTCTAAAGACAAAATAAAATACGATACACTGCTTGATTATACTAAGAAATTCGATTCTCAAGCAGTAATAAAACGTTTGGGCTTTATTTTAGAAATATTAGAAATCAATACCAAAATTGTTGAGGAACTACAACAAATGAAAACCGCTTCGTATGTGGTGCTTGACACCGAATTGCCAAAAACTGGAAAACGAATCAGCCGTTGGGGTATTCAGCAAAATTTGGAAACGGAAACCATTAAATCTGCTATTTATACATGATTAAACCCGGAGAAATACAGCAAAAAGCAAATGTAGTTGGTGTTCGTGACCAGCAGATTGAAAAGGATTACATTCTTTCATGGATTCTGTTTGGCATTTCTAATCATGAGCATCTTTCAAAAAAAATCGTTTTCAAAGGTGGAACAGTTTTAAAGAAAGTCTATTTTGAAGATTATCGTTTTTCGGAGGACTTGGATTTTACATTGCTGAATAGCGAAATCCCTAACGAGCAAATTTTCGCATGGTTTAAAGAAGTATTTGAATTCATAAAAGATGAAGCCAATATTCCGCTTGAAATTATTGACAATAATGAGCATGAAGACGGAGGTATAAATTTTTACATCAGCTACATTGGTCCGCTTGGCGGACAAGGAAACAACAAAAAAGTAAAAGTTGATATTTCACGTAGTGAACAACTGGTTTTTGAGCCAGTCATGAATGATGTAATTATTGGCTATTCTGATTTGGAAGAACACCACCTTTTATGTTATCCTTTAGAAGAAGTGTTGGTTGAAAAAATGCGTTCGGTAATGCAACGAATGCAAGCAAGAGATTTTTACGACATCTGGTATTTGCTGGAAGTGCATGAAATGGAAGCAGATTATTACGTAAGTGAATTTGAAGCCAAATGCAAAAGCAAAGAATTAATGCATACCGATTTTCCTAAAAAATTAAATGAACGATTGCCACAATACAAAGGCAGGTGGGAAAGCTCTATGAGCGAGCAAATAAAAGACCTGCCCGACTTTGACCAAGTGGAAAGAGAAGTACAACGACATCTTAAAAAATTGAAGTTTTAGCAATGAACAGTCACGAAATAGAAAAGAAAGTAAAACGCATCATAGAGAATTTCTCGAAAGAGAATTTTTTGTATGATTTGTTGTTGGCTTATGGCATTTCTAAAACTTCCATCACCCGATTGAAAAGCGGAGATTTTAACCTGTCAAAAGTAGAAAGCGAAATTCTTTACAAAAAGAAAATCTTCTTTAAGCAACAGCCAGCTGACAAATTGTTAAGTTCCATTGAAAACCTTACCAAAGAGGAACGAATTTTAAAACACTCACCTCGCTTTGCCGTTGTTACTGATTACAAAAATCTGGTTGCAAAGGATTTGAAATTGGGGAAGAACTTAGATGTATCCATTAATGATTTACCAAATCATTACGCTTTCTTTCTACCGCTTGCTGGCAGTGAAGTATATCATTCTACAAACGACAATGAAGCCGACCGCAATGCTGCCTACAAAATGGCTCAGCTTTACGATTTGCTCATTACGCAAAACCCCAATGTTTGCAATTCAAAAGAGAGTATTCACAACCTGAATATCTTTTTATCTCGTTTACTGTTTTGCTTTTTTGCCGAAGACACGGAAATTTTTGATGGTGATAGTATTTTTACCAATACACTCTACCAGCACACTAACGAAAACGGAAGCGATACCCATTTGTTTCTCAACCGTTTGTTCGACCGACTGAATACAGAAAACTCCAAAAGTTTTCCCGCTCATTTCGCACAGTTTCCGTATGTAAACGGTGGCTTGTTTAGAGACAAAATTGCTTCGCCTGTTTTTACAGCCAAAGCCCGAAAGATTTTAATTGAATTGGGTGAGTTGAATTGGCGAGCCATCAATCCTGATATTTTCGGTTCAATGATTCAGGCAGTAGTAATTCCCGAATATAGAAGCGATTTGGGTATGCACTACACCAGTGTGCCCAACATTCAGAAACTTATCAAACCTTTGTTTTTAGATGCTTTATATAAAGAATTTGAAAACTGTAAAACCATACCGCAACTACGAAAACTGATAAACAAAATTGCTAAAATCAAATTCTTTGACCCTGCCTGTGGTAGCGGAAATTTTCTGATTATTACTTACAAGGAAATCCGTTTGCTGGAAATAAAAATTCTCCAACGCATTATTGACCTTAGCCCAACCCCTGCTATGGAGTTTACTTCCATTCAGCTTTCACAGTTTTACGGTATAGAGTTAGACGATTTTGCCTACGAAATGGCGATATTATCATTATGGCTGGCAGAACACCAAATGGATAAAGTGTTTGAAGAAATGCTGTTTGATTATGGACGTTCAAAACCCATATTGCCATTAAAACAAGCAGGAAAAATTGTGCAAGGAAATGCTGCCCGTGTGGATTGGAAAAACGTTTGCCCGATTGGTGAGAATGATGAAGTCTATATCATTGGCAATCCGCCTTATTTAGGTGCAAGAGTTCAAGATGAGGAGCAAAAGAAAGATATGGCAATTGTGTTCAATGGCATTCATGGATACAACAATATGGACTATATCTCATGCTGGTTTTTCAAGGCTAAAAATTATATAGAAGACCATAATTCAAAAGTTGCTTTTGTTACAACTAACTCTATTACTCAAGGCGAACAGGTTGCCCTATTATGGCCAAATCTTATTTCAGATAGAATTGAAATCAATTTCGCACACCTATCATTCAAATGGACAAATAATGCTAAAGGAAATGCAGGTGTAACCGTAATTATTTTGAGTTTGCGAAATACTTCAAATGAGCCCAAATATATTTTTAGTGGCAACACTAGAAAAGAAACAAAAAACATAAATCCATATCTAATTGATGCCTCAAATACAATAATTGTTGGTAGAACAAAACCATTATCCAATTTTCCTGAGATGAATTTTGGAAGTATGCCAAATGACAATGGGAATTTAATTTTAGATGAGGTTGAAAAACAAAAATTGATTTCTCAACATCCTAAATCGAAAACTTTCATAAAAAGATTCATGGGCGGAGAAGAATTTATAAGAGGTAATTCAAGATTTTGTATTTGGATTGAAGAAAAGAAAATAAATGAAGCAAAAGCAATAAAGCCAATTGCGGAAAGAATTGATAAGATTAAGAAATTAAGGGAAAGTAGTAATAGAGAAGCAACAAAAAAATTAGCCAAACTTCCATATCGTTTTGGAGAAGTTCGACATCAAGAAACAGATTCAATCATAATACCAGCAACTTCTTCTGAAAGACGAGAATACATTCCAATGGGTTTTTTAACCTCTGAAACAGTTATTTCCAATTCGGCAATGGCAATCTACGATGCTCAACCTTGGCTTTTCGGAATTATCCATTCCAAGATGCACATGGTTTGGGTGGATGCTGTAGGTGGAAAACTGAAAACAGACTATAGATATTCAGCTAAATTGTGTTACAACACCTTTCCATTTCCTGACATTACCCTCAAACAAAAGGAAAATTTGAATTTGTATGTGGTTGCCATTTTGGATGAAAGAGCCAAACATCCTGAAAAAACAATGGCACAACTCTATGACCCAGATAAAATGCCAAAAGGTTTGAAGCAAGCCCACGAAGAACTGGACCGTGCCGTAGAACAATGTTACCGCTTGCAGCCCTTTAGTTCCGACACGGAACGTTTGGAGTATTTGTTCAAGCTATATGAAGAAATGACTAAAAGCGGAACTTTGTTTGAGAAACAGAAGAAAACGAGAAAGACAACAGCTAAAAAGAAAAATTAATTATGCCCGATTTAATAAAAGTAGAATACGGCCAAACAGGCAAAAGCAAAAAAACCAATGCTTTAGGTATGCGTGAAATGCAGGAACGGGCATACAATGCCCGAACGGCTCAATATCTTTTGATAAAAGCACCACCAGCATCGGGAAAGTCAAGAGCTTTGATGTTTATTGCTTTAGATAAACTCAAAAATCAAGGTATTAAAAAAGCCATTGTTGCCGTTCCTGAAAAATCAATTGGTGCATCGTTCAGTTCAACCAAATTAACTGAACACGGCTTTTTTGCCGATTGGACAGTAAATCCAAAATTCAATCTATGCACATCAGGTTCAGATAAAAGTAAGGTAAAGGCATTTTTAGAATTTCTGGAAAGTGACGAACAAATTTTGATTTGCACCCATGCTACACTTCGATTTTCTTTTGACGGATTGGACGAAAAGAAGCTAAATGATACGCTAATTGCCATAGATGAATTTCACCATGTTTCAGCCGATGGAGATAATCGTTTGGGTGAAGTGATGAAAAATATCATGGCAAAATCAAATGCTCACATCGTAGCCATGACGGGCTCGTATTTCAGAGGCGACAATGTTCCGGTATTGTTGCCCGAAGACGAAGCAAAGTTTACAAAAGTTACTTACAACTATTATGAACAGTTAAACGGTTATGAATACCTGAAATCATTGGGAATAGGTTATCATTTTTACACAGGTCGCTATTTCAAAAAACAACCCGACAAACCCATGTCGGCTTTAGAAGAAATTTTGGATGAGGGCAAGAAAACAATTATTCACATACCCAGTGTAAATTCTGCGGAATCTTCAAGAGAAAAATATGAAGAAGTAGGACACATTATTGATGCGTTGGGTGATTTAGAATCACAAGATGAAAATACGGGTGTATTGTATGTGAAAAGTAAGCGTTCGGGCAAAGTGCTGAAAGTAGCCGATTTGGTAAACGACAATCAAAAGGAACGGGATAAAATTTCTGCTTATTTACGAGATTCAAACTCTCCTGATGCCATTGACATCATTATTGCATTAGGCATGGCAAAAGAGGGTTTTGATTGGCCTTATTGCGAACATGCTTTAACCATAGGTTACAGAGGTTCATTAACAGAAATTATTCAAATCATTGGTCGGGCAACGAGAGACAGCAACAACAAAACACATGCTCAGTTCACCAACCTGATTGCACAACCCGAAGCAGAAACTGACGAAGTGAAAGTAGCGGTAAACAATATGTTGAAAGCGATAACAGCATCACTTTTGATGGAACAAGTTTTGGCTCCAAACTTCAAATTTAAATTGAAAGAAGATGACAATGAAGAGGAAGAAAAGAATGATGATGAAAATACAATTCGAATAAGAGGATTCAAACTGCCAACTTCTCAGCGTGCCAAAGACATTATTGAAAGTGATTTGAACGATTTGAAAGCCCGGATTCTGCAAGACGACCAAATGCTAAAAGCAATGCCCGGTAATGTAGAACCAGAGGTTATCAATACCGTTTTAATCCCAAAAATTATTCGTGAGGTTTATCCACAACTTAATGACGAAGAAGTTGAAGCAGTTCGCCAACATGTTGTGGTAGATTCAGTAATAAAAAACAGTGTAATTGAAGAACAAGGTGGAAAAAAGTTTGTCCGTATGGCAAATAGCTTTGTAAACATAGATGACATTCATATTGACCTGATTGACCAAGTAAATCCGTTTCAAAAAGCATTTGAAATTCTATCAAAATCGGTAACAACCCAAGTTTTAAAACTGATTGATGAACATATTCAATCCATCAAAATTGAAATGACAGAGGAAGAAGCCATTATGCTATGGCCTAAAATAAAAGAATGGATTGGACGAACGGGAGAAGCACCGAATCTTCAGTCTTATGACCCGAGAGAAAAAAGAATGGCAGAAGCGGTTATTTTTTTGCGTGAATTAAAAAGACAAAGAGCATTGAATGAGCAATAAGAAAAAAATATCATTAGATGACATCTTCAATGATGATGAGTTTGGCTTGTTGGATTCAACTGCAAAAGCATCAAACATAAAAACTCCTGACCAGCGGTTGATTGATTCGTTTGAAGAAATAAATGCTTTCGTTGATAAAAATGGCAGAGAACCGAATACGTCGAGTATGTCTGAATACGGGTTATTTGCCCGATTAAAAAATATCAGAGATAATGAACAACAAAAAATTTCATTGAAGCCGTGCGACAGGCATAATCTTTTAGGTGAAGTAGAAATTCCAAAAGCTTCGATTGATGATATTTTGAATGATGATGAATTTGGATTACTAGAAACTGACAGCGATTTGTCAATTTTCAAATACAAGCATATTTCAAAAGAAGATGAGAGAGAAAAAGCTGATTTTGTTGCACAGCGTAAACCATTGAAAGAGGATGAATTTAAACCTTATGAAACAATGTTTCAAAAAGTACATCAGGAAATCAAAGAAGGTAAGCGACAAATCAAACCGTTTCATAATATTGAGAAAAACCTGCATGTAGGCAATTTCTATTTGATTGATGGTATAATGCTTTACTTGAAGGAAGCGAAACTGAAAAAAACGCTATGGGAGCAAAGGTCAGGAAACCGAGAACGAATTGAAGGTAGAACAGTTACTATTTTTGAAAACGGAACATACAGCAATATGCTTTATCGCTCATTGGGAAAACAAATTCAGAAAAACGGAAAATTGATTACAAATACACATGAAGGGATTAACAATGAACTGTATGTAAATGCAGGAATGGTAATGGAAGAGGATATTAAAACTGGTTGGATTTATGTTTTAAAATCTAAATCAAATCATCCAACTATTTCAGGTATTAAGAACTTGTTCAAAATAGGGTTTTCCTCGACTCCATTAGATGAGAGAATAAAGAACGCTAAAAACGAAGCGACTTATTTATATGCTGATGTAACGAAAGTTTCGAGCTATGCCTGCTATAATAGAAACGCAGACAAGCTGGAAAAACTGCTTCACAGATTTTTTGCGGAAGCTTGCCTAAATGTGGACATAGAAATAATTCAAGGAAAAAGAATTACACCAAGAGAATGGTTTGTTGTGCCTTTTGAAGAGATCGAAAGGGCAATTGAATTAATTCTAAATGAACAAATCGTAAACTATAAATATGATAGGGAAATTGAAAAAATCGTTCTTAAATAATGACAAATCTCACTTCACCACACTCAAACGATATTCCTGAATCAATGCAGGATTCTCTGGTGTTAGGGTAAAGAAGATTTTCAGTTTCCCTTTTTCTCCATTGATGATGAATGATCCTCGTAGTTGGTTTTCTGGTATCAGTTCTTCAATTTTAGTGATTTTGCCAATGGTTTGAAAAGCAGTAGTAGCTTGTTTTACCAAGGAATCGGTATAATAGTCGTTGAAAAAGTTTTCGGCAAATATGCCCGATTTTTTTGCATTAGTAAAATTAGGTAACAATTTCACTAATGAATTTTTACGTTGATTCAAAATTGTAGACACAGGCAATTGCATGGGTTTTAAGCCTGCTAGTTTAATTACACTATCCAATACTTTTAAATTAATAGATGTAGTGGGCGCATAAGTTACATTCGCCAACAATACTACGCCGATGCCATATTCAGGCATGATGCGCCAATTGCTTCCGAAGCCAGGTAATCCGCCACTGTGTCCAACATATACTTTGTTATTACAGTCTCTAAATATATTGAGGCCATATCCATAAGCTGAAACTGCAGGGCAAGCAATTCCATTACCATAATTGAAATAAGGATTCATAGAAGCATAGCGCCAAGGCTGGTGCATTTCGCGGATACTGCTTCTATTGATGATAATGTTTTCTGCGTCATTTCTTGCGGGCCATGCTTGTTGGTGCAATGCCATGTATTTACTGAACGATTCAACGGAGGTGATTAATCCCCCCATAGCTCCATAAATACCATCGGGTAACAATGCTTCTTCTTTAAATGAATCATTTATATAACGATATCCTTTGGCCAATTGGTCAGTAGGAACTTTGGTATATTCCCAGGCTGCTTGCATTCCCAGTCTTTTAAAAAAATGTTGGTTGATGTATTCACTATAGGATAGACCTGTTACTTTTTTAATGATTAAACCCAATGTGGCAAATCCTACATTGCTGTATTCGTATTCAGTTCCATTTACATTGGAGAAACTCAATTGCTTTTTAAACAAGGCAATTAATTCTTCTTCTGTATCGGCCAATTGTCTGTCTCCCCAAGGGTTATCTTCGGGTAATCCACTGGAATGCGTGAGCAATTCTCTAATGGTAATAGGGGCAGCATCTTTGGTGAGTGCTTGGTTTTTTAATTCAGGAATATAGTTGGAAACAGGGTCGTCTAATTTTAATTTTCCTTCGTCTCTTAATTTAATAATGGCCATGGCGGTAACGCTTTTGCTCATTGAAGCAATGCGATACATGGTTCTTGTATTGGCTTTTGTTTGATTAGTGATGTTGCTATATCCTTCACTCCCAGTCACCATCAATTCACCGTCTACCACTACGCCAAATGAAAAGCTGGGAAAATGGTTGGCTTTGGCATAGTTGCTGTACATGGACTGAATCACCGGGGCAATGGCTTTCACTTTTGCTGCTCTGTCCTTGTCTGCAAAAAAAGGTGTTTGGTATTGCTCATTCGGATTTGGTTGAGCGGTTGCGACTGTTATACTACAACAAGTAAATACGAATGCTGTGATTTTTTTTACCATTGATTGCATAGGAGGGAATTAATAATTGAGCAATTTTTGAACGCTTTCATCTAATCGACTCTTGGCCATATAATTTTTTTCCAATTCAATATTAAAAGGAATAGGCGTGTCTAATGAAGCACATCTCAACACAGGCGCATCCAATAATTCAAAACAATGTTCACTGATCCATGCACTAATTTCTCCACCAATGCCACCTATTAAATTGTCTTCGTGTAGTATCAATACTTTCCCAGTTTGTTCAACAGCTGCTTGAATGGCAGCATAGTCTAATGGAGCTAATGTTCTTAAATCAATAATATGTAGTGAGATTTCCGGATGCGCTTCTTGGTATTCTAATGCCCAATGCACACTAGCTCCATAAGTAATGATGCTGATATCGTCTCCTTCTTTTACCGTAAAGGCTTTTCCTATGGCAACTTCATAATAGGCTTGCGGTAATTTTCCACTAATGCTTCTGTAAAGTGCTTTGTGTTCAAAAAATAAAACTGGATTAGGATCATTGATTGCGGCAATCATTAATCCCTTTGCATCATGTGGGTTAGATGGATACACTACTTTTAAACCGGGCACATGGGTAAACCAGGCTTCATTGCTTTGTGAATGAAATGGTCCTGCACCTACGCCCCCACCTGTTGGCATGCGAACAACCACATCGGCGTTTTGTCCCCAACGATAATGAATCTTAGCTAAGTTATTGACGATTTGATTAAAGCCCACTGTCACAAAATCAGCGAACTGCATTTCCATCACGGTTTTAAATCCCTCCAAGCTCATACCCAAACAAGCACCCACAATAGCACTTTCACATAGAGGTGTGTTGCGCACTCTTTCCTTTCCAAATTTTTCTACAAAACCTTCGGTGATTTTAAATGCACCTCCATATTCTGCAATGTCTTGCCCCATCAATACTAGGTTCTCGTGCTTTTCCATGCTCATGTGTAAGCCTTCGGAAATAGCATCAATTAGTCGGGCTTCTCTTGAAGGAGTTGCTGAACTTTCTTGATTGTTATCTAATTCAATAACGCCTTCTACTGATTTTTTAGGTGCGAATACATCGGCTATTTCTTCTGCAGTATCAACCACCATTTCATTGGCGTTGAATGCATCCGCTAATTCTGTTTCTATATATTGCCTGAACTCGTTTCTAATATCCGCAATACCCATCTCGGTAATCACTTGTTCGTTAATCAGAAACTGCTCGTATTTTTTTACAGGGTCTTTATGTCCCCATTCTTCAAACAATTCTTTGGGTACATATTTAGTTCCGCTGGCTTCTTCATGCCCACGCATTCTAAAGGTCATGCACTCAATAAAGTAAGGCTTTTGGTTTTGGATGCAAAAGTCTCTTACTCCTTTGATGGTATTGAATACTGTTAAAATATTATTGCCATCAATGCGAATGCCTTCCATGCCATAGCCCTTGGCTTTGTCTACCAATTGCTCGCATTTGTATTGTTCGTTTACGGGGGTACTTAAGCCGTATCCATTGTTTTCAATAATAAATATGACCGGCAAATTCCAAACTGCTGCTACATTCAACGCTTCATGAAAATCACCTTCACTGGTTCCGCCATCTCCTGAAAATGCAACAGAAGCTTTTGCTTCTTTTCTTAAAGCATAAGCCAATGCAACACCATCGGCAATGGCTAACTGCGGACCTAAATGAGAAATCATTCCGCAAATATGATAGGGCTTCGATCCAAAGTGAAAGCTTCGCTCCCTCCCTTTACTATACCCATCTTTATTGCCCTGCCATTGTCTAAATAATTTATTCAAAGGCATTTGCCTGGAAGTGAATACACCTAAATTTCTGTGCAGCGGCATAATCCATTCATCGTTGGCCATGGCCAATGTAGCGCCTACTGCAATGGCTTCCTGCCCGATCCCACTAAACCATTTACTGATTTTTCCTTGACGCAACAATACCAACATTTTTTCTTCAATCATGCGAGGCAATAACAAATTGCGATAGAGGTAAATCAATTCTTCATTGCTGAACTGTTCCCGATTAAAATCCATGGCTATAGTACATTATTAGGCAATAAAGTTAACCCTATTTGTGGAGCTTCCCGAAGGAAAAGTCTTGAATCATTCAATCAAAAAAGCCCCGAATTACTTCGAGGCTTTCAATATAAAATTGGATAAAAATTAATCTCTGCTGCCCAATTTGCTTAATAATTTAAGTATTTCAATGTACAACCAAACGATGGTTACCATTAAACCAAACGCACCATACCATTCCATGAATTTAGGCGCGCCTCTTTCAGCACCTTGCTCAATCATATCAAAGTCCATGATTAAGTTTAACGCTGCAATTGCCACTACAAATAAGCTAATGCCGATGCTCAATAAACTGCTGTCGTACATAAAGCTTACGTTCACGCCAAACATGCGCAATACCATAGTAATCAAATAAAATATACCAATACCTAATGTAGCGGTAAACACCATTGATTTAAAACGTTCAGTAGCACTGATGATACGGAAATTATACAATAAGAACATGGCTAATGCTACACCAAATGTTAAGCCCACTGCCTGCATAATTAATCCAGGATAAGACTCAGCAAATGCTGCGTTCATGATAGCAGAAATACCACCAATAAATAAGCCTTCTAATAATGCATATAGCGGCGCCAAAATAGGAGCCCAGTTGGGTTTAAAGCTAATGGCCAAAGCCGAAATCAATCCTCCAATAATACCTACCCACATAAGGGTATTCATGGTATCTTGCTTTAGTTGTTCGTATAAATTCC
>CAZTDV010000006.1:0-34810 GCA_964612195.1 uncultured Sediminibacterium sp.
ATATTTTAAGTAGGGGAATTGATATAGAAGAAATTGAATTAGTCATTAACTATGATGTGCCCAATGATGGGGAGGATTATATCCACCGCATTGGCAGAACTGCTCGTGCCGCTACATCTGGAACTGCTATTACTTTTATTAGCGAAGCAGAGCAAAGAAAGTTTGCACAAATTGAAACATTGTTGGGCAAGCAGGTAGATAAATTAATTGTTCCAGAACAATTTGGTGCAGCACCAGAATATGCACCACGCAGTCACAAGCCAATGGGTAATAGAAGACCCAATCAGGGCGGTGGCAATAGACCTTCATCGCGACCCAATAAACCTAGGCCAAACAATTCAAGGCCAAGCAATCAAGGGCCGAACAATCAAGCGAACCCCTAGCGCACAAATTGAATGCAAACTGGTCTTCCAACTGATATTCTATTTCCAGTATCGTTGAGTAATCCGGTTGTTTTATTTCGTTTGAATACCACTATTTCATTGCTGTTTTGATTGGCTGCCAATAAAAAATTTCCTGTAGGGTCAATTGAAAAATTACGGGGTGCTAATCCAAGTGTAGATTGTGATCCAACCCAAGTAAGTGTACCATTAGAAGCAACTTTATAAATAGCTAGATCATTGTAATCAACTCTATTGGAAGCGTATAAAAATTTGCCATCGGGCGATAAGTGAATATCTGCTGCGCCTGATTTTTTATCACTTGGCTTTTCAAACATATTGATCTGTTGTAATTTTTTTAGTTCCCCATTTTTAAACGCCAATAAGGTAACAGATCCCGTTAATTCTTGAACTGCATAAACAAAGGGTTTGGTGGGATGAAAACTAATATGTCTAGGACCGTCACCGGGATTACAGTTAAATACAGATATTGGATTTTCAGATAATGGTTTGGTTGGATGATTTAAATTCACTGCATAAACAGAAATTTTATCTGTTCCTAAATCTTGCACAATTAAATACTTTTCATCAGGAGATAAAACTGCAGAATGTACATGGGCTTTCTCTTGTCTTGATTTGTTAACACTGCTTCCAGTATGTTGAATGGTTTGTTTTTCATCACTTAAACTTCCATCTGCTTTTATGGCAATAGCGCTAAAATTTCCACCAGAATAATTGGAAACAAAAACAAAACGATTCTTTCGGTCAGTACTAATATGACAAGGATGATCCCCACCAGATAAAACAATATTTAATAGCTTAAAGTCACCCGTTGTTTTATTGAATGAATAAGCATTAACTGCGCCTTTTCCATTCCCTCCTTCACTAACGGAATAAACAAAATCTTTTTTGGTTGATGTAACTAAGAAAGAAGGGTCTATTGCTTTCTGTTGGCTAATCGCTTTAGCGGAACCGTCTGCATTAAATTGATAGTAGTAGATACCTTCACTATTTCCTGCGTTGGTATAAGTACCAATTAATAATTTAAAATTTGAGACGGGTTTTTGAGCAATAACTAAAACTGCATTAATAGAAAAAAGTACAGCAGCTAATAATAATTTTTTCATGATGGCGTATGTATATTATAAATATAAAGGCTTCAAGCCAACTTAAATCAGTTTATATTCATTTATATTTTTGTTTGAAATGAATAAAGAACAGATTGAAAAAAGGGAGGTAAAAAAACAACAGCTAAAAGATAAACTGGCTGTTGATCAACAATGTTCATTCTTAGCAACCTGGTGGATAGAAATCGCAAATTCAATCAAGGAAACTAAAATTGAATGGTCCCTTGAATATTTAGAAGTAGTCAACCAAAATCAATATGATTTTTGGATGGGAATACTAAAGCAGGAGCCTTGGATTGGCTTTTCTTTTCCTGACACTGTTATTCATAAGGGAGACCGCTATTGGGTTCATGAACTGTTTTATTCAAATTATCCAAGTTCGCTTCCTTTAAGGTATTTACCTAAGTTGGAAAAATGGCTAACCAATAGTTCTGATAATGTTGCAACGCTTAAGGAAATTGTGTCTAAACTAAACCTGAGTAATCAACCCATTTATTTGTTTTTTATAAGAATGAGTCCTGTTATTAAAATGGATTTGTTTGATTTGGCATTAATTGCATCTGATGATATTTTGCCAGACCATGAGGATTTGGCTATTATGGCGATTGATGGTAGTTGGCTTATTTTTAAATCGTTGGAGCAGGAATGGGTTTTTGGGCAGATATGACCTTCAATTCAACTAAATGGACAAAAAAGAAAATTAACCTCGTAAAAATTAACCTCAAATCATTATTTTTGCTGCCCTTAAAGAACAGCAATGTTCTTCGGGCCTATAGCTCAGTTGGTTAGAGCACCTGACTCATAATCAGGGGGTCCCAGGATCATGCCCTGGTGGGCCCACAAATTTTCACGAGAGTGCCGGATTATTCGGCACTTTTTTCGTTTTTAGAATTAAGTTGTCTATATGGTTGTCTATAATAAATAATAATAATATTATAAAATTAAGCCTTGATAGGGTATGAGATAAAATTATCAAATTGTGCAAGAAGAGACTAAAAATAACTTGCAAAATCGAATCCCTTTTCAAGAATTTAAGAATTTTTTCTGCTAAAATACATAGCTCAAACAATGCAATGAGCCACCCATTTTGGATAATTGATCACAATTGATAGTCTTTACATCAAAACCCAACTCTGCCAATATTTCAACATTATGCATATTATAGTAACGTGATTCCTTAAGTGTAGGCAAAGTATATTCAGGTAAGATGATAGTATTATTAAGTCTCAAAAAATTAATATAATTACCTCTGGCAGAATAGATACATGCCTTTTTAGTTTTACGATAACACTCGCATGGAACGATTTCATCAACTGGACGATCATAAAAATCAACAACATCTAATTTCTCCTCTTCCAATTTCTTTCGAACATCATAAAGTAAATCGATGTCAGGTTTAAGGAAAGGTAAAGACGGATAATTAGAAAGCAATACCATATTTTCTGATAAGAAATTAATGATCCCATCTGTGTGCCCAACATTATCACTTTTACTTCTCTCGATAATTTCAGGTCTTAGCCCAGTATAATCTTGAAGAATGTGTACTACTTCAGATTTTGATAGTTCACGATTGTCTTCTAGAATTTTATTTGTAAGAAAAACTGTAGAAGTATTATTAACGAAATTACCGCCATCTAGATATAATGGCATGAAAACCATTTTCTTTTTTAAACACTCTTTTACTATTATCCTTGATTGTTTATTAAGATGTTCAAAATAACTACTATCTCTAAATTGAGTACAATACTGTGGATGATAATAAGGTTTAATTAATTCATCAGTATCGGTATTTATTCCAATACAATCTCTTAACCAAATCTCATCCCAATTTTTTATTCCAATTGTATTAACTGTTTTGTATTTATACCTATTTGATAACTTTTGGCACGTAACGTTATTATTTGAGATAATCCATAATTGAATATCATTTGGTATAAGATCTATCAGACAATCGTAAAACTGTGTGAGTGATTCATATTCATTTGAAAAACGTTCTGGATAGGCAAGGATCAGATTCTGAACTTTGGAGTAGTCGGTAAAAATCATCATTAGTAGATTTACCTAAGCAAAGGTATGAAGAGGGATTAGGGAGAAAAAAGAAGTCTTCTAATAAGTTGTATCAATAAACGTTATTAGCAAACTGTTTTAATCCATAAAGGAACTTTGCTATTAAATCAAAAGACAGAAAGATCAATAAATAGTCATGTTTAGTAACACCTAGAAAATTACTAATTAGGGAATAATACATTTTCAATTTCTTCCACTAGTGTTGATTCTAAACCTAAAAGGAATATATCCTCCATACTCAAATTTGAATATTCAAAAACCCTTACATTTTGTTCAAATAATATTTCTTCATTTGAATCATTCGAAATCGTAAAGTCGCTTTTCATAATTTTACTTTAGCAAAGATTTCTGAATTATTTTCACGATTTATTGTATTAAATGATGAGTGAATTAATAGTGTTCATAATTATATAATTCAGAATACTAGTAAATTTTCGGTATACTCTTGACATATTTGCTGAAGTTATGATTACAAAATTGATTTTAATTTTGAATCCAGTCGTTTAGGGGGTTAATACAATTTATCTTCCGTCTGTATGGCTTTTGGCAATACTATGTTGTCCGCCGTTGATTTTAAGTTTTGACATTGCATCCTTTACTCCTTTAATTTGATATTTTTCTTCATTTACTTTTCGGATTACATATTTTAAAAGAATATCAATATGCTTTGCCTTCTCAACACATTCTTCTTCTGAGTATTGGTGAATGCCTCCAGAAAGTTGTTCATAAAGCAATCTAATTGGATTATCACCTAAATCTTTTAATGAACTAGGAAGATATTTATTTATTACGTCAATGAGTTTTGACATTTGATGATCAGATTCGAAAGTTTCATATGCCATCCTTACATTTTCTACGCCATCAAATTCTAATTCAGAAATATCTTTAATGATTCTCTTAATTTCATTTTCAATTATTCTTCTGAAATATGCGTACGATCCAATGCCAAAATTAACAGATAAAGTAGTTAAAGCCTTTTTATAGTTAGCTGTATCTTCTTCAGTTAAGTACTTTTGAATAATTGTTTCAGGCTCTATCTCATAAGGAGGAAATTGCCCTACCTTTTGGATATAAATATTTATACCTTTATCACGGTTCTCAAAATTTTTATCAGAAGTCGTTTTTATCAAAAAATCAAGTTTAGTCATACATGATTGACATACACCATAGATTCGTATCGTCATATCTAGCATTAAAGTTTCTTTATCGAAGTAATCAGGCAAACTATGCTCCTTTATAGACTCGTCATTATAAATTGTTCTTCCTAAATTTCTGTACTCACTCGAAAGTTGAGTTCTAAATGTTTGAATTTCTTTTTCATTAGGGCATCTAAATTTGAAAACTTTATCAGAAAAATCTTCTGGATTTGTGTAAGTTTTATCTGCGTGTTTAAAATTTTGGACAGCCTTTAATTTATAATATAATGGAGAACTCGTCAAAAAATTTGCAAACTCAGTATCTGTAATAACATTCATAGTTCAAGTTTAAAGATCTTTCGATTAATGGTGGCTAACGACCGAGTATTGCCTAAAGCGGGATATTTATTGCTTGTCCTGACCGAACTGAGGTTTGGCTTTGCAAAACTGCCAATTGCTCCTCCGACCAGTCAAACTTGCGGCAAACCCCATGTTGCCTGCTTTTGGCACTTCGTGTTGGTCTGTCCTCACTGGTCTACTTTTGTCCAAAAAGAATAACCAAAACTGCTATAAGAATTATACCTAAAACAACTAAGATGGGAATTATAAATTTCTTGTCGCCGCCTTTAATATTGAGTTCCATTTTTCCTGAACCTGTTTGATACTCTCGTTTAACATTAATTACTTTATTTTCCGTTTCGATTTGTTTTAGAAACTCAAGGTCTGTAACCATATCTCGTTCAGCGACCTTGCTATCTATAATTTTCTCGTTAGCGTACTTTTTTAAGTCAGCATTGTCGTTTGCAAGTTTTTCTAAGTACATCTTTTGCTGTTCCTTAGTCAGGTCTTTAAAAAAGGCAGGCAATGAGTCTAAGTCAAATTTTTGAAGTTTATTATTATCGTCCATTTTTTGATGGTTTTAAAATGTCTTGAAAAAGGTTTAGAATATCCGTGTGAATTGTAGTAACTATAAATGATGAAACAATTAGCCCTACAACAAATATAAAATATGATTGTGTCATAATGAAGCAATAGTAAGCCAAACCTTCAACTGCCAATAGAAAGCCAAAGATTCTTAAAAAGATTATTAGCTTTTCTGTTGGTGATAGTATTCTTAAATTAATACTTAAAATTCCACTATTGGTTTTTAAAGTGTATTTGATTGTTCCGCCTTTTTTAGAATTCTCAATTTCTTTTTTTTGATTTACAATTTTTTCGATTTCATGTTCTGTCAAAAATGCATCAATCTTTGTAATATTATTTGCTTTAGCGATTTCAGATATTTTTTCAAGAGAAAAATTTGAAACTTTATGGTTGATGAGGTCATCATAACTTACTGGATGAACTAAATCAAAAGCCTTTTTTATACTAAATTTCTTTTTGGCAATATTTTGAATATTTATTTCAATGTTGTATAAATATGTATTGAAAGTAACTTGAAGAAAAGATGTATAAATATCGTTGTGAGCTTTCTCAAATAGAGGGATGTCCTTATTTAGGTTTTCAAAAATAGTTTTTGTGTAGAACTCAAATATGTGCTGAACATATTGCTGATAAGTTTCTAATTCGTCTCCTTTGAAAATATACTTTGAATAGAATGTCGTCTTTTCAAGGTCGAAATTCTGAATATTTGTAATGATGGTTTCAAAAGTTTTATTAATGTCTTTAAGTTCTATTTTCTTTGGAAAGCTATGTTTGATATGTTTCGCAAGTTGAGTATATGCTTCAACAAATTTTTCTTCAATTGTAAAAGTCGCAGCAGAGCTTGCAACAATATTATAACTGGAACTACCGTTCGGTCTAACGTAATTATTTTTCCATGAGTGAAAAGTTTTGTACATATAGTTTAATGCGCCTGAACCGTTTTGAATTCCATACTGTTTTGCAATTTTAGAAAATCTTTCGCTATCACAATTGAAGAAAGTATCATAGGCATATTTACGACTATCAAATTTGCTTATCTCTGATAGAAATATTTCATTAAAAGCTTTATTTTTTATTTCGATCATTTTTTAAAGTAGTAATAAATTCCTGAAACTATCAATACAAAAACTAACCCACATAGGAAGTATGTTTTAAAAGTAAAATTTGTCCAAAAGTTAGCCGTTTCTGATTCCTGCTGTTTAATGATGCTTTGTTTGTTGTTGTTACCCCAAATTCCATTAGTATTTTTATTGGCTTCTAATTGAGCCTGCTTGTATTCGCTTTCTTTGTCAAAATGATGTTTTAAATATGCAAAAGCATAACCGTCAAGAAGCATTTTTTTATTTATGTCAATACCATTAAGAATAACGTAACGCAAAAGCCGGTTGTATCTGTCTCTGTCATTAGAAGTATTGTCAGCAACTAAATCTACTGTTTGTCCTTCTATTATTTGTGCAAGATGCGTCTTAGCTTCTTCCCCAAAAATGTCAGTGATTTCTGGTGCATTAATTCCAATAAGTCTAACCTTTTCTCCTGTCTCGGTTTCAAAAGTATCGCCGTCAATAATCCTTACCACTTTAGTTGGTGTCCCAAAGCAAGCAAAGGTTAAAAAGGTTAATATAATGAGAAGCAATTGTTTCATTAGAGTGTGTCATGCCATTACAGGCAACGAGCAGGTATTGCCGATGGTGGGAAATTTTATATTCGTCCGCCCGGAACTGCTGCCTGGCTTTTGGATAAAGTTAAATATTAAGAACTAAAGCTGGGCTTTATTCGTCGAGCCCCGAACCGCAGTACAGCAGAATTACCGCTATTGATTGCTCCAATGTCAAGCCCCACTATTGGCAATACCAATGTTGGTGGCTGCCCTTCTGTTTGAAAGTTTTCGTTATTCGGTCAAAGCAAGGGGCGTTACAACATTTGTCACGAAGCGTTGTATAGAGCCATTGTCCTCATGATATTCATAAGGTACTTTATCAAATTCATCCCATGCATCTTGCAAAGCAACCAAATATTCATGTGTGGTTTCTGGAACACCGAAATCAACGCCTTTAGGATTTATAAACATTGTTTCTAACCACTCTCTTGCAGTTGTCGCTCCTATGTTGTCGGGATAATGTGACAACTCAAAGTAAGTCCTAAGTACTGTGTCCAACTGCCTTCGCCTGAAAGTAACTGAGATTTTTGAATTGTCTGCTTGACAAATGGAATGAATGCATTCCCCTAAGCATCTGATTGTATCAATTACCTGATTGTCGTTTTTTTGTTCTTGAGATAAATCCAGCCAATCAGTCATTATTGAAAATTCTTCATGAATTATATAATGCGTAAATGAAGGGTATTCTGAATCATTATTATATTCATTTTGAGAAGGAATAATGTCTATTAGAAGTTTCATGATTGACCTGAAATAGAAAAGCCACATATGCCAATCACTTTCTCTATAAATTGTTTCCCTAACCATGTAATTAAAATAAACAATGGAAATATAAACCTTGTAATTCCAGAGTTCATCCTCTAGATCAGAGTCGTATTTTTTTATCAGGAATTCTCGTTGTGCTTCATCATTTTTGATAGATTTTATAGTTTCTTCCCCTACAGGATACCATATTTGATTTGCTGAAGCGGCTTTTGTGTGTCCAAGGATGGAAAATAGAATAGGTATTTTAACATTTGAATTTATTTCTAAAATTGATGACCGTGTATCATTCATTATTTTTAACTCTTGAACTAACAATTGATTCTTATTTTCAAATAAGTTCTGAATATAGAGTTTTACAAGCTCTTGGTTGGATCCCTCTTTTGTTTCCATACCGCTAAAAGCAGTTGCAAATAGTTCGGGATATTTATTTGCAGCTTTCTGAACAAATGTTTCATTCTGTATTATATGGCCATAAACCCAAGCCGCAAATCTGATTCTTTTAGGTTTTACTAATTTGTCATATTCTCTGTCATGTTCTGTTCTCTTTCGGAGAATTATATCAATGTTTTCCTTTTGTGGTAGATGTGAGATGCCCAGTAAATATTTTTTAATGTCATTAATATGATATTTACTAATGTAGTTGACTAGTAAATCAATTTCGTCTTCTTTTAAATAAGTTTCATAAAGCGAAATCAATTTTCTCAGGCGAGATGAAGAAAAATAACCGAATGAGAATTTAACAATCGGATAGAAGATAGTTGCCAATGCTAATATGTAAGCCCAGGTTGTACTCGGGATGCCTTTTTTAATTGTGAAAATAGATAAGTTAGGAAACCAGTTATCTTTAATCCAATCAAATGACATTAAGTAGTGAATAACAAATAAAGCAGAGAATAGAATGCCTATTTCAACATTTGAAAAGAATAATAAAATAAATCTTCTTTCCTTGCTTGGAATAAAAGCCCATATGGCTAAAACTAAACCCAGTATTGTTAAAAAATCTGATGTCTGCATGGGTGCCAGTTAATTTTGTCGTCAATGTAGCGGAATGCCTCAATAGGGTTGCCGCCAACACTTAAATATACGCTACTCAGTCTTTGAAAGAAAAAATGGTAGCTTTTTAAATATGTTGTTTATAATAGTAATTATTGAATTGTTATAGCGTAAATACAATTATACATTTTGTATTTCTAAAATCACTTTAATCTAACAAAGCAATGCCCCCTGACTCCCATGCACTAGTTTACAGGGTCAGTAATTAATTACAAATGAAACAATTGGGGGTATAATTCGGGGTATAATAAATATATATAAATATTTCAAGGTATCAAAATATAACAGTGCCAATTTTGATACCAACAAGATTTTTTGATCGACCTAATTATATTTTGCACTATGATCACCTATATCGCTTGTAGTTGCATGGTTGTCAGCTTTCGGTAATCTTGCCGAAGAAATCAACAGCTGATATAGTGGCCCATATTGCTTTTATCTAATCAACGATTTATCAATTGTTATATCTTTTATTGGCACACTGTATCCATCATATTGAATAGAGTATTTATTAGGATCAGTTATTGTAATATTTCCCAATTGGGATATCGTATAACCTTCTTTAGTTTTAATTACTAAATATTCATCATCGTAATATTCTTTAGTCTTGTTCCAGACTTTATCAATCCTCCCATCTACAATCATATAAATTTTCTTACCATTAAAAATTAGACTTCGCTCAAAGTCTGATTTTTGAAATTCTGTATCTAAAGTACTTGCATCTTCCCTATAAGCTATTATTTTCCACGCAGCACTATTAGGATTATTTATAAATTCTTTGCTTATAAAATTATCATAGTTAATGGATACTTCTGATTTACTTTTAGTTTTGTGATCTTTGGATTGATCAGACTTGATTCCGATAAATTTTTCACCATCCAATTTCCAACTACCACCAATCTTTTTTACTACCATATCAATATCAATATTACTGGTGTCGCTTCCAGAATAAACGAATAAATTATATTTTACATTTGCTGTATTCTCATCAATAAATTTATATACATCTATATTTTTTGCCTCTATCTGAAATTTAGCACCTAGTATGTTTGCCAAAGGTGCAAGACCCATTAGAGCAACATTGCTGAAATTTAAATTATAAAATGGCATCTGGTCTGAACCAATGCCATTAATTGTAGATGAAGTATATGCTCCATTAGCAATACCAAAATATGTCTTTTCAATTTGTTCTTTAATTTTTGACCTATCATTTCCGTACTTGTCAAAAAACCATCCTTTTTGATAGCCAATAAGACTTATTGGGATAAGAGCTACCAAAATGAAAATTATTAAATATGAAACTCCTTTTTTTTCAGTTTTTTCATTTACATCTTCATTTTCGGAATGACCAGCTAAATTAGTGACAGACAAATTGTGTTTCAGTATTTCAATTTGTTTTTCTATTTTATCTTTTTTTAATACATATTCAACTTCTGTAATTTCATTATTATCATATTTAGATTTTAATTTTAAAATTTCTTGAAGCAAAAAATCATTCTTTTCATCCAAAGCATGATTATCTAATTGTACTAAAGATTTTGATTCAAATAATTGTTGGTTATTTATTGATTGCTGTTGTAATAAATAGTCTTCCTCCAATATTTTCCTATTGTATTTATCTACAGCTATACTAGCCCAAATTATACTTATTGGCCAATAAAATACTAGGAAAAACAACAATACCACTACAGTAAATCCAGACAAAACTGGTATTTCAGTTAATATGCCAAATCCAATAACCAAGAAAAGTAAGATTGGAAAGCCTATTATCATTTTCAAACTTGCAGAAACCGAAGCATAAAGTAACCCTATTGGACCAAAGAAAATTGTCAGCAAAATGGCTGTTGTTTTACTTTTTAATGGCCGTGAAGTATAGAAATCATTCATGGTAAAAAATTGCATAATAAAAGTAAGTAATAAAATAACGCATACATGCGTCTATTAAAAATATACAAATAGCCCAAATTGGGTGTGTGATTAATGTTAAGAATAAAAAGCTTGTTAAAGCAATAGGTGAACGTATCAGATCGTTTCGCTTGGAGCTTCAAATATCACAAGAGGAGCTAGCAAATGAGGCAGAAATACCTTTATCACAAATTGGTCGAATTGAAAGAGGAGAAACCAATCCTACAATATCCACTTTATTTGTAATTGCAGAAGCTTTAAAAATTGATTTGTCGATACTACTTAATTTTAAAAGTAAAGTAAAATAGTAAATTACTTAAAACTTAGTTGATTATTCTCTGATCCTTTTCTATCTTTTTTAAGCATCGTTCAATTCTTTTTTCAAAATCATTATTCCACCCTTTATCTTTCATTTTTTCCATAATATCGATACATTCATTAAATCGCTTTGCCTTTTCTAAGAATATGACATATTGGTCAACAATTCCATTACGTAAAGGTTTATCCCATCCCATTACACTTGTTATTGAAGACTTTATAATATCTATATTATTAAAGCAAAATTCAAATGCTTTTACAAATCTTTCACTATCACATTGACTGTTTAGTAATGCTTTGTAAACGATTGAGGAATAATGTTGAACGAAAAAATGAGCATCAGTCCAATATACATCTTCAATTGAAAGATTTCTAAGACTTTCTAAATTTGAAAAATTTATTGGTTCATCAGAATGAACTGAACGGTTTTCTAAAGCATTTATCATTCTCATTTTTGAATTTTCCCAGTTTAACCCCCACATAGAATTAATACTGTAATTTTTTGGAGTAAATTCAAGGAACTTTGCAAAAAAATAATCTGCAAGAATTATATCAGATTTAATAAATATTATTCCTAATGTGCTTAGTGGGCCATGGTAAAAACCATTACTTCTATCCCCCTTGAAAAGAGTTTTGTAATCAAACATTAATGGTGTATTCTCAAAATAATCAAGAATAGCATTTTGATTTTCATCCGAAATGCCATCCCAAAAACTCCAAAGATTACTATCTGCTAATAATCCTTTTCGTTCATTTAGAAGTAGTGTTCTTTCAGACTCAATCATATATGGGCTTAATATTTTTAAATTACCTTGAATTTAAAATCAGTATTAATTAGAACGAAAAATAAGAATGTGTAAAAATATTTAATAACATAAGTTGTATTATTTTTTGTGTAAATAGAAAAATATAACATTTTTAAATTCGAAAATCGAATCAACTTTAATATCCAAAAATTGATTTTAGATTTTGATGAAATATTTAAATAAAACTATTAGAAGCAAAAAATTAGATTATAAGATTTGAAATATTTTAGTCAAATATTTAATAAAGAAAGTAATAATTAAATCTAAACTTTTTAAAAAACTTTATACACTTCGGCAACTAATTTTTTGAAATTTTGGTAATTTACTCCCGATATCAGATTTCATGATATATCCTATTTCTAGTAAAATATTTTTCATTTTAAGATAATTCTTTATTTTGAAAAGATTTACTCCCTTTTTCGGTTTATAAGCTTGACTAAAAAGATTGTCATATTGATTATTCGATTTAACCTCAAGTACAGTAAGATAAATACAATCTATTTTATTTATTAGTAGTTCGTCTTGAAATATTAGTTTTAAATCGACATACTCTGATATTTTATCACTAGGACATTGAAAAACAAAGTTTGAGGTATTACCTGAAGTTGAATAACCGCCATCCAAATATTTGGGAATAGGAATAATTTCATTGTATTCTTCAATTGTTTTAATCTCATTTTTGGTTTTTGCAAGTGAAGCTAGAAGTCGATCTCTAATAATTGGATTCTTTCCAGTTATTTTTTCTTGTTTTGTAATATTTGAAAGAATTCTTTCTAGTTCTTTATTTAGTTTATTTAAACTATCGAGTGCATTAGTTTTAGAAATATTACTTAAAAAGATACTATCTATGTTATAGTTTTTATTTACAAGTTCATTAAATTTATCTTCCTCTTTTTCTAGCAAACCTTTATAGTAGCTTGAAATATAGAACACTCCAGCTAATAAACCAATAACTGAAAATAATGGTATATAATTCAGAAATTTGGGAAGTGTTATATCTGAACTTTTTGCTTTACCATAAATAAATAACAAAAGAATTGAAAGTATTAAAAGTATAACTGGTATTATATATGTTAAATCAACACTGTTCATGATTTACTTCCATTTTCAAAGTTATTATTGTTTCTTTTTATTAATGCGATTAAAGTCCCACTCCAACTTAATCCTGCAAATATTGAAGACTTTAAATTTGTTGGATCTAATAATACATAAGCTAATAAAGCGCCTATTAGTGGCAGCAAAAAGAAATCCCACCTAAAATAAAATTTGTCACTTTTATTAGGAAATATATTTTTTATAAATGGTATTGTTCCATTAAACTCACTAGAGTATAGAGAAAGTACATGGGCACACAATGCACCAAGCCATGTTTTGAAAAAAGTACTTCCAAAAACTAATATTAATATTTCTAAAGTTTTATTGATATAGATATGTATTTGCAAATTTTATCAAAAACCATTTATAAAATCACAAAACCTAAGATACAAATAATTTGTTATTTATCATGAAAGCTATTTGAATTTAAAGATATATTGGAAATGAAAAAATACGCTTTAAAAAAAGTTAAACAGAATTCTCTTATTTCCAGAAAATCTATTCTATCATTGAGTATTTACCAATTAAAGGTTGTTCAAAAATTTGCTTTGCTGCATTTATACTTTCGCCGTTTTTAGTGATTGCCCAATAAATTCCTATTAAGTTTTTACTTTGTTTTCTATTTAATGACAGATTGATGAATTTTAGCTTTCTTCGATCAATTACATTATATCCAAAGCCTATTATTTCTCCTGAATCATTGAGGTCAATAAATACAATCCCTTTTTTCCCTTTATGATCTTTTATTCCATCAATATACATATCAAGAATTATATCTTGATTTCTTTTTGAAAAGGCTTTTAGTTCTGCCGTTGTTTTAAACTTTTTCATTTTATATCGTTTCTGATACACCAAAATTAGTCATCAAAATAGATGAAAGTAGAACAGTACAAAGATTTAGAAATAATTCAGCTAATAAAAATTATACTAAAATCATTGCAAATAATATTTTTTATTAGAATATTATTTAACCAAAGTCCCACCGTCTCAGTTAGGGTAACATGAGACGATGGGATAATGGGATCATTAATGCTTTGTTGTTACTGGTGGTGCGAACCATCTACCTACAGTTGATTTACTTGTGCCTAATTCATCTGCAATCATTTGATAAGATTTACCCATTTCTTTTAATTCAATTGCTTTCTGCTTCATCTCCTCTTGAGTATCATTGTTCATTGGTACTAAGTGTTCCTGTTCCTTGCCATAACCTTTAAAAGAGAGAGTAAGAAATGAATCCTCTTTTTCTATCTCGCATAGAATAACATTTTCTGCATCATATTTAACTTCTCCAGTACGACTTGCCTTGGTCTGAATTATATATCTGATATTAGTGTCTTTCTTCGAGGCACCGAGAGCCATGACTGAATCTGCAAAGTTAGAAAGGTGCTTAGAACCTGCTATATCAGTAGAAGTGATTCCACCAAGGCCAAATCGTTTAGGAGTGTGAGCTAAAACCAATATTGATATTCCTTCCGTTGTTTTAAGTTCTTTTAATAACCTCATCAATTTCATTGCTACTTGCCCATCTTCTGTTGAGAATGCAGTTAAAAAGGTTATATTATCAATAATTAGAACTTTAGCCCCTGTTGCTTTCAAATCAAGTCTTATTTTTTTCATTAATTCTTCTTCAAATACCACTTTCTTATCACTTAAATCAATAGATGAGAGATCAAAATTATCAATGAAAAGCTTATCATTAAAATGATAGAAAACTCCATTTGGATTGCTATATCTTTTTTGAAACTGTTTATCTGATAATTCAAAATCATAAAACAGTACTATTAATGGTTCACATTTATTCTCAAGACACATAAAGGATGTTCCCTTACTGATTGCATCGGCCAAGCCTACAGCAAAAATGCTCTTCCCCTTTCCAGTATCACCGAATAAGATAGTCAATTCATTGCTTTGGAAAAGTACATCTGCGTGTGAAATAATATCTGGACAGCCCTCTGCATCTCTCAATCTTTGTAAAGCAGTTCTTACAGAAAGTCTGCAATCTTGATTAACTTCATTTGGTTTAATTACACAAAGTGATTCAAACTCCTCTTTACTGCCACCTAATGCAAAAAAATCCGTAACATCCTTTCCACCTTTCTCTTTTAGCCAGTTGGGCCATACTATATATTTTGCCCCCAACTCTATTTGCAATTTATTTGCTTGTGCTGTACCCGTGGCATCATTATCGTATGCTACAATTATATCGTACCTGTTGTGGTTACGCCAGCCATTATACATTTCAGTGGAGACTGACTGTGTTTCGCTATTCAAGCATATAGCTTTGTAACCTTTACTAAGTAATACGAGAGCATCTTTTTCACCTGCGGTTAAATATACTGGGGTTAGAATTTCAAATTGGCGTTCAATCTGAGATGTGCCAAAGTTTTGTACTCTACTTTTCTTTCCTACGTACCAAAATCTTTTTGGATTAGGTTGATATATCTTATAATATTTTTTGAAGTCATAAACTATCCAAACAATTGAATTTGGCTTATTCCTACGCTTAGTCCTTGCTGGGTCTTCGTAAACTTCAGAATAGTGATTAATAAAATGTGCTCCATATTTTTTCATTATCGAAATGTCGATTCCAGTTTTATCTAAAAACTCCTTTTCTAATAGGGTCAATTCATTTTCTGGGATTTCATTGTAAAACAATAATGGTTCTTCTTCTTTCTCATCATCTTTTTTGTATGATTGGGTACTTGAGTATTTTGCAATAGGTATTTTTATTCCTGAATAAAACACGTTATTTGTGCCATCCCATCCAGTTGCCAATTTTTCCAATACACCTGGTTCAATCTTGTCCAGTTCTAAATCCCCCCACATTTTATCCATAATATCAGCAAACTGAGTTTTAATATCCATCCCGTAACGCTTTGCGGCAAAATCAAACATGTCACCATGATAGTTGCTATCCCCAAAATCATTATACAACCATTTATTGTAATCCTTATTGCGATATACACTCAAACTAGCTTTTCTATCTATGCGACAGGGGTTGGACACAGTTTTAAATGAATCATCATCTTTCTGTTTAAGATTTGGTATTGTACAGGTATAATATAATTTTCCATTTGCTGTTGCTTTCGTTAATAACTCTTTTTTTTCTTTAATACTTAACATATAATTTATTTTATTTATGACATTAATGTGTCCCACAATTTTTTGCGGGACACTATGGGAAAATGGGACGAGAAAGTATCTCATTAGCGATAACACCTCATTATTTTTAAGGACTTATCCAAATCCTCTTGCCAGAAACGCTGGCGGCTACCAGATATAGTTACCGCTTTTACCTGACCTTTTTTAATATATTTCGAAAGGGTAACAATTGAGACACCCAAGTACTTTGCTGCCTCTTTTTTGGATAATAACGGATTATCCTTTTTATCTTCAGTTAAAGGTTTGAAGCTAACCATAGCCTCTTTTACTGCATCAGTGATATACTGTTTCAGTAAGTCAATGTTGTGAATTTCAATGAATGTCTGCGACATAAAATCGGTTTAATGAGTTTATAATTGGCTTTAGCCATTTTTACCGATTTTTCCGTTGGTTATAGAGAGAGTAATGATTGAACTAACGGTTCTACAATTATGAATTTTTCAATTCAATATTCAAAGCTTAATAAAACATTTTGAATTATTAATTTTTTTTCGAACTATTTTTCTTTATTGGTGGTAATAGCCACATATTTCTCAAATAAGGATATTAATTCTTTTATTAAAAGAATTTAAATAATATTTATAAAGCAAGTAGTTTCTATTTGTTATGACTATAAAGTTGTGTATTTTCAAATACCCTATTATTAAAATAGTCTGTTTTTTCAAAAAACCTTTATGGCAAAACACATTGATTATTACTGCGTTGGCTTTTTTTGGTATGGTTCAGAAACTGAAAATCAATTACCACGATTTATCGAAAACGGAATTTGGGAGAATGGATTTGATGATAAATACCTTGACAAAGTAAAAAATGTTCCTATTGGCAGTCAAATTGCGGCTAAAACTAGTTATACAAGAAAGAAAGATGGTAAGACAATTTCAGTACTTGAAATTCATGGTATAGGCACGGTAATTGATAATCCTAGGGATGGGAAGATACTTAAAGTTGAGTGGAAAAAAAATTTTAAACCATTTACTATTGATGGACGTGGTGCTTATCGTTCTACAATTAGTAAAGTAAATTTTAAAGAAAACATCGATTTGATTTTTAGCGGTAAAAATGTTAATGAAAGTGATGCTTTGTCGTTTAAAGAGGAAGATCTACAATCTCTTTTCCCTTATAATCAAATCCTATTTGGACCTCCAGGAACAGGTAAAACTTTTAATACAATAAATAAAGCTGTTTCCATAATTGATGGATTAAAAGAAAAAGCATTACCTGTTTACTATGAGCAAAGGAGTGACTTGAAAGATAGATTTGATGAATTATTAATTGATGACTGGGATAATCCTAATGGTCAAATTGGATTTGTCACTTTTCATCAGAGTATGACATATGAAGACTTTATTGAGGGAATTAAACCAAGTTTAAATAATGATCAAGAGGTAATTTATGACATTGAGCCAGGCATATTTAAACTAATATCTTCAATTGCTCGCGATAACTGGTTAGATTCTAATAAAGGAAGTAAAGAACAATTATCTTTTGAGGAGGCTTTTGTTAAATTGAAAGAAGAATGGAATGATAATCCCGAAATTTCATTTCCTTTAAAACGTGAGGGTAATGATTATACTTTATTAGGGTTTACAAAATCTTCAATTAAGTTTAAGAAAGCTAGTGGTGGAACAGGTCACACCTTAAGTATATCAACACTTCGTGATTATTTCTATAACCGAAAAGAAGTAAGAAAAACTGGTGTTGGAATTTATTACCCTGCTATTCTTGAAAAACTTAAATCATACCAACCTTCGTTAATAATTGAAAAGGAAGAAAAAAAATATGTGCTAATTATTGATGAGATAAACAGAGGAAACATTGCTCAGATTTTTGGTGAGTTGATAACTCTTATAGAAGAAGATAAACGCCTTGGAAAAGAAGAAAGTTTAGAAGTTACATTGCCTTATAGTAAGGAAAAATTTGGTGTGCCTCCTAATTTATATATTATTGGAACCATGAATACTGCCGATAGAAGTGTGGAAGCCCTCGACAGTGCATTACGAAGAAGATTTAGTTTTGAAGAAATGCGGCCAAATCCCAGTTTGTTAACTCCACAACGAAAGCTTTATGATTTATGGTGGAAATATCCACATTTAGAATGGAAAGAGGAACCATATTTATCAGAAGAAAAAGAGTTATATCAATTTCTTGGAATAAAAGAAGATTTTGATCCAAAAGAGGAAATATGGCAAAAAATGAAAAAGGAGGGGAAAAAGGAAACACAAATTGAATATTTTGATTCCGTTCCATTTAGTGGAATTAATGTCGCAGAAATTTTAAAGTTAATTAATACCCGTATAGAAAGATTGTTGGATAAAGATCATCAAATTGGTCATAGCTACTTTATAGCTGTTAACAATTTAGACAAGTTGCAAATAGCATTTCAAAATAAAATTATTCCCTTATTGCAAGAGTATTTCTTTGGTGATTATGGTAAAATTGGGTTGGTTATTGGCAAAGGATTTATTGAAAAAATTGAAGCATCATCTGATTCAATTTTTGCAGAATTTGATTACCCAGAATCCAGCGAATATTCAGAAGGAATTATTTTTAGAATAAAAGATATATCAAAAATGAAAGCTGATGATTTCATTAAAGCAATTAATCAACTATTAAATAATAGTGCTTACTAAGAAAAATCATATTACTGTATTTGAACACCAAACCATTAAACTAAATCAAATAGTTGATGATGTAAGGTTTGATGAAAAAATATTGAATGCTTTTCAAGTTTTTTTTGGAAATAATCGTATTCCTTATTTTTCATTAATTCATAATGGGATAAAATTTTCTAAATATGTTGGGGTTATTCAAGTAGGGGAAATTGTGGTTGAGGTATTGCCGAAGGCAGATAAAAAAAATATTTCCGAAGGTGATGTAAAATACTGGAGAGACATTTTAATTGATATGCTTTTTGCTGTGGGGGCTTTTGAAATAAACGCCCCTAGTAGTAGTAGCTTAAAAATTAAACCAGACTCATTACTTGATTTGTATTTTGAATTATTCCTTAATGAAGTTGAATATCTTTATCATAATGGTTTAGTCAAAAAATATAGGATAAAAGAAGGGAATGTTACTTCATTAAAGGGTAGTTTGCAATTTGGAAAACATATTCAAAAGAATCACTTACATCATGAAAGATTTTATGTTCGTTTTACAACTTATGATATTGAACATAAACTTCATTTCATACTATATAAAACGATTAAGCTAATAGCAAGGATAAATACAAGTAATAGATTAAAGTCTCGTATAGGGTATTTATTACTAAATTTTCCTGAAATGCCAGATTTAGTTGTTACAGCAGATATATTTGACAAAATAGTTTATAACCGAAAAACACTTTTTTATAAAAAGGCTATTAATATAGCGCGTTTATTACTTTTAAGATATTACCCAGACATTAGTAAGGGGAATAATGATGTACTTGCTATAATGTTCGATATGAATGATCTTTGGGAGCAATTTATATATTCTAGTTTGAAAAAATATCTAACAAAAAATGACACTATTTCTGCGCAGTCAACTAAATATTTTTGGAAACCTGAATTCGGAAATCGATCAAAAATAATAGCTGACATAGTTATAAATTTGAACAAGGAAGAATGTGTGGTTATTGATACAAAATGGAAAAACTTAAATGGTTATAACCCTTCTCCAGAAGACTTGAGACAAATCTATGTTTATCATGAATATTATAATGCTAAATACTCAGCTCTAATATATCCAGGAGTTAATTTTACAACTCTAAATGGTTATTATCTTCATCCAGTAACAGCAAAAAAAATAGATAAACAATGTTCAATTATATCCATTCCAGTAGAATCAAAAATTAAGGAATGGCAAAAAAATATTTATAAAAACTATGAAGATTGGATTCATAGCCTAAAAAGCTCACAATAGGATATTATTATCAACTAACTAGGCAACCTGATTGAAAGTGTTTACATTGAAGAAGGCATGACCTTGTATTAGTTCTGCATTCTCTAGTTCACTAACTCTGATATATTGTAAAAAAACTGATTCGCTTTTATGGCTAGTCATTTTCATAATTGAAATAGCTGGGACACCTGCTAAGTAAGAATTGGTTGCAAAAGATCTTCTACCTGCATGAGTCGATACTAACTCCCATTTTTTATAAACGTTCCTAACTGTTTTCCCAGCAACTGTTTTGATAATTTCGATATCTGTATTGAGCATCGCTCTTTTTGCAATATCCTTTAAAAGACTATTTGCATGTGCATTGGTGTAAGCACGAGGGATGTCATTATCATATTTTTCAAGTATTTCCCTTACAATTGGGTGAATCGGTATAATGACTTTTGCTTTTGTTTTAATTGTCGTTTTAGTTATGAAGTTATCAGAAATATGTTCTTTCGTAAGTGTAGAAAAGTCACTGAAACGAAAACCAGTATAACATGCAATCACAAATAAATCCCTTACAGCTTCAATACTCCCCTCTCCATTTAATTCTAATGAGTAGATCCTTTGTATTTCTGCTTCCGAGAGTGCAATTTTATCTACATCTTCTATTGGTTTTTTGAATAGTTTCGATTTGAAAAAGAGATTATTATTTGTTCCTCTATCTGTTGCTGCATTCAAAAAGGTTTTCAGGACCTTAATCTGCTTACCAACTGTGTTACGTGCAAAATTTAAGCCATTGAGATATTGTATAAAGCCATTGTAAAAATCTTCATCAATCTCTTCAAACCCAATATCTTTTTTGCCCAGAAAATTAATGAATCCAGTTAAATGCCTCTTGCAAGTATTATATACATAGATAGTGCCCTCTGATTTATTATTAATTTCGTTGGCAATGAATTTGTCTACATAACTTAAGACTGTAACTGGTATTGCTTTTGGAATAATTACTGGTGGTTTAGGATTCAAGTTGAATTTTTGTTCCAAATGACCTTTCAATTGTATTGCAGTTGGTATAAATCCTTCAAACTTGCAACTTCTAAAATAGTCTTTTGCCGCCATTTCCATTTTGCTGAGCCAGTCATTGATAGCATTATACTCAAGCCTATTATACTTTACAATAGCTCTTTTTGTTTTTGGATCCCAATGTTCAGGTAAAATTTTCTCGCTAGTGGTAAGCATTAATCTCTCAAAGCAGTTGTATTTTGACTGCATGTAGATAGGTGTGGCTGTTTTTGCATGAACATCTTTTAAGTAAAAATTGAATAAAGGCATTACCATAATCTGATATTTTAATGTTTTATAGGTTGTCTCTCTGGTTGTCTGGCAATGTTTCGAAGAATTTAAAAACTTTCCTACTAAAACATCATCTAATTGAAATCCATCCTTTTAGGCAACCTGTAAACAAAAAAATATCTAAAAAACCAGTAAAATTCAAAAACATAGGGCCTGCCCTGGTGGGCCCACAGCCGAAAGGCAACCTTATCAAGGGTTTATGCTGTTAAAAGCGTAGACCCTTTTTGTTTGGGGTAAGTCTCTGCCAAGTTTTCACCAAAACGAGTTAAAATGGGTGAATTGTGAGAAATATAAAACTATTTCAATCTTGTATCTAATTGACTATCAATAAAAGAAAAGGTATGGAATACTTCAAGAAACCCTCATTATCAGTTGGGCCCTGAAACATACCCAGGTGGCCCACTTAAAACCACTTATGATTCATTTCTTAGGTGATTTTTTTTATTATCCGAATTTATAAAAAATAATTTTCAACTCTTTTCACAAAAACTGAAACGTAATTTGATTTGGATTCCAATAACTCAATTAAAGTGTAACTATTATTTATTGAGCTTCATTCTATACAATTGATGGAAATATTTTATAAGTCTATTAATTTGGTAGGATAATAAAAATTTCTATATTTGCAGCTCAAAACTGAAAGGTATTCTAATGAACTACTTTATTTTTAACTCAACATCTGCTTTTCATGCCCGATGTTGTTGCTGTTGTTATAAACACTACTCGTACTAGAATTTACTTTATTTTATTTAACCACTAATTGATCGGATAAAAAATGTCTTTTATCCAAAGAAAAAAATTTACCAATGATGAACAAAAAACATATTTACCAGCTAGTATTCACCTTTATTTTTTCTATAATTACCACTTGGACTTTAGCACAAAATGCCACTATAAAGGGCTTAGTTAAATCAAAAAATTCTCTAATTGAAGATGCCAGTATTAAAGTGGGGAAATACGGAACAACTACAAATGCAAAAGGTGAATATACTTTAACAATTAATCCAGGAAGATATACTGTTACTGCTTCTTACATAGGCTATGAACCCGTTTCTAAACTCATTACTCTTTTGGCAGGAGAAACAACTATACTAGATTTTAATTTAGATATTGTTAGTTCATTAGAGGAGGTAGTTGTATTAGGTAGTAGATCAACCCCTAGAACTCAATTAGAAACAACTGTACCAATTGATGTACTAGATATTAAGAAATTAGCAGGTATTGGTGCTCAAGTTAATTTAAATCAAATTCTAAATTTTGTTGCACCATCATTTACATCTAATACCCAATCATTGGGTGATGGTACAGATCATGTTGATCCTGCTTCGTTAAGAGGACTTGGTCCAGATCAGGTACTCGTTTTGGTAAACGGTAAAAGACGGTATAATTCTGCACTAGTAAATGTAAATGGAACACTTGGCAGAGGAAGTGTTGGTACCGATTTAAATGCAATTCCAGTGTCTTCTATTGAAAGAATTGAAATTCTTAGAGATGGTGCATCTGCACAATATGGCAGTGATGCTATTGCAGGCGTGATTAATATTATACTTAAAAAAAGTGTAAATAAATTTAGCGCAACTGTTACTTCTGGCGCATATAATACTAACTCAAATGGCCAAAAATTTGTTGATGGACAAAATTTTCAAGCAGCGATTAATTTTGGTTTACCTGTAGGTTCTAAAGGAGGCTTTATTAATTTTTCAGGCTCTTTTGATTATAGGAAACCAACTAACCGAGGAGGAGAAACAAATGCCACTTTGTACAGAAGATTTCCGGGTGGAGTAGATAAAACAGATTCTTTTTTACTTGCTACAAATACTACTCGAAGAGATTATAGTTTACTTGTAGGCCAAGCAGAATATAGAAGTGGTCAATTCGCATTTAACAGCAAAATTCCAATTAATGAAAATGCGGAATTCTATACATTTGGTGGCATTGGTTATAGAAAAGGAAAAGCGCCAGGTTTCTATCGCTTGCCAAATGAGTCTAGAAATGTTTTAGATATTTACCCAACAGGATTTTTACCATACATAGGATCTGATGTTTATGATCGTTCATTTGTTACTGGTATAAGAGGAAAAGTAGAAGAATGGAATGTGGATTTTAGTAATACGTTTGGTCAAAATCAATTTGATTTTAGTGTAGAAAATTCACTAAACGCTTCTTTAGGTAAAGCATCACCTACTCGTTTTAATGCGGGTGGTCCTAAGTTTACACAAAACACTACCAATATTGATTTTAGTAAAGGTGTAAACTGGTTAGCAGGTGCCAATCTTGCTTTTGGTGGTGAATTTAGGTATGAGAATTATCAAATTAAAGCAGGTGATCAAAATTCTTATGCCAACTATGGTCTAGCACGTTCAGTAGGGGTTGATGGTACCGGGAATCCGATTTTGATTCCTGATTTTAGTGGAACAGTAAATACATTGTTTGGGCCTGATGGTTCACCAAGACCAGGTGGGGCACAAGTTTTCCCAGGTTTTAGGCCAGAAAATGCAGTGAGTGCAAATAGAACTGCCGCTAGTGTTTATGCAGATGCAGAATTAAGTTTTTCAAAATCTTTTTTGGTTGATGCTGCTATTCGGTTTGAAAACTATAGTGATTTTGGGTCTACAACCAATGGAAAAATTGCAGCAAGATATAAAGTAAACAAAACTTTTACCATCCGTGGATCAGCAAGCACAGGATTTCGTGCACCTTCATTACAACAGCGTTATTATGCAAATACTGCTACTGTTTTTAATAGTGGTGTTGCTTCCGAAGTGGGTACTTTTACCAACGATAGTCGTCCTGCTAAATTGCTTGGAATACCATCATTAAGTCCTGAAATATCTAAAAGTATTAGCTTAGGCTTTACCAGTAGTATTGGAAAGTTAAAAGTTACAGTAGATGGCTATTTTACTAACATCAAAGACAGGGTAATTTATACTGGTCAATTTACTGGAAGCAATGCCACAACTGCATCAGCTGTAGACAAAGAAATTTATCAATTATTATCCTTAGCAAATGCAACCAGTGCCGCATTTTTTGCAAATGCTTTAGATACAGATACAAAAGGATTGGATGTGATTATATCATATAAATCATCATTAGGGAAAGGAAATTTTAGTGCAGATTTAGCTGCTAATTTTAATAAAACAGAACAGGTAGGACCTATTCATACTTCAACAAAATTAGTTGGAAAAGAAAGTACTTACTTTAGTAATTCTAGTAGAGTTTATCTAGAAAATGTTGTACCAAATACAAAAGCAAATCTCACTTTAAATTATAATATCAATAAATTCAATATTTTTCTTCGCAACAACTATTTTGGAAAAGTAACAGAAGCAAGTAATACTATTGCTAATCAACAACGTTATGCCGCTAAAATAGTTACCGATTTATCGATTGGTTATAAACTCAGCAAATTGATCAATTTAAGTGTAGGTTCTAACAATCTATTAGATATATATCCAGAAAAAATTGGCATTGCTGGTAATAACAATTCGGGTCAATTTATTTATTCGAGAAGTGCTCAACAATTTGGCTTTAACGGTAGATATATATTCGGTAGAATCGATATTTCCTTATAATTTTTAAACTTATAAAAAAGAGGCTGTCTTTTTGAGACAGCCTCTTTTTTATTTAATGTAGTTTACCCATATTTATATAAATTCAACAATATTGAGCAGTAAAATAATTCATTTAATGAAAAAAAGATATCAGGTACTTCTTGTTTTATCGGTACTTTCAATGATTACTTTTTTAGATAGAATTGCATTGTCTTCTGCAAGTTCGTCTATCATGGAAGATTTACATATTAGTACTAAGCAATGGGGTTGGATCTTGGGTATATTTACAATTGCATACGGTGCTTTTGAAATTCCCTCAGGATGGCTTGGCGATAAAATTGGAGGAAAGAAAGTTCTTACTAGAGTAGTTATTTGGTGGTCGGTATTAACAATTTTAACTGGATTTTCATCGGGTTTTATTATGCTATTAGTCGTTCGATTTCTGTTTGGTATTGGTGAAGCAGGTGCCTACCCAAATATATCCATCATATTAAGCAAATGGTTTCCTGTTTTGGAAAGAGGTAGGGCCCAAGCCTATATTTGGGGTGCTTCGAGAATTGGGGCGGCGTTAACCCCTTTTATTGTATTGCCACTACAACAAAAGTACAGCTGGCATGTGCCTTTTTATATTTTAGGAGCTGCTGGAATTGTTTGGGTTGTATTTTGGGTCTATTGGCACAGAGAAGAACCTGCAACATGTAAATCTATAAGTAAAGATGAATTAGAGTTAATAGAGTTGAACCGAGATTTAAATGAAGATATAGCGCAAAAAAATAAATTTTGGAGAATATTTAAAACGCCCAATGTTTGGTTTCTTATGGGAATGTATTTCTGCTATGCAATAGGTGCATACTTTTTTCAAAGTTGGTTTCACACTTATTTAGAAAAAGGAAGGCTCATTCCAAAAAATCAACTTATATGGGCATCATCTTTACCATATATTCTTGCTGCGATTGGTTGCTTGTCAGGAGGTTGGCTTAGTGATAAGGCATGTTTGCGATTTGGCAAAAAGTGGGGGCGAAGAATTGTTCCAATGATTGGATTATTTATTTCGGGGATTTGTTTAATTAGTGCCTCTTTAATATCTGATAATTTTATTGCAATAATTGCACTAGGGGCTGGGATGGCTTTTATGGATGTTACTGCTCCAGTATCTTGGGCTGTTGCAATGGACTTAGGTGGAACACAGAGTGGAGCTGTTTCTGGTTCTATGAATACTGCAGGATTAACAGGTGCCTATTTGAGTACTGTTTTATTTGGTTATTTAGCTTCGTCTTATGGATATAATTTACCAGTATTGTTAATTGGTATTCTTGTTTTGGTAGGCTCTTTTTTATGGCTTGAAATTGATTCTACCTTAAAAATTGCTTAGTGAAAAAATTATCCGAAAAATTTAGAATGCTTAATATATTGCTGATCCTTTGCATATATAAAGAAGCAAGACTCGCCTTGTATGGTTTCTATAATTTCAGCAACCTGATTATTAGGTACAGCAGGGCAACCTTGGCTGATACCTAAATAGCCTAATTGTTCAATAGCAGTATTGCTTACATAATTAGCTTCTTAGGATTTTCTCCTTAATGGGGCTTATTGCTTTAGCTTCTGGCTTTGCAGTAATTGGTTTGACAATTAAAAAGAATAAAATTTATAATACATAACTTACTTTGATCCCAAGCAGAAATTAGTATACAAAAAGCTTTATAAAATTCTTATTGTTTTAGGAATAAACATTTTGGGCACTATGAGTATTGGGCCTCCTATAAGTAATGGAATTTGAATTGGTATTAATGTACTTGACAATAAATTATATTTTGGTTTTGTATGGCGTGGTGTGCTAAATAATCGACGAAAAAATGGATCCTTATACTGGGAGTCTACTACAATCACTCCTATAATTAATGAAGTAGGAACTATTACTAGTTTTATTGCAATTAAAGAAGATATAACAGAAAGAATTAAGATTGAACATGAGATTAAGCAACTCAATATTAACCTTGAAAATAAAATTACAGAACGTACCCTTGAATTAGAAAATAGTAACACTGAATTATCAAAAGCAAAAATTGAAGCAGAGCAAGCTAATCATGCTAAGAGTGAATTTTTGTCTAGAATGAGTCATGAGTTAAGAACTCCAATGAATGCTATTTTAGGCTTTGCCCAATTGTTAGAATTGGGAACCTTAAATGAAAAACAAGAAAAATCTGTTCATCATATTTTAAATAGCGGGAAACATTTATTAGACCTAATTAACGAAGTACTTGAAATTTCCAGAATTGAAGCAGGTAAAATATCTATTTCAGTGGAATCGGTTAAACTGAATAATGTATTTCGAGATGTTATTGAAACTTTAACACCAACAGCAAATTCGTATGGGGTTGATTTGATTAATGGATTAACAAATGAAGCCGAAATTTTTATAAAGGCAGACAAGCAACGGCTTAAGCAGGTTTTAATTAATCTCATTAATAATGGAATAAAATACAATGGTAAAAAGGGATGGGTGAAGATTTCAGCAGCGCAGTTTAATGACCATGATCAAGCTTATATTAGAATTTCTGTTGCCGATAACGGACCAGGTATTGATTCAACAAAAATTTCCAAGTTATTTACCCCATTTGAACGATTGGGTGCTGAAAATTCTGCAGTAGAAGGAACAGGATTAGGACTTTCAGTTGTAAAGCAATACACAACGCTAATGAGTGGTATCTGTGGAGTTGAAAGTAAACTAAATGAGGGAAGTGTATTTTGGATTGAATTACCCAAAACCAATTCTGTAGTAGAATTGGTGAAAATTGATGAAAAGCTGCCTGCCAATCTTGTAAAAGAGATTCCAAATGATCAGGCATTAGTACTTTATATAGAAGACAATAGTTCTAATATCGATTTGGTGACACAAATTTTATTGGCCATGCGTCCAAATGTAAAATTGGTTACTTCTGTATATGGTAAAGAAACAATTGCATTGGCTCACCAATATAAGCCCAATTTAATCTTATTAGATTTAAACTTACCCGATATACATGGTGCTGAGATAGTTGAGTTATTGAAAAATGAGCAGCAAATAAAAGACATACCGGTTGTTGTAGTAAGTGCTGATGCATTACCATCTCAAGTGGATAAACTTCTAGCTGCAGGCGTTAAGCAATATCTTACTAAGCCCTTTGATGTTTCCTTATTTTTGCAAGTACTGGATAAATATACCCTGACTTAGCCAATCAAAGCAGGTTCATTAATCAGCTTAGACTTTTTTGTATAATTATTACTGGGTGCATAAATATATAATAATGAAGCCCCCTTGATAGTATGTATGATTTCTTTTACTTCATTTTGTGGAACTGCTGGACAACCCAAACTACGACCAATATAACCTTGTTGTTTTATTAGTTGATTGTTTACATAATTGGCTCCATGCATTACAATTGCCCTCTTTTTTGCATTATCATTAATTCCTGATTCAATTCCTGATAATTGTAAAGACATTCCGTGTTTTCCTCTATAAATATCTCCAGTAATATAAAATCCTAAACTACTTTGATATGATTCATTTTTATTAGAGAAGGCTTTGGCAAACAAAGTACCAGAATTACGACCGTGTGCTACCAAGGTTTGGAGCACTAGTTCCATTTTGTTAATATCGATGATGAAAAGTCTTTTTTCAGAACTTGGTTTACTGAAATCTGCTATAGTTAGATAACGTTGATTAAGTATTTGACCACTTAATTTTAATTTTTCATAGGCATTCAATGCATGTTTGATGGCTTCTTTACTGATGCTGAATTTGTTAGAAAGCAGTTCAATCTTTACAACTAAATTACTGATAGGATTAAAAGACATTTTATTGAATCCCTGGATAGATAGACCAAACGTTAATAGGATTAGAAGGATTGATTTTTTCATAGTGGGGGGATACTATTTTGTTTGCTACCATCATATAAAATGCCAGTTTGCAAAATTAGCCCCTTCTGTCTTGAATTTAGCAGATAAACTGTTAAAATGACTCCTTATATATTAGCTTGAGCACTTTTGGCAGAAATCTCTCTAACGGTTTTATCTATTTCATTGGCTGAAGTAATAACTATATCCATGATTTCTTCTTGCGTAACGCCTGCATCGTCTTTAATCTCCAGTAATGAAATTGCACCCATCATTCTGGCTAAAGGAGCTCTAACAACATGAGATTGTATCCAAGATATTTCACGAAGTGCTTTGTTTTGTAACTCTATTGCAGCAAGATTTTTTTCTAGCTCTAACGTTCTCTCCTTTACTTTTTCTTCTAGTATTGCATTCTGGTTGGTCAATTGCGACAATAAATAAACTGTATAAAGTAAATTTTTAATTCTTAAATCTACCTCAGTTAAATCGAATGGTTTGGTAAGAAAATCACTGGCACCTCCAGATAAGGCTTTCTTTTTTGATTCTGGTGTAATATCTGCAGTTAAAACAAGAATACGCATTAAAGGAAATGCCGAAGGATCTTTTTTTAGCTCCTCCATAATATCAAATCCAGAAACCTGAGGCATCATCAGATCTAGTAATATCAGTTCCGGTTTAAAAGAGTTAATCGTATTGATGGCTTGTGTTGAATCGCTTAAAGATTTCACATTTGTAAAACCCTTCATCATCAGTAGATTTTCTAATACTTCAATATTGGCTAAAGTATCATCCACAATAAGTATTTTGGCGTCTTTTAGATCTTCTTTCATAAATTATTTATTATTCCATCAACAGCATCTAGAAAAGATTTTATTTCAATGGGCTTGGTTAAATAGTTAATAGCCCCCAATGATTTTAAATCATTGATTTGGTTGGGCATTGCATCAGCGCTAATTACAATTACAGGAATATGTTTGGTTGTATCATTTGCTTTTAACTCTACCAATATATCTTTACCATGTTTATCGGGTAAATTTAAGTCTAGTAAAATAAGGGTGGGCTTTACTTCTACCACTTTTTCTATTGCACCATTACCTTGCATATGAATAACCAACTGTATTCCCTTTCGCTTTGTGTCAATAATTTCCTGAACCAATTCAATATTAGGCATATTGTCTTCTATATACAATATAATTCCATTCTGATCATGAATTGCAGTATGCTGGCTTAGTATCGCTTCTTTTTGAATGAGGTCTAAATGATTTTGGCATTGTTGTAATTCAATCCAAAACGTACTCCCTTGGCTTGGTATACTTTTAACTCCCACTTTTCCGCCCATTAAGTCTACCAGTTGCTTCACTACTGCTAATCCTAATCCAGTTCCTTCTACATTTGTTTTCTCCGCACCAATCCTTTCGAAAGGGATAAAAATTCGCTCTAAATCTTTTTCTTCAATACCCCATCCCGTATCTGAAACAGAAATTCGAATTGGGGTATAACCATCTTCTGAAGCCTGCTTAATATCAACAGAAATATTTACTTTTCCTCCATCATTATTATACTTGATGGCATTGTTGGTTAAATTAATAAGTACCTGTTTTAATCGCTGTCGATCTGCCCGTATATATGTTGGAACAGTATTATTTAACTGGCTGGTTAAACGGATATTTTTTTGATTGGCAGAAAACTGTAAGCTCTCTTTTACTTCATTGATTATTTCGTATACTTCAATGGGCTCTACTGATATGCTTATTCTTCCTGATTCAATTCTAGAAATGTCCAACACTTCATTAATTAGGTTTAATAAATGTTTTCCACTGTCTAATATATGTTGTACTCCCTTTTCTTGAATAGGTGTCAATTCTCCCATTTGCAATAATTGACCAAATCCAAGAATAGAATTCATAGGTGTTCTTAACTCATGGCTCATTTTAGACAAAAAATCTATTTTAGCTTGGTTGGCTTTTTGAGCTTCTTTATTGGCATTGATTAAAGAATGATTGGCATTTTCAATTTCTATCGTTCGCTCTTTAATTTTTTCTTCTAAGTGTTGATTTAAATCTTTTAATTCATCCTGTATTTTTTTTCTTTCCGTTATATCTTCTTTAATGGCTATATAGTGTGTTATTTCTCCTTCTTCATTTAAGATAGGGCCAATAGTTGCCTGTTCCCAATAATAAGTTCCATCTTTTTTCCTGTTATGAAAAATACCTTTCCACTCTTTCCCATGACTAATATTCCCCCATAAATGTTGGTACTCTTCTAAACTAGTTTCTCCAGACTTTAGTACTTTCGGATTTTTACCCAATAACTCTTCTTGTGTGTAGCCAGTAGTTTGAAAAGTATACGGATTGGCATATTCAATATTTCCTTCTAAATTGGTAATAACAACGGTTAGGGGGATCTGTTCCACCGATCTAGAAAGCTTCCTAACTTGTTCTTCAACTATTTTTTTATCTGAAATGTCAATACCCATGCATTGCATTTCACTTGGTTTTCCATTGGCATCTGTTAGGCAAACAAACTCCCAAAGCGTTGTCATGATTCCTCCGTCTTTTGAGGGCTTGTCTAGTTCAATTTGGTGAACTGTGCCAGGGTTCATGATACACTCCATTACTACTTCTTGGGTTCGCTTATGATGATAACTGCAAATAGAAGTTAATGAATCTCCTTTGGCCAGTCCCTTACTTTTATACATCCACCCAAACTCTTTTTCAAAAGTTTTATTCCAGTAAGTATGCATTCCAGTGAGGTCGGTTCTTAATACATAATGGGTTGGGCTGTTTACAATTCTTTGTAGTCTTTCTTCGCTTTCTTGTAATTCTAGAAGCGCTCTTTTTTCTTTGGTAATATCTCTAGTGATTCCTAGAATACCCGTTACTTGATTTTCAGTATTCCAACTTGGTTTCATAACAGTAAGAAACCAAAATACTTGGCCATTTTTTTTAATGGCTTGACCTTCTAACTGCCAAAGATCTTTGTTTGATAATGTTCCATTCTTTAATTTTTCTTTAAATGATTGAATGATTTCTAAGTATTTTTCAATTGTTTCTGGTGCATATTTTTCATTGACTGAACCCGAAAGAAATTCATCAGGTGTGTAACCAAAAATTGTTTCGATAGATGGACTACAGTAGTTCATTTTAAATTCCTTGTCTGTGGTCCAAATTAAATCTGCAATATTTTCTGTAATCTCTCTGTACTTTCTTTCGCTTTCTTGAATTTTTTTATTGGAGTCAATTCTAATTTGCATATTAGAAAGCATTTCCGCAAAAATTTTCAATAAGTTTTGTTCCTGATCAGTAAAAAAATGTTTTTTATTCACCATATCCAATCCTACAAATCCAATACACTTGTTTTCATTCATTATTGGAACAGTCAATAAACTGAGAATGGATTGAGCTTCTAACGCATTCCTTAATGTGCTGTTGATTGGCAGCGCATTAACATCGGGAATATGAATACATAAACCTTTTGAATGTTGGCTTATCCAATCCTCCATAATAGCAAAGGGAACCATTTGCAAATCATCTTTATGCGCTTTGATGCCTGCATTGCACCATTCGTAAGTATTGTTACACAATAAATGCTCAAAGTCATAATCAAAAATATATACCCTATCTGCTTCTAAAAAAATACCCAGTTCCGCTAAAGATTCTTGAACGGCAATTTCTGGCTCATTCTGTAAACCACTTAAATAGGTTTTGGCCGTTTTCATCATCAAGCTTTGTAGCTTGGTTTGAAAACGTAATTTTTTTTCAATGGATATTTGAGAGCTAATATTTGTTACGGTAGTTAAAATTCTTTTCAGCGTTATTCCATCTTCCAAAAATTCTGGCTCAGATTCTAACATTACCCATGTGGTATGCCTTCTTTTGATTTCGTGTATTCCTGCAATAACTTCTCTTACTGGTTTTTTTGTTTTTATTGCAATAGCCGATGGGTATTCTTCTTTGGGAAAAATATTTCCATCAAAATCTAATATCAAATATCCTTCTTCTTGAGACCTTAATTTGGTTAGTTGGTCTACTTTTAAGCCTAAAATTCTTTCTGCTGCTTTATTTGCATAAACAGGCATTCCAGTTGGATCTGAATAAACAATGCCAATATTTATTTTGTTAATTATTTTCTCATTTAGAAACTCAAAATCGTCCATACATTCATCAATTTGACCTTAATTCACTTAAAGTTAATAAATATATTACTTCAGCTATTTTGTTAATATTATTCAAAACAAGGTTGACTATTTATTGCAATGAATTGCTGGCAATTGAAAGAATGTATATTTGTTTTATATTATGCTTTACAAGATATTGACAGTTGCCGGGCTTGCTACTTTTGAAATTTACGCCGCTATTCCTGCTGGATTCGCATTTGGTATTTCACCATGGATAATTTTTTTTACTACTGTTATTGGTGGTTTGGCTGGGGTATTTGTTGCTGCTTTTTTGGGCAAACAAATACAACAGTATTTCAGCAAATTCAGAAAGCCCAAAGTAAAAAAAGAAAATAAAAATGCCCTTATCTTTAAAATTTGGGAAAAGTACGGTGTAATTGGCTTAGGCTTTTTTGGTACATTAACTGTGGGCGCCCCTGTTAGTATTGGAGTTGGCACCGGACTAAATGTGTCTATACAAAAATTATTAATTTGGTGTTGTGCAGGAGTAATCACAAGATGTGCATTATTTACTGCATTAGGCCATTATGGTATGAAATTGATTAATTAACAATGAGTAAGCCAATAAAGAACATCATTTTTGATTTAGGTGGAGTGTTTCTGAATATTGATTTCAGTTTAACAAGTAAGGCATTTATTAATTTAGGTGTTTTGCAATTCAATGAAATGTTTACACAGCATTTTTCAAATCCTTTATTTGAATTATTAGAAACTGGTAAAATAAACGAGGAAGAATTCTATACCGCTTTCCGTAAAGAATCGAAAACCAATCTGAACAACGAACAAATTAAACAAGCTTGGAATGCACTCTTATTAGATTTTCCTAAAGAAAGAATTGATTGGCTCAAAAGCATCTCTAAAAAATATCGAATCTTCTTGTTTTCTAATACCAATCAAATTCATTATGAATCTTTTATTGAAAAATTTGGAATGCAGCATCCTGGTGAAGATTTTAATAGTCTTTTCATAAAAGCCTATTACTCCCAATTTTTAGGCCTTCGTAAACCTTACCCCGAATCCTTTCAAGCTATTTTAGATGAACAGGGGTTACTTGCAGAAGAGACTTTGTTCATAGACGACACCTTTAAAAATATTGAAGCAGCTCAATCTTTGGGTTTACAAACCATTCACTTAAAACACCCATTAACGGTATTAGATTTAGACCTTTAATTAACTATTTAATCTCTTCGAAGTCAAGGTAATCGTCCTTTTTAACTGCAGTTGCAGCTGCTTGTTTTTGCTGAGGAGGTTCTTGTTGGCGTGCATATTCTTGTTGCTGAAAAGCTTGTTGTTGCTGCATTTCAGACATTTTTCGCTTGATTTGACTGGCTGTTTTACTTACAGGTATAACTAACCCAAAAATGAAACGGTACAACATGTAAATGGCTAAGGCCCAAAGTAATACTTTAAACATAAGATTATAAAAGTAGGAATTAACCTATTATAGGGCTGTTAAAACACTCCGAAATCTGAAGAACGGCAAAAATTTGGATTTTAGGGTCTAATTGACGTATATTTGCAACAAGCTAAGAATCAACAGAAGGGAACGACTATCGTTCCCTTCTCCTTTTTTACCATGGCAACAGACAACAATATTAAC